>NZ_JAAVUQ010000069.1 GCF_018449515.1 Caballeronia sp. dw_19 | reverse complement strand
GACCTCCCTCCAATGTGTACGCGCCTCGAACCACGTCGCCAACCCCGCTGGAAACGAGGCCGCGAAGATGCCGGTGGCCGTAACCGACGAAAATAGCGGTACAGAACGCGCAGCCAATTCACAAAAACTGAAGCAGTAAACACAAACACGCATGAAGCTGTGGCGAATGAATACGGTCGCACAGACCAGGTAGCTAACCTGTCAAAAAACCGCAGCCATAAATACCCGTGAGGCCGTGCGGGTTCCTTAGCAAGTGTGCTTGCCCGAGAGCGTACGGGGCGAAGCGTGTTCGTGTCAGGATTCGCGAGAAGGAGGGGTTCACACATCCGTCGCTCTGGCGAGCACCGTGCTTTTGGGGCACCCATGAATAGAAATTGCACGCTGTGGACACTTAGGGTAGCGCGGTTTGAAAGCGCTTTCTTTGCTTCGTTTCTTTGTCGCTTTGGACAAAGAAATGACGTGCCGCCACGCACAGTGGCTAACAGTGATAAAGAGAAAATCCGACTCACGCAGACCACTAACGCCGAAAGCACCAACCCGGCATAGACCCCGACCACTAACCCCAGAACCGGCCACCCCAACACGGCCCCCGACCACCTCGCCAAAACCCCAAACCCCGTCCACCGGCGCGAGCGAAAATCAACTGGCGTCAAACTCAGCCTGAATCGCCACATGCACGTCGTCGCCCACAGCCGGATACCACGTCGATAAACCGAACTGCGCGCGGCTGAAATGTCCATCAGCGGAAAAACCCAGCGTCTGTTGTTTGGTCAGCGGATCCTTTGCATGCCCGTTAAACGTGACTGCAAGCGTAACCGGCCGAGTCGTGCCCCGAATGGTCAGGTCGCCGGTGAGTTCACCCTTGTTGTCCGCCGTGCGCTTGAACGCCGTACTCACGAAATGAATGGTCGGAGAATGCTCGACGTCCAGCATATCCGGACCCTTGACCATCTTGTCAAGAATAGGCACGTTGGTGTCGAGACTCGTTGCATCAATATCCACCGTCACCGTACTGTGATCCATGCCAGCCGCATCCCAGTTCAACTGCGCGGTAGTCTTGTCAAACCGCATGACGAAGCGCGAATACTTGAAGTGATCGACATCAAAACTGACGTTCCAGTGATGCGCGTCAAGCTGATAACGCCCCGCAGGAACGCTCGCTTCATCAGGCGACACTGAATGCGTCACCACGCTCAGCGCCGTACAGGCCGACATCGACAACACTAACGCAATGAGCAAACCCGCGCGAAGCGTGTGAATGCGGGACAGCAATCTGAAGTCGTACATGATTGTCCTTTGAAGAGGTCGACACCTGTGACGCAAGTCATCGCAGCCGCCTACACTACTTGTAGAAAATGTAGTTGGCGATGTAAGGCGAGCTACCAATCTCATGTTCGGTCGAACACGGCGAGGCCGGCATCACGCCGCCCACGGTATTCACACGCTGAACATAACGAATAGCAGACAGCATGCCGCTCGCCGCGGTGCTACGCGTTTCGAGCAATAACTGCGGCACGCTCGCGGCGGTTTCGCTCGGCGTTTGCGCGATCACGTGACCCACGATCCGGCTACCATCGTCTGCCTCCCACGACGGCCCCGCGGAGTGCCGGATCAATGCCTGGCCGCTGGTATCGTAGAGCGTTGCCTGCGGGTTCTTGAACACCCAACCCAGATGATGCTGCGCATCGTATTCGCACGAATACACCTGCACGCCGGAAGCGGTCGTCGTCACGACGCGTTCCGCCTGAGGAGGATCAATAGAGGACGCAGCGGACGCGGCAGTGCTTGCAACGCAGACGGCCATCACAGCCGCCACCCGGCTCACGCGGTCAAGATGAATGAACATGAAACTCCTGCTTCAAGGAAATGGCTGACACATAGATTGTGCGCCCGGATTGTGCGCCTGCGGCCACGCTGCGGGCATATCGCCCCCGGTCCACCTCAGACCCGGTCCAGATTAGCCGACGCAAACGCCCAGTTCAAATGCTGCGACACGGTAGCAACAAGATAGTCGGGACGGCGGTTCTGATAGTCCAGGTAATACGCATGTTCCCACACGTCCACCGTCAACAACGGCGCGAGTCCGCGCGTGAACGGCGTTTCCGCGTTGCTCGTCTTGATGACCGCTAGCTCGCCCTGATCGAGTACCAGCCAGCCCCAGCCACTGCCGAACTGCGATGCCGACGTCGTCACCAATGCCTTCGTCAACGCCTCGGTCGAACCAAACTTGCGCACGATTGCAGCCTGGAGTTTGTCGCTCGGCTGAGTGGTAACCGGGCTCAGCGAATTCCAGTAAAAGTTGTGATTCCAGGCTTGCGCGGCGTTGTTGAAGACATCGGCGAGAGCGGGTTGATCGTGCGATCGCATGATCACTTGTTCAAGCGATGCCTGCGCCAGCGGCGTACCGGCCAGCAGCTTATGCAGGTTATCGAAATACGCGCGATGGTGCTTGCCGTAATGGAACCCGATGGTGCGCGCCGAGATCACCGGCTCAAGCGCGTTTTCCGCATAAGGCAGCGGCGGCAGCGTTTGCGGCGATGAACCCAGGTAAGCGGGCACAACGCTGAGCGTCGCTTTTGCATCGGCGGGAGATTGGGCCGACGTATCTTGCATGGAAGCGCTGAACGCAAACTTCGAGAGCGCGACGCTAGCCGACGCCAACGTTCCGCTTGCAATCAGGCGACGACGGGAAATAAGCGAATTAAGCATGTTGAAACCCGTAAGTGTGGAGTGATTGCAGCCATTACCGGTTCACCGGTCTGTCCTGGCCGCACTTTCACAACACCTCGCGTTCGGCGTCTATTCCATCGACTGCTCACATTATTGACCCCAGGCCGGAACAAGCAGAAGAGTTCAGGCACTGCGGTCATCGCCAGAAACTTGCCGGCCACGAGCGGACCAACCACCGGGCCGACGCACCCACCGCTAACGATGCACCCACGCGCGTTGCCAAGGCGCTCATGGTCTCATTGGCCAACCGCGCGTTCCGCGAATCAGGCGTTCGACGCAAAGCTGCGTGCGTCGAGAACGGACAGGGTCGTCAACTGCGAGACCCAGCCCTGAACGCTCACACGATCAACCTTCGCGAAAGAGGAAGCTATAAGCGTTCAACGCCGGCACGCCGCCAAGATGCGCATACAGCACCTTCGAGCCGTCCGGAAACTCACCGCGTTTCACCTTATCAATCATGCCGTGCATGGACTTGCCTTCGTACACAGGGTCGGTCAACATGCCCTCCAGCTTCGCGCACAGGCGGATGGCCTCAAGCGTGCCTTCGTTCGGCAAACCGTATTCGGGTCCGCCATACCGTTCATCCAGCACGATATCGTTCAACGTGATGTCACGTCCCAGCTCCACTTGCTCAGCCGTTTGCCGCGCGATCCGGTGGATCTGCTCACGGGTCTTTTCAGGCTTGGCCGATGCGTCGATACCGATCACCCTATCCGCGCGTCCGTCCGCCGCAAAACCCACGACCATGCCGGCCTGCGTGCTGCCCGTGACCGAACAGACCACGATGTAGTCGAACTTGAAACCAAGCTCCGTTTCCTGCTGGCGCACTTCTTCCGCAAAACCCACGAAGCCCAGGCCGCCTAGCGGATGGTCCGAACAACCCGCCGGAATCGCGTAAGGCTTGCGGCCCGCCTTCCGTACACTTTCCAAAGCGTCTTCCCAGCTCTTGCGAAAGCCGATGTCGAAACCGTCCGCGACCAGGCGCACATCCGCGCCCATGATCCGCGACATCTGGATATTGCCAACGCGGTCATACACCGCGTCCGAGTAGTTCACCCAGTTTTCCTGCACCAGCACGCACTTCATGCCGAGGTGAGCAGCAACGGCCGCGACCTGACGCGTCTGGTTCGACTGAATCCCACCGATGGAGACGAGCGTGTCGCAGCCTTGCGCGATCGCTTCGGGGATCAGGTATTCGAGCTTGCGGGTTTTATTGCCGCCGAATGCGAGGCCGCTGTTGCAGTCTTCGCGCTTCGCATAGAGCTCGACCTTGCCGCCGAGATGTTCTGACAGCCGTGCGAGCGGCTGGATCGGCGTCGGCCCGAAAGTGAGCGTGTGACGGGGAAATTTCTTGAGGTTCATGTGTCGCTCCAATAGGCAGCCAAGTCGCCGCATTAATTTGCGCCGATGAGAAGTATGGTAAAAAACTTTGACTGAAGCAGGGTTGCGATTAAATTGTCGTTTGTTTAATTCTCACTGAATGAATGTCTAGTCAGCGTAATTAATGTGTGAAGGAATAGCTATGAGCGCAACAAAAGTTCGTTCTGTCTCACGTGTAAGCGGTCAATCGGGCGCCGAGCTGGACCGCGTCGACCGCGCGATCTTCAGGCTGCTTCAGCGCGACGCCTCTATTTCCAATGTTGCGCTCGCGGCCAAGGTGAACCTGAGTGCGCCGGCGTGTTTACGCCGCGTAGAGCGTCTTAAACAAGCGGGTCTAATTCGGGGAATCGTAGCGTTGCTGGAGCCAAAGAAGCTCAACGCGGGCATGTTGATGATCATCGGCGTGGTGCTTGACCGCTCGACGCCGGAGTCCTTCGCCGCGTTCGAAAAAGCTGCTCAAAAGGTCTCGGGATGCATGGAGTGCCACATTGTGACGGGTGAGTTCGACTGCTTCATGCTGGTACGCACGCGCGACAGCGAGAGCTTTAACCGCCTGCATGCCGAACAGTTGTTGTACTTGCCCGGTGTGCGCCAGGTCAGGACCTTCATGGTCCTGAAGGAAATCCTGTCGACAACCAGTTTCCCTATCTAGCATGTCCGCGCGTGGCCGGCCGGGCGCATGGCGCGTGCACGGAGCCATTGCCAAGCTGAAGAATAATGACTATGTTTTGCGGGGCAGCAAACCACGCGTCAAGGTTCGGCCATGCCGATCCCGAGCCTGGCGATACGATTAAGACAGATCACCGTGCCGGCGGCTTAAGCCCCATACCGTCGGCCAACAAACCGGACCATAGGAATTTCCACGCATGACAACGACCGCACAATTCGACAACGTCTCGATCATCAAGCACGCCAACATCTACTTCGATGGCAAATGTGTCTCGCATACCATCCTGCTCGCCGATGGCACTCGCAAAACGCTAGGCGTCATTTTCCCGGCGCTGCTGACGTTCTCGACGCAAGCGCCGGAACAGATCGATGTCAACGCCGGACGATGCCGCGTGCGCAATCCGGGAGAGGAAGCGTGGCGTGAATATAGCGCCGGCGAGTCCATCACCGTGCCCGGCAACACGAGCTTCGAGATTGAAGTGATTGAAACTGTCGACTACGTCTGCCATTACTTTTGAGCGCAGGCTGGACCGTTTAAATCAGGTGCGTACCCCGCGCCTGATTTAAACAAAAAGACGGTGGATTGGCGAAGGGTTTGTAACGCCGTCGGTCCACCGTCTTCGAGCAACGCACGTCGCATGTGCATTACCTGGACGCGATTTGCCGACGCGCCGCCGCCGGACAAAGCTCCGCGTACATCTGAACAAGCCACGCGTGCGGACAGTCGTCGCTGATGGAAATACCGTTCGCGTTGACGTCGCTCAAGCCGATCTGACGCGCCTGCAAGGCTGCGCTGAACGCGCAGCTTGCCCTATGCCGCACATAAAGCGCGCCGAGCACCGCGATAACGAATATCGTCGCCCTGAGTCCAAATGTGCCGGGATGGCCCAACGGCACGTGCAGCAGCAAGACGATGCAAAGGCATGCCGCCGTCAGCACCGTCACCGACGCCGACAAGAGCACCGCATGGGCGCGCAATGTGATCGACAGGGTGGTTTGCATGACAGTCTCTTCTGGCTCGCGCCAAGCGGAATTTTCTTTCAATCTCGAACAAACCCGATTCCATCCGATGCGGCGTTCATGTCGACCGGCAACGCGGAATACGGCACTGCGTCAGGCGAGAGAAAACCACGCCACGTTGACCATAGAGTGCGCGAGACATGCTTAAGCGACGCTTATCCGCGCGCGGAGCGTTCAGTTACCGAAAATTGTTTTGAAAGCTTCAGCGCCGCTCTGGGTCGCCGCCGGGCTGCCGCCCAGGCTTTATTTGCTGATGGATGCCATCTGCCGGAGGCGTCGGGCCAGCGCCTTCGATACCACCGGCTTCGCGCCACCTTCGGCACTGCTGGCAGCCTCGCTTTCCTTGAGAAAAACTGCTGTCTCGCGGGCAACGATTTCCCGCTCGTTGTCGGAGGTGATCATGTGGTACGAATCGTCGAGATAGATGGTGCGCAGAACCGTCGAACCCACGTTCGCAGCAACGAACTGCGCGTTGCGCGGGCTGGATGTTTCGTCGTCGATCGCATGGATCAGCAGGCAATCGTTCTTGAGCGCCGCCAGCGATTTTTTCACGCTCGCTGCAAGGCGGCTGGCCTCATGAAGCGCGGGGAGCGAGATGCTCGACGGGCCGACTTCGCTCAAGTCGTTACGCTGCATTGCCCGGCCGATCTTCGCGCGCAATGCCTCGTTGCGCAGTCCGAACGGCGCTTCCTCGCGATACCGCCAGCGATTGCGCATCGGCGTGTAATAGGCCCAGCCGAGCAGGAAGCGATACCACGGTATCGCCCAGCCGTCGTAGTCAAGCGTGACGGACAGCAGCACGATAGCCTGCGCGCTGGGCCGCTCACACACGAGCGCCAGTGCGAGCGTCGCGCCCATGGAAAGGCCGCACACGGATACACGCGGGTAACGCTCGCTCAGCGCATCGAATTCCCTGACCGCGGCCGCAACCCATGCTTCCATGCGTAATTCCGGCGTGCCCGCGCTGTAACCGTGGAGGTTGGGGGCGCACGTGGTGAGCCCTTCGCTGTTCAGGTATCGCGCGAGATGGCGCATTTCGAGCGGCGAACTGGACAGGCCGTGCAGCATCAGGACTGCATGGTCGCTGCCGGAGTAGAAGGTCGAAGCGTTCAACGCGGGCGTTTCCTTGGTCACGCTAGTCAATCCTGCGCAGGACCAGAAACTCACCGGCGTGCGTGGTAAAACGCTCGCAGATGCATTCCACGAGTTTATGCATGCCGTCGCCCGAACCAATGCGCACGCGATGCCGCCCCGGTTGCAAACCACGCTGAAGCCGTTCTATATCATCAGGATGGGCATTGGCAAAAAGCCGCCCGGGCGCCATTTCCTTCGCGCCTTGCGCCGCATTGCGATCGACCGCCTGCAGCAAGATAATGGCGTCGTGGTAATGCGGAAGATGCCGCACCAGCCGATGCGTTTCGTCCACCGCCCGGCGCGACAGCGCACGGTCGTTATCGGCGCGCAGCAGCATTTCATAGCGTGAAAGCGCCACTGCCGCGATCAGTTCGGCGCTGAATTGCGCGCGCCGCAGCCGTTCAATAAGGGTAATGGTCGATAGCGTCACGAGCGGGTAAGAAATCGCCAGCATGACGTCGGCGCGATCGATGACTGCAATCTGGCCGTAAGGTGGCACGAACAGGTAATCCGCAATGCCTAGTCCCAACAGCATGACCGTCAGCGAGGGGATGAGACCAAAAAAATATTCGACCATTGCCGCCGCTATACAGAAGGCGACACCCGGCATGACGGGACCCAGGACCGGGTGCAAGGCGAGTCTTACCCCGCTCGCGACACAAAGCGCCAGCGCGCTCAGTAACCACACTCGCTTGCCTCGTGGCGCCCAGCGGCGGGCGTTTTGAATATTCATTAATGCAGCTTTGTGTCAGCGAAATAATCAGGACGGGGACAAATTATTACACACAGTTACACGCAGTGTGGAATGCATGGGCTTAAGCGATGCTTAAGGACATTCCAGCGCTGGTCGTGTCGCTAACGCTGCCCGTTTCCAGATAAGGATATGTTAAGGATCACTGTTCATTGGCAAGGTTCGTCGAAAGAGGGGTTGATTCCAGGAAGCCCGTGCTTAAAGGACGCTTAAGGAACGCTTAAGCACCTGCCACAGACAATTCATGCTCGACACTTATAGGCAAGACCAGGAGACTTCACAATGCGGCTATTACTGGTGGAAGACGACGAGATGATTGCCGAGACCGTGCTCGACTCCATGCGCCGGCTGGGTTATGCGATCGATTGGGCGGCGGACGGCCGCGCCGCCGAGCTGTCGCTTGCCAATGGTGTGTACGACCTCGTACTGCTCGACCTCGGCTTGCCGAAACGCGATGGCATCCAGGTGTTGAACACGTACCGCAAGGCAGGCGGCGCGGCGTCCGTCATCATCCTGACCGCACGCGATGCCGTGGATGACCGCGTTCGCGGGCTCGATGCAGGCGCCGACGACTACCTCATGAAACCCTTCGATCTCGACGAACTCGCCGCACGCGTGCGCGCGGCGCTGCGACGTCGTACCGGACAAAAGCAGCCC
The DNA here is from genome assembly GCF_018449515.1 of Caballeronia sp. dw_19. Lineage (GTDB taxonomy): Bacteria > Pseudomonadota > Gammaproteobacteria > Burkholderiales > Burkholderiaceae > Caballeronia. Next base: position 14,036 of record NZ_JAAVUQ010000069.1, on the reverse strand, counting down.
ATCTATACACATGGCCAACTTGCCCTCGATCCCACCTCGCACGAGGCGAGCAAGGCCGGTGTGCCGTTGCCGCTGGTGCCGCGCGAGTTCGCGTTGCTTCAGGTGCTGATCGAAGAACCAACACGCGTATTCAGGCGCGCGGAACTGGAAGAGAAGCTGTACGGATGGGGTGAGGAAGTGGGCAGCAATACCATTGAGGTGCATGTCCACAGTCTCAGGCGCAAGATTGGCGCTGAGCAGATATTGACGATCCGGGGCGTAGGCTACCGGCTCAAGGGAATCGAATGACATCCATCCGCCGCTGGCTGCTCGGCTGGCTGATCTTCGGACTGGCCGCCACGTCGCTAGTGGCAGCCTACGGCATCTTTCACACCGCGCGCCGCGAAGCGGGCGAGTTATTCGACTACGAGCTGCGCACCGTCGCGCTGTCGTTGCCCGCGAATATTGCCACTGCCGACGCTGCTGAGCAGCGCAGCCACGAGTTCGACGGCATAGCCGACGACCTGATTGCGATCGATATCTGGGACAAGCAAGGCCAGCTTGTTTACCACTCGCTCAAGGAGCCGGCGTTGCCGCGTATCGCTGAAGGATTCCAGTCGATTGAACGCGGTGAATATCGATGGCGCGTGTTTGGCCTCCAGCAGCCGGATCGGTACATCCAGGTGGCGCAACCGTTCTCCGTTCGCGAAGATCTTGCGCTGCGGCTCGCCTGGCGCACGTTGTGGCCGCTGGCCCTGGTGGTGCCGGTGACCATTGCGCTGGTGTTGTTTGTCGTGGCCCGGGGGCTTGCGCCGATCGGTGGGTTGTCGCGTGCGTTATCGCGGCGCTCGCTTGACTCGCTTGAACCGTTGCAGGCTGGCGCCCGTGTGCCGGTCGAGATCCGTCCACTGGTCGATGCGTTGAATGACTTGCTGCTGCGTTTGAACGACGCGTCGCAGGCGCAGCGAATCTTTGTTGCCGACGCGGCGCACGAATTGCGCACGCCGCTGACCGCGTTGAAGCTGCAGCTTCAGGCGGCCCGGCGTGACGGCACATTGCAAGACGATGGCCAGACGCTCGAGCGTCTTGAGGGACGGCTCAACCGGATCATTCATCTGGCACATCAGTTATTGGCGATGGCGCGTGAGGACGCGAACCGGACGGCGTCGGTGGCGACCATGAGTCTGCGCCGTCTCGCGGAAAGGTCAGTGAGTGATCTGTCGTTGCTGGCGGAGGCCAAGGGTATTGATCTGGGATTGGAGGAGCGTTTGCGCGATGCATCGGACGACTATGTCGTACTGGGCGACGAACATTCGCTAGGTATCTTGCTGAATAACCTGATCGATAACGCGATACGTCATACGCCCGAAGGTGGCAAAGTCGACGTGATACTCACGCGCGATGCACAAGGCCTGGGCGTTGAAGTGGTCGATACAGGTACAGGCATTGCGCTCGATGAACTGGACCGGGTGTTCGACCGGTTTTATCGCGGTGCCGGTGCGCAGGGGGCGGGCAGCGGGCTTGGACTCGCGATTGCATCGAGCATTGCAGGGCGACATGGGGCTACGCTCGCGGTGCGCAATCGTGAGGACGGGGGTGGGTTGATCGTGAGAGTGGGGTCGCTGGCGCCGGGAAAAGTAACCGGCTAAACCCTCAATCAACCAACGCCCCATCGTCATCAAAAAATGGATACGGCCCATCGAACTGCTCGACGTATTCGTGATGCGACACGAGCCCCACACCATCCGTCCAATAGTGCAAGGCAAACGCACCCGGCTCGAGCACGAACGCCGACGGTGCATCCACATGCAGATCAAGCACCACCTGATGCGCGGTCGACGGTGCGATAGAAGCGATCGTTCCAGCGAAGCGCTTATGCACCGGCCGATGCACATGTCCGCACAAAACGCGCTCCACATTCGGATACCGCGAAATCAGCGCCTCCAGCCTCGACGCGGCCTGCGCGTCAAGCGCCATGTCGTCCATATGCCCGATACCGGTAGCGAACGGCGGATGATGCAACGCGACAATCACCGGGAGGCCGTCAGCGGCCTCCAACTGATGCTCAAGCCACGCAAGACGCGCGTCGCATAACGTACCTGGGCTCTCCCCCGGCTTCTGTGAATCCAGCGCGATAACCCGCACACCTCGCAGATCGAACGCGTATTGCACGAAGTCGTTACCGGTACCGCTTTCGTGCAAATAACGCGCATCGAAAACCTCGCGCAACGCCGCGCGATCGTCGTGATTTCCGACCATCAGATACACCGGCATTTCCAACGGTTTCAGACACGCCGCCAGATGGCGGTATTCATCGGCGGTTCCGAAATCCGTCAGATCCCCCGTCACCAGCACGGCATCCGGACGCGGACTCAGTGCGTTGAGACGTTCGACACAAGCGCGCAGACAGGCTGCCGTATCGACTTTTTTATACGCGAGCACACCGGGAAGCTTGATATGTAAATCGGTGATTTGAGCGAGCAGCATGGCATCTCCTTGTTAGAACTGAAGCGATGGGATCAGTGCAGCGCGACCCAGCCCTCGTCGCGCACCGATATCCCCACGGCGGTTCCCTGCGCCAGTTCAACGCGGCCGGGCACATCGACAATCAACGCATCCGGCGCCGCGTCCCTGATTTTCAAGCGGGTGCGTTCACCCAAAAACAGCGCCGACTCCACCGCGCCGCGCAACTGCGCCGACTGCGGATCGACAAGCACCGCATCTTCCGGCCGGAAGAAAATTTCTGAGCGTGCGCCGTCTCGTGCACCATCCCGCGCACGCAGTTGCGCGACCAGTCCCGTCACGCTAATCGTACCGCCAAGCGTGACGAATGCATCATCGCGGCACTCGCCCGCCACCCGGTTCAATGTGCCGATGAATTGCGCCACCGCGCGGCTCGCCGGCTGGTAGTAAATCTCCCGCGGCGTACCGCATTGCTCAATGCGCCCGGCGCTCATCACCACGATCCGGTCAGCGAGCGCCATCGCTTCGGACTGGTCGTGCGTGACATAGATGCTGGTCACGCGAAGTTCGCGCAGCAACGCGTTCATCTCGGCGCGCAAGGTTTCGCGCAGGCGGGCGTCGAGTGCGGTCAGCGGTTCATCAAGCAACAATACTCGCGGCCTCGGCGCGAGCGCCCGAGCCAGCGCGACACGCTGGCGCTGGCCGCCGGACAACTCGGTAATCGGCTTGTCCGCGTGCGCGGTCAGCTCGGTCATCTCCAGCAATTCATCCACCCGGCGACGCGCCGCCGAGACCTCGACCTTCTGGATCCGCAAGCCATAACCCACGTTGCCGCGCACGGTGAGATTGGGAAACAGCGCGTAGTTCTGGAACACCATGCCGACCTGACGGCGCTCGATAGGCAACGCCGTGACATCATCGGCACCGAAACTCACGCGGCCCCCGGCGTCGGGTTTTTCCAGCCCCGCGATCAGCCGCAGCGTAGTCGTCTTGCCGCAGCCTGACGGTCCGAGCAGCACCAGCGTCTCGCCCGGTTCGATGCTGAGATCGACGGGTTCGAGCACACGCTGCCCGCGAAACGTTTTCGCGCAACGGCTGAGGGTGACGGGAACAGCTTCGAGTCTCATCGTGCAGTCTCTACAGGTTGGGACGGTTGAATAAGGGACTGCCCGGTCGAGCCGCTTTGCGACAACGCGCGCTTGCGTTTTGCTGCGGCGCGAGCACTTTGCGCTCCAGCCGGATCGACACCCAGCCACTGCATCGCAATCAGCAACGGCAAGGTCATCAGCAAGAACAGAATGGTGTAGGCGCTGCCGACTTCAAGACGCATGGACGCGTACGCATCGGCGAGTCCGACCGGCAGTGTCTTGGTGTCGGGCGTATGCAGCATCCATGTCAGGTTGAATTCGCCTATCGACAAAGTCAGCACCGCGAGCGCGCCGGCAACAATACCGGGACGCGCATTCGGCAGCACGATTGTCAGGAAGCGCTGCGTGAACGACGCGCCCAGGCTCGCCGCCCCTTCTTCCATTGTCCGGAGGTCGGTTCCCGCGCAGACGGCGGCGACCGAGCGCACCATGAACGGCAGTGTAAAGACCACGTGGCCGGCGACGATGAACCACATGCTCGAGCGAAACGCGCTCCAGCCACCATATACGGACAACAACGCCAGTGCCGTAGCGAGTCCCGGCAACGCGATAGGCAGGACAAGCAATTCTTCGACGAAGCGCGCCCAGCGCGTATTGCTCCGTGCCAGCGCATACGCTGCGGGCACGCCAATAGCGAGCGTGATGGCAAGTGTCGCGAGCGCGATCTCGATCGATAACCAGACCGAACCCTGATACATCGACCACACCTGATCGAGCCATTTGAGCGTCAGCCCACTCGACACGCCGCGAAAATAGTTGACGGTCAATCCAGCCATCACCGACATCACCACGGGCACGACCATGAACGCAACCAGCGCGAGTGTCAGCAGCAATTGCCCGGCAACGAGCAGACGACGCGGTTTCAGGAACTCAGGCATCGGCATCCTCATGCGGTAGCGGCGACAGTCGCGCCGGTGAGGCTGCGAGCGACCGCCAGCACGGCCCAGGTTACAAGACCGAGCACGATCGACAACGCCGCAGCTGTCGCAAGATTCGCGTTCAGCGTGAACTCGGTATAGATGGTCATCGGCAATACGTCGAGGTCGGTGGCGAGCGTGAACGCGGTGCCGAAAGCGCCCATCGCGGTAGCAAAACACACGGCACCGGCCGCGATCAATGCAGGCATCAGGGCCGGCATAATCACATCCACAAAGATCCGCCACGGCGATGCGCCCAGCGAGCGCGCCGCCTCCTCAAGCGATGCATCCAGCTTCGTTGCAGCCGCCATGACGGTAACGATCACACGCGGTATCGAAAAATACAGATAGCCTAAGAACAAGCCGCTGAGCGAATAAGCGAACACCCAGCGGTCCCCAGTAAGCCGTGTGGAAATGACGCCGATCAACCCTTGGCGTCCGGCCAGCATGATCACCATGAACCCCACCACCACACCGGGAAACGCGAGCGGAAACGTCAGCAGTGCGACCAGCAAACGCTTGGCCGGCAACTCGCGACGCGCGAGAAACAACCCCGCGATGGTCGACAACACCAGCGTCGCCGCCGTCACCGCCAGCGACAACGCAATCGTCGCGAGCAAGCTATGCAGATAACGCGCGTTGGTCAGTACCTCGCGATACGCGGTGAACGCGTCCGGCACTGCGCTTGCCTGCAGCAACGCGACCAGCGGCAGCAGCCAGAACGCGCAGAACACGGCAAGCGCGGGCGCCAGCAGGATGACCCGCGCGCGGGTGGAGAAGGTGGAATCTTGCATCGTTGGAAGGTCAGTGCATGACGCGCAAATACTCTTCGCCGAACGCGCTCTGCTTGGCCGCCATCTTCGCGAAGTCAACGTCCTTGGCGCGCGCATACTCCGACGCCGGCAGGAACTTGGCGGCTACATCAGGCGGCAGCGTTCCACCGCGCACCGGTCGCAAATACGCGTTCGCCCACAAGCGCTGGCCTTCATCCGACAGCACGAAATCCAGCACCTTCTCGCCGTTCGCCTGATGCGGTGCGCCCTTCACGAGGCTCATCACGTACGGCACGACGATCGTGCCTTCCTTCGGAATCACGAACTCAACATTCGCGTGATCCTTGTATTTCGCACGATACGCGTCGAAGTCATAGTCGAGCAGGATCGGAATCTCGCCCGACATCACGCGTGCATACGCGGTCTGCTTCGGCACGATCGGCGCGTTGGCCTTCATTTTCGCGAACCAGTCGAGACCGGGCTTGAAGTTATCGAGCGTGCCACCCAGCGCCTGATTCACGGCCACTGCGCCCGCATATCCCACGAACGCCGACGACGGATCAAGGTAACCCACCATGCCCTTGTATTCCGGCTTCAGCAGGTCCGCCCACGAGCGCGGTACCGGCTTGCCATCGAGTGCGTCCTTGTTGACGAAAAAGCCCAGCGTGCCCGAATGGATCGCGAACCAGTAGCCGTTGGGATCCTTCATGCCGGCAGGGATATCGTTCCAGTTTGCGGGTTTGTACGGCTGAATCAGGCCCTTGTCTTTCGCCTGGAACGCCGATGAAACACCCAGATACGCCACGTCGGCAATCGGGCTCTTTTGCTCGGCCATCATCTGCGCAATCGCCTGGCCGGAGTTCTTGTTATCGAACGGCACCCGGATACCGGTCTGCTTCTGGATGGCAGCAATCTGGCTCGCCCAGTCCGCCCATTCCGGCGGGCAGTTGTAGCAGATCGCGGTGCTGTCGGCGGCGTTGCCAGCATACGCCGCACCGGCCGTGCAAAAGGTGGCCGTCGCTGCAAGCAGCGTAGCCAGGACATGACGGATTTTCATGCAGGATTCTCCGATACGAGGGAGGCCGTTCTGGCCGCAGGATCGATCAATGGCGCGATGGTCGCGCCGGTTCTTACGCTATGAGGCAACTTGAACGGGACGGGGCCGCCGGGGGTGTCGCCGGGCAGACCAAGCTGCCTGGCAAGATGAAGCCATGCGCACCGGCCAATTTCGCGGTTCGGCGTGGCGACGCTGGACAGCGCGGTCGATAACCATTCGCCAAGCGGAATGCCGTCGAAACCAAGCACCGAAATATCGTGCGGCACGGACAAGCCCGCATGCCGCAAACCGCGCATCACGATCATCGCCAGGCGGTCGTTGCTGCAGAAAAGCGCAGTGGGCCGGCGAGCGGGGTCCGAGAGATGGGCGAGCAGCGAAGGCGGCAAATCTTCCGCGTTGAAATCGAGTTCGAGCGGCGCATGCGGAGTGAGACCGGCGTCGAGCATCGCGTCTTCATAACCGCGATATCGCAAACGTGCGCGGTCCGATTCCGCGAACGAACCCGCCAGCATCAGGATGCGCCGATGCCCACGCTGCAACAACGCACACACGCCGTCACGCGCTGCCCGCCGGTTATCCACCGATACCGCCGCGCGATACATCGTGTCGTTATGCGCCAGCACATACGGCAAGCCAATACGATCGAGTTCGTCCAGCAAGGGATTGGATTCGGCATCGGCCACCGTCGCGATCAGGCCGTCGACGCGTTGCTCGCGCAAGGTCTCGATCGCGCGGCGCTCACGCGCGCTGTCGTACGCGGTGGTCATCAGCATCAGGCGATAGTCGCTGGCGGATGCCGCTTCATCAATGCCTTGCAGCGACTCCGCGAAGACGGGATTGGTCAAGGTCGGCACGATCACGCCGACCAGCCGCGTGCGCACGCCGCGAAGCTGGCGGCCTCGTGCACTAGGCATGAAGTCGAGTGCTTCGATCGACTCCCGCACCTTGGCGAGCGTCTCCGCATTCAGCAATTGCGGTGCGTTGAGCGCGCGCGAAACAGTGGCGATCGAGACGCCTGAATGCGCGGCAACGTCCTTGATGGTGGAGTGCATGGGCTTTGGCAAGAATGAACTGAAAACGTTTACAGCAGCGATTATCGAAGCACTCTGTGACGTCCGCGTGAAAGCGCGCGACTCATGCCGGGTGAATCGCACGATCCTTCATGCGTTAAAAAAATTGGCCACCAGACACTCGATCCGGTGCTCGCGTCAGCGGCATTGAAGGCCAACCCATACCGCGTTTCAACGCCCCGCCTTACCGACTCTTTCTGCTTGTTATTTGCACGTAACGCCAGCGAAAGCAGACCGTCTTTTAGGGTTCATCCGTAAGTGTTCCAATGCGCTCGGATCGAAAGAAAGGTCTTTGAACAGTCCGCATCCGTCCCCCAAAGGCCACGCGGCCACAACGAGCACTGAAACAACGACATCGGGAGCTTCGCACATGTTTCGTCGAGCCTTAATGGTTGGCGTACCCACCGCGGCAATGGCTATCGGCCTATATGCCTGCGGTGGCAGCAACAGCAACCCTGGTTCGTCACAATCCATCCAGAACCGGATCGCGACGGCTACCCCCATCAAGCACGTAGTCGTGATCTATAACGAGAACGTCTCGTTCGATCACTACTTCGCTACTTATCCGAACGCAGCGAACCCGGCAGGCGAGCCGGCGTTCACACCGGCAGCGGGCACGCCGGCAATCAATGGCCTTAGCGGCACATTGCTGACGGCCAACCCCAACTTCACGAACCAGGCCAACGGCACGGCCGCAGCCAATCCGTTCCGCCTGGACCGGACGCAAGCCGCGACCGCCGACCAGAACCACTCGTACACGCCTGAACAACACGCCTACGACAACGGCGCGGCCGACCTCTTCCCGAAGTTCACGGGTAGCGGCACGGCAGGCGGCGCAGGCGCATTCGGTACCGCGGGCCAGGTCATGGGCTACTACGACGGCAACACGGTCGGCGCCCTCTGGAACTACGCGCAGAAGTTCGCGATGAGCGACAACGCTTATACGGCCACGTACGGTCCGTCCACGCCGGGCGCACTTGAAGTCGTGTCGGGTCAGACCAACGGCCTGCAGCGCGTCAAGTTCAGCACCGGCCCGGTCAGCGCGACGGCCACGGGTTCGTACTACGTGAACGACGGCCAGGGCGGCTTCACGCTGATCAACGACGTTGATCCGGCCAACGACACCTGCTCGAGCACGACCGACACCGCGTTGATGACCGGCAAGAACATCGGCGATTTGCTGAACGCCCAAAACATCTCGTGGGGCGGCTTCATGGGCGGCTTCAATCTGTCGACGGTGAACAGCAACGGCACGACGAGTTGCAAGCGCAGCACGCTGTCGCCGGTGGTGGGTCAGGCAACCGCCGACTATGTCCCGCACCACAACTGGTTCCAGTATTTCGCATCGACGGCGAACCCGACGCATGCACGCCCGAGTTCGACGGCGGTGATCGGCTTGTCGGTTGAAGCGGACGGCAAGACGCCGGAACCGGCGAATCACCAGTACGACACCGACGACTTCTTCGCCACCGTCAAGGCCGGCAACTATCCGTCCGTCAGCTTCATCAAGGCGCCGGCGTTCCAGGATGGCCACGCAGGCTATTCGGATCCGCTCGACGAGCAGGCTTTCACGGCAAAGATCGTCAACTTCCTGCAGCAGCAGCCGGACTGGGCGAGCACCGCTGTGATCGTGGCGTGGGATGACTCGGACGGCTGGTACGACCATGCTTACGCAGTCCCGAATTCGTCGTCGTTCGACGCAGTTGCCGACCAGGTGAATGGCGCCGGCACGTGCGGCACAGGCACGGCTCCGCTGGGTGTGAACGGCGCGCCGGTGAATGGCCGCTGCGGTCCGGGCACGCGCATTCCGTTCGTCGTGATCTCGCCGTGGGCCAAGGTGAACTACGTGGACCACACGCTGATCAACCAGGCTTCGGTGGTTCGCTTCATTGAAGACAACTGGCTCAACGGTGCGCGTCTCGGTGGCGGTTCGTTCGACGCAACTGCCGGCAGCATCAACGGCATGTTCAACTTCAGCGGCCCGGGTAACAACCCGACGCTGTTCGTCGATCCGAATCTGGGTACGCCGGTCGCATCGGTTCCCACCATCTGATTGTTGCCTGAACGTCCGCGTCGGATGACTGATGCGGACGGTAGTGTTCTTGCCGCGTCGCCGCCGAGCAATCGGCCGGCGGCGTTTTTTCAATGCTGCCTCTGCTTCCCGGTCAACATGTCGCACACCGTCATACCCCCGGTAACCCCTGCCACTGGCGAGAAGCCGCGCTTTCCCCGCCCGAAGAACATCCTGCTCGGATGCCTCGCCGCCGTGGTTCTCGGCGCGGTCGCATTTAGTGGATGGGCCGTCGCTTTCCCTTCGCAAGTACCGGCCCGCGTGGGTGCTATCGTGGAAGACCTGACGGGTGCCAATCCGAATCCTGTCGTACTCTCCCGTCCGCCGGTCGCGCCGTTGAGCGCGGTCGCACAACTCGGCCAGAAGATTTTCTTCGACGAGTCGCTGTCCGCCTCTGGGAAACAATCGTGTGCGTCCTGCCACAGCCCGGACCACGCCTACGGGCCGCCGAACAAACTCTCCGTGCAGTTGGGCGGACCGCACATGACGCTGGAAGGCTACCGTCCGCCGCCTTCCCTGATGTATCTGTATCTGCAGCCTAACTTCAGCATTGGACCCGATGCCGGCGAAGCCGAAGCTCCGCCCGATTTCGCCGCCCTCGCCTCGCAAGCCGCAGGAACCGCCAAGGCGCAAAAGAACGCGGGCGTCGCGCCCGCTGCGCCGGCCATGGTGCCGCAAGGCGGTTTCTTCTGGGATGGCCGCGCCGATACGCTGCAAGCTCAAGCGTCTGGCCCGATGCTCAACCCCGTGGAAATGGCCAACACCAGCGAAGCCGATGTCTCCGCGAAATTGCAGCGCACGGCTTACAAGGACGACTTCACGAAGCTGTTCGGCCCGCATATTTTCCAGAGCACGAACCTCACCGTTTCCGAGGCCATGTTTGCGATTGCGCGCTATCAGGTTGAAGAGCAGTCGTTTCATCCGTACTCGAGCAAGTACGACTACTGGCTCGAGGGCAAGGCGCGCCTGTCGCAAGCAGAGTTGCACGGCTTGCGCCTCTTCAACGATCCCGACAAGGCCAACTGCGCCGGTTGCCATTTGTCCAAGCCCAGTTCCGACGGCGTGCCGCCGATGTTCACCGACTACCAGTACGAAGCGCTCGGCGTTCCGCGCAACGCCGCGCTTGCTGTCAACCACGATCCGAAGTTCTACGACATGGGCGTGTGCGGCCCGTTCCGTGACGACATCAAGGACCAGACCCAGTATTGCGGCATGTTCCTCACGCCCACGCTGCGGAACGCCGCGACGCGGCAAGTGTTCTTCCATAACGGCGTCTATCATTCGCTCGACGACGTCATGTCGTTCTACAACGACCGCAATACCGCGCCGCAGAAGTTCTACCCGAAGGGCGCCGACGGCAAGGTCAACAAGTACGACGATCTGCCGGCGCAGTTCCACGCGAACATCGACGTGGCCGACGCGCCGTTCGACCGCAAGTTCGGCGACAAGCCCGCGATGACGGATCAGGAGATGAAGGACATCATCGCGTTCCTCCATACCCTGACCGATGGTTATCAAAAAGGAAGCTGACCCGCTCGATCAGCCTTTGGCGAGCTTGATGCTGGACGCGTCCGCGGTCAGGTAACCGACCGTGGCGCCGAAGCGGTCCTTGAAGTTGGCCCGCACGATCGGGTCCAGCGCGGCTTTCACCTTGTCGTGGACCGGGCTTTCCCAGTCGCCTGCGTGCTGGAAGTTGCTCATGATGTAGGTCCAGCCGTTGATCTCGTCAACCGCATGAAGGCCAGTCGATTCCGCGCCGGCCGGACACGACAGCACCCGTGACAGGGTCTGCGTGTCCACGTTGTAGGCCCACAGGAAGTTGTTCACGTGCATGCTCGAATCTTCGCCGATGAAGAGCGTGCGCAGCTTCTCCGAGAACTTCACGTTGTCCGGGTTCGCGATCTTGGCCGGGTTCGCGGTATTGCCAAGCGCATCGGACGGCGAAAGGTCTTCGCCCACCAGCGCAGCCGGCGCCGCCATGTCGACCGGTACCCATTCGCTGTTGATCGCGGCGCCGCTCGTGTCCCGCTGCCCCGTTTTCAGGTTCAACGCGTAGACCGCACCTGCGTTGATGGTTTTATCGACGGCTACATCGGTTGATGCCGCGTTGCCCTTGACCATCGACTTCTCGATGCGTGACATCGCGGTGTACACGATCTTGTCCTTCGCGTTGATCGTCGTGCCCTCGAGCTTCGTAAAGCCCATGCTCCCGCCGATATACGCCGCATACCGATGCGTCTCCAGGTACGCCGCCGCCTTCTCCATGCCCGGCTTGATGCGCATCCAGTTGAACGTGCCGTTGAAATTGATCTTCGTGAAGCTCGCGTCGCGCGGGTCCGTTGTGCTCACGTCCATGATGTCCGACGCTTGCAGCTTCGAAGCCATTGCTTCGATCTCCGCGCTCGTCGCGCTGCCAATCCTGATCCACGTCAGGTTGGCCGCGCCGGCCCCGGCCGACGATGTCTGCGCCCACTTCGCCACATACAGCGTGCCCGACGACAAGTCCTCCGCCCGATCCGCGATGAACATGAAGAGGCCGCCGTTGGTCGCGTCGTCGCCCATCATGACGGTGCGCTTGTCCGGCATCACCTGCACCAGTTCGTGCGAGATGCGCCCGAGGTTGTAGTGTTTCTTGATCGTGCCCGTGCCGTCCGGGTTCACCGTGATTTCCGGGAGATGGCCATAGTTGTAGGGGTTCGCGCGGTTCGCGTCGCCATAGAGACTCGTGCTGAACGCCTTGAACTGGCTGTTGCTTGAAATGACCGTTGCGTCCGGCTCGTATTCTTCGCTCGACAGATGCGTGTTCCACGGCGACAGGCTCGCGCCGCAGGTGATCCACAACCCGTTCGCCTTCGACGTATCCACGTTGTGATACTTCACGAGCGTGAGTTTGCCGGTGGTCTGATCCTGGTCGAGCGTAAGCACGGCGATAGGCGAAGGCAACTGTCCATACACCGACACGAGGCTCTGGTCGCGCGTCGCATATTCGAACTGCACGACGGCGAAGACGGCCTTTCCCTTGATGCCGGCAACCGTGGTTTTGTCGAGTGACAGCAGCGACGTGCCGTCCGGGCAATCGGAGAAGAACTGGCGCTCTTTGCCGGTGACGGATTGATCGATGATCGGCTGGTTGTTGATGTCGTAATAACCGCCGGCGAGCGTCGTGCCGCCGCTGCCGTTCGGCACCATGTCGCCCGTTACGAAAAACGGCTGGTAGGCGAGCTTGTAGGCTTGCGTGGTGCCGTCGCTGTAGCTCACCGTGAGCGTCGAGCCGACCGTGGTCGTCGCCATGGCGGCCGTGTCCACCAGCGACGGAGCCGCCATTGAAGCGAACGAAGCGGACTTGAACGACGCCGACGTGACCGGTGCGGTCGGGTTGTCGCCGCCGCAGCCTGCCAAAAGCGTGGAAACGGAGAACGCGCCCAAGGGCAGCATGGGTGCGCCCACGAGCAGTTTCAGGGCTTTACGGCGCGATACGTTGGGCTGCTCTTGCATGTCGTCTGGTCCGGTTTTCTGTTGGGTGGGGGCCAGCGCACCCTGTCATTGAAACGCCTGAGCGAATAAACCATGAGTCGAGGGGTACGCGGTGCAGGCGAAGTGTAATTTTCATTAATGAAAGCTATATGACAGTTAATAGTATTGAATATGGAAGATTTAACGACCGCGCCTGGACGCCCGGTGGCGCAGTAGTTTTTTCAACGCAATGGCGGGGAGTGGCGGTTGGCGTGCGCCGGGGCACGGGCACGCAAAAAGCTGGCGTGGATAGAACCTTCGTCATCTGGTCCGATCAAGGAGTTTTCATGAAGCACGATCTTCAATCCGCCCGCCAGGCTTCAGACCTCGACTATGAAATCTTCAGGCTGACACCGCACGCCTGGGTCCCGAACAACCGGCACTTGCCGGTACTGATTTATCGCCGCGCGCTTGACCCTTCCCGCAAGGACCTCGGCCCGGCATTCGAAGCGCTGTTCGCTCGCAATGAATGGCCGCCGCAGTGGCGCGACAGCATCTTCGACTACCACCACTTCCACTCCACGGCGCATGAAGTGCTGGGGGTAATATCGGGAAAAGCGGAGGTGATCGTTGGCGGACCGGGCGGTCTGGTTGTCTCACTGGAAGCTGGCGATGTCGTGCTGCTTCCAGCAGGAAGCGGCCACTGCCTGCAAGCGACGGAGGGACGGTTTCAGGTCGTCGGCGCATATCCCGAGGGCCAGCAATGGGATATCCGGCGTGACGCGCTATCCGGGGAAGAAATCGCTGCAATGGAAGCGTTGCCGTTTCCACGCAGCGATCCCGTTGGAGGGCGCGAAGGTCCATTGCTGGAGCAATGGACTTGAATTAAGGCTCAGGTTAAAAGTTGAAACGCCCATGCCTTGATGCCGTCGGCGAAGGCAAACGAGCGTGAGATAAACGGGGTTGGTCGGGGGTTAGTGGTTGGGGTTGATGCTGGGGTGGTCGGTTCTGGGGTTAGTGGGCGGGGTCAGTGCCGGGGTGGTGCTTTCGGCGTTAGTGGTCTGCGAGAGTCGGATTTTCTCTTTATCACTATTAGCCACTGTGC
>NZ_JAAVUQ010000068.1 GCF_018449515.1 Caballeronia sp. dw_19 | reverse complement strand
TTAAGGCCCAGTAAGCAGTTTTCTCCGTCAGCATTGTGTACCGCGCAAGCGCTAGCACGACTGAAGTGCGGTCAATCGCGGACAACAACGCGACATTTTTAACCGGAACCGAAAAGCATGCTGTTCTTGATCCATGCAGGGTGCGGGTTCGGATGTGGCGTTTTGATCATGCACGTGTTGACACTATGGCGGCGACGGAACCACGTAGATGGCGTGCAAACGAGGAGGGGCGTGATCCGATTCGAAGTAACGCAACGGGAGTAGATCTGCTTTCGACTACGGGGAATTTTGAGATCGACAGGCAAGGAGCAGGTTTGAAATCTTGGAAAGAAAGCGTCCCGGCGCAGTTCCGCGCTCATATGGAAGTTCTACACGTCGATCGCTGATACAACATCGCTTCGAAGTTTCTTGGAGTTCACCGAACGCGACGCGTTTGCCACTGCGGCGGCCGAACAATTGAGCTTGGAATTTTGCGAGCGCTGCTGTAGGGCCCGGATTGTCCGTTACTCGGCAAAACTACAAGCGTGTAGGACCGAGAGAAGAACAACGAATGTAACAACTGAATATCCGCCGCTTTCTCAGGGTTGCTCATACCCAGTGTCTCACTTCGCCGCAGCGCGGAAGCAGTCGCTGAGTCGTCGCCACGGCTAGGGTTCGAGCTCTGCCTGCTTAAATGCAGTGCGCTAGAGCGCTTCACGCGTTCTATCCACGATTCATGAGGAACTTGTTGATGAGTGATCTGATTTTCGAAACCACGGATGCCACGTTCGATATCGACGTATTGCAATCCGAGCTTCCTGTGTTGCTAGATTTTTGGGCCCCGTGGTGCGCACCTTGTCTCGCACTTGCACCGAAACTCGAAGCACTTGCAAAGCAATACGCCGGCAAGCTGCGCGTCGTCAAGCTGAACATCGACGATCATCCGGAAACGAAAAAGCTGTTTGGCGTGCGCAGCATCCCGACGCTGATGGCATTCGCGGGTGGTGAAGTGCAGGATCGGGCGAGTGGGCCTTCAATTTTGCGCGTCCGTGTGCTGGCAGAAAACGCGGTGGGCGCATTCCCCACGGCGCCCATGGTGGTTGAGGACGGAACGGTCCCGACTGTCACGGCGTCGCTGAGTTTTCATGGCCATCCGGCGCTCAAGGACGCATGTTTGAACCGTCTGCGCGAGGCCATGCTGGGAGTGCATGACAAACCCTCGAATATGGCCGCCGGTCAGAACGGCCGTTTTGCCGAATCGCTGGGCGTGCCCGAAGCCTTGGGAGGGGCCATAGACATACTCTATGAACTTGGCAGGAGAGACGGCTCGCTACCTAAGGCGCGTCTTGTCGCCCTATACGAGGCGATTCCCATCGGCGTTGATTTGGGTTACGCGCAGATGGCGCTTGCTCACTGGCTGCTTTACGACCGAATCTGGGGTATTCGACGGCATGTCGAGTTAGGCCCGGGTCAGGCACTGTTCGCGCGAATTTTCGAGCTGCACGAGCAGGAGTTAGCGAGTGCCGCTTACAGTCCCAATGCGTCGTGGGAGTTGCTCGCGCGGGACGCGATCGCAGTGGCCGGCGTAACCCAGCCCGTCAAGACCTATTTGGGCGATTCGAACGATCTGCCCGGACGCGCCGCTCATCTTGCTGACTTGTTCGAGCCGGTGAGTGCGCCGCTTTCGCGCATCAATGTCGTTCAATTGCTGTTAAGCCCACCGCGTCTTGCCGCACGGGACTATGAGGCGTTTGTCGGATGGAGCGATCAGGAAGAAGCGAAGCTGATCGAGATCAAGGCCAACTGTAGCAGGGAAGCGATGGAAGCGACGGGCCCTCGGGTTAAGGAGCCGCCTGAGGCACTGGCCGAATGGCAAAAGGAATGGATCACTCGTTTAAAGCAGTCCCTTGAGGCGGCGAGAGAGCTGGAACCTGCATTTTGGGTGCGCGCCGACGCCTGGCAGGATCACCAGAACAAAATATTTGCCGACTTCACTGAGGCGGCGACTGCCTTCATCCTGACGCAGTTTGGTCAGATATCCAAGACTTCATGAGGATAGCTGTGCTTTCTATCGACGAGCCGGGCGCGGCGCCATCGTCACTTCACGCGACTGGTCAAGAACCTTTCGCCCACGAGCGCGCAAAGCTCGACGGTGTTGCAAGCTTCCTGTTGGACGCGGCATTGCAACGCGGTGCTAGCGATGCGGTCGTGCGCGTGAGCGAATCTGACCAACTTACGGTCAGCGTACGCAATGCGCGGGCGCAGACGTTGCAGCGCAGCGGCACCCAGAGTGTCGCCTTGACCGTGTACAACGGCGCACGCAAAGGGTCCGCATCGAGCTCTGACTTGTCGTCAGCGGCATTGACGGCGGCCCTGGAGGCTGCGTGGCACATCGCGCAATACAGCGGTGCCGATGTCTTCGCCGGGCCCGCTGAAGCCGGCTGGCTAGAAACTGCTCCCCCCGACTTGGATCTCTACCATCCGTGGGTCCTGTCCACCGACGAGGCCATTGAACTGGCGCTGCGTGCGGAAAGCGCCGCGCGTGATTTTGGCGAGACCATTGTCAATTGCAATGGCGCCTCCGTAGTCGCCCATCACGGGCAGTTTGCGCTCGCGACTTCCCGCGGTTTCCGAGGCGGATACAGGCACTCGTTACATCGGCTCAACTGCTCCATCATCGCCAGAAATGCAGGCGGTATGCAAGGCAGCGATTGGGGAATAGTGCGCAGGAAGTCGAGCGAACTGGGTGCGCCCGAACGGATCGGACGCCGTGCCGCCGAGCGGGCGCACGCCATGCTCGATGCACGCAGAATAGCTACCGGCATGTGGCCTGTACTGTTCGAGGCACCCGTAGCATCATCCTTAATCGGCGCCCTTGTCGATGCCGCTTCGGGCGATTTGATTTATCGCAGGCAGAGCTTCTTACTGGATAGCTTGGGTCAGACTGTGCTTGCCGGACACTTGCGCCTAAGCGAAACACCTCACGAGCTGAGTGGTTTGGCGAGCGCTCCATTCGATGGTGAAGGCGTGCGCACCGTCGCAAGAGATGTCGTGCGCGACGGTGTGCTGAACGGCTACTTCTTATCCGGCTATTCGGCCAGGAAGCTCGGTATGGCGAGCACCGGCTTCGCAGGCGGTCCCCACAATATGAATTTGACGAGCACTCTTACCCGGTCCGATGACGACTTGACTGCCATGCTCCGACGTCTCGACCGGGGCCTCCTGGTGACCAATCTGCTGGGGCAAGGTGTCAACCTCGTCACTGGTGATTACTCACGAGGCGTCGCAGGCTTCTGGGTCGAAAACGGACAGATCCAACATCCGGTGCATGAGATCACGATCGCCGGCAATCTCAGGCAGATGCTGCAAGGCATTGTCGCGGTGGGCGCCGACGTACATATCAGGCCCATACGCACTGGATCCATCCTCGTTGATCGCATGCGCGTCGCAGGCCTCTAAATGCTGACCAGAGGTTGCCATGAACGATAATTCTCAGCGCAGCAGCCCCAATGTGGCGCTGGCCGTAGCCCGGCACCAGTTCCTCGAACGGCATGGTCTCAACGACGCCCTTCTGACGCGTACGCTTGCCGAAATTTCGGTGAAGGGCGTGGACTTTGCTGACCTGTATTTCCAGAGCCGACATCGGGAGATGTGGCATCTGGAGGAGGGCATCGTGAAAACAGCGTCCTCCGCCATGCAACAGGGTGTGGGTGTGCGGGCGGTGCGCGGCGACCAGAGCGCTTTTTCATTCACGGAAGACCTTTCCGCGCCCGCCCTTGCGCGGGCGGCGAGCATGACTCGCACAATCGCCCGCAGTGGCGCAGCGCATAGTGTCGACGTTGGACCGAGTGTATTCCCACCTGTCTCTTCCCCGCTTTACAGCTCGTCGAATCCACTGCAATCGCTGGACGCCAGCACGAAGGTGACATTGCTCGAACGAGTTGAGAAACTGGCACGAAGCAAGGACCCGAGGATTACACAGGTCACTGTGGACCTGACGGGTGAGCACGACGTTGTATTGATTGCACGGAGTGACGGTATGTTCGCCGCTGATATACGGCCCCTCGTGCGCATGTCGGTCAACGTGATTGCCGAGCAGCGTGGCCGGCGGGAAAGCGGCCGTGCAGGCGGCGGTGGCCGTTTTGACTACCGCGGATTTTCCGACGAGATCCTGACGCGCTATGTGGACGACGCGGTGCATACTGCTCTGACGAATCTTGATGCCCGCCCCGCGCCTGCCGGTGCGATGACCGTCGTACTCGGACCGGGTTGGCCGGGCGTGATGCTGCACGAAGCGATCGGCCATGGTCTGGAAGGCGACTTCAACCGCAAGGGATCGTCGGCGTTTGCGGGACGCATCGGCGAACGGATTGCGGCCAAGGGGGTGACGGTTGTCGACGACGGCACGCTGCCCAACCGGCGTGGTTCGCTGAATATTGACGACGAAGGCAATCCTACGCAATGCACCATGTTGATCGAGGACGGCATCCTTAAAGGTTACATGCAGGATTCACTGAATGCACGTCTCATGAAGACGCACGTGACGGGCAACGCGCGGCGCGAGTCGTACGCTGTCCTGCCGATGCCGCGCATGACCAATACATACATGCTCGACGGCGACAAGGACCCGGGTGAAATCCTGGCGTCAGTGAAAAATGGCGTGTATGCGGTGAATTTCGGCGGTGGCCAGGTCGACATCACCAATGGCAAGTTCGTATTCTCGGCGTCCGAGGCATACATGATCGAGAACGGCAGGATCACGTATCCGGTAAAGGGTGTGACGCTGATCGGTAGCGGTCCGGAGTCGCTCAAGTGTGTGACCATGATTGGCAACGACATGTCGCTCGACAGCGGTGTGGGCGTGTGCGGCAAGGAAGGGCAGAGCGTGCCGGTAGGCGTCGGACAGCCGACCCTCAGAATCGACGGGCTGACAGTCGGAGGCACTGCTTAGGGCAAGAGCCCTATTCCTGCAACGGGCTCTCCGGTTCGTCTGTTACTAATTTTAATTAGCGCAGCATCGCATTCGCAAGGTGCAGTTCGATCTCGCGACGCTCGACCTCATAGACACGGCCATACCGGCCGTTTGGAACGTGATCTTTTCAGTTCAATGAGCTATCCTATAAAAATTAGCCGCCTCGGCTATTTCGGCTATTTTTACCGGATCCGTCGGAACATCGCGGCATGAAAGCTCGTCAAACCAGTGGTATCCATGCATGATAAAGCCGCCTCACGCGGTGCTGACTAATCAATTCCGGACCGAGTGAAAATCTGCCCACTGCGTAATAAAGGCTCGGCACCCGAACGCTCATGTCCGGCCATAGCGATGATCCGCCTAGCCATCCGAACGTTTGCGAAGTCGACCATCTTTCCGTCGATCGACACCGCCGCCATTCCCGCCGCCTCTGCATCGACCATCGCCGCGATGGTACGCTGCGCCGCTTCCACTTCCGCTGGCGTTGGCACGAATGCCTCCAGCGTCGGCGAGATCTGGTCCGGGTGGATCACCTGCTTGCCGTCATAGCCCATTGCCGCCGCTTTCAACGCCCAGGCACGCGTGAGCATCGGGTCGCGAAACGCACCACAGGGGCCATCGATCGCGCGGAGTCCGAACGCGCGCGCCGCAACCAGGATGCGCATCATGGGATAGCTCCACAGATCCAGCGGTGCGGCCTGATAGTTGCCGGCTTCGTCACGGCGGGTCACGGCGTAACCCGGATGCGTGCCGCCGATCTCCACATTGCGCGCGCCAATCGACGCAGAGAAATCGCCGACACCGAAGTGCAGCGCCGTGAGTGCCGGGCTCGATGCGGCAATGGCATCGACATCGACCACGCCACGCGCCGTTTCGATCAGCGCTTCGATTCCGACCGGGCGCGCGGACCCGATGCGATGTGCCACGAGTGCCGCCACGTGGACTACCGTTCCGGGCGCCTCCACCTTCGGCACCAGCAACGCATCGAGCCTCGGCGCGTCGGTCGAGAGCGTGCGCACCTCGTGTTCATCGACACCCCGCTCGTGGGCATTGATGCGCACGATCAGGTGCTTGGCGCCCCAATCGAGTTCCGCGAGCGCGCGCACCGCAAGCTTCAAAGCTTCGCCCTTTTGTGCCGGCGGTACCGCATCCTCGAGGTCGATGAAAACCGCATCCGCCGCACTCGCCGCCGCCGATTCGAGCATCCGGTAGCGATGTCCCGGCACGGCCAGGACCGTCCGGGTGGCGATCACGACACGTCCCCGGTCGCCGTGGCCCGCGCACTCGCAAGCTCCGCGAGGATCGCGTCGGTATGCTCGCCGACTGCCGGCACCGGTCCCATCACGGGTTCAACGCCTGGAATGATCACAGGCGGCAGGAACATGTCGTGCGGGCCGCTCTCGGTCTCGACACTCCGATAACGATTGCGCTCGCGCACTTGCGGATGTTCGAGCAAAGTCTCGACGTCGTTCATTCTTCCATTGGCGATCGCCGCGCGATCAAGACGCGCCAGAACTTCGTCGGCGCTCCAGCTCGAGAACCGCTGCGTGATCGTCGCCTCGAGGGCCTCGCGATTGGCGAGGCGAACGGTGTTCGAGACGTAGCGCGGGTCGGTGGCAATGGTCGTATCGCCGAGCACGACGTCGCAGAAATTGAGCCACTCGCGTTCATTCTGGATACCGAAGAAAACGGTCTGCCCGTCGCCGGTCGGAAACGGACCGTACGGCGCGATGGTGGCGTGCCGAGCCCCGCTGCGCACGAGCGGCTCGCCGCGGCCGCGCGTGTAATAGGCGGGATAGCTCATCCATTCGGTCAGTGCATCGAAGAGCGATACCTCGAACGCCATGCCGCGTCCCGTGCGGGCGCGCTGGTGCAGGCCCATGAGGATGCCGTTGAGCGCATACATGCCGGTCGCGATATCGGCGATTGCAACGCCGCACTTCGACGGCGTCTCGGGCGTGCCGTTGATCGACAAAAAGCCGGTTTCGCACTGCACCAGCAGATCGTAGGCTTTCTTGTCGCTATACGGACCGTTCGACCCGTAGCCCGAGATATCGCATGCGATGAGCCGCGGGAAGAGCTTCACGAGCGTCCCGGCATCGAGCCCTTGCCGCTTGGCAGCACCGGGTGCGAGATTCTGGATGAAGACGTCAGCCGTGGACAGCAGCGCATCGAGCGTCGCCTGTCCTGACTCCGTCTTGATATCGATGGCAAGACTTTCCTTCGACCGGTTCACCCAGACAAACTGGCTCGACAGGCCGTCCATCGCGCGGTCGTAGTTGCGCGCGAAGTCACCGGCGCCGGGCCGTTCGATCTTGATCACGCGCGCGCCCCAGTCGGCGAGATGGCGGCTTGCCATCGGCGCGGCGATGGCCTGTTCTATCGATACGACCGTGATGTCGTCAAGGGGCTTCATCATTTTCTTTCCTCGTGAATCTCATTGATTTCGTGCCTGACCCACGGGCGGGAACACGTCGTATCAAGGCACCATCCAGCCAAGGACCGGTGTGGACTGCAGATAGACCAGCAAGCTCAGCGCCGCGATCATCAGCACCGTCCAGCCGACCACGCGGCGAAACAGCACGCCTTCGCGGCCCATCATGCCGACTGCTACCGCGCCGACTGCGAGGTTCTGCGGTGAGATCGCCTTGCCGACCACCCCGCCAGATGTGTTGGCCGCCGTGAGCAGGATGTCGGAGAGTCCGGTGTGATGAGCGGTAGTAAGCTGCAACATGCCAAAGAGCGCATTCGCCGAGGTATCGGAACCGGTCAGCGCAGTGGCGAACCAGCCGAGGATGGGCGACACCGGCGCGAACGCCGGGCCGGCCTTGGCAGCCCAGATGCCGAGCGTGACGATCTGGCCCGACAGGTTCATGACATAAGCGACGCCCACGACGCAGCAGACGGTGAACACCGCCCACCGCAGCTCGTGCAGGTTCTTGATGTAGGTCCTGACAGCGACGCCCGCGCCGAGCCGCAGGACCGGCACCGACAGCAGCCCGGCGATCAGCACGATCGATCCGGCCGATAGCAGCCATTCGAACTTCGCGCCGGTTGCGGATACCGCCGCGCCTTTCGGATCGACGACATGAAGTCCCGGCCACGGGAAGCTGGACGTCACGGCGCCCAGCGCATGGCCGATGAAGCCGACTTGCGCGAGGGCCACGACCAGGATCACCGCGCCATAAGGCGCGAGCGCGCGCAGGATATCGCCGGTCGAGTCGATCCTTGCGGCGGGTGCGGGCGTGCTTCCGGGACGGGGCATACGCTCACCGCCGCCTGTCATCGTCGCGGCCATTGCTGCACCGCCTGCCATCGCAAAGTGTTCGCCGGTCGTGCTCACCGCATTGCGGCTCTTGGCGAGGTCGGTGCGGATCGTGCCGATAGACCACACCCGCACGAAGCCGATCGACGCCGCCGCGCATACGAGCGCCGCGACAATATCGACGAGTTCAACCGGCAGCAGCATCGAACCCGCGAACTGCGCGAGCGCGAACGAGACGCCCGCGACCACCGCGAGCGGCCACACTTCCTTCAGCCCGCGCCGCCCGTCGATGATGAAAACGAGGATCAACGGAATGAACAGCGACAGCAGCGGCGCCTGCCGTCCTACCATCACGCTGATGTCATGCACCGGCAGTTTGGTGATCTTCGCGAGCACGGTAATCGGCAGGCCGAGTGCGCCGAACGCGACCGGGCTTGTATCAGCAATCAGGCAGACAGCCGCCGCCTTCAGCGGTTCAACGCCAATCGAAATCAGCAGCACCGCGCAAATCGCGACAGGCGCGCCACCGCCCGCGAGCGCCTCGAGCAGCGCGCCGAAGCAGAACGCGATCAGAATGGCTTGCACGCGCTGGTCGGCGCTCACACGCGCGAGTGTGCGGCGCAGGACGTCGGCATGGCCGCTTGCCTGAGTGAGCTTGAAAAGCCAGATGGCGTTGATGCCGATCCAGATGATCGGAAAAAAGCCGATCGCAGCACCTTCGAGCGCGCCGCTTGCGGCCTGCCCGGCCGGCATGCCATAGGCCAGCACCGCGACTGCGAGAGACACCGCGAGCGAAGCCAGCGCAGCCCAGCGGGCCTGCATGCGCAGGAGGCCGAGCAGAATGAAAAGACACAGCAAGGGCAACACGGCGAACGCCGCGGAAGCGCCGACCGAGTGCGCCACGGGATCGAAAATTTGGGTGTACATATGTCTCCCTCAGCTCTGTTCGAGCGTGCTGTCCGCTCTGTAGCCGGACTTGAAGGGGATAATCTAAGCTTTTCACGACGCTGCGTGAAATACCGCGTTGAACTAGGGGATATAGGCCTTGCCTATACGTTCTCGTCGGTCCGTACGACACCCGACCACACGCCGCTTCCGATCAGCTCCGCTGTCAGCTCGCGCACGACCTTCTGGATCGCAAGCGACGCCGCGCTGACCGGCAGCGCGTTGGGCACGCACAGCCCGACCGGGCGGTGAATTTCCGGACCTACCAGCGCATGGATCAAGTGTTCGTCCTCTGTGTGGCGCCCGAACGCATCGGACGAGACGATCGTTACCACTTTCCCCCTGCGGGCAATAGCGAGCATGGTCGGCAGGGAATCGATATCCCCGATAACCTCGGGCTCAATGCCTTCACGCGCGAACGCGCGGTCGATCAGAATGCGCAAACCGTTGGCGGTGCTCGGCAGCACCATCGGCACGTTCGCGAGCCGTCGCAGCGGCACGTCTTCGGCGCCCCCGATGCCTTCTATTTCCCCGAAGACGAATAGGCTTTCCTCGAAGAGCGGCGCCACGGAGACGCCGCGCGTCTCGGATTCGCGGAACAGGATGGCCATGTCGAGCCGACCGTTCGCCATCAGTTCTGCCAGATAGCCACTCATGCCTTCGACAATCTGTAGTCGGATGCCAGGAAAATGCCCACGCGTATATTCAAAGAGCGGCAACGCGAAGACTACAGCGACACTCGTTGGCAAGCCGATCGCAACACGCCCGGATTCCATGCCGGTCATGCGCATCGCAAGCGGGATTTGCTCCATCTGCCGGATCACTTCTCGGGCCCGCAGATAAAGCGCGCGGCCGGCCTCGGTGGGTTGCACGCCCTGGTGGCTGCGCAGCAGCAGGAGCGTCTTGAGTTCGGCTTCGAGGCCGGCGACTTGCTGGCTTAGAGATGGCTGTGCGACGCGGAGTTGATCGGCCGCCTTCGAGAAGCTGCCCCTGTCGACTATTGCAACGAAGTACCTGAGCTGTCGGATATCCATGCTTTATTTTAGTTGATAAGACCGTTTGCGATAGCAGAGGTCCATGCGGAAGCGTCCTGCGGCCACCTCGCTGCGTAGCGGCGACCTGTCGGAATTGACCTTACGAGGTATGTTTTCATCCAGCCGGTAGAGCTCGCTCTGTTCAAGTACACGCAGAAGGTGCGGTTGCAGGTCGAGCGGCATCTCGCCGATCTCATCGAGAAACAATGTGCCACCGTTAGACTTGGCGCCTTTGTGTGCGTCAACACGCTGCGCGCGCCGTGAATTAGCACTGTGTATGACGCACGAGGCGTAGGCGAAAGCGCTGTCCTATAGATAGGCATGCCGACCCGAGATGTCGGCGGACCCGTCATCACCCAATAAACTACGCTGCTCGCCTCCACGTCTCAGGGGAAGCGGCATCATGCCTGTCTCCTTCGATCCAATACTTACCGCTAAGGCACAGTCGCTTAGTTACCGGAGGTGGATTTTTCCGCGTTGGTCAATGCCACCTCGACGTTGGCGAATTCCGTCATGTTCACCGAACCGTCATCGTTGGTGTCCATGAGATGCATCAACGCCTGCGAGGTCGCACTGCTCGGATCGGATTTGGTGTTACCGAGAGCCGTATAGAGTTCCGAATCCGAGACCGAGCCGTCGCCATTCGTGTCGAGGTCCGTGAAGAGGATGTTAGCCGATGAGTGGCTGCCGCCAAAGTTTTCCACCGCAGTTTCTAGGCCGGACTGCGAGATCGCGCCGACATACTTGTGGGATGTTTCATCGAAGGGGCGTGTCGAGTTCTGCCGGGCTTGTTCAGCAACGGTTTTCGCGATCTCTGCGGAATCGGTCATGCCCACTGGGATCGACAAACTGCTGACCGCGAATGAGATCCCCTGAGCGTTTAGTCCAGCGATCACTTGCGCGCCTGCGCTTAGAGTGACCGTGGATGATGCTTCGGTGACGTCGCCATTGGTCGTAGTCGCAGAGTCACCCGAACCGCTGTTCGGGGCGGAGCTCGAGTTCGTTGCCGCGGCCGCGATTTCCTGCTGCCCGGTGGTACCGGCCTGAGTAAAATGGGTGTTGTCGCTGCCGACGTTTGAAATTGTCATGAAAGCTCCTGGTTTGATATAGCGTACGTAATGCGATTCGGTGCAGGCTGTGAGTGACGGATAGCGAGCGCACTTGCGGCGAACATATCGGCACCTTTTCCGGCGAAAAAAATGCAAGAGGTCCCCATACTCTAACGGCAAAATTCCGGCACGACTTTAGAACGATTGTGCTCTCGCGACAGAGACGGACAGCGCAGCGAATTTGTCATCAGTATCAAGGTACAAAACAGGTTGGCACGCACCGATCCGTTCCAGGTCTGCCGAAAATGGGGCGCTCGCTGGTCACGACGGGAAGCCGTATGGCCACTTCGCATCTGTTATCGACGTTAGTGGCGCAGCAGGTTTTGTCATAGAACTCAACGCTTCACGGGGTCTTCTCGCCACGCTTCGAGCACGGCATCCCTGCTACTGAAATCCGCAGCCCCTGCGGCGAACGCTGGCGTACGGCTAAAGCGCGGCGCCGGCGCCGGATGCAGCGCCTTGCCGTCGATGAGATAGGTTTGACGCGCGGTCATATGCTCGTGCGCTGCGGCCTCGTGCAAGCCCAGCACCGGGCTCACGCACGCGTCGGAACCCCAGAAGTGCGCGGCCCACCCGTCTCGCGTGCGGCTCGCGAAGCGCTCTGCCAACGCGGTGCGGATCGTGGACCAGTTACGCGCGGTCGGAGCGCGGCGGCAGACTGTGGGGGACGATCTCGAGCCCCGACATCAGCGCTTGCCAGAACGGCTCTTCGATTGCGCCGACTGCAATGTAACGGTCATCCGATGCCCGGTCCGTGCCGTACCACGGTGCGCCGCCGTCGAGTGAATTGGTGCCACGTGCTTCGTTCCATTGACCCAGCCCACGCAGTTTGCAGAACAGCGACATCAGTGTGGCTGTGCCGTCGACCATCGCCGTGTCAACTACCTGACCTTGGCTGCTATTGCGAGCCTCCCACAACGCGCACAGCGCGCCGAACGCGAGAAACATTGCGCCGCTCCCATAGTCGCCTATGAGGTTAAGCGGGGGCACCGGCGCGCCATTTGGGGGGCGCTCGCATCCAGTGCGCCAGCGAGCGCGATGTAATTGATGTCGTGCCCCGCAGCGGCGGCGAGCGGGCCAGTCTGGCCCCAGCCCGTCATCCGCGCAAATACCAGATGCGGATTGCGTGCGAGGCAAACGTCGGGACCGAGCCCGAGCTTTTCCATTACGCCTGGACGGCTGCCTTCGAGCACGATGTCAGCATGTCCAACAAGCTCAAGCGCGGTATCGCGATCGGAGGGGGGCAGATCGAGCGGTACGACACGGCGTCCGCGTTGCATGAAGTCATCTGTATCGACGCGGGTATCCGGCCAAAGCCACGAGAGGTGCCGGTGATGAACCATATTTTCTGAGTCATGTGAATTCCAATCGATAGAGAACCGTGCTCCTTCTGAAGAGGGGCACAGTGGCGTTCGGGTGGTGGGGATTTCAGCTTTGTTGAGCGGTCGGACGAATGAGGATCTCATTCACGTCAACATCGGCCGGCTGTTCGATCGCGTAGAGGATGGCGTTCGGGATCGCGTCGGCACTGATCGCAGTCGCATACATCGCCTTTGCCGCTTCTTTGATCGCCGCGCTGCTGATGTGGTCCGGCAATTCTGTCAGGACGGCACCAGGAGAGATGATCGTGCTGCGAATGCTTGCGCCCGCCTCCTGGCGAAACCCCTCGGAGATTGCGCGGACGGCCCATTTGGTCCCGCTATAGACGGAAGTGGCTGGGCCCACGCGGTGGCCGGCGACGGAGGAGACGTTGATGACGTGCCCACTATTCTGCTCTCGCATCACGGGTAGCGCCGCGGCAATGCCGTAAAGCACGCCCTTGATGTTGACATCGATCATCTGATCCCAATCGTCGATTTTCAGTTCGGCAAGTGGGCTTACCAGCATGACCCCGGCATTGTTCACGAGAACATCGAGGCGGCCGAATTCCTCGACTGCGGCATTGACGAAAGCCTTGGCGTCCTCGCGATTCGTCACATCGAGCGGACGGGCGATGGCCTGTCCGCCCGCGACCTTGATCTCGCCGACAATCTTGTCGAGGCGATCGGTACGGCGGGCGCAGAGAACAACTTTCGCACCGGCTTGTGCCAGAACGCGGGCGGCAGCCTCGCCAATACCGCTGCTCGCGCCAGTGATGGCGACGACCTTATCTTGAACGGAAATCGTCATTACAAAATTCCTTGATGGAGCTACATGCTCTGATTTGGAAACTTGGGCGGGGCAACTGGCTCTCAGGGCGTGTCGTAGTCTGAACCCAGAGCAAGGTCCTTCTGCGACTCAAGCGTTGCGAGCCGTTCGGTCAGAGCCTTGTGGACAAGCTTATAGGCGTTGCTACCGAGCGTGAGGCGCTTCGGCGCAGGGCTCTGCTCCACGCTGTCGATCATCGCCGCGACCACCTTTTCCGGATCGAGTGTCGGATGGTAGTCACCAGCAGCGCGCGCCTTCCGCCAAGCGCCGGCAGGCGTGTCATCGTAGACTGCGGACGGAGTGGCGTGGACCATGCTCCCGTGTGCGAAATTGGTGTTGGCACCGGCGGGTTCGACAAGAGTCATCTCAATGCCAAACGACGAGACTTCCGGGATGACGGACTCGACGAAGCCTTCGATGCCCCATTTGCTGGCGTGATAAATCGACAATGCCGGCAGACCAATTTGCCCACCCATTGACGACACCTGCAGGATACGGCCGCCGCCTTGAGCCCTTAGATGGGGAAGGACTGCCTGTGTGACCTCAATCGAGCCGATGAGGTTTGTGTCGAGTTCGTGCCGGATCTGCTCATGAGTGAGTTCTTCCGCTGCACCAAAGACCGCGTAGCCGGCGTTGTTCACGATGACTTCGATGTGGCCGAGTTCTGCAAATGCCTTGTCGACGACGCGGCGGATCGCGAAATGGTCTGTGACGTCGAGAACCTCGATCCAGAGCTTGTCGCCATACTTATGCTTGAGATCGTCGAGCGCTGCTGGCTTGCGCAAGGTGGCGGCCACGCGGTCGCCGCGCTCCAACAGCTTTTCCGTAAGGAGGCGCCCGAAGCCAGATGATGTTCCTGTGATGAACCAGGTCTTGGTAGTCATGTGTCGTCCTTTCTGAAATGAATGAGAATGTGCTCAGCGGCCTTGCTGAAACTCCGGGAAGTCGGCCCCGAGGGTCGTCGCGGTCCAGGTATCGAAATTCGCTCGCACGGTGTCGAGCTTGCCGTAGGCTGTCCTGAGCGCTCTGGCTCCGAGAAGAAGGCGCAGCGGCGGGTCTGCGGCCGTGACGGCAGCAATGATCGCTTCGGCCGCGCGCGCCGGGTCGCCCGGCTGCTTGCCTGCGCCCTGGCGCAACTGTTCCCGTTGCCGGCCGGCAGTCGGCGCATAGTCTCCGATCACGGCGGCGGATTCGACGATCGAGCGGTCAGAGAAGTCGGTCCTGAATGGGCCAGGCTCGACGATCGTCACGTTCACGCCGAAGGGCTTACATTCGACGGCGAGTGCCTCCGACAGCCCCTCAACGGCAAACTTCGTGGCTGAATAGTATCCGGTGCCTGGAAAGCCGATGAGGCCCCCGATCGAGGAGACATTGACGACATGTCCGCTGTGGCGGGTGCGCATACCGGGAAGGACCGCACGGATCGTTTCGATCAGCCCGAAGACATTGGTCTCGAACTGCCTGCGGATCTCATCGTCCTCGCCTTCCTCGATAGTCGAGCGGTAGCCGTAACCGGCATTGTTCACGAGCACATCAACGCGTCCGAAGCGTTCTTCAGCAATCTTCACGGCAGCAACGATGTCCTCGCTGATCGTCACGTCGAGCTTCGCCGCCACGGCATTTTCCTCGTGGCCGTCGATCAGGTCTTGGATTTGGCTCGGCTGGCGTGCCGTCACGACGATGCGCCAGCCACGGTCGATCACGGCCTGGGCTAAGGCACGGCCGAGACCGGTCGAGCAACCGGTGATGAACCAGACTGGCGACAACGGCGGTTCCTTCGTGGGGTTTGATGCCGTGTTTGCACCAAGCGCTACCATTGTTAGGTCTCCGATTAGGGTTGAGGATGGGGGTCTGGTGCAGCCTCATGCTTCCAGAAGGTTTTCGATGCGAATGGGTAGCTCGCGAACACGCTTGCCGGTTGCGTGGTAGACGGCGTTAGCGATGGCGGGAGCAACCCCGACGATCGACAACTCGCCTATTCCCTTGGCGCCAAGAGGATTGACGATGGAATCCTGCTCTTCAAGGAAGTGCGTTTCGAGCGAACCAATATCAAGATTCACCGGCACCAGGTAATCGGCCATGTGCGCATTGACCGGCCGCCCGTTGCGCGGATCGAGCACAGTGCGCTCCATCAATGCCTGCCCGATACCGCCGACCATGCCGCCGATGCACTGGCTCGTCGCAAGCCGCGGATTGATAATCCGGCCCGCGCCATAGACGCCGACCAGTCGGCGAACCCTGACCGTGCGCACATCGGGGTCAACGGAGACTTCGGCGAAGAACGCACCAAAGCCATACATGGAGAACTTGTTCGCAATGTCAGGCGACCTGGAAGCGGATGCCTTGGACTGAATCGGTCCTTGGTTCCCGACGACATCGCGGTACGTTTCGCCGGCTTCGGTATCGCTACGTCGTCGCAGCCTCCCTTCTGTCCATTCGAGCTGTTCGATGGGCGCCCCATAGAGCGGCGATCGGCGATCGGCAATCGCCCGCTTTGCTGCCTCAGCTTGAACTGCAAGACACGCCGCGCGGATCGCCGTGCCCACGGACGCCATGGTCCACGATCCCCCATGCGAGGGGGCAGTCGGCAGATCCGAACGTCCGAGCGTGAAGCGCACCCGGTCCATAGGCAGACCAAGGGTGTCTGCCGCAACCTGGGTCATTGACGTGTAGGTGCCGGGCCCCATGTCGGCGGTTGCCACCTCGATCTCCACCGTGCCATCCGGCATCAATCGTGCGATAGCGTCGGATGGCGCTTGAGCAGCCGATCGCGTGGTGGTTGCTACTCCCCAGCCGATCAGGAGTCGACCATCGCGCATGGACCCCGGCGCGGGGTCGCGGCGCGACCAGCCAAAGCGTTCCGCGCCGAGATCGAGACACTGCAAGAGCGAGCGGCTTGAAAACGGCCGGCCCGAACTTTCATCCACCTTCGGCTCGTTGCGCCGACGCAGCTCTATCGGGTCAATGTTCAGTGCGACGGCAAGCTCGTCCATGGCGCATTCAAGCGCGTAGGCGCCGCTGGCCTCACCGGGCGCGCGCATTGGCGTTGGGGTGGAGGTATCCGTCGGCACAATCCGATAGCGGGTGCGCACGTTCGGGCAGGAATAGAGAAACTCGGACTGGTTGGTGATGCCCTCGAAGAACTGCTCGTAGCGGCTCGTCTCCGCGAAGGCTTCATGGATGATGCTCGTGAGTTTACCGTCGGCGGTGGCGCCGAGCGCGACGCGCTGCTCCGTCCGTGGCCGGTGGCCGGTCGTGAACGACATCTGGCGGCGTGTCAGCACGAGTTTCACCGGGCGACCGATCTCACGCGCCGCCACGGCAGCGAGGGTGACGTGCGGCCAAGTGCGCAGGCTGGTACCGAAGGCGCCGCCGACAAAGGGGCAATTAACCTGTACGTTCTCACGAGCGATGCCGAAAATGGCTGCCATCTCGGCTTGCTCATTGCCGACATACTGGCTCTTGCTCCACAGGGTGAGCTTGCCGCCTCGCCAAGCGGCGACCGTTGCATGCGGCTCCATTGGATTATGGTTCTCGCGTGCCATCTCGTAGACGGCATCGACCTTCACCGGTGCCGCCGCGAGCGCAGAGTCGGCCTTGCCCCGTTTACGGTCCGCGGCAACTCGGGCATTGACTGCGGCGGTCTGCGTAGCGATCACTTGCTCGGCGCGGGGATCATGGATGTCCGTGACCGGGCGCGAAGCGGCATAGCGAATGCGCAGCGCCGCCGCGGCGCGCTCAGCATGGTCGAGCGAATCAGCGACGACCACGGCGACCGGTTGGCCGAAGAAGCGGACCTGGTCATCTTGCAGGACATGCAGGCGCTCGCCTACGCCCGGGTCGATTACGCCCTTGTAGGGCTGATAGGCGAGGCGCGGTGCATTCAGATGGCTAATCACCGTCAGGACGCCAGGCAACCGCATGACCGGGGCGCTGTCGATGCTGGTAATTCGTCCGAGCCCGATGGTGGCGGATACGATGACGGCATAAGCCTGGTTCGGTTGGTTGAACTCAGCCGCGTAGCGGGCGCCGCCCGTGACTTTGAGGCGGCCATCGACGCGCGGTACCGGTTGACCGATCACAGGGGAATTTGAGGTACTCATGTAGCTTCTCCCGCCATTTCAAGCGTGCGCGTAATGGTTCGCGGCAGCAATTCGACCTTGAATTGATTCCCCGACAGGGGACGGGCACCCGCGGTCGCATGTTGCGCCGCTGCCTCGAAGACACTTCGTTGTGGCCGCTGGCCAACGAGAGCCGCTTCCACCGCATGCATACGCCATGGCTTGGTGCCCACACCGCCACAGGCGACGCGTGCCGTCCGGATGATGCCGTTGTCGATCTGCAGGGCGGCGGCAGCGGACACCAGTGCAAACTCATAAGAGGATCGATCGCGAACCTTCAGGTAGCGGGCCGTGCGAGACCAAGGACCGTTAGGAATACGCACGTCCAGGATGAGTTCGGAAGGCCGCAGGGTATGCTCCAGGTGGGGGGTTTCTTTCGGCAGCCGATAGAGATCCTCGACGGGGAAACTGCGCTCGCCGCGCGAGCCGCGCACGCGCATGGTCGCACCCAGCGCGACGAGGGAAACGGCCAAGTCGGACGGGTGCGTCGCGACGCAGCTCTGGCTCGTACCGAGAATGGCGTGACCGCCGTTCAGGCCGTCGATCGCCGAGCAGCCCGAGCCCGGCGTGCGCTTGTTGCAGGGCGCGTCAAGCATGCGGAAGTACGGGCAGCGGACACGCTGCATCAGGTTGCCACCGATCGAGGCCATATTGCGTAGTTGGGGTGAGGCACCCTCGATCAACGTTTCAGCGATCAGAGGCTGCAGTCGCTGCGTTTCAGCATGCACGGCGACTTCCGACATGCGAGACAAGGCGCCGATGACCAGTGTGTCGCCATCGACGCGGACTTGATTCAGCGGCAAGGCATTAATATCGACGAGTCGCTCTGGTCGCTCGACTTCCTCGCGCATGAGATCGATGAGCGTCGTTCCACCGGCGATGTAGCGTCCCCCAGCCTGGGCCGCCTTGATGGCGTCCGCCTCGCTGGCGACTTTGACGAATCCGAACGGCATCATGCTCGTCCCTTTCCCGAAGCATCCGAGACGGCAGCAACGATGCCTGGATAGGCGCCGCATCGGCAGATATTGCCGCTCATCCAGAACTTGATTTCTTCGGTCGAGTGGGTATGGCCTTCGGCGATGCAGCCCACGCCCGACATGATCTGCCCGGACGTACAGTAGCCGCACTGGAACCCCTCGTGCTCGATGAAGGCCTGTTGCAGGGGATGCAGGCGATCGCCGTCCGCGAGCCCTTCGATGGTCCGGATTTCCGCGCCTTCGTGCATGATTGCCAGCGTCAGACACGAGTTCACGCGCTTGCCGTCGATCAATACGGTGCAGGCACCGCAGGCACCTTGGTTGCAACCCTTCTTGGTACCAGTCAGGACAAGCGTCTCGCGTAGCACATCGAGAATCGACTGGCGTGGATCTACGGCCAATGCCTTTGCTTCGCCATTGATCGACATGCGAACCACAGTAGTGGGAACGGGAGCAGAATTCGACGGTGCTTGCGCCACGGGTGGGGTTCCCGACGTGGCGACACCCGGTATCGAGGCCACGGCGGCGGCACCAGCGCCAGTCACCATGGCCTTAATCGCCTCGCGTCTGGACAAGGAGAGGCGTGAAGGCTCTTCGGAATCTTGTTCAAAAGCGCCGGGTTCAGTCTTCCGATCTGACATGGGGTTGTCCTTTCAAGCCATTACGTTATGCAGGTAATCCGTCTATTGGTCACTCTGACCTGACACACGATGCGTCAATCCCGACGCTCGACGCATCGGGACCGCGAATACTTGCCACTCCGCAGGACGCCATCATTCGCACTACTAATTCTTGACGGGTACGCGCGTCCAGAGGTCGTTGAACGCAACGCTGTCGAAAAATGCTGTCCCTTCGATGACCAAACCGTCTTTCATTTTGAGAAACCAGGCGTAGTTGTTGACGTACGGCTTGCCGTCGTTAGCGATTCCTCTTCCCGCGAACTGCGCGATCACCATGTCTCCTTCCCCATAAATGCCCTTGACCTCGATCGGACGAAATTTCTCAGTTGAATGCGCAAAGCGCGCACCGAAAGGTACGTTGATTTTGGCATTTAGCTCATTCTTTCCAACGGTCGTCCCCGCAATGAGTGAGTTGCCGAAAATCGTCCACTTGATATCGTCGGAAAGAACGCTTAGAACGTTACCTCCATTGCTCCAAGCCGTGAGCGCCGCTTCGACTTTCTGTTTGTTCGAGGCGGTTACGTCCGATCCGCTTTGAGCCATTGCCTGCGGCACGGAAAACAGCGTGAATAGAATCGCAGCGACCCCAAGGGACAGGGCAATACGTCGACCCTTTTCGATCATTTTCATGGTGAACTTCCTTATTGATTGACGCAGATACCGGGGCGGAACGCTCCGCCTTCGCATCTCTGCATCTGGGTCGTGAAAAGAAGACGGTCAGTGGGCGTTGCCACCATCGGAGCCGTCGGGGTGGTCGAAATCTACAGACAAGGCGATATCCTTTTGCGCTTCCAGCGCTGCCAGGCGATCGTTTAATGCCGCATTGATCATCGTATAGGCATCTATCCCGAGCGTAAGACGTTTAGGGGCGGGCTCCCGCTCGACCGAGGCGAGAATCTCGCGAACGACCTTCTCAGGATCGACCTTGGGTTGATATTCGCCGCCTTCGATGATGCGGCGAGTGTCTCCGGCCGGTGTCTGAGCGTAGGCGCCCACCGCCTCCGGCATCACGGCACTCCCGAATGCGAAATTCGTGC
Source organism: Caballeronia sp. dw_19 (assembly GCF_018449515.1). Taxonomy (GTDB): domain Bacteria; phylum Pseudomonadota; class Gammaproteobacteria; order Burkholderiales; family Burkholderiaceae; genus Caballeronia. The sequence goes on along the minus strand of NZ_JAAVUQ010000068.1, from coordinate 3,670 downwards.
GAGCGCTTCCCGGTTCGACGATCGTGACCTGGATGTTGAACGGTGGGATGTCCTGGATGGTGGATTCGAAGAAACCTTCAATGCCCCATTTCGTCGCGTGGTAAAGCGATAGACCCGGCAGAGCAATCTGACCACCCATGCTTGATATCTGGAGGATGCGTCCGCCGCCTTGCGCGTGCAGGTGCGGCACAGCCGTACGAACTACCTGGATCGATCCGACGAGATTGGTGTTGATTTGATGGACGATCTGCTCTTCCAGCACTTCCTCTGCCGCACCGAACAGGCCGTACCCGGCATTGTTGACCACAACGTCAATGCGGCCGAAGTGCGCGAATGCCGCATCGACCACACCACGGATCGCAAGGGTATCGGTCAGATCAAGGGGCTGGAGCAGGAGCTGCTCACCGTGTTTCTCTTTCAGGTCGATCAGCGAATCCATCTTGCGGGCAGTGCCGGCAACGCGATCGCCGCGCTCCTGAAGCCGTTCCGTCATAAGCCGGCCGAAGCCTCTGTTCACGCCTGTAATGAACCAGGTACGGACGGTCATAGCTCCATCCTCCTTGCAGTGAGAGCGCCAATAGCCGCGCGATGAGAGATGAGGTTACACCGCACAATTGAACTGAAAAACTGATTAAAATGGGATGACTTATCAACCTGAGGTTTATAGTTGCCTTATGGAAAGAGATCAGTTTGACGGGATCATTCCGTTTCTTGCCGTCGCTAAACGCTTGAGTTTCACGCGGGCAGCGCTCGATTTGAACATCTCATCCACCGCAGTCAGCAAGGCCATCCAGCAGCTTGAACAGCGACACGGCGTCGTGCTGTTCCAGCGAACAACGCGTAGCGTCGTCTTGACGGAGCCTGGCGCTGCGCTGTTCGAGCGTTTACAGCCAGCAACCGCCGAAATCGGCGATGCGCTGACACATCTCTCGAATTACCAGACGCGCCCGACAGGCACCCTGCGTCTGACCATGACTCGCACCGCAATGATGCTGCTCGTTGAGCCGATTGTTCCGGAGTATTGCCGCACCTACCCCGATGTCACGCTGGAACTGTCAATCGACGAGGGAACGGTGGATCTCGCGAGCGGGCTTTATGACGCGGGAATTCGCCTAGGGGAGACGGTTGAGAAGGATATGGTCGCCGTGAAGCTCACGCCCGAACTCCGTTGGTCCGTGGTCGGTTCGCCTGCTTACTTCGCGCGGGCTGGTCGGCCTCGGAAACCCGAGGAACTGACTCAACATGAAGGCATCCTCTATCGCTTCATCACGTCAGGACAACGACACCGGTGGGAGTTCAACCGGCGAGACCGCGACTTCATCGTGGACATGACAGGACGGATCGTCGTCAATGAACGCGCGTCGCTATTGTCGTTCGCTCGTCAGGGATTGGGCCTTGCCTATGTGTCCGACCTTGAGGCGGCCGAGGACCTGGCCACGGGTCGTCTCCAGTCGGTGTTGCGGGATTACATCCGCCCGACGACCGGGTTGTACCTCTATTTTCCGGCCAGGACCCAGGCGCAACCCAAGCTGCGCGCGTTCATTGATATGGCGAAGCGGAAAGGGCTGGGGTCCAAGTAGATGAGTTCTGTGGAGATTGCGGCACCCACGTGTGATCCCTCGGCATCAGCCTCTCCCGGTTAGCGTCGATATTGACACGATAAGGAACTTGCGGCTTGAGTCAGCAAAGCGTTCTCGGAATTGCCTCAAGGCCAGGCCGCCACCGCCACGGCCAACACCAAGACGACGAAAATGGAGGCGCTCATCTTCGGCTCCCAATATTCCATGAAGCCGAAAGTGATACCCAACCAGCCGGCGGCGGCTGCTAGACACAGGGCAATGACCGGCTTGAGTTTGAACGTTTCCAGGGCGCGCCAAGCCAGCCAGAGGCACAGTAATCCGAACAGGACCTGACCAAAGGCGAAGGCCGTGTTCAGTCCGTAGTACAGCGTCGTTTCCAAACTTGGGGAACGCTTACCGCGCAGATATTGGGATGCAACGTCGACGCCGAAATGCAGGACGCCACCGAGTGCAAGCCAGCCGAAGGCGACATAAACAAGTATCCGATGCATTGGGTTACCCGAAGCGTGTGGCGCTGAGTTTCAACAAGACGTCCCATAGCTTCTTGGCAACGTTCAGGTCGAGCGATTGGGCTGGCGGCTTGGCGAGCGCGGGATAGCCGCGCGTTTCGCTCATTTGGTCGAGACCGTAATATCGACCCGGGTCCGCCTGTGGCGACGTGGCGGCAAACAGCGTCGGCAATGCGCCTTGAGCAGCGGGCTGGAACAGGAACCATAGAAAACGGCGCGCAATTCCGAAAGTGCTCCGGGTGGCCGCGCCGTTAGGCAGCAAGTCGGTACGGGAGATGCCGGGATGAGCGGCAATGCTCTGGATGCCCCAGCCTGCCGCATCGCTGCGACGCTGCAACTCGAAGGCGAACATCAGGCAGGCCAGCTTGGACTTGGCATACACAGGCATCGGCTTGTAACCGCGTTCGGCTTGCAGGTCATCGAAATGGATCTGGCCATCGCGGGCAGCAATACTCGATAACGTAATGACCCGCGAGCCGGCCCCCTTGCGCAGGAGCGGCAGCAACGCGGCGGTCAGTGCGAAATGGCCCAGATAGTTGGTGCCGAACTGAAGCTCGAAACCGTCGCCAGTCGTTCTTCGCGTTGGCGGCGTCATCACGCCGGCATTGTTGATCAGCACATCCAGATTGCTGCGCTGTGAACGAAGCCGTTCCCCGAAAGCAGCGATCGATTCCAGGCTTGCCAGATCCAGCATTTCGAATCGGACGTTGGCGGTGGGCACCGCCTGGCGAATATGGGCCACGGCCTCCTGACCCTTCGTAGGGTTGCGGCCGGCGATGATGACCTCAACATCCGCTTGGGCCAGGGCCTTGGCGTCTTCGAACCCTAGCCCGCCGGTGCAGGTTACGACGACCGAACGTCCCTGCTGCGAGGGGATATCGGAACTGGTCCAGGTCTTTGCCATACAGGACTCCCGTTGACTGGATTTACCGTGCGGCGCATCCACAGCGCCATTCACGACGGGGCCAGTTTGCCAGCCCGTCGACGAGTGACGATAAATTCAGCGCCTCGGCAAAAACTTGTCAAAACTGATGAATTTCATGCCCATTCCTACAATTCCTGATGAATCAAGATAGTTTTACTTGGCGATTTTCTGGCAAGCTGGCATGTACTCCGACTGAATTGGAGCCCTCATGAACGCTCAAATCGCCACTGCCATCGCCCGCTATGCCGATCGACACGGCGGCGGCAATGCGGCCTTTCCGACACCCGCCGCTGGCCTGACGCTGCTACGATCCACACAACAGGTGCTGCCGCAGCGCATGTTGTACAAACCTTCGCTTTGCGTGGTGGCGCAGGGCGCCAAGCAGATCGTCTTCGGCGAGCAGGTCTTCCACTATCGCGCCCTGCAGGGCCTGGTGGTCAGCATCGAGGTTCCCGCTTTAGCAGGCTGCGGAAATACCTCACTCCGAAGTCACCCAAAAGGTCAGTTCAAACGTTGTTAGTAAAGCCCCCCAACTGAGAGACGCGATGCGCGGCGCCGATACCTTTACCGAGAATCTATTCACCTTGCGTAAGCTGGAGGACTTTGTTCCAGCAGATCATCCGCTGCGCTCGATTCGCAAGATGGTCAACGCAGCG
>NZ_JAAVUQ010000067.1 GCF_018449515.1 Caballeronia sp. dw_19 | reverse complement strand
TGACCCCGACCGCTAACCCCAGAACCGACCACCCCAGCACTGACCCTGACCACTAACCCCTGAAAGCACCACCCCGGCACTGCCCCCCAGACCCACCCCCCCCCAGCCAAAAACCCCTCAAGTGCGAACGAACCCCCCCTAGGCTACAATCAATAGCTCATCGACCGCAGCAACCCCACGACCGCTATGGCTTACAAGACTATCGAAGACACCATTGGCAATACGCCGCTGGTGCAACTGGTCCGCATCCCGGACGACGAAATCCGCAGCCGCAACAACGTGATCCTCGGCAAGCTCGAGGGTAACAACCCGGCGGGTTCAGTGAAGGACCGCCCGGCACTCTCGATGATCAAGAAGGCGGAGGAGCGCGGCCGCATCAAGCCTGGCGACACGCTGATCGAATCGACCAGCGGCAACACCGGTATCGCACTCGCTATGGCCGCCGCCATTCGCGGCTACAAAATGGTGCTTCTCATGCCGGAAGACCTATCGATCGAACGTCGCCAAAGCATGGCCGCCTACGGCGCGCAAATCGTGCTGACGCCGGTCACCGGCGGTATGGAATACGCCCGCGATCTCGCCGAGCAAATGCAGCGCGACGGCAAAGGCATCATCCTCGACCAGTTCGCGAATCCGGATAATCCACTCGCCCACTACGAGACCACCGGCCCGGAACTCTGGCGCGACACCGAAGGACGCATCACCCATTTCGTTTCCGCCATGGGCACGACCGGCACCATCATGGGCGTGTCGCAATATCTCAAGGAACAGAACGCGAATATCGAGATTGTCGGGGCGCAACCGGAAGAAGGTTCGCGTATCCCCGGTATCCGCAAGTGGCCGGAAGCCTATCTGCCGAAAATTTTCGATCGAAGCCGCGTGGACCGCACGGAAAGCGTCAGCCAGGCTGCGTCCGAAGCAATGGCGCGGCGGCTGGCATCGGTGGAAGGCATTTTTTGCGGGATTTCCGCTGCCGGCGCGTGCGAAGTAGCCTTGCGCGTGGCGCGCCAGGTCGAGAACGCGACCATCGTGTTCGTCGTCTGCGATCGCGGTGACCGCTACTTGTCGACAGGCGTGTTCCCGGCCTGAGACACCAAAGAAAAGCCAGAAGCGCAATGTAAAAAGCCCGGCATTTGCCGGGCTTTTTACATAGTGCGCGAATCAAAAACGCCTGACGGCGACATCATTGCGACGCTGAAACGCCAGCATTGCCCGCGCCCATCTGCGCTTTCACCGCTTCGCCAAGCTGATACACGGCGAGTGCATAGAAGAAGCTGCGGTTGTAGCGCGTAAGCACGTAGAAGTTCTTCAAGCCGAGCGTGTATTCGGTCGCGCGGCCCGGCGTCGGCAAATCGACGACCGTCACCGGCGTACCCGCTTCCGCCAAGGTATTGAGCCCCGGTTCGCTCATCAGCATGCCCGCTTTCGTGAGCTGCGCGAGCGACCAGTGCGGCTCGGGCTGACCATCGGCGGCGGCTTGTGCAATGCCCTGGCTACCCATGTCGCCGGCAATTTTCCAGACCACCGGCCGTCCCGATTCCCAGCCGTGCTGCTTCAGATAGTTCGCAACACTGCCGATGGCATCGGCGGGACTGGTCCGCAAATCGATGTGCCCGTTGCCGTCGAAATCCACCGCGTACTGCACGATGCTGCTCGGCAGGAATTGCGGAATGCCGATCGCGCCCGTGTACGAACCGAGCACGGTGGTCGGATCGATTTGCTGATCGTGCGTCCAGACCAGCAGGTCCTCGAGATTCTTGCGGAAGGTCGCTTGCCGTTCTGCGCGGTTCGGCGTGTTGGGGTAATCGAAGGTGAGCGTGGTCAGTGCATCGAGCGCGCGGAAATTACCCATGTATCGGCCATAGATTGTCTCCACGCCGATAATCCCGACAATTGCTTCGGGCGGTACACCATACTGATCCGATGCACGCTGCAAAGCGGCCTGGTTCGCGCGCCAGAATTTCACGCCGGCGGCAATACGCACCGGCTCCACGAAACGCGCCTGATACGCGCGCCAGTTCTTGGTGGCTGGCGTGGGCGAGGGCAGGACCAGTTTCACGGCTGTTGCCGAATAACTGACGCGATTGAACAGGTCGTGCAAGGCGGCGGAATCGAAGTCGTAACGCGCAACAAGGTCGTTAATGAACGCGTCCACATTGGGATTGTTCGCGTAACGCTGCGGCACGATCTCCTCTTCGAACACTTGCCCTTGCGCTGGTGCGGGTTGCGGCTGCGATTGCGCAACTGCCTGGCCGATACCGAGTGTGCCAAGTGCGCAAACAAGACCAGCGACTGAGGCGAGGCGCGCGGTTCGCGCCGAAAGAGGCAAGACGGTCGAAGCAAACTTGAAGTTCATAGTGTGCGTAATTGTGGCGGTGTAACGCGAGGCGCGCTGGAAAAACGCGCAGGGCATACGAGAGTCGGATCAGTATAACCGACGTGTTTTCGACGCTATCCCGAAAGCCTTGTGAGCGGGCGCGGACGCTACAAAAGCGATGCGATACGGCCGCACCATTTCCAATGTGGTAACTTAACAAGAACCCGCGCGGTGCGGCGTCCGGCCGCTCACTGATGCGCGGCGGGAAGGGCCAAGCACCGCGACCGACAAAAACATCTGAACGATACGAGACACGCGGCACGGCTCGCCCGGCTGCGCAACCCATCATGGCTACCGGCTTTTATACCCATCCAGATTGCCTTCTTCACGACATGGGGCCGTGGCATCCCGAATGCCCCGCGCGCCTTCAGGCGATCGAGGATCAGTTGATCGCAAGCCGTATCGACACGCTGATCGAGCGTGAAGAAGCCCCGCTCGCGAGCGAAGAGGACCTGGCGCGGGTTCATACCCAGGCGCATATCGATTTCGTCAGGGAGACGGCGCCCTCCGTGGGCCGCGCGGAGATTGACCCGGATACGCTGATGTCGCCGGGTTCTTACCACGCGGCGTTGCGCGCTGCGGGCGCGGCGGTCGCCGCCACCGACGCCGTGATCGCCGGCACCTACGACAACGCGTTCTGCAGCGTGCGGCCGCCCGGACATCACGCTGAACCGGCGCGCGCGATGGGCTTCTGCTTCTTCAACAACATCGCGATCGCGGCGCGTCACGCGCTTGAAGTGCATGGGCTTGAGCGCGTGGCTGTCATCGATTTCGACGTGCATCACGGTAATGGCACGGAAGCCGCATTCTCGGGCGATCCGCGCGTGCTGATGTGCAGCTTTTTCCAGCACCCGTTCTATCCGTACAGCGGCGCCGATAATCAGGCATCGAACATGGTCAACCTGCCGATGCCCGCGCGTACGAAAGGCATGGCTGTGCGCGAAGCCGTCGACATGATGTGGCTGCCGAGACTCGACGAATTCAAGCCGCAGATGATCTTCATCTCCGCAGGTTTCGATGCGCATCGCGAGGACGATCTCGGCAACATGGGTCTTGTCGAGAACGACTATACGTGGCTGACGCAGCAGGTCCGCGCGGTGGCGAAGCGGCATGCGAAGGGCCGGATAGTGAGCAGTCTGGAGGGCGGGTACAACCTGTCGGCGCTTGGGCGCAGCGTGGTCGCGCATGTGCGCGCGCTCGCCGACATCTGACGCTTCACGGCAGGACTCGCGGCAAGCCGCGACCCTACATGCGCGAACGCTGAAGCTCGGCACGCACGAGCGTCCAGTCGATCAGCGCCTTGATCACCCGATCCCGGTCGAGGTCGTTGAGCGTCTCGTGATAACTGTCTTCCAGTATCAACAGGGTGGTATCCGTAGAACCGGTGTTGGCTTCGAATTCGCGGCTGCCGTCGGGGTTGGCGAGCGCGTCCTTCGTGCCGTGAAACACGAAGAGCGGCAAGTCGATGGATGCGCGTCGTGCAGCGATGCGGCGCATGGCGGCCACTATCTGCGCCGCCGTCCTGGCCGGTATTGGCCGATGATGCACCAGCGGATCGCGCCGGTTCGCCTCGACCACGCCGTGGGCACGGGACAACGCGGCTGGATCAATGGTCAGGGCGGGGAAATGCGGCATCACGCGGCTGATCAGGCCGCCCAGCTTGAGCTTCCAGCGCGGCGCGTCGGCCGGGGTTTTAAGCGCGGCGCTCGACAGGATCAGCCCGGCCAGCTTCCGGCCGCTTTCCGGCAAGCGCTCGGCAGCATAAAGCGCTGCGATTGCGCCACCCATGCTATGCCCCATCAGGAACAGCGGGATCTTGAGCGGCGCGGTTGTGTCCGCAGCGTTGAGGAGCGCGTTGGTGTCGAGCAGATAGTCGTCGAAGGAGTTGATCCACACACGTTCTCCCGGCGATTTACCGTGACCACGCAGATCCGCGGCAATCAATTCGATGCCCGCCGCGTTCAGGCGCAGCGCGAAGGCGTCGTATCGGCGAGCATGTTCGGCGAGCCCGTGCACCAGTGCGATTCGCGCCAGCGGTTTGGGGAATGTGGCGGCGGCTTGCCATCGATGAAGATGAAGGTCGATGCCATCGGCGGTGGCAATGCTGCTGGTCGAGTACGTGCTGTGCGAGGGTTTTTGCATGGCCTGTCGGCGGAATCGGAATTCCGCAGATGATAGTCCCAATGCAGGGGCGGAAAAGTCGGGAATGCGCCGTTTAGAGCGCATTCCCGATTGTCATCCATGCCGTTCTATGCGTAAAATAGAACGATCGTTCTGTAAAAAATAAGCATCTACTGATTGTGCAAAGCCTGACGGACTCCTCGCGAGTCCGCCGTAAGCATTCGGCGGCGGGAGTCACTCGTTATAATGGGCTTGGGATGATGTATTCGTAACTTAGGAGCGTGTGCATGAAAATCTTGGTGCCAGTCAAACGCGTGGTCGACTACAACGTGAAAGTCCGGGTCAAGCCGGATGGCAGCGCAGTGGACATCGCGAACGTGAAGATGTCGATGAATCCGTTCGATGAAATCGCCGTGGAAGAAGCCGTGCGTCTGCGTGAAGCGGGTGTGGCGACGGAAGTGATCGCGGTGTCGTGCGGCGTGACGCAATGTCAGGAGACGCTGCGCACTGCCATGGCGATCGGTGCGGATCGCGCGATCCTGGTCGAATCGACTGAGGAATTGCAGCCGTTGGCGGTGGCGAAGATTTTGAAGGCGCTAGTCGATAAAGAGCAGCCGCAACTCATCATCCTCGGCAAGCAAGCCATTGACGATGACTCGAATCAGACGGGGCAGATGCTCGCCGCATTGGCCGGTTTGCCGCAAGCGACGTTCGCCTCGAAAGTGACGGTCGCCGACGGTCGCGCCACGGTCGCGCGTGAAGTCGATGGCGGTTCGGAAACGCTTTCCCTGACGTTGCCGGCTGTGATTACCACGGACTTGCGCCTGAACGAGCCGCGCTACGTGACGCTGCCCAACATCATGAAGGCCAAGAAGAAGCCGATGGAAACGCTCAAGCCCGCGGACCTCGGTGTCGACGTGACGCCGCGCCTAAAGACGCTCAAAGTTGCCGAACCGCCGCAGCGCTCCGCAGGCGTGAAGGTGCCGGACGTGAAGACGCTGGTCGAGAAGTTGAAGACCGAAGCCAAGGTTCTGTGAGGGAGTTTCCAAAGTGACTATTCTTGTAATTGCAGAACACGATAACGAGTCGATCAAATCGGCGACGTTGAACACCATCGCGGCAGCGCAGAAGATCGGTGGCGATATCCATGTGCTGATCGCAGGCTCGAACGCGCAAGCGGCGGCCGATGCAGCGGCGAAGATTGTGGGTGTATCGAAGGTATTGCTTGCCGACGCACCGCAACTCGCCGATGGCCTGGCCGAGAATATCGACGGAACGGTGGTCCTGATCGCGAAGAACTACTCGCATATCCTGGCGCCGGCGACCCCGTACGGTAAGAACATTGCCCCGCGCATTGCAGCGCATCTGGACGTCGCGCAGATCAGTGACATCACGGCCGTAGATTCGCCGGATACCTTCGAGCGTCCGATCTACGCGGGCAACGCAATCGCGACGGTTCAATCGAGCGATGCCATCAAGGTCATCACCGTGCGCACTACGGGTTTCGATCCGGTGGCGGCAGAAGGCGGCAGTGCATCGGTGGAAAAGATCGAAGCCTCGGCGGACACGGGTATTTCCAAGTTCGTGAGCCGCGAGTTGACGAAACTGGACCGGCCGGAACTGACGTCGGCGAAGATCATCGTGTCGGGTGGGCGGGGTTTGGGCAGCGGCGAGAACTACACGAAAGTGCTCGAACCGCTCGCGGACAAACTTGGCGCGGCGCTGGGCGCATCGCGTGCGGCAGTCGATGCGGGGTTCGTGCCGAACGACTATCAGGTCGGTCAAACCGGCAAGATCGTGGCGCCTAACTTGTATGTTGCCGTCGGTATCTCGGGTGCGATCCAGCATTTGGCGGGGATGAAGGACAGCAAGGTCATCGTGGCGATCAACAAGGACGCCGAAGCGCCTATCTTTGGCGTGGCGGACTACGGGCTTGTGGGTGACCTGTTCACTGTCGTGCCGGAACTCGTGAAAGAACTTGGCTGATCGTTCTTAGAGCCACTGGCTGGAAAGAAAGCAGGACCGCAAAAAGGGGCGACATACGTGCGCCCCTTTTCACATCTGTTGGGGGAGACAAGTCATGAGCTATAGAGCGCCCGTCAAGGACATGCTGTTCGTGATGAAGGAACTAGCCGATATAGAAAGCATCGCGGCATTGCCGGGTTTCGAGGACGCCAGTCTCGACACCGCGCAGGCCGTACTCGAAGAAGCCGCGCGCTTTAACAACGAAGTGGTCGCGCCGTTGAACTTCGAAGGCGACAAGAATCCGAGCTTTTGGAAGAACGGCGAGGTCACGACCACGCCAGGTTTCAAGGAGGCTTTCCGCCAGTTCGGCGAAGGTGGCTGGCAGGGCGTGCTGCATCCGGTCGAATACGAAGGCCAGGGGTTGCCCAAGCTGATCGCGACGCCTTGCATCGAAATGTTGAACGCGGCGAATCTGTCGTTCGCGTTGTGTCCACTGCTCACCGATGGCGCTATCGAAGCACTGCTTACCGCCGGGACCGAGGAGCAAAAACAGCTCTTTGTGCCCAAGCTGATTTCGGGCGTTTGGACCGGCACGATGAACCTCACCGAGCCGCAAGCGGGCTCCGATCTCGCGCTGGTCCGCACGCGCGCCGAGCCGCAGAGCGACGGCACGTTCAAGGTGTTCGGCACGAAGATCTTCATTACCTACGGCGAGCACGACATGGCGAAGAACATCGTCCATCTCGTGCTGGCGCGCACGCCCAACGCGCCTGACGGCGTGAAGGGCATCTCGCTCTTCCTGGTGCCGAAGTTCATCACCGATAAAGACGGCACGCTCGGCGCTCGCAACGACGTGCACTGCGTATCGATTGAACACAAGCTGGGGATCAAGGCGAGTCCGACAGCCGTGCTGCAATTCGGCGATCACGGCGGCGCCATTGGCCAGTTGATCGGCGAGGAAAATCGCGGGCTGGAGTACATGTTCATCATGATGAACGCGGCGCGGTTCGCGGTCGGACTGCAGGGCGTGGGCGTGTCGGAGCGCGCGTATCAGAAGGCCGTCGCGTTCGCGAAGGAGCGCGTGCAAAGCCGGCCGGTCGATGGTTCCGCCAAACAGCCGGTCTCGATCATTCATCACCCCGACGTGCGCCGCATGCTCTCCACCATGCGCGCGCTGACCGAAGCGTCGCGCGCGCTGGCTTACGTCGCGGCGGCGCATTGCGACCTCGCGCATCATCATCCAGATGAGGCCGCGCGAGCCAGCCATCAGGCGATCTACGAGTTTCTTGTGCCGATCGTGAAGGGCTGGAGTACGGAGCTTTCCATCGATGTCGCGAGCCTCGGCGTGCAGGTGCACGGGGGCATGGGTTTCATCGAGGAAACGGGCGCGGCGCAGTATTACCGCGATGCGCGGATTCTCACCATCTACGAAGGCACGACCGCTATTCAGGCCAACGACCTGATCGGCCGCAAGACGGTGCGTGATGGCGGCGCGACGGCGCAGGCGATTCTGGCGCAGATGGATCAGACCATCGCGCAGCTAGCCGAGCGTGAAGGGCAGGCGTTCAAGTCGATGCATCGGCATTTGAGTGCGGGAAGCCTGTCGCTGGCGCGGGTGGTTGAGTTCATGGTGGCCAAGGTGAAAAGCGATCCGAACGCGGTTTTTGCCGGCAGCGTGCCGTATCTGAAGCTGGCAGGCATTGTATTGGGCGGATGGCAAATGGCGCGGGCGCTGCTCGTGGCGTCGGACAAGCGTGGCGAGGACGAAGCGTTTTATGGCGCCAAGATCGCGACGGCCCAGTTTTTCGCGGAGCATATCTTGTCGCAAGCACCGGGCATTGAAGCGTCCGTCGTCAGTGCCAACGGGCAGGAAGGGTATCTGGCGCTGAGTGAGGATCAGTTCTGATTTGCTGAGCGTTCCAGCGCCCGTGGCACAAAAAGGCCGTCCCTGACTTTTCTCGGGGACGGTCTCAACGAAAAAACACGTACATATAAACGCAAATCCGCAAGCTTTCTCGAAGCGGGCGTCGGGCTGGATGGGCGCTTTCGCTAAGGTGGACGAGCCGCTTTCTCAGAGCGGCGGTGAATTTGGATACTGCGGGTACTCCGCCGACGTTCCCATTTCCCAACGTGAAACTAGCATGCACGCAAGTTGCGATCGGCAAGCTCCCTGAACCACTCGAACCCAGCCAGATGCCTGTTTTCCACACAGTTTTTTGCGCGTCTACGTGGTGGCACAAGCGTTCGCGCTGAAACTGCGCTGCCATTCGAAGTGGTGTAGGATTAAATCCTATTCGATTCACCGGAGTAACCACTATGCGTTCCACCCAACAATTCAGCATTACCTTGCCGAACGAACTGGCTGAACTGGTCCGCGCCAAGGTTGAGAGCGGGGAATACGCCACTGATAGCGAGGTTATCCGCGATGGTTTGCGTACCTTGGCTGCCCGCGATCGCGTAGTGGAGTCTTGGCTGCGTGACGAGGTCGGTCCGGCATATGACGCACTCAAGGCAGATTCTTCGCGCGCGTTGACGGTGGACGAGGTGCGGGCGGCGCTAGTGGCGAAACGGAAAGCGCGGACGTAAAAGCCAGATGACAACATTCGGCATCAAGTTCGCTCCGGAGGCATTGGAGCAGCTCGACAGCCTTGAGCAGTACATCGCGGAAGTGGCTTCTTCGGCCGTGGCGGCAGGGTACATCGACGCTATCGTGTCTTATTGCGAAAGTTTGCAGAGCTTCCCGAATCGAGGCACTCAACGCGACGATATACGGCCGGGCTTGCGCATTTCGAATTATCGCGGCCGTACGGTCATTGCTTTTGTCGTGCAAGAGGAACAGCCGACCATTCTTGGGGTGTTCTATGGCGGCCAGGACTACGAAACTGCGCTGGCAGATTAGGCAGTTTAAGAACGCAAACGAGCAGGACCCTTGAATGCTTTTTGGCGCAAGTTCACCGAGGCACCCTCTGGCAAGGGCCGTAACTTTTCTTTGCTCCCATTGTCGGCGCCATCAAAGAAAACACCCCAAAAGTTGGATCGATCTCCAACTTTTGGGGTGCATTCGCCCGGCTTTCGCCGGGACGGCATTTTTTAAAGCATGCGCTCGCGGCTACGCGCGAAACTCCAACTCACGCACCTGCATACGACGGCCGCGCACTCGTACGCGTCTCGCCGAGATACCGATGCACCGACAAATCGTCGGACTGGATCGCCGGCTGCTTGCCCGACATCAAGTCGGCCAACAACTGACCGGAGCCGCACGACATCGTCCAACCCAGCGTGCCGTGGCCCGTGTTAAGGAACAGGTTCGGCAGCGGCGTACGGCCAACGATGGGCGTGCCGTCCGGTGTCATGGGGCGCAAGCCGGTCCAGAACGATGCCTTCGCGGTATCACTACCACCGGGGAACAGGTCGTTCACGCACATTTCCAGCGTTTCGCGACGCGCCTGGCTCAGCGATTTGTCGAAGCCGACAATCTCCGCCATTCCGCCGACGCGAATCCGGTCATCGAAACGGGTGATCGCGATCTTGTACGTTTCGTCGAGCACGGTGGAAACCGGCGCGGCGCTTTCGTTCGCGATGGGTGCCGTGATCGAATAGCCCTTCAGCGGATACACGGGGATATCGACAAGACTGCCCAGCAGTTTCGTGGAATAGGACCCGAGCGCAACAACGTATGAATCACCGCGAATGGTCTCTCCACCGCACTGCACGCCGGCGATTCGGCCACCGCTTACCGCGAGCGCGTCGATTGGCGTGTTGTAGCGGAACTTCACGCCCAACTGTTCGGCCATGGCGGCGAGGCGCGTGGTGAATTTCTGGCAATCGCCGGTTTCGTCGTTCGGCAGGCGCAAACCGCCGGTCAGCTTGTGCGATACGGCGGCAAGCGCCGGTTCCGCGTTTTGCAACTCAGCCGGCGTGAGCAATTCGAACGGCACGTTCGCATCGCGCAACACGGCGATGTCCTTCGCGGCGCCATCGAGTTGTTGCTGGGTCCGGAAAACCTGCAGCGTGCCACCGGTCCGGCCTTCGTAATTGATGCCGGTGTCCGCACGCAGCGCCTGCAGGCAATCGCGGCTGTATTCGGCCAGGCGCACCATGCGGCCCTTGTTGACCGAATAACGCGCCTGCGTGCAGTTCTGCAGCATCTGCCACATCCACTTCAATTGAAACGACGTTCCGTCCAGACGGATGGCGAGCGGCGCGTGTTTCTCGAACATCCATTTGATTGCTTTGAGCGGCACGCCGGGCGCGGCCCACGGCGACGCGTAACCGGGCGAGATCTGACCCGCGTTCGCGAAACTCGTTTCGAGCGCCGGTCCCGCTTCACGATCGATCACGGTCACTTCGTGCCCCGCGCGCGCCAGATAATAGGCGCTCGTGACGCCAACAACACCGCTTCCCAGAATTACGACTCGCATGCCTTGCTCCGTGCAAAGTGTGTCCGCCGGTCATTCGCTTCGTTCGACTGAAGCCGTGGTGAGTAGCGGGTTACATAGTGGTATCGACTATAGTATTGATACTGAGGCAGTTTTTGTTATTGTATTTATTCACTTTTCAGTGGAAAGCAATGAGAACGCAGCGAAATTCAGTACGAGAACTCGATAAGATCGATCGCCGAATCCTGAAAATCCTTCAGCAGGACGGCCGTATTGCGATGAAAGACCTGGCCGAGCAGGTCGGGCTCTCGGTGACGCCGTGCATCGAACGCGTCAAACGCATGGAGCGTGACCTGGTGATCGCCGGGTATTACGCGCGGGTGAATCCGCATCAGCTGGGCGCGTCGCTGCTGGTGTTCGTCGAGATCACGCTCGATCATAAAAGCGGCAACATGTTCGAGCAGTTTCGGCGCGAGGTGCAGCGCATTCCCGAGGTACTGGAATGTCATCTCGTTTCCGGTGATTTCGACTATCTGATCAAGGCGCGTATTGGCGAAATGGCCGATTACCGCAAGCTGCTCGGCGACATCCTGCTGCAACTGCCGGGCGCCGTGCAGTCGAAAAGTTACGTGGTGATGGAGGAAATCAAGGAAACGCTGACCATCGCGGTCGATGCGTGAAATGAGCTTGCGGTCGGGGTAATTTACTGTATATTTATACAGTACTTTCCTGCTTTCATTTCCCGGCCATGGCTTCTCACGACCACGAATATCCTGTTGCTCCTCCCGCGCCGCTCAAGGGCCGAGGGGCGGTCACGAACCTTCAGGGGCGTTACGAGAAGGACCAGCGTGAGCGTGTGGATGACGGCTGGACGCATATCAGCGAGAACGGAGAAACCGATGACGCACCGGTCCTGCGCACGCAAGTATTCGAGGAACGCGCGAAGAGCATTCTGACGCGCAATTCGTCACCGGATATTCCGTTCGGGGTGTCGCTTAACCCATACCGTGGCTGCGAGCACGGTTGTATCTATTGCTTCGCGCGGCCTACGCATAGTTATTTGGGGTTATCGCCGGGACTGGATTTCGAAAGCCGGATATACGCCAAGATCAATGCCGGCGAATTGCTCGAGCGGGAATTGGACAAACCATCCTATCAGCCGGAGCCCATCGCGCTGGGCGTGATTACTGACGCGTATCAGCCCGTCGAACGGAATTTGCGGATCACGCGGCGGGTGATCGAGATACTGAGCGAGCGAGGGCATCCGTTCGCGGCAATCACGAAGTCGTCGCTGATCGAGCGGGATATCGACCTGCTCGCACCCATGGCGCAGAAGGGGCAGGTCATGGCCGCTATCACCATTACCACGCTGGATGCCGACATCGCCCGCACGCTCGAACCGCGCGCAGCCACGCCTTCAAGAAGGCTGCGCACTATCCGGGCGCTGACCGAGGCGGGCATTCCGGTTGGAGTCAGCGTCGCACCCATGATTCCGTTCGTCACGGAACCGGACATGGAGCGGGTGCTGGAAGCCTGCGCAGAAGCGGGCGCGACGAGTGCGAGTTACATTGTTTTGCGCTTGCCGTGGGAGGTGGCGCCGCTGTTCAAGGACTGGCTCGCGGCACATTTCCCGGATCGGGCGGAACGGGTGATGGGGCGCGTGCGCGATATGCGTGGCGGCAAGGACTACGACTCGGATTTCTCGACGCGCATGAAAGGCGAAGGTTTATGGGCCGACATGCTCAAGCAGCGTTTTCATAACGCCACGAAGCGGCTTGGCCTGAATCAACGGCAGCGCGGAATTCTGGATATGTCGGAATTTCGGCAGGTTGAGAAGGCGGTGAGTCGAAATCCACGTGCAGTCGAGGACACCGCGCAGATGAAGTTGTTTTGAAGCGTAGCCGTAGCGGTTTCCGGGCAGAGCCGCCACGACCCTTGCGCACTACTGCGACACTTATTGCGACAACTCTTTAGCTGCTTGAACCTGGCCTTCGAAGTAAGTCTGGAAGGTGACGGCAAGACCTGCCATCAGCAGGAGCGCGCCGAAGAACAAAGCAAAGATCACGACGAAAATGACTGTCCAGCCGGATTCGCTATGTTGACCAGTTTGCGCATTGAACTGAGCGTCCCATTTCTCGTCGGGGCGCAGGCCGTAGACGATCGCCGACAAGAACGCCGCCAGCAGTGAAATGGCGCCGGGCACGACCAGGACCCAGCCGGGAGTCGAAGCCCGATCCGTTGCCGCGAGCAGCATGTAACCGGCTACTCCCAGCAGGATGCCAACAATGTGCGCCCAGCCGAACTTGTCGCGCAAACCGTACAGATAAAAGCGATGCGCGCCGATACTGCCAAAAAAGAAGGCGAGCGCGGCGGTCAGCGTTTTCGAGCGGAAACGCCCGTTTGACGTCGGTTTCGATGGGTGCGTGGCAGTGGACGGCGAGTTGTTCATCGGGAAACGAAAAGGAAAATGCAGTGAGCAATGGACGCGGATTGGCACAAACGGCAACAGTTTTGCGCCGACGCGGCATTCTACGCCCGCAGGGTGGACGCTCACGTGGCTAAACGGCTCAGTGCGCGGCGACCGGGTCGCGGCAATGTCACTGCAAGATCACGGCAGCGTCAAGGTTGCGCGTACGTAATCCGGTAGATTGCGCCCGCGTAGTCGTCGCTGACGAGAAGCGAGCCGTCGGGCATTGGCAGGACATCGGCGGGACGGCCCCACACTTCTTCCTTCGGACGGAGCCAGCCTTGAGCGAACGGCTCCATGCGCGGCTTCTCGCCATTCGCACCCACCACGATCCGTACTACGCGATATCCCACCTTCGTGCTGCGGTTCCAGGATCCGTGTTCCGCGATGAATATGTTGTTCTTATAGTCGGCGGGGAACATGGTGCCTGTATAGAAGCGCATGCCGAGCGATGCCACGTGTGCGCCCAGCTTGACCACCGGTGGCGTGAATCCGGAGCACGGATGGCCGGCGCCGAATTCAGGGTCCGCAACGTCGCCGCCGTGGCAATAAGGGTAACCGAAGTCCATGCCTGCCTTTGGCGCGTGGTTGAGCTTGTCGTCGGGAATATCGTCGCCGAGCATGTCGCGGCCGTTGTCGGTGAACCAGAGCTCTTTTGTCCGGGGATCCCAGTCGAAACCCACCGTGTTGCGCACGCCGTTCGCAAACACTTCGTAGTCGGTGCCGTCCGGGTTCATCCGGGCGATCAGTGCGTACCGTTTGCGATCCGGATTGCAAATGTTGCATGGCGCGCCGGTTGGCACATACAACTTGCCATCCGGGCCGAACGCGATGAATTTCCAGCCGTGTGACCGGTCGGAAGGCAGTTTGTCAGTGACCACTATAGGCTTGGGCGGCGCATCGAGGTGATTGTCTATGTCGTCGAAGCGCAGGATGCGGGAGATCGCGGAGACATAGAGCGCGCCGTTGCGGAACGTCACGCCCGCGGGTTCGTCCAGACCCGAGGCGATCACGTGTTTCGCTGTCACGCGCCCATCCTTCAACTCGAGCGCGTACACGTGTCCGTCGAGGCTGCCGGCATACAGCACGCCTTTAGGCGACAAAGCCATGGCGCGGGCGCTCGGGACGTCGTCGGAGAGAACAGCGATGCTGAAGCCCGGCGGCAGCTTGATCTCATCAACCGGCAGTGCCGCATGGGCGCCCTCTGCGATCAACGAACCGGCCAGCGCGATCAGCAAATTCGCCGCTAAAAACGTAGAACGCGCCAGAGATCGGGTGACGCTGCGGACAAAACCGCGAGCCCGCAGCGAATCATCGTAAGAGAAAGCTTTACCGGTGAAAGTCATGAGCGAGTTCAAATCTGTCTCCCCAAAATGACACCCCGCGCTGCCGCGCGAAGTCTTGAAAAATCCGCTTTGCGCCGTGTCAGAGCGGGCGATGGCCGGTTCAACGACATACGTCAGGCCACGTTCCATCTTGATTAATCGACGCAAGTGTTTGTTAAGGCTCCGTTTTGCCGCTATAATCGCGTGTTTTGGTAGTTCCGAACCCCGGTTTTCAAGGATTTCAGCATGGTTATCATCCGCTTGGCTCGTGGCGGCTCCAAGAAGCGCCCGTTTTACAATATCGTTGCAACCGATTCGCGTAGCCGCCGTGATGGCCGCTTCATCGAACGCGTGGGTTTCTACAACCCGATCGCGACCAAAGGCGAATCGCTGCGAATCGCTCAGGACCGCCTGACATACTGGCAAGACAACGGCGCGCAGATGTCGCCGACGGTTGCACGTCTGGTCAAGCAATCGCAACAAGCTCAGCCGGCTGCTTAAGTGCGCTTGCTGCAGTCGATCGTTCGGGTACTTGTGATCCGATCGATTCCAGCTGCCGAGGTTCGCGGGAGATTGGCTCATGTCGACGCGTGATTCCGCTTCAGACTCAGGTTTGACAGCCGCACGTGGCGAAAAATCTGAGCCGAACGAAGCCACGTTTGGCGCGTTTGTCCGCAAGCCGGCAGCGCGTCGCGTGGCTATCGACGCTTCAGATAGCGCGGGATCGATCGAGCCTGTAGAAAGTTTGCCTGATGACGCCATTGAAGTGGGTGCGATCGTCGACGCTTACGGACTGAAGGGCTGGGTCAAGATTGCGCCGCACGCGCATGCGGGTCATGGCGGTGACGCAATGCTCGCGGCAAAGCGCTGGTGGCTGGTCAAGGGAAGCGAGCGCAAGGTGGTCCGGTGTCTGCAGTCCAAAGTGCATAGTGACACGGTCGTTGCGCACTTTGCCGGCTGCGATGACCGCGAGACGGCGTATGCGTTGCGTGGTCACAGTATCCATGTGTTGCGCAGCGACTTCCCGAAGCTGACCGGTGATGACGAATTCTACTGGGTCGATCTGATCGGCCTCGACGTCGTGAATGACGCGGACGTGGCTTTAGGCCAGGTCGCGAGCATGATCGACAACGGCGCGCATTCCATCATGCGCGTGGAATTTCCGACTACGGGCAAGGACGGTTCGCCCGCCACTGGCGAACGGCTGATTCCGTTCGTTGGCGTATATGTCAAAACAGTGGATCTGGCGGCGCGCAGGATTGTCGTCGACTGGGACGCTGACTATTGATTGATCGATTATTTCAAGGAGAGAGCGATGCAGTTTGACGTCGTGACGCTCTTTCCCGAGATGTTTCGCGCACTGACCGATTGGGGTATTACCAGCCGGGCAGTGAAGCAGGAACGGTTTGGTCTGCGCACGTGGAATCCTCGCGATTTCACCACGGACAATTATCGAACCATCGATGATCGTCCGTACGGCGGTGGCCCCGGCATGGTCATGCTGGCAAGGCCGCTGGAAGACGCGATTTCGGCTGCGAAAGCGGCGCAGGCGGAGCAGGGCATCAGTGGATCGCGTGTGGTGATGATGTCGCCGCAAGGGAAAACGCTGAATCATGAGCGGGTGATGCAATTCGCTCAGGAACCGGGCCTCGTCGTGCTGTGCGGCCGTTACGAAGCCATCGACCAGCGCCTGATCGATCGTGTGGTTGACGAAGAAGTGAGTCTCGGCGACTTCGTGTTGTCGGGCGGCGAATTGCCGGCCATGGCGCTCATGGACGCAGTGGTGCGCCAGTTGCCCGGCGTGCTGAACGACTCGCAGTCGGCTGTGCAGGACAGTTTCGTCGACGTGCTGCTCGATTGCCCGCACTACACACGCCCGGAAGAATACGGCGGTGTGCGGGTTCCGGATGTGCTGCTTGGCGGCCATCACAAGGAAATCGAGGCGTGGCGCCGGCGTGAGGCGCTAAAGAATACGCAGGAAAAGCGGCCCGATCTGATCGAGCGGGCGCGCAAGGCTAAAATGTTGAGCCGTGTCGATGAGACATGGCTCGCAAGTCTCGCCAAGGAACGATCGAAAGCGCAGTAGGCTTTGGAAGGCAAGTACAAGGCGAGACGAAAGGGTGGTGCCAGGCTTGTGAATTCAAGCGGGCGCCAGATGTGAACCCATCCTCTACCGGGGCCACTAATATGGCAAACAACTCCGGCAAGATGGCTCCAGGAGTCAGTAATGAATCTGATTGAACAACTAGAGCAGGAAGAAATCGCGCGCGCGCTCGGCGAGAAGACCATCCCCGCATTCGCCCCCGGCGATACGGTGATCGTTAGCGTCAACGTAGTCGAAGGTACGCGCAAGCGTGTCCAGGCTTACGAAGGCGTTGTGATCTCGAAGCGCAACCGTGGTTTGAATTCGAATTTCATCGTCCGCAAGATTTCGTCGGGCGAAGGCGTCGAGCGTACGTTCCAGACTTACTCGCCAATCCTGGCGAGCATTGTCGTGAAGCGTCGCGGTGACGTGCGTCGTGCAAAGCTGTACTACCTGCGCGATCGTTCGGGCAAGTCGGCTCGGATCAAGGAAAAGCTCGTGTTGAAAGACCGCAGCGCTTCCAAGGCGCAGTAACTGCACCGAAGCTGTACCGGAAAAAAGCACCTTCACGGGTGCTTTTTCCGTTGGTGTGGTCAAATCGTGTCTTGCCGTCTCGTGCGCTTTACTCGAGTCTTATTTGCGTCCTGACCGCAACGTTTTTTCAAAACGAGAATCAGAACCAGACCTAGACCTACCCAAGAACTAAAAGCCCCACGTGCCTCCGACCAAGCTGTCGACTCCCCGAATCCTCGAGCCTGAGATCTTGCCGATCGAATCGACCGGCGCAGATCTGCCGCCTGTGCGCGGCGAACGCCTGACGCCGGCCGGACTGCGCGCGCGCTTCAAGCAGACGCTCGACTGGACGCCGGACGCGCGCGACGACCGGATCAAGGCGCTGGGTGGCGATCCACGGGTGGCATCAGTGCTGATTGCGCTGGTTTTGCGGGAGACCGGCCTGAGCGTGCTGCTCACCCAACGTGCCGACCATCTTTCGAATCACGCGGGGCAGATCAGCTTTCCGGGAGGACGTCGCGAGCCGGAAGATATCGACGCCGCGGCGACCGCGCTTCGCGAAGCGCAAGAGGAAGTGGGCCTTGAGGCGAAGCACGTGGAAGTGCTCGGTGAGTTGCCGGACTATCTGACGGGCACGGGTTTTTGCGTGACGCCGGTCGTGGCGCTGGTGCATCCCCCGTTTGAACTGCACGCCGATACCCTCGAAGTCGCCGATATCTTCGAGGTCCCGCTCGCATTTCTCATGAACCCAGCCAATCACCAGGTCCGCGTGTTTCGTTGGGAAGGCGGCGAGCGTCGTTTTTTTGCGATGCCTTTTTCGCCCGCCGAGAATGTGGCTCCGTATTTCATCTGGGGGGTAACGGCAGGTATGTTACGCAATTTCTATCGCTTTCTCGCGGCTTGACGCCTAACGTGCAGAGGCTCGGCTAGCCATGCAGCCGATGTGTCCCTCTGGCGCGGACGGTGCTGTGCTATCTTTACAAGAAATTCGTAAAACTCGAGTGTCTCGGCGCATCGCATGACTTTTTTCTCGGTATTACTGGCTCTCATCATTGAGCAGTTGCGCGCGCTCTCGCCGCAGAACCCCATTTCGGCGTTGCTTCAGTACCATGCGGAATCCGCGGCTCATGGCTTCGATGCTGGCAAGCAGCGGCACGGCGTGCTCGCCTGGCTAGTGGTCGTGGTGCCATGGACATTAGCCGTCGGGCTTGTCTACTACGTGCTCTATCGCATCAACTTCGCGCTGGCGTTCCTGTGGAACGTCGTGATCGTGTATTTCACGTTGGGCTTCCGGCAGTTCAGCCACTATTTCACCGATATCCATCTTGCCCTGAACAACGACGACGTGCCTCGCGCTCGCGAGGTTCTCAATGAGTGGACCGGCATTGATACGCTTGATATGCCCGTCAGCGAGATCGTCCGGCATACCCTGGTTCATGCGGTCGTGGCGTCGCATCGGCACGTGTTTGGCGTGTTCTTCTGGTTCCTGATTCCGATCGGACCGGCGGGCGCGGTGTTTTATCGGATCGCGGAGTATCTGGCGAGGTCGTGGGTCCAACCGACTGATGAGCGCACGCCGGCGTTTTCCACCTTCGCGCAGCGGGCGTTCTTTTTCATCGATTGGGTGCCGGCGCGGTTGACTGCGTTGGGCTTCGCCATTGTCGGGAATTTCGAGGACGCGATCTATGCCTGGCGCAACCACGCCCGGCAATGGCCCGATGCCAACGAAGGGGTTCTGCTCGCTGCCGGGAGCGGGGCGCTTGGAGCCCGCTTGGCGGGACCATTAGCGGAGCCGCTCAGCGTAGAGGCTTTAGCGGTTGGCGATGCAAGCCCGCTGCCCGTCGGCGATGACTGCACGCCGCGGACTTTGCAATCTGCGGTTGGCCTCGTCTGGCGTGCCGTGATTCTCTGGATGTTGTTGCTGCTTATGCTCAGCATCGCGGTGTGGCTGGCCTGAAGCAACGCGCCAGACTTGAGGCGTCGTGTCCGTAGCCCTACTCGTCGTTCAGCGGGTCCCTCTCTGTCCCGCATTGCCAGCACACGGTGAATTGCGCTTCCAGCGGCTCACCGCATTGCTGGCAGCGCCATCCCCGGGCGTTGATCGCCGGGCCGCTTCGGGCGCGATCCAGGATGCCTGTCGCCAATACCTCGTCGCGATCATCCAGTATCCATATTTCCGGCGCGCATTGCTCCGCCGGAATCTCGCCCATCGCACCGCTCAAATAACGATTGTGTAACTCGCACGCTATCCCCGCTGTCGCCAGCACGTTCACCCAGTGATGCGCTGTAATCAGATTCGGAGCCCGCGTCAGTTTCTTCATCCCGTCGCAATCTGTTTTAGCGGTCTGTTTAGATGCAGTTGCGTATACTCATCAGGTCGATGAAATCATCGAACAATCTGGCTGGCTTCATGCACCAGTTGCGCATACAACTGATGTCGCGCCGGCCTGATCCTGCCTTCCGCCATGGCTTCCAGAATCGCACAGCCCGGTTCATGCAGATGCCTGCAATTATAGAAGCGGCACTTGCCGAGGAACGGCCGGAAGTCCGCGAACGAACGCTCCAGCTGTCCCTCCGACAAGTGATGCAGTCCGAACTCCTGGAACCCTGGCGAATCGATCAGCGATCCTCCTCCCGGCAGCGGATACAGCCGCGTGAACGTGGTGGTGTGCCGGCCGCTGTTCAATGCCTTCGAGATCTCGCGCGTCGCGACTTCGGCGTTCGGCACGAGGATATTCACCAGCGTCGACTTACCCATGCCCGATTGTCCGAGCAGCAAGGTGGCACGGTTGGCCAGACGCGCATCGAGTTCTTCATGGACGTGCTCAGGCGCCGCCTTCGCCGATAGCTCCACCACCGTGTACCCAAGCTCCCGATACAACGCCAGCCGCTTGCGAGCGACCGCGAGTGGTCCTTCCATATCGATCTTGTTCAGCACGATCAACGGTTCGAGCCCGTGCGCCTCGGCGGCAATCAGCGCGCGCCCGAGCAAGTCTTCGCTGAAATGCGGCTCCGTGCCGAGCACGATCATCAATTGATCGAGATTGGCCGCGAAGAGCTTCGACTTGAACTGGTCGGATCGATAAAGCAGATTGCGGCGCTCGCCAATCTCGACGATCACCCCTTGATCCGCCGATGACTGCTCGTAACTCACCCGGTCGCCGACCGCTATCTCGCTACGCTTGCCACGCGGGAAGCATTGAAGCATGGCGCTGCCATCGGCGGGGGCGACCAGATAATGCCGCCCGTGCGCGGCGATGACCTTTCCTTCGATGCGCGCGTTTGTCGCTTTCTTCGCGTTACCCGGCCTCATGCGGCGTACTGCATCAAGCGCTCGATGCGCTGCGATGCAGGCGGATGCGATGCATAAAACGCGGAGTAGAGCGGATCCGGCGTGAGCGTGGAGGCGTTGTCTTCATAGAGCTTGACCAGCGCGTTGACGAGGTCGCGCGGATCGGTCTGGCTCGCGGCGAACTCATCGGCTTCGAATTCATGTTTGCGCGAGCTCAGGCTGCCCAACGGCGTCACGAAGAACATGAAGACGGGCAATGCCAGCATGAACAACACGAGTGCGAGGCCGTTCTTGTTGCCCAGCAGCGATGGCCGCACGCCAAGTCCTTCATAGAACCATACGCATTGCGCCAGCCAGCCGAGCAGCGCAAGCATCGCGAGGCTGAGCACGAACGTGACGATCAGGCGCTTGATCACGTGGCGCCGCTTGAAGTGGCCGAGCTCGTGCGCGAGCACCGCTTCGATCTCGTTGCCGGAGAGCCGGGCGAGCAGGGTATCGAAGAAAACGATTCGCTTCGCCGCGCCGAAACCCGTGAAATACGCGTTGCCGTGCGCTGAACGGCGGCTGCCGTCCATGACGAACAAACCCTTCGCGGCGAACCCCGTGCGCGACATCAGGTTCTCGATGCGCGCCCGCAGCGCTTCATCTTTCAGCGGTTCGAACTTGTTGAACATCGGCGCGATAAACGTGGGGTACAGGATCAGCACCAGCATCTGGAACGCGACCAGCAGCACCCACGCCCACAGCCACCACAACGCGCCCGCCTGATTCATCAGCCACAGCGTCACGAACAGTACCGGCAAGCCGATCGCCGCGCCCAGCACGATGCCTTTCACCAGATCGAGGAAAAAGAGCTTTTTCGTCATCCGGTTGAAGCCGAATTTCTCTTCGATAACAAAGTGCCGGATATAGTCGAACGGCAGGTCCACCACGCTGGTAATTGCCACCACAATAGCCACCAGCGCCATTTGCCCCACATAACCGCGGCCGAGCCAGTCGGAGACGGCCAGTTCGATCTGCTGGATGCCGCCAAGCAGCGTTAGCGCGATCAGCAGCGCTGCGCTGATCACGACCTCGACCATGGTCAGGCGTGTGCGCTCGACGGTGTAATCGGCGGCGCGCTGGTGGGCGGCGAGCGGAATGGTCTGCAGGAACTGCGGCGGCACATCCTTGCGATGCGCGACGACGTGCCGGATCTGGCGCGATGCCAGCCACAGCTTGGTGCCGACCATGCCGACCAGCGCGACGACGAACACGACCGAGAAGGCGAGATTGAAATTGGACATCAGCGGAAACCCGATTGAAATATGCGCGATTGAATTATGCGAGAATTATAGGTTCTTGGCTGTCGTCGCGCGCGGTCTGTGTGATATCTAAAACCGCGCCTGGCAAGGCGTCAAACCCCTCTCAGGTTGCTCTCATATGGCCGATTCCGTGCTCGATCCCGCTTCTTCCCCAAGCTCCCCCGACCTCGTCCGCAGCGACATGAACCTCGTGTGGCTCGACATGGAGATGACGGGTCTCGAACCCGACACCGACCGTATTATCGAAATTGCGGTGGTGGTGACGAATTCGACGCTCGACAAGCTCGTGGAAGGGCCGGTTCTGGCGATCCATCAGGACGAAACGGCGCTGGGCAAGATGGATGAATGGAACCGCAACACGCATGGCCGGTCGGGGCTGACGGAGCGCGTGCGGGCGTCGACGGTCGATGAAGCAGAGGCCATGCGGCAAATCCGCGAATTCCTGGGCCAGTATGTCCCGCCGGGCAAGTCGCCCATGTGCGGCAATTCCATCTGTCAGGACCGGCGTTTCATGGCCCGGTGGATGCCCGAACTGGAAACGTTTTTCCACTATCGCAACCTCGACGTCAGCACGCTCAAGGAATTGTGCCGCCGCTGGCAGCCGGCCATCTACAAGGGTTTTCAGAAGCGCGCGATGCATACGGCGCTCGCCGACATCCACGAATCTATCGACGAACTCAAGTACTACCGCGAGCATTTCCTGATTCCGTCGGCGGCGGGTAATGCCACGGCCGCCACCCCGACCACGTCGATTTAAGCGCGCAGAGGGTCAGGATTTTGGCGGCCGGATCGCGTTTTTCGGCCTGAACGCGGCGACTATTTCGGGTCGCGTTTCGATGTACGGACCGCCGATCAGATCGATGCAATAGGGCACGGCGGCAAAAATGCCCGGTACTTTGGATTTGCCTTCGGTGTCGCGTAGTCCTTCGAGCGTTTCGCGGATCGATTTCGGTTGTCCGGGCAAATTGACGATCAGCGCCGCGTGATCTGCCGTTTCGCGAATCACGGCCACTTGTCGCGACAAAATGGCTGTCGGGACGAAATTCAGGCTGATCTGGCGCATTTGTTCGCCGAAACCGGGCATTGGCTTCGTGGCAACTGCGAGCGTGGCTTCCGGGGTCACGTCGCGACGTGATGGGCCTGTGCCGCCGGTGGTCAGGATCAGGTCACAGCCGGTTTCATCGACGAGTTCGATCAGCGTGGCCGAGATGGTCGCCGCGTCGTCCTGGATCAGCCGGGTTTCCGCGCGCCAGGGCGAACTCAGTGCACTTGTGAGCCACTCTTGCAGCGATGGAATGCCCTTGTCCTCGTACACGCCCTGCGAAGCGCGGTCGCTGATCGACACCAGGCCGATCACCAATTCGTCGGGATGGTTACGCTTTGTAGCCATCGTCGTCGTCTCGTTCGGGGAATTCGACGCCTTCGTCTTCATCTTCGCCTTCGATCAAGCTCTCGTCTTCTTCGTCTTCCACGCCCGCTGCGGTCTTGATCCATTGGAACAGTTCGCGGAAGTAGCGTGGCGGTTTGGCCTGTTCGCGTTCCTTGCGGGCGTTGCGGATCAGCGTGCGGCCTTCTTGCGGGTCGATGCCGGGGTGTTGGCGGATGAAATCGGTGAGAGCGGCGTCGTCGGCGAGGAGTTTTTCGCGGGTTCTTTCGATCCAGTGCAGCTTGGCTGTTTCAGCCCGGTTCACGCCGCGATATGAGTCCAGCGCAGTGCGAATCGCTGCCGTTTCTTCGTCGGTCAGTGAGCGCATTACCCGTCCGACGTACTGCAGTTGCCGGCGTTTGCCTTCGTGGTCGGTGATGCGGCGGGCGGCGCGGACGGCGTCGTCGAGCTTTTCCGGCATGGGCATGCGTTTTAGCGCGTCTTTCGGCAGTTCGATCAGCGTTACGCCCAGTACTTGCAGCGCAAGCATGTCGCGTTTGAGCTGGGATTTGCTGGGACGGTCGTAGCCGTGCTCGCTGCCGTCCTGTTCGGAGGCCTCGGCCGGGTTTATCGGTTGCGTGCGGGTTTTACGGTTCATGCCGGTATTGTACAGGGGTGTTCGTTCGCACTCGGGGGTGGGTTTGGTGGGTTTGGGTTGGGGGCTGGTCGGGGTTGCTAGGTTCTGGGGTTGGCGGTTGGGGTTAATGCCGGGGTGGTCGGTTCTGGGGTTAGTGGTCGGGGTTG
>NZ_JAAVUQ010000066.1 GCF_018449515.1 Caballeronia sp. dw_19 | reverse complement strand
AATGACGTGCCGCCACGCACAGTGGCTAACAGTGATAAAGAGAAAATCCGAGTCAGGCAGACCACTACCGCCGAAAGCAGCAACCCGGCACTAACTCAGACCGCTGACCTAGGAGCCTGGCCCCCTAACCCCAAGACCAACCCCCGGACCTATCCCCCTGACCAACCCCAAACCCCGAGTGCGAACGAACATCCCCTTTCATGCCTTTTAAACCCGTCCATTCCTACACCCGCACACGCATCGCCGATGTCGTCTCCGACCAGATCCGGGCGCTGATCACGAGCGGCGCACTAACGCCCGGGCAACGCCTCCCTGCCGAACGCGATCTCGCAGAACAACTCAACGTCTCGCGCCCATCGCTGCGTGAGGCGCTGATCCGGCTGGAATCGGATGGATTTATCCAGGCCGCCGCGCGCAGCGGCTTCGTGGTATCGGATGTCACCGCACCGCTCGTCTCCGCGCCGCTCGCCGCGTTGCTGAGCCAACATCCAACCGCCAGCGCCGATGTCCTCGAACTCCGTCACGGCCTCGAGTCGCTCGCAACGGGCTACGCGGCGGAACGCGCAACCCCAAGTGATCTGGCGCGCATCACGGACGCGTTCAACGCACTGAAAACCGCCGCCATCGAACCAAAACGCACCCACATAGCAGAACACGACGCCGCGTTCCATCTCGCTATCGCCGATGCCACCCACAACCTCGCCCTGGCCCACGTGATGCACGGCCTGCAAGAACTCGTGCGCGAATCAATGCTGACATCGCACCGGCTAGTCGACTACGACAACGACGTGGAAGCGAACTTGCTGGCGCAACATCAAGCCATCTTCGATGCCATCCTCGCCCGCGATCCACCACGCGCCCGCGAAGCTGCAGGGGCGCATCTGGATTACGTCAGCACGCTTTATCGCGACCGCTTACTCCGCTTATCCAAGCCTGAAGCACCCCGCCATCCCGCAAAAAATCAGAATCCGGAGACCACACCATGACTATTTCCAGCGCCCACTGGGGCAATCTCGCGGACGGCACGCCCGTCGATCTCCACACGCTCAGCCATGACAATGGCTTGGCGGTATCGGTGACCAATCTGGGCGCGGCCCTCGTCTCCTGGCTCGCGCCGGATCGCGACGGCCATCTGGCCGATATCCTGCTCGGCCACGACACTCCTTCTGAGTACACAACCGGTCCTGCCTACATGGGCGCGATCGTCGGACGCTGGGCGAACCGCATCGCGAACGCTCGCTTTTCACTCGATGGCGTGGAGTACCAGCTCGAAGCCAATCAGCCGCCGAACTCACTGCACGGCGGCTTCCAGGGCTTCAGCCACAAACTCTGGCAAGCCCGGCATACCGAGGACGCATTGATACTCACGCTGGAATCGCCCGCTGGCGACAGCGGTTTCCCCGGCACGCTCACTGTCCAGGTGACCTACACGTTCACCGACGCGGGCGAACTGACGATCACCTACGATGCCTTCACGGACGCCCCCACGCCGCTCAATCTCACGAACCACGCGTACTTCAACTTGTCGGGCGTGGACTTGACGACTATCGACGACCACGAGATCGAGCTCGCCGCCGATCAGTTTTTCGCCATCGATAAACATACGATTCCGACCCATCTGGAAGACGTCGCCGATACCCCGTTCGACTTCCGCACGGCCGCGCTTCTCGAACCGCGTCTCCACACCCGCGACAACGAGCAAGTCACGCTGGCGGGTGGCGGTATCGATCATTGTTATGTGTTGCGCACCGCAGCGCCGGTCACCGAACTGCCGGAAATGCGGCGTGTCGCGGCCGTTTATCATCCGGGCAGCGGACGCGAACTGATTGTCTCCACCACCGAACGCGGCTTGGTGTTCTACACCAGCAACAGTCTTGAAGGCGTGCCGGGCAAGCGCGGCGTGACCTATCAGAAACACGGCGCGCTCTGCCTGGAAGCGGGCGGATTTCCAAACCAGATCAATATGGACGACGCGGAAGACGTCGTGTTGCGCCCCAACGAGCGATACAGGCAAATCACGCGCTACGCCCTGCGCGTGAGGTAAAAACGAGGCAAAAAAACGTGCCGCCCACTATGCCGTCGATAGGAACCCGCCTACAGTCGAATAGGACGCTCGCGGGTATCGGCGGACCGGCCTCTCATCGATACTGGACTCATCGAATCAGAGATCGACTGGAGGAAGACAATGCCTTATCTACTGGGTTGGCTGCTTGGTGTGCCGGTGATCGTGTTGGTGATCCTGTATCTGATCTTTCACTGACCGCCGCATTGCGCACACTATTGAACGCGAACGCGCGGAATGCGGTTTCACGTGGACTGAACGAAGGCGTCGTTACAATACGACGCCTTTTTTAATTCCTCATTCCCCGAAGGATTCCGATGAAACGCGCTCTCCCCGTACTTGCGTCGCTTGCGGCGCTGCTTGCCGTTCCCGGTCTTCACGCCGAGGAAATCGCCAGCGTCAACACGAATTTCCGGTTTACCGGCTCGGATCGCGTCTCGGTCGAAGCCTACGACGACCCGGCAGTCGCGGGCGTCACGTGTTACGTCTCCCGCGCGCGCACGGGCGGGGTTAAAGGAACGCTTGGAATAGCCGAAGACCCGTCTGAGGCATCGATAGCTTGCCGCCAGGTAGCGCCGATCAGGATCGATGCGCCACTCAAGCAGAAATCCGATGTATTCTCGGAACGTATGTCGTTCATTTTCAAGACGTTGCACGTGGTGCGTATTGTCGATGCCAAGCGTAATACGCTGGTTTATCTGACATACAGCGACCGGATTACGACCGGGAGCGCGAAGAACAGCGTGACAGCGGTACCCATGCCCGCCGGTACGACAATTCCCGTCAAATAAGACGGGAGCGCCGCTTGGCCGGCCTTTGACCTGACAGTTGAAAGCTGGCCTAAAGTTTTCCCCTCCCCGCGCCGATATAAAGACGAACGGCCGTCGCCCTCATGGCGACGGCGACTGTCTTCCCGCGCCGGCTCAACCCGGCCAACGGGATCGGGAACCGGGAAACATCATGGGTCAGATCACCCTTTCATTTAAAGACGAAACGATCGCGGCGCTACGCCGCGACTTCGAGACGTTGATTCGTCTATCGCTCAAGTTCGACCCGCAATTCGTCACGCCTACGTTCGAGGATTTCCTGCGGGCAAAACTGCTCGACAACCCCACGCCGCTCACCGAACTGGCCGTCCAGCGAATGCTGCAGAACGGTCAGTACGCATGGGCGAAACGTGCGCTCGACAAGGAATTCCCGGACGTCGTCGAAATGATGATGCGTCAAGCCGCTGAACACGGTTTCGGCTTCGCGGTGCGCTCGGACTGGAAACCGGACGATCTGGTGAAGGCATCACGCGCGTGGGCCACGGCTATCGTGACCGAAGCGAACGGCGACCCGGCACAGATCGACACGCTCGCGTCCCAGATCAAAGCGGCAGCGTCGGACATTCAAGAGCTGGAGATGAAAATGCAGACGCCCGCATGGCGTCTCGCCGATTCACTGCGTCAACGCGTGTACGAAACCAAGATTGCGACCGAACACAGTGTCGGATCGACGTCGCGCGAGAAGCTCGGTGAACTGCGCTGCCTGCTGCGCCTCGGCATGTTTCATGGCTCGATTTCAAAGCAGGAAGCGCAGCAAGTGCTCGAGCAGTTACGCATGATCAAGCCGGAGATTTTTATTGAAGAGCCGTACGACGGTTTCACCCGCTTCGGCAACTGGCTGCGTACGATCTTTACGCCCGAGCGCAAAATGCCGAAGCCTTCGCGCGCGGAACGTTGAGCCGCTTCATTCCCACATCTTCTTGAGCCGCGCGGCGATATCGACTTTCGCCTTCGCCGCAGCGGCTAGCCCCGCCGCCGTCGGCGCGCTGGGCTCAGGAACCGGCGGCCACGCGCACGCTTCGAACTGCGGCATCAGATGCGCGGGAATGAAACGCGTACGCGCCGCCCAGATATGCCGGTCACCCATATGCGTCTGGTTGTGCACGTAGAAACGCTGCGGCGTGACAATGTGCAAGTCCTCTTTCGCACGCGTCATGGCGACGTATAACAGCCGCCGTTCTTCATCGATGTCCTCGTCGCTGCCCGTGCCCATATCGGATGGAATGCAGCCATCCACACCATTGAGCACGAACACGTTCTTCCACTCCTGGCCCTTGGCCGAATGGATGGTCGAGAGAATCAGATAATCCTCATCGATGAGCGGCACACCCGATTCGTCGCTGGTGGCATCGGGCGGATCGAGCGTCAGTTCGGTGAGAAAACGCTCGCGCGTGGGATAAGTGGACGCGATGCTTTCCATCTGCAACACGTCGCCATGACGAATTGACGCGTCTTCGTGATTGCGCTCCAGATGCGGTTCGTACCAGCGCCGGATCATCTCGAATTCAGCGGGCCAGCCGCTTTCGCGCGCGCACACCTTCGACATCATCGCGACGAGCACCGGCCAGTCCTCGCTCGCGCGCAACGGCGCGGCGAATGCGGCCAACGCGGCCGGCGTCTCGCCGCGCTCCGCCACCTGATCGAGTGCACGGCCGGCGATGGCAGGCCCAACCCCCGGCAGCAACTGCAGCACGCGAAACCCGGCCACGCGGTCCCGCGGGTTCTCGCCCCAGCGCAATACCGCCAGCACGTCCTTGACGTGAACGGAGTCGAGGAATTTCAGGCCGCCGAACTTCACGAACGGAATGTTGCGCCGCGTGAGTTCGATTTCGAGCGCGGCGCTATGATGCGCGGCGCGAAACAGCACCGCTTGCTGCTTGAGCGTCATACCGCCTTCACGCGCCTCCAGCACCTGCTCGACGACATAACGCGCCTGATCGGCTTCATCGGCCACCGAGACAAGGCGCGGCCGTTGCGCCGATGCCTTGTCGGTCCACAAGTTCTTCGTATAACGCTCGGCGGCGAGACCGATCACCGCATTCGATGCCGCGAGAATGGGCTGTGTCGAACGGTAATTACGCTCCAGCGTCACGCATTTCGCGGGCGGATTGAAGTGATTCGGGAAGTCGAGGATATTGCGCACCGTCGCGCCGCGAAACGAATAGATGGACTGGGCGTCGTCGCCGACTACCGTCAGGCCGCGGCCGTCGGGTTTCATCGAAAGCAGGATGGACGCCTGTAGCTTGTTCGTGTCCTGGTATTCATCGACGAGCACGTGATCGAAACGGCTCGACAGATCCGCGGCAATGGACGGCTCGGCGGCAAGATGCGACCAGTACAACAACAAGTCGTCGTAGTCGAGCACGCTTTGCTGCTGCTTCGCGTTGACGTACGCGGCGAACAACCGGCGCAGGTCGTCTTCCCATTCGCGACACCACGGGAACGCCTGGTCGAGCACGGTGGCAAGCGACACGCCGGTGTTGACCACGCGCGAGTAGATGGCGAAGCACGTGGATTTGGCCGGAAAGCGCTTTTCTTTCGCCGATAACCCGAGTTCATGCCGCACGAGGTTCATGAGATCGGCGGAATCCTCGCGGTCGTTGATGGTAAACGACGGCGATAACCCCACGAGATCCGCGTAATCGCGTAACAAACGCGCGCCCACGCTATGAAAGGTCCCTGACCACGTAAGGCCTTGCGCGATCACGCTGCGATTACCCAAAGCGTTCACGGCGATACGCGTCACGCGCCGGGTCATCTCGCTGGCTGCGCGCCGCGAAAACGTCAGCAGGAGGATCCTGTGCGGGTCCGCGCCCTTCACCAGCAAATGTGCCACGCGATGCGCCAGCGTATTCGTCTTGCCCGATCCCGCCCCCGCGATCACCAGCAGCGCGCCGGCCGGGTCGCCCGCGTTCGACGCCTGCGTGCCGTACTCGACCGCCTCGCGCTGCGCGTCATTCAGTTTGGTCAGGTACGACGCGATGTCTTCCCGCGCCGGCTTGGGCGCGAGATCGTCGTCGGTGGCGGAATTGAGCGTGAGCACGTCGTGTGGCTTTAAAAAAGGGTGACGCACACTGTATATCCATACAACTCTTCCACGCAAGCGACTGATGCAGCAGGCTTTTGGCCCTATAAAATAAATGACCCGGTGCGCTTGCGCGCACCGGGTCATCGTCACTTCCCTACAGCGAAACTTGTCGCGAATCAGTCTGCTTTCTTCGCGTTTTTCAGGTTTGCATCGGCGGCGGCTTGATCTGCCTTTGACTGCGCTTCCGTCTTTTTCTTGTCCGCCTTGGCCTGCGCTACATTCGCATCCTTGTCCGCTTTGGTCTGCTTCTTCGCTGCTTTCGTGTCGGCGTGCGTAGGTTCCGCGGTGGTCTGCGTCTGCGCAACCGAAACGGTCGCGGCGGTCGCGAATACACCCGCGAGTAACGCAGCGCATAAACGCTTCGTCGTCGTAGTCATGAATTCCTCCTTGCTGCGGCCCGCTTAAGGGGCCGCGTTCTATTCATCGCGCTGAAAAAACTTAGTGCTGCAGGCCGGTATCCTTCGGACCGTCCGGCTCGGTGGCCTTGAGTTCGTCGTTGGCGGTCTGCTTGTCGGCCTTCTTGTTGATCTTCGCGTTGCTCACCTGCTCCTTGTACTGCGCCTTCGCTTCCTTGTTTGTCGCCTTCAAATCCTGCTTCGATGCCTCCTTCGACGCCTTGTATTCAGCATTAGCCTGCGCGTTGGCATTGCGCTTCACGACCAGCGGATCAGTCGGCGCCGGTGCGACGATATTCTGCGGCGGCGGCGCGGTTTGCGTGGACGGCGCGGACATCTGGCCGGCGTCGACGGCGGAAGGCTGCGCGGTCTGAGCAAACGCGGATGCGGACAGACCCATGGCGGCAAAAGCGGTACCCAACAGCATTTTCCTGACTTGCGACATGTTCATTTCCTCTCTGGCAGTTTTTTATTCGGGTGGCCGATTGCAATCATCGCAACCAGCCGTGACGCCCACGCGATGTGTGTTGTGTCCTCAAACACCGCGCTTGGAACACAGCGCCGCAAATACCCGTCTACACTTCTGGTGACCGGCATGAACGCTCAAAAAAACGCGCCGATCACTCTGACTGACCCGGCGCCGGACGCTGGAGTTCGCTGAAACGCGTCATTGTTACCGAAGGTTTCACTTCCTGACATATTGCAAACAGCCGAACGCCCGATATCCGGGAGTTGGTGCTGTAGACGCACGTCGCGTGCCCGGCTGGTTTATCATGGGCGCCCTTTCCGCCCCCATCCTGCGAAGAACGCTCACATGCCGCGCCTCGAATTCACGCTCACGGGCGACTACGTCGAACTGCACAACCTGCTCAAGCTGATGGGCCTGGCCGATAGCGGCGGCTCGGCGAAAGCACGCGTCGCCGAGGGCGAGGTGAAGGTCAATGGCAAGATCGAGTTGCGCAAGACGTGCAAGATCCGCGCGGGCCAGACCGTGGTTATCGAAGACACCACGATCAAGGTTCTCAAGCCGAAATGATCCACCTGTGCGCGATCTGGACAACGTTAAATACCGCGCCGTGATCGACATAAGCGCGATCAAGCAATAAGCTAGACGGCTTTCGTTCCCTTTCGCCGCTTTCAGCTTGTTGACGGTTGAAGCCAGCTTTTCAAGTTGGCGTGCCTCAAAACCGAGATTCCAAGCTGAGATTCGAAGCCGGGTTTCATAGCTGAAATTCATAGCAGAAATTCAAAGCGGAGCTTCACGCCCAAAAGCTGAAGCGCGGCCGGAACGAACGGGCGATGCAGGACCGGTAACGGTTTGCTGCATCGCCCGTTGCCGTTTTTGCACGGTTTTTGCCGTGCAGCAAAGTATCCAGATAATCCGCCATGCCATCCAGAATGATCCGCGCGAACGCGCCGCCAAGCCTTTCCCGTCACGCCGTCGATACCGCCAGGCTCGCCGCGCCGCTCGCCATCTCTCAACTGTCGCAAATGGCGATGGGCGTCACCGACACCATCCTGCTCGGCTCGCTCGGCCCCGATTCCCTCGCGGCCGGCGGCCTGGGCGCAAACCTGTTCTTCGTGGTCGTGGTGCTGCTGCAAGGCGTGCTGACGTCGGTGAGCGTATCGGTGTCGCATGCGCGCGGCGCGAACAACGATCACCTCGTGCCGAACATCTACTGGACCGGGCTGGTGCTGTCGCTGCTGCTCGCGATCCCCGCATTCACGCTGCTGAGCTTCGCCGAACCGATCCTGCTCGCGTTCCACGAACCCGCCATGCTGGCCAAGAACGTCGGCGAATATTGCGCGATCCTGCGCTGGGGTGCGCCCGGCAGCCTGATCGGGATCGGCATGATGCGCGCGTTCCTGCCGGCTATCGGTGCGGCGAAGCGGCTGCTGTGGGTATCGATTGGCGGCGTGTTCGTGAACGGCTTTCTCAACTACGGCCTGATTCACGGCGCCTACGGCCTGCCGGAACTTGGCTTTCTCGGCTCGGCAGTCGCGACCACGATCACCGTCTGGACGACAGCGCTGGTGCTGATCGCGTTCCTGCATTTGCGGCCGCGTTACAAACATTTTGTGGTGGCGTCGCGGCCGCGCCTGCCGCTGATGGGCGAACTGTTTGGCATCGGCTGGCCGGTCGCGATCACCTACGGCGTCGAATCCACCCTGTTTCTCGCCACCGGCATGACCGTCGGCACGCTCGGCGAAGCGCCGCTCGCCGCGCACCAGATCGCGCTGAACGTGGCGTCGGTGGCGTTCATGGTGCCGCTGGCTATTGGCCAGGCAGCGAACGTGCGCGTGGGCTACTGGATCGGCGCAGGACAGCCGCTGGCCGCGCGCCACGCCGGGTTCGTGGCGATCGCGCTGGGCGTGGCGTTCATGGCGATGTCGGGCTGCGTGCTGGTGCTGGCGCCGCACGCGATCGTCGGGCTATATCTCCATCTCGATGACCCGAAGAACGCCCAGACCGTTGCGCTGGCCGCATCACTGCTGGGGGTGGCGGCGGTGTTCCAGATTGTCGACGGCATGCAGACGGTCGCGTCGGGCGTGCTGCGCGGACTGAAGGACACGCGCGTCCCCATGCTCGCGGCGGCGCTCGGTTATTGGGGCATCGGCTTTCCGACGGGCTACATGCTGGCGTTTCACTTCAACGGCGGCACGAAAGGTTTGTGGTGGGGCCTGGCTGCGGGACTAGCGAGCGTCGCGGTACTGATGACCCTTCGCTTCGATCGCATGAGCCGCCGTCTGGTCACGCGCGGCGCAGTTGAACCCGGCAAATCCGGGGCGGCGCCCCAGCATACGGCTTGAAGCAGTGGCTACGGATCTTCGGTTGCCACGGTTTCCGCGGTTTCCGCTGCATAAGTTAAGCAGACATTGTTGGTTGGAATCGGAGCGGCGTGGAGATACGATCAAGCCGTCTCCTTGAGATTCATCCAGTAACAGGGGTATTAGGCCCGCTTCGTCGAAGCGGGCTTTTTTTCGTCCGTGCATCGCCAATCACGCGATTCCTCGCGGCCTCAAATCCAGCGTTCAACGGCTCAATGTTGGCCTTGAGACAAGCCACGAGCAACCACCTCACCGCCGCCCCACTTTTTCGCAAATCGACCCATCCCCCGTGTCCGTAGCCGATTTCCCATAAAATAACCGCGCATGATCCTTGGCGTACTCCCGAGATCCGGCGCTACACGTGGCCACTGCGCGCGCAACAACCGCAAGCAGTTCAGAAAAATCGCTCGGGCAAACAAGAGGAATGGACGTGTCGGAATGCAGCAGGCAGTTATCCCGGTCATCAAGTTGGTCGTCGATGCGGCCATCCACGCGGTCATCAATATCCAGGGCCGCACAAGGCCGGCACTCCAGCAGCCGCACGGGGTGGACGCAAGCCGCACAGGTTTCATCCCAGCCGATCCCCCCAACGCGAGACCGCACGCCACTGCTGTCGCGCGGCCTCGCGTTCGCCGCCGCCGCGCTCACGGCGCTGACACTCGCCGCCTGCGCCACGCGTCCGCCCGCGACCGCGTTCGACCGGCCCGCCACGCACGCGCTCTCCGCCACCGCCGATACCCCCTTGCGCACCGCGCTCCTGCCGAAAGAAGCTGGTCATCCGGACGAGTCCGGCGTGCGTCTGCTTCCCACCGGCACCGAGGCGCTGCAGGCCCGCATCGCACTCGCTCGCGCGGCGACCAAGACGCTCGACATGCAGTACTACATCGCGAACGAAGACAACACGGGCAAGCTGCTGCTCGGCGCGGCGCTTTACGCGGCGGATCGTGGAGTCAAGGTGCGCATGCTCGTCGATGACCTGAATTTCAAGGACATCGACCAGATCATGGCCGCGCTGAATTCGCATGACAACATCGATATCCGCGTGTTCAATCCGTTCGGCAGCGCGACCCAAAGTTTCGGCGTACGCACGCGCAACCTGTTCACTAAGGTCGATCATTTCACGCGCCGGATGCACAACAAGGCGATGATCGCTGACAACCAGATCGCGATCGTGGGCGGCCGTAATCTCGGCGATGAATACTTCAGCGCGAGCGCGACCCTGCAGTTTCGCGACCTCGATGTGTTCGTGGCGGGACCGGCGACGCAAAAGATATCGGCGAGTTTCGACGACTACTGGAACAGCTCGATTGCGTATCCGCTGCGCGCGCTGAACAAGCAAAAATTCGATCCCGCCGATCTCGACAAGACCCGCGACGACCTGCGCCAGCACTGGAAAGATCAGGCCGATCCGCTGAACGCCAAGCCGCTCAACGCTACGCCGATTGCCCAGCAGATAGCACAGGATGGGCTGGGCCTGACCTGGACGCGCACGGAGTTCGTTGCTGACTCACCGGTGAAGATCGAGCATCCCGACAAGGACTACAAAAGCCCGCCCATGCAGCGCCTGGTCGAGCTGGCGAACCAGGCACATAGCGAGGTGCTGATCATTTCGCCGTATTTCGTGCCGCACGACGCAGGCGTGAAGGCGCTTGCCGCCCTCACGGCGCGCGGCGTGAAGGTGAAAGTGCTGACCAATTCGCTGGCGGCCACCGACGCCGTCGCGGTCCAGGCGGGCTACGCCCCGTATCGCGTGCCGATGCTTACGGCCGGCGTAGAGTTATACGAGTTCAAGCCAGTGCAGGCAGAGGGCGACCGCCGGCCGCGCACCGGGCTCTTCGGCTCGCAATCGCGCGCAAGCCTGCATGCCAAGGCTTATACGATCGATCGCAGTATCCTTGTGATTGGCTCGATGAATCTGGACCCGCGCTCGGCGTCGCTCAACACGGAACTCGCGCTGGTGATCTACAACCAGAAAATCGCGAGCGAAGCCGCGCAATTGTTCGATGCCGGCACTGCGCCGGCGAGGGCGTATCGTGTGGAACTCGCTTCGCCCGCGGTGCTTGCGGGCCTGAAGAACGCCGGTTCGCCGATCTCCCCGCTCATCTGGACCACCGAGGACGACGGTCA
Source organism: Caballeronia sp. dw_19 (assembly GCF_018449515.1). GTDB lineage: Bacteria > Pseudomonadota > Gammaproteobacteria > Burkholderiales > Burkholderiaceae > Caballeronia. The sequence goes on along the minus strand of NZ_JAAVUQ010000066.1, from coordinate 13,515 downwards.
GGTGCGTACCTACAATTTCGACCCGCTAGCGGGCCTTTACCGCAATGTGTTGACGGGTCTGTTCATGCTGCTGCCCGTCGACTCGCAGCTTTGAATTTTTAGATTCTGAAATGTGCAGGCAAACCCCGATTCAAACCCGAACCTGAAGCAAGCCGAAGGAGCATGAAGCCATGACGGACGACGTAAGACTCGAGAAGGACACTTTCGGCGAAATCGCCGTGCCGAACGCAAAACTCTGGGGCGCACAAACGCAGCGCTCCCTGCAGAATTTCAAGATTTCGAGCGAGAAACAATCGCCTGAACTGATCGATGCGCTCGCGATCGTGAAGCGGGCATCGGCGGAAGTAAATGCCGAACTGAAGGTGCTCGCCGCCGATAAAGCGCAGGCGATCATCACGGCTGCCGACGAAATCCTGGCGGGCAAACATCCCGATGAATTCCCGCTCGCCGTGTGGCAAACGGGTTCCGGCACGCAGACCAACATGAACCTCAACGAGGTGATTGCGAACCGGGCCAGCGAGTTGATGGGCGGCGTGCGTGGCGAAGAACGCAAGGTGCATCCGAACGATGACGTGAATCGCGGGCAATCGTCGAACGATGTGTTCCCGACCGCGATGCACATTGCCGCCGCGGTCGCGATCACGAAACATCTCGTGCCGTCGCTCAAGACCTTGCGCGAAACGCTCGATAAAAAATCGAAGGCATTCGATTCAATCGTGAAAATCGGCCGCACGCATTTGCAGGACGCAACGCCGCTTACGCTTGGGCAAGAGTTTTCGGGTTATGTCGCGCAACTTGACCAGGGCATCCGGCACGTTGAATCGACCTTGCCGCATCTGTATCAACTGGCGTTGGGCGGCACGGCGGTCGGCACGGGGTTGAACGCGCATCCCGAGTTTGCGGTGAAGGTTGCCGGCGTGATCGGCAAGCTGACCGGCTTGCCGTTCGAAACCGCGCCGAACAAGTTCGAAGTCATGGCCGCCGCCGACGCGCTCGTGTTCGCGCACGGCGCGCTGAAGACCATCGCGGCGGGCTTGATGAAGATCACCAACGACATCCGCTGGCTGGCGAGCGGACCGCGTTGCGGGCTTGGCGAGTTGTCGATTCCGGAAAACGAGCCGGGTAGCTCGATCATGCCGGGCAAGGTCAACCCGACGCAATCCGAAGCCGTCACCATGCTGTGCTGCCAGGTATTTGGGAATGACGTGGCGGTGAATATCGGCGGGGCGAGCGGCAATTTCGAACTCAACGTCTTCCGCCCGATGATTGCGCACAACGTGCTGCAATCGGTGCGTCTGCTGGCCGACGGCGCGCAAAGTTTCAACGACAACTGCGCGGTCGGGATCGAGCCGAACGAGTCGCGGATCGAGAGCTTGCTGAATGAGTCGCTGATGCTCGTGACGGCGCTCAATCCGCATATCGGCTATGACAAGGCCGCGAAGATCGCGAAGAAGGCGCACAAGGAAGGCACGACCCTGAAAGCGTCCGCGCTGGCGCTTGGGTTTGTGACCGAAGCCGAATTCGACGAGTGGGTGAAGCCGGAAGAGATGGTGGGGAAGAAGTAACGTTGTTGGCGTGCTAAGTGCAGCGGTTGATGAGTTCACCCTTTATCAACCGCTGTCTCTATTTATCGCCCTGCTGTTTTCTGCGAAATCCAAAAGCCCAGTTCTTCCGAATGGGCAATGAGCTTCTTGCCGGAGTCGGCAAGAATATGGCCCACGCGAGTCTCGATCTGTTCGTCCGGCACCTGCGCGTTGGCAATCCGCAAGCGCAGGCCCGTTGCAGCCAATGACCGCTTGATGCGCGCAACCAGTTCACTTGCATCCCTGGTGAGCGCCTTCGTTCGATCAGTCTTCTCATGAAGCGACGCGAGCAGCAACTGGTCCAGCGTGCCGACGCCCGCACCGCCACCGAGTCGCGGCGACGCCAGTGCGTTCCAGACCTCACCCCGTTCAACCCTGGACAGCAGCACGGCATTTAACCGCTCGGCCATTTCGCGCGGCTGCGCGGCGCCATAGCGGACCGATGTCTCGCCGACGGCGATCGACAGACGCACGAGCTTCAGAATGGCATCGAGCGACAGGCCGGCGAATTCAGGGGCGTTGAAGATCTGTGCCAGTGTCATCTCGGAGCGCCGCAGAAGGGCAAAAAGCAATTGATGAAACTCGTCCCCGCGCGTCACGACAGCGTGTTCGACTTCGACTACGGGTTTGTACGCGACAGACATATTGCCCCACACATAGATGTGTTCGGCTTGTTCGCGCAGGCGGCTATCGCTAAGCAGCGCTTTTCCGCGCACGAAAATATCTCGGCGGAACGCGCGGTTCGCGCAATAGTCGCGAAGCTCTTCGGCCTCGATCGGATCGTGAATGCCATCCACCAGTTCCCGCTGCGCATCGGTCAACCATTCAGCCGGCAACATGTGCGAAAAGCTCGCGCTGCCGGCGAAAGTCAGCTTCGCTTCGGACATTTCGCGCGCGATGTCGGCGAAGTAGAACGGCCTCCATGTTTCCTGCAAATATTCGTGGACGAGATAGCGTTCATCCATCGCGTTAAAGTCGTTGATACGAGTCAATGAATCGGGATTGCGCCTGAAATGCAGCGCGTCGGCACTAGCCAGTTTTTTGGCAAGCGCTGATGCGTTCGTCCATGCATCGCCGCCTTGTTTGGCGCCCATCTTCAGCAGGCGTTGCAGCGGCAGTATTTGCGCACAACCCGTCATTACGTTGTAACTCACTTGAACGACGCCGCCCGGCTTCAGGTAACGCCTCAGGAATTGCATGATTTGTGCGCGGGTTTCGTCCGTTACCCACGAGATGATGCCGTGCATCGTGATGTAGTCGAACTGTGGCAACTCGACCATTCCCTGCGCAAGTTCGCCGAAGTCGTTCTCCAGCAAGGTCAGATTCGGCAGGCCGGCTTCATTCCGCACCGACTCGGCCGCCAGCACGTGCAATGGGTTGAAGTCGCAGGCGTAGAAATCGCCATTCGGATGAGTCGCCGCCAAGATCAGCGAAGTCAGGCCCTGGCCGAAGCCCAGTTCACAGTAGGAAAATTTGTCGACCGAGAGCGGGGACACCCGCTGCATCACAAGACAAGCGTTTAAGAAGCTCGGACTCTGCTCGTGGCAATAGCTGGTGGTATAAGCAATAGAACTGTTGTATCCCGCAGTCCAATTCATGGTGTTTCCTCATTTCATATTGGGTATTTGCGTGTTCGGCCCGTGTGGCCCGTCAATAGCTCTTTACGCACACGCCGAACTATGCCGATAACGCATAGGTTCATGAATGAGAAACGTCTTATTTGTTTGTTTTGTTTTTTGCAACCACTCCACGAGGCAGTCGGCCCTGCGGTTGCGCGCGGTTTTTTTGCGCCACTTGCGGGCGCGAAGGTTCATCCATATCTTGTAGTGATACTAATCATCTGGTTGATAGTAATGCCCTACTTATGCTGAGGTACGCCGCGCCGGCGAATCTTTCCGCCAGCGCCCTTCCTCGCTTTTAAACCTTCCCGGCCGCCACTTCTTCCGGCTTCAATTCCACGATCGCGTCCAACGCGTCCTTGACGTCCATCGCATATTTCGCCAACCGCTTTTGCTCATCCGTCACCGGCACGAACGAAGGAACCGGCACGGGCTTGCCCTCTTCATCGACGGCGACAAACACCATCAGGCAATCCGTGGTCTGTTGCAGCACGCCGCTCTTCGGATCGCCCGCGTGCACCGATATATGCAGATGCATGCTCGTGCGCCCCGTTGCCACCACGCGCGCGCGCAATTCGACCAGATTGCCCACCAGGATCGGCCGGCGAAAACGGATATTGCCCACGCTGACCGTCACGCAATAGCGCCCGGACCAGACTGCGGCGCACGCGTAAGCCGTTTCGTCCATCCACTTCATCAGCGCGCCGCCATGAACCTTGCCGCCGAAATTGACGGAAGTCGGCTCGGCTAGAAAACGAAACGTGGTTTCGGACCGATCGGTGATCGGGGCATCGTTGGATTGAGGGATGGGCGCTGCAGTATTCATGTAGATATAAGGCAAGCTGGACGGGCCTGCCCGGTAAGTGGAGTTGCCGAATTATACGAGTCTCAAAAAACGCTCGCCGCCCTGCTCCGGCGAGCCTGGACACACTCCGGCACACTCGTGCGGCTACTTGCGCACGGAAACGCCCTCGTCGACCACCCCGTACATGGTGATGCCGCTCGACCCGCTTGCTGACGGCGACCCGCCTGACGCTCCCGCACAACCTGCACACGCCGCCACAAGCAGCGTTGCTATCAAAATTTTAATCATGAGAGTCCCCTGCACAACCTTCACTCAACGCGAAACATCATTCTAGCGCGGGGCTTGCACAGCGCTCTGATGAGTTCCAGCCCTGAATCGATACTTCACGTTACGATGAAACATCGCATGCGCCAAGCCGCTAAAGTAGAGCTAATCCAAGGAGGCTGCGATGACGCTCGATCACGACGATGCACGCCCATTTCCCGGTTTATCACGCATAGGCGCACTGCTCGCGGACCCCGGCCGCGCCGCCATGCTGTGGTCGCTGATGGACGGCACCGCCCGGCCTGCCGGCGAACTCACGATGATCGCCGGCATCTCGCCATCCGCCGCCAGCGGGCACTTCGCCCGGCTCGTCGAGAGCGGGCTGCTGGCGCTCGAAGTGAGCGGACGGCACCGGTATTACCGCATTGCAACACCCGATATCGCGATGGCGATTGAAGCGTTGGCCAATCTGGCGCAAGCCAGCGCGCCGCTGCGGGAAGCGGCGCAGGCGCATCGGCCTGCGCCGCGGCCGGCGTCTGCCGTGCCGCTCGACATGCGCTATGCGCGGACGTGTTACGACCATCTCGCGGGTGAACTGGCTGTGCGTCTGTTCGACCGCATGCTGACATCGAAGTGGCTGGAAGTCGTGCAGGGCGTGCCGGCCGGCTCGAAGCGGCCCGGCCCCACCGCGCTCGATGCAACACCGCAAGGAATCGATGAATTTTCTCGGCTCGGTATTGATCTCGCGGCGCAGAAAGCACGGCGGAGACGGTTCGCCTGCACGTGCATTGACTGGAGCGAACGGCGGCCGCATTTGGGCGGTGCGCTAGGCGCAGCGTTCCTCGATGCATGCGCAAAACATGGCTGGCTTGAAACAACCGCCAAGCGGCGGGTGCTGCGAGTCACGCCCGCCGGCGAGCGGCATTTCGCCGCCGTACTTACTGGCGTCTAGCGGCATGGAACCGACATAGCACCACACATGGTCACGGCCATTCAGACGGAGAACCCAACCTGGCGCAATGATTACCCGATGGGCGCGTTCGAACTGCGCGACGGCGTACCGAAGGTAAAAGGGGTCAACACGGAGACGCCTGATGCAATCGCCGCGATGAGCCCTGATTGGCTGCTCGATTACATGGGCATCCGGCTCAACGGCCCGAAGGCAGACGGCGATGTTCAACATCCGATGTCCAACATCACTACGCCTTGATGTTTTAAAGGGCACGCCCCCCGGCTTTGGATAATCAACCAGATCCGGGACGCGCAAAGTTCTTTTAAACGGCGATCGGCGCCTTGATGCCCGGATGATATTGATACCCTTCGATCACGAAGTCTTCGTATTGGTAATCGAAGATGGATGCGGGTTTTCTCGCCAGTTCGAGCTTCGGCAGCGGATACGGCTCACGGCTCAATTGCAGGTCCACCTGCTCCAGATGGTTCAGGTAGATATGGCAATCGCCGCCGGTCCAGACCAACTCCCCTACATCCAGATCGCATTGCTGCGCGAGCATGTGCGTGAGCAACGCATAACTCGCAATATTGAACGGCGTGCCCAGGAACACGTCCTGGCTGCGGCAATACAGCAGACAGCTCAGCTTGCCTTCGTTCACGTAGAACTGCGCGAGGCAATGGCACGGCGCCAGCGCCATCCTGCCGGCACGGGCGTTATTGACGGGCGACATGGACTCGTCCGGGAAATCCGCCACGTTCAAGGCGGTCAGCATCAACCGCCGCGAGTTCGGCCGCGTCTTGATCTGATGCACGAGCGCGCTCACCTGGTCGACGACCGTGCCGTCGCTCTTGGGCCAGAAGCGCCATTGATGGCCGTACACCGGACCGAGGTTGCCGTTTTCATCGGCCCATTCGTCCCAGATGGTCACGCCGTTGTCGTTCAGATACTTGATGTTCGTATCGCCGTTCAGGAACCACAGTAGCTCGTAGACCACGCTCTTCATGTGGATGCGCTTGGTCGTGACGATCGGAAACCCTTCCGCCAGATCGAAACGCAATTGACGGCCAAACGTGCTGATCGTCCCCGTGCCGGTCCGGTCCATCTTGCGCGCGCCGCGTTCGAGAATGTCTTTGAGCAGTTCTTGGTACTGGATCATGAGGAGGATCGTGTGTAAAAGGAGGACGTGCCGCTATTCTGGCAGAACATTTCCGCGCGCCCGCCGCGCACTTTCGCGCCAGATTCCTCCAGCCATGGAAAACGCGGGAAATCTGGAAAACGCAGCCGCCGATAAAACCAAACCACGATTTTACCAAGCGCTGGCGGGCGAGGTGCGAAGGCGTCTTGCAGGGGACAAATGCGGGCGATCCGCGGCGTTCCAGTGAACCCCGGGCATGAATGTATCAAGCAGAGACTTGGCCGGCCGACGAGCGACCATCAAACGCAGCCCTTAGCCGCGCGTGACGTGCTCGGTCGGTGCATCGACTTCGATGTGCCGCATACCATGCGCGCTCAGAAGGCGGTATAGCGTGACCCGCGAAATGCCAAGTTCCTGCGCGGCGTCGCCAAGACGTCCGCGATGGCGCAGCAAAGCGAGTTCGATAGCCTGCCGTTCGGCAGCCTCCCGTGCCTGCGCCAGCGACACCGGCGCCACTTCCACGTATTCGCCGAGCTCAAGATCACGCGCACTGATCTGGCGCCCTTCCGACATCACGATAGCGCGGCGCACGCGATTGATCAGCTCGCGCACATTGCCCGGCCAGCCATAGTTGTGGATAGCCGCAATGGCATCGGGCGCGAAACCGCGCAGACGCCGGCTCGCGTCCTTCTTGAAGCGGTCCAGCATGTGCTTGGCGAGCAACTCGATGTCCTTGCCACGTGCCCGCAGCGGCGGTTCATCGATTTGCAGCACGCACAGACGGTGATACAGGTCGGCACGGAACCGCCCTTCGATCATGGCCGTCTGCATATCCACGTGGGTGGCCGAAATGATGCGCACGTCCACCGGCGTTGACCCATGTCCGCCAAGCCGTTCAACCTTGCGTTCCTGCAGGAAACGCAACAGGCTTGCCTGGCTTTCGAGGGGCAAGTCACCGATTTCATCGAGGAACAGCGTGCCGCCGTTAGCTGCTTCAACACGGCCGATCTTGCGTTGATTCGCGCCGGTAAACGCACCGCGCTCATAACCGAACAATTCCGATTGCAACAGGTGCGCGGGAATGGCGCCGCAATTGATGGCGACGAACGGCTGCTCGCGCCTGACCGAACGTTCGTGAATGGCGACTGCGGTGAGCTCTTTGCCAGTGCCCGATTCGCCCGAGATGAACACAGGCGCGTCGGTCATGGCGACCTTGCGGATGGAGCGGAACAACGCGAGCATGGCGTCGCAAGAACCGACCATCTCGCCTTCGGCGCGGCCGTCGCGCGCATCGTTGGAGGCGTTCTCGTGCAGCGCCACCATTCCATAGGCATGGCCGACCGCGTCCACGACGCGATCATTCGATGTAGGTAAGGTGACGTAGTCGAAGCAGTAGTCGCGAATCAGCCGACGCACGGCCGCATCTTCGAGTTGACCTGTCACGGTCGCCGCGACCCAGCCGACATTGGTCAGCGTCAGCGACGCTTCGAGCGCCGCGAGTTCGTGTGCTTCAAAGCTGCTCGACAGATCCAGCAAGCCACCGGTTGCCAGGTCGTTACGAAGCCATCGGCGTGCGTCCTTCGCGTTCGATACCACCTCTATATGCCAGCCCCTTTCCTCAAACCGGGCACACAAAGGCGCGCTCGGGTCACGAGTCACGTAGATTAGTTGCCGCCGAGCGACTTCCATTGTTCTGATCCTTTCGTCAACGGTCGTTGAAAAGGTCGCGCCGGTAATTGCCCTCAACCACGCTGCAGACGTCGAAGACTCGCATGCCCCAAGCGAACGGTCATTCGGAAAACTGCAAACGGTGAAACCCCGGAAGCGACGAGTGCTGTCGCGCGGTTCTATGCGAACCTGTTTTGTTTCAGATGCTGTTTTTGAGAGACTACTATAAAGCGAATACTTCGAAAACAAATATCCGCAACAATGTCTGCACATTGCTCCTGAAGCACGGCCACTGTGCGTTTCAACAACGAAGCCCGGTTTTAATAAGCGGTTTGCAAATAGCTTAAATAAGACGATAGCATTTACGCAATTTTTGATAAAAATGACGGTTAACCGTCTATCGTTTCAATCATGAAACGTTTTTGTCTTTTTCCCGATTCAGTTTTTCAGTTAGCTTGCCGCGCGCTCAATAACACCAACGGAATGCGTGCGATGGCATATGTTTCGCTAAATGAAAGTGAATCAGGGAGACCGCCATGGAAAGCACCGGCCGCGTCGTCAAACGAGAAAATACTGCAACAGCACATAAGATTGCTGTCATTAGTGCCGCGTGTTTTCTACTGGGCAGCTTAGCCGACAACGTTTGCGCACAAAATGCCGCAAACGAGGATCGCGTGATCCAGCCCACGTCCCCGGCCGTAATGTCCGGATATGAAACATTCGTGACCCGGCCAAATCCGCCAGCCATTTTTATGGAAAGAAAAATTGGAAGCGCCGACGCTGGCGAAGCGGCATCGAACGAGCGCATTATTGTTAATCCTGCAATGGAACGGGAACAGCCCGCATCGGTTCAACCCATTGCATCGGCGCCGCTTGCGGTGCAGGCCGACACCACGCTTGAAAAAGTCACGGCGACGACGGAGGAGTCACCGGCCACCGCGCACACAACCAGCGTCACGCTTTGGGATGAGATCTCGCCGCCGGTGCCGGCTCCCGTTCCCGTCGATGCAGCCACCCGCGTCACACCGGGGGACGTCGCGAGCGCGGGCAGCCAGAGGACGCAGTAGCCAGGAATTTGCGAACCGGTGTAAAGCAAATCGTCTGAAGAACGATCGCAAGATACGCGATGCAGCTACGCAACAACGCAGATAACAGGATTTGAACGACACGCCGGACGGTAGGACACTTAACGTATTGCTCGGCGAGCAGCGAGGCCGCGTGATCGCGGTACTTGGGCGTGCCGCGCAATTACGCGAGGAACGCATCTGCGGGCTTCAGGGCTTTACGCAGGGACTTTATGCAGGACTTCACGCAGCTCCCGTTCGACGGTCGTATGGAATCGACAGCGCATGCATCGCCGTGTCCACCAGGACACCGTTTGCGCCCGCTGCAAAAAGGAGATCGCCCGTGCTCGAATCCGCCCCCGTCTCGCTACCCGCGTCGGGTAAAGATGCACTGGGTTCAATGCTGCCAATGAGCACCGTACCGGCCAGCGCCTTGGCCGCGCCGGGTTTCTCCGGTATGCAGGGCCTCCCGATCGTTCCAATCATCCCGACGCCCCATGCGGCGTCTGCTGTCCGTAACCTGCTCTACATCGCACAGGCGCCGAATGAGACGCTGGTCACGTACTTGAAGAGCCTTGGCTGGAAGGTATCGGCGGGTACGCTCGCCACCCAGGCCAGCGTGCTTAAAACTGATACGCCAGTAGCCGGTATTGTCGATATGACCAGCTTTTCGGCGCGCGAACTGGCCGTGCTCGAGCCCGCCCTGCGTCATCAGCGAGCCGGCTGGATCGCCCTTACCGACGACATCCACCTCGCAGACCCGGTCGTCTGTCACTTGATTCGGCACTACTGTTTCGACTTCGTGAAAGGCCCGGCCGCACACGCGACAATAGGCTATCTGGTCGATCACGCGTACGGCATGGTGAGCCTCGGCGACATCGACCTCGCCGATACCCCGACCGTGTTCGGCGACGGGCAGATGGTCGGCACCTGCGAGGCCATGCAGCAGCTCTTTCGCACCATCCGCAAGGTCGCGAACACCGACGCCAATGTGTTCATCACCGGCGAATCGGGGACCGGCAAGGAATTGACGGCCGTGGCTATCCACGAACGCTCGCCGCGCCGCAAGGGCCCGTTCGTCGCGATCAATTGCGGCGCGATCGGTAATCACCTGATCCAGTCCGAACTGTTCGGCTACGAGCGCGGTGCGTTCACGGGCGCGAACCAGCGCAAGATCGGCCGGGTGGAAGAAGCCGATGGCGGTACGCTCTTCCTCGATGAAATCGGCGACCTGCCGCTCGACAGCCAGGTGCATTTGCTGCGTTTCCTGCAGGAACGCAAGATCGACCGGCTGGGCGGTCATGATCCCATCGCCGTTAACGTGCGGGTCATTTCCGCGACCCACATCGACCTGGAAGCCGCCATGGCCAGTGGCCGGTTTCGTACCGATTTATTCCATCGGCTATGCGTGCTGCGCGTGGACGAACCGCCGCTGCGGGCGCGCGGCAAGGACATCGAGATTCTCGCGCTGCACGTGCTGCACAAGTTCAGGAGCGACGGCAGGCGCAAGATCATCGGCTTTGCACCGTCGGCGATAGAAGCGATGTACAGCTACGCCTGGACCGGCAACGTGCGCGAGATGATCAACCGCGTGCGGCGCGCGATCGTGATGGCGGAGAACAAGCTGATCACCGCCGACGACCTCGGGCTCGGTCACTGCACGGGCATTGAATCGACCACGCTGGCCGCTGCCCGCGATGCCGCCGAGAAGCGCGCGATCGAACTGACGTTGCTGCGGCATCGGCACAAGCTCAGCGAGGCGGCGGCGGAATTGGGGATCTCGCGGGTGACGTTGTACAGGCTGATGGTCGCGCATGGGTTGCGCGGCGCGGCGATGGTGAATGGCGCCGACGCGGGGTGAGAAGGCTCGCGGCGGCGGGTGTCGGGTGTCGGGTGTCGGGTGTCGGGTGTCGGGTGTCGGGTGTCGGGTGTCGGGTAGAATCTGCGGCTTGAGTTATCTCGAAGCCGGATACGGATCTCCACACCATGACGACGCTGACCTTGATCGTCGCCCGCGCGCGCAACGGCGTGATCGGACGCAACAACCAATTGCCCTGGCGCTTGCCCGAAGACCTCGTGTTCTTCAAACGCACGACGATGGGCGCGCCCATTGTGATGGGACGCAAGACGCATGAGTCCATTGGACGGGTGTTGCCGGGGCGGCGGAATATAGTCGTGTCGCGTGACGCCCAGCGCCGCTTCGACGGCTGCGATACGGTGACCCAGCTTGCCGATGCGTTGGAACTGGCCGCACGGGACGACGCCGGCGAAGCGTTCCTGATCGGTGGCGCGGAGTTGTTTCGCGAAGGGTGGCCGCTCGCGCACAAGCTGATTTTGACCGAGATCGATGCCGATTTTCCCGGGGACATTTCCATTGACCCGCCCGATGCAGCCGTCTGGAAAGAGGTTTCGCGGGAGACGCATCACGCGGCGGCGCCGAACGATTTCGACTATTCGTTCGTGGTTTACGAGCGCCGCACGGCGTAGCTTCAGATTTCGGGTTTTTGATCGGCTAGCGGGTTAGCCCATCACGCTTTGCACTTTTCCATTGAAAAAGCCCGGAACGGTCAGCGCCGTTCCGGGCTTTTTCTCTTCCGCGATTCTCTTACTGCCCCGCGATCGTCATCTTCTCGATCAGCACGGAGCCAATTTCCTTGTTGCCGCGCACGACCGTATCCGCACCGATAGCCTCGATGTGCCGGAACATCTCCTGCAGCGTGCTCGCGACAGTGATCTCTTCAACCGGATACTGGATCTTGCCGTTCTCCACCCAGAAGCCGGATGCGCCGCGCGAATAATCGCCGGTGACGTAGTTCACGCCCTGCCCCATCAGTTCCGTCAGCAGCAGGCCCGTGCCGAGCTTCTTGAGCATTTCCTCGAAGTCATCGCCGGGTTTGGTCAACGAACTGCGCAGCGACAGGTTATGCGAACCGCCTGCATTGCCCGTTGTTTTCATACCCAGCTTGCGAGCCGAATACGTCGACAGGAAATAGCCTTGCACCACGCCGTCTTCCACGACGTTGCGGCGTTGCGTGCGCACGCCTTCTTCGTCGAAAGGCGCACTGCCCATGCCGCCCCTCACGTGCGGATCTTCCAGCACCTGGATGTGCGGTGCGAACACCGGTTTGCCGAGGCTATCGACTAGGAATGTGGTCTTTCTATACAGCGCACCGCCGCTGACCGCCTGCACGAACGCACCCAGGATGCCGGCGGCCAGCGGTGCCTCGAACATCACGCGGCATTTGCGCGTATCGAGCCCGCGAGCGCCCATGCGGGCGAGCGCGCGATGCGCGGCGTACCGGCCGATGGCTTCCGGTTCGGCGAGATCGGCGGCGTTGCGTTTCGATGTGTACCAGTCATCGCGTTGCATGTCGCGGCCGGAACCTGCGATTGGGGCACACGCCACGTAGTGACGGGAGAACGGGTAACCGCCCATGAACCCGCGCGATGTAGCCAGCACGAACTGCGAGTGCTGCGCCGAGACGCTTGCGCCTTCGGAGTTCTGGATGCGTTTATCGACTGCGAAGGCGGCGTCTTCTGCCCGACGGGCGAGATCGGCGGCTTCTTCGGCGTCGATATCCCACGGGTGGTAGAGATCGAGGTCCTGCGGGGCCTTTTCGAGCAGTTCTTCTTCGGCGAGGCCCGCGGCGCTGTCTTCGGCTGTGAAGCGCGCGATGTTGTAGGCGGCGGCGACCGTGTCTTTCAGCGCTGCGCGCGTGAAGTCCGAGGTACTGGCGTTACCGCGTTTATTCCCGATAAACACCGTCACGCCGACCATTTTGTCGCGATTGTGCTCGATGGTTTCGACTTCGCCGCGGCGCACGCTGACCGAGAGGCCGTCGCCTTCGGAGATCTCGGTGGCGGAGTCGGTGGCGCCGAGTTCCTTTGCATGCCGCAGGATGTCGGACGCGATTTCCTTCAGCTCGTCCTGGGTGTGCGGGAAAAAGCGTTGCCTGACGTCCATATCTGCTGCCATTTTATGTCTGCCTGTGGGTGCTCGACGTGTCGAGCGTGTTCGCGTTGTTGGTCGTCGTGGCGACGGGCGGTTAGCGCCCGCTGTGCGCTTGAATGCCGCTGTGTGACCGGTTTTCGACTATCGCACGATCATAGCAAGTCCGGCGGGGGTTTGGTTTCACCGGGGAGGGGGTTCCGTTCGCACTCGGGGTTCTGGGTGGGCTAGGTTTGGGTGTTAGGGCGTTAGGGTCAGGGTTTACGGTCGGGGGTTGCGGTCGGGGGGGTTGCGGTCGGGGGGGCGTGCCCAAGTGCCAGGTTCATGGCGTAGCGGTTGGGGTTAGTGCCGGGGTGCCAGGTTCCGGGGTTGGCGGTCGGGGTCAGTGCTGGGTTGGTGCTTTCGGCCGTGGTGGTTTGCGAGAGTCGGATTTTCTCTTTATCACTGTTAGCCACTGTGCGTGGCGGCACGTCATT
>NZ_JAAVUQ010000065.1 GCF_018449515.1 Caballeronia sp. dw_19 | reverse complement strand
GCTCAAACGCATCCTGGTGAGCGGACATCGACGCAACGTCATCCGCCGGGCCAATGTGCGCGTCATCGACAATGCTCTGCGAGTGCGACACGAGCGCGGCGTCCGTCTGCTCGGGCGTCGGATCGAACTTCAGGTTCGTGATCTGGTGGTTCGCCGCATACTCGTCGTAGCGTTGCAGGTAGGCGATCGTCTCGGGATCGGTGGGCTTGCCGCCGGCGTGCACGGCTTGAGCCTGTTTGACGCCGCCGTTGTATTCGGTGACCGCCGCGCGCTGATCGCCGTCATATCGTTGCAGGAGATCCTTTGCATATGCGGCGCCCGCATTAATGGAATTGACAGGATCAGTCGGATCACCCTTACCGAACTGCTTGAACGTGCTGTCGGTGAACTGCATGACACCCTTCGCGCCAGCAGGGCTGACCTGATTGCTATTCGACTTCTCCCCGCTGTTCTTGATGAACAGCAGCATCTCGGGCGGCACACCAGCGGCTTGTGCGGCCTGCGTTGCGTACTGATCGAGCGCGGGCGCGTTGTACTTCAGCGCCTTGTGGGCATCGACTGACATCGCAGTAATCGGCGTGCCGGTATCAGCAGGCGGCGTCACTGTGGCATCTGGCTTGCCCGCCGCGCGCGCTACGCCCACCGCATGCGCCGCGCCGAACGCGCCCACAATGAGCGTCGATGCTGCGATGTTCACCGGGTCCAGCGGGTTGATCTGGTCGGCGAGCTTGTCGTAATTCGAATTGCGCAGAATGGCTTTCTCAGCCGCGCTCTGTGCGATGGTGAATCCGGGGCCACCAAGCGCCACCAGACCGGCTGTTCGCGCGAGGGTTGATCCACCGGCAGGCAGCACTGCACCGAGCCCACCAGCGACGCCCTCAAGCGTGCCGACTGCTGTACGAGTGCCGACGTCGACACCTTGGCGTTTAAGGTATTCCGCCCCGCCGAGGCCGATCGATGCGCCACCCACCGCGGCACCAGCAAGCGGACCGCCGAGCACGGCAGCAGGAACGATCTGGGTCAGGCCGGAAACAGCGCCTTGCACGATCTGATCTATCTTCGTGGAATTCGTCGGGTCAGGCTTGAGCGTGTCCGCGAAGTTGTACGCCGCTGTACCGGCGCTGCTTTGGAAAAGCGTTCCGGCTTTGCCCTTGGCGAGCGCGTCATTGATTTGCTTATCCTGCGCGGCTTGCTCGACAGGGTTCAGCGCGGCGCCGGCGGCAGAGTCGGGATCAACGTAGACCTGCGAGAGTCCGGACGCGGCATCAGCGGCAGCGCCAAAGAGCGATGCGCCGCCCTGACCGATGCCGCGACCGACTGCCTTCGCGATCGAGGTAATGGACGTGTTCGGCGTGGGCTCGGCAGGCTCCGGGACATTGGCCTGATTCTGTCCAGCGAGGAACGTGCTGGTCGAGTCTTCATACAACGGATCCAATGGCATGGGTCAACTCAGAAAGGATTGTCGATGGTGCCGGTCGCAACCTGCGGCGAAGGCTGCGCGCTGGCCGATTGCTGCCCGCGCATCAGGTGCACAGTGACCGGCGCGCCAGTGGAGTCGGCAACGAACTTGGAGCCCGTCACGACCGCATACGTGCCGCGCACGCCCACGCGCATCAGTTGATAGCTCGGGAACTTCTGCATGAACTGATCGGCAGGGATAGCTTTTCCGTTGGCGTACACCGTATCGATGGGCTTGCCGCCAACCTGATTCTCGATGTTGGCCGGCGACGCGGTTTTGACGCTCGCCTGAAACTGATCGTCAGTCCATCCATACGGGCGCGCGACGGTCTGCGGTTTGCCAGAAAGCTTTGTGCCGCCAGTGTTGGAGATGCCGCCGGTTGCCGTGTCGATCCCGGATTGAATGTCGCTGCTGCTCGGCTGCTCGCGACCGTTCTTCACCGCATTGCCGAGCGCGATGTAATAGGCGGAATCCTTCGCGTCTTCGGCTTGGTTCGGCGGCAACGTGCCGTTGATCTGCGTGGCGATCGTTGCCTTGATGCCCGTGCCTGCGGCTTCGTCTACCTTCACGGTCTTGTCTTTCAGGGCCTGCGCGCCAGCCAGAATGAACGTGCTGATTGGCGCGCCCTTGTCTGTGAGCAGCGGACCGCCATCACCACCGCCGGATCCAGCTTTCAGCGCGAGCGCGACCGGCGGGCTCTTTTCCTTCCACTGCTCGGCAAGGTCATTGATGCGTGGCGCCGAACCATATGCAGCGCCGATCCCTTGCAGCACCTGAGCCTGAGCATCACCGGATAGCGAGTTGACCATTTGCAAGGTTTGGTTCGCTTCGTCGGGCGTGAGCAGCGACACGCGGCGTCCGGCCTGATTCTCGACGACGCCCACCGCACCCGCGCGCGCCTGAAGCGAGCCAAGCAGGTTCGGGATGGATGAGGTATCGAGTTGCGGAATGGAAGTGATCACGCCGCGATCGAGCGCCGCGTTCCACGGGTCCTGTTTGTACGCCTGCACGCTCGCGTCGTAGATGCTCTGGCGCTGCTTCACTGCTGCGGCCGTCAGTGGGTCAGTGCCGATGCCCGGCGTGTTGGCATCGCCCTGATCCTTCTGGATCGCCGCGCGCTGCTGCGCAACCGGGAGGCTAGCGAACCCAGCATTCTTTGCTGCCGCGGTAATCAGGTTCTGTGCATCCGGACCAATGGCAGTGCCGGCCGTGTCCGAGACAAGCTGCTGCTGATAGGCGGGGCTGAACTGCTTGCCCTGCGTCATCAAGTCCTGAGCCTTGTTGTAAGACGTCACAGCCTGCGTCTCGCGCGCCTGCTGCTGCGCGTTCTGCTGGTTCTCCAATTGCAGTTTCTGAGACACGACCGTTGACAGCACCTGATTGCGTTGATTCGCATCCATCTTGTTCGCGTAGAAGCCCTTCGGGTCCGTCAGGTCGGTTTGCAGTTGCGTGAGCGCGTCGACGTCGCCGGCCGAGCGCGCCTGAATCGTGGCCGTAACCGCGTGCTGCGCGTACTGCTGATCGGACCAATCCTGCGCTTTCTTCGAAGCGGCTGCTTGCGGCAGACCGGCCGCCATCGCGGCGGAGAGATATGCGCTCTTCGTGCTGTCGACCGTCGAATCGATCGCAGCAGGATTGAGCGCGATGTTCTTGCCGGCGGTGTCGAGCAACGTGTCCGCGTTCGTGGCGATCTGCTGCTGCGTGTTCTTCGTGAGGACGGCTTGCGTGGTCAGATCGAGATTACGGTTCACTCCCGCGCTCTGGATCGTCGCCACTTTCTTGTAGTGGTTATCGGGCAGCGCGCCGATGGTCGAATCGAACGATTGCTGCTTCGCGTCGTTGACCGCGGCGACGTACCCGACCTGATCGAGTTCGCCGGTATCGAGCTTTGCCGCTGCATCCTTCTGCGCAAGCTGGACATTCGTCGAGTGCTGCTGATAGGCAACCGCCGCGCTCGTGCGCTGCAAGTCATCGTTCAATTGATTCTGCTGGGCCTGCAACTTATCGCCGACGCCGGTCGCAGTCGAACCGAGTTGCTCAAGCGCCTGCGCCGACTGACCGCCGAACTCTGCTGCTGACGTCTGGACCTGCTGCGGCGGTGCTGAAACAACGTCGCCCTGGTTACCGAGTGGAATACGTGCCATGTCTTTTCCTTATTACGAGCCGGACGAAGTGGCCGACGTCTTCCAGTTATTCGATGTGGTCGCGGCACCCCCGAATGCGCTCAATGCGGTCTTCGCCACACCGAGCTTCCCGGCCTTGATTGCATCGGTTGCGCCTTGCTGCTCGAACCCAGCTTGCGTGCGCAGGTTCGTGGCCTTGCTATCGGCGTTCAGGATCGTATTGAGCGCGTCTTGCTGGGCGTTCTGGTCGATCTTCATGCGTACATCCTGCGCAGTGCCTTGCGAGACATCCACACCCGAGGCAGCAAGCGACGCATTGGCTTGCCCCATCGTGCTTTGCCCTTGCGTGCGAATGCGCTTCGCAGACTGATAACCTGCATCCTGCGTGAGATTGGCAGTTGTGTAATCCTGATTGGCTTCCGCAGTGTCCTGTGTTGCCTGCGCGGTCGCCGCCTGCTTTTGTCCCTGCGCGTTGAGAACTGCGCCGCCTGCCTGCGCCACTAATGCGAGCCATGCCATGTATCACCCCAGATTGGAAAGAGCGGTGCCGATTACTTTCAGCCCGAGACGTTCGTAAAGCGCAACGACTCGCGCATCGTCGATGCCGGTTGTCACGCCGACATTGATATTCACGCGCTCAGCGAATGTCTTTGCCCATCGGATATAAGAGCGGATGAGTGCGGGGCCCGCCAGCGTTCCACGATGCTGCGGCAAGACGTACACGCCGAACTCGTAGGTCATCGGGACTTCGGAGAACCAATCAGCGGCGATGCCACAGGCCATTGCGCCAATCTGCAAGCCATCGCGCTCGGCAATGAAGATCGCGCCCGCGCCATCGATAAGAAGGCCGAAGCGGTGCGCAACCTTCGCCTCGATGAAACCGAAGTCGGCAAAGCGCGACTCAGCCACCAGTTGACGCGCGAACTCGACAAGGATCGGCATGTCTTCATGCCCTGCGACTCGGATCATGGGTTACCCGTTATTGACGGTGAAATGGCGGATGAAGGCGAGGACGTGCCAGGCATATGGCTGGTCCTGTTTGAGTGTCACTGACGAAAACTTGTCCCACCCGAATCGGGAGATTTCTTTGTCGCCGGTAAATGGCGTGGGTGCCTTGTCCAACACTCCGGTGCCGAACTCCTGAAACGCCACGCGCTGATCGTCGACAAGCAGATTGATGGATCCGAGCATGCGCACAATTGCATCGCCGCTCTTGACCTGGTTACCTTGGGACGTGGTGAGTCCGCCGCTGACATTCGGCGGCAGCGTCTCGATTTCGCTGTCGTAGTGCAAGCCGACTTCAATCGAAGTGGCCGCGCGTGGGATAGTGATCTGGCCGCCAGTCACGGTGAACGGACCCATGAACACGCCATCGGCCTTCACATCGCAAGGCTTGCCTTCGAGCAAATCGAATCCTGTCCATACCGTGGCGCCAGCCGGATTGGTGCCAAGGATCGCTGCATCCGTCATCACCGTGTCGTCAAACTGCTCGATGTATTGAACGGTTGCGCCATTGACGGTGCGCTGAACCACGACCTGCACGATATCGGCGTCCGGTCCTGGGATGACGCATACCGACTTGAACAGACCATCAGTCGTGTGCCGAGCAAAGCCGCAGACGTTGTCATCCTTGTCGTACGTCAAGCTCGCCAGCACGCCATCACTGCGCACCATCCATACGACAGGGTTCGGCTCGGCCTGAAACGCCATGTCGATGACGCCTGGTCCTGTGATGTGGGCAGCCAAACGCGTCAGGTTCTGGGAACGAAACGAGTCCGTGTTGAAGTCGTATGCCATGCAGCGGATCTTCTTGCCGGCGCGTTGGGCGTAGATCAGCTCGTTCGCGACGCGCACCGGCCGCGCTTGAGCGCATCCGAAAATAGACTGACTCGTAATGTCGATGTTCGTCGGCGTGACGGAAGAACTGGATCCGCCACTTACGGAAAACTCTTCGCCTTGCGTGAGTACGACCAGAATCTTTGACGACGACAGATGTTCAACCTGGTTGACCTGATCAGATGCGGCTGTGTACGAAAACGAATCGCCGTCATCGGTGCCTGGTGTGAAGTCGAAGTACAGACCCGTGCCGCTGCCCCATATCGTCTCTGGGAAGTTGCTCGAACCAGCCGCGTAGAGACGTTGCTGAAAGAGACTCACGGCACGTGGATAGCCGTCCACAGGGTTCCACACAGCAGACTTTAGCGACCACGCCGAGGCCGGCGCAGTGACGGTTGCGCTCAATGAAGTGACAATCTTTCCAAACGCCTTGATCGGGCTGGAAACGGCTGTGATCAGGACCAGACCACCATTGATTGACACGTAGCTTCCCACGTCAAAGCTACGCCACACGCTGCCGATGCCGTACCGGTAGAGCGATCCGAATGTGCCGCCGGTCAGCAGTGAGCCGTTGAAAACGAACGTGACAGTGTTCGCATCGGGAACTGTAACGGCGGCATAAAGCCCGTCAAGACCAGCCGACTCGAAGCCCGAGAGAACGAATAGATTGCCGACCACCAGGCCGTGCGGATCATTCGTCACGATTGTCATCGTGGTGCCGGTGAGGGAAACCGACGCTATCGACTCGGCGGGACCGTCTGCAGTCAGTGATATGGCGCCGTCGATCGGTGTGCTATTCGACGGAGTGATTGCTGCCTGTGGCGACTGGTCGAGCTTCCATGCGTTGCCCCCGGCCGTGTTCGACGCGAACGCCGAGGTGATCGTAATCGATGCTTGCGTAGGACTGACCACGTTATCGATGGATGCCAGCCCGGAGCCGACAACGATATTGCGCCCGACGTCGCTTGCGATAAACACGTCAGCCGATGATGTTGCTGTAGCCGCGCCCATGGCCGTGCTCGACAGCGTGAGCGTCGCGCCAGGCCGGAATCCAATTTCATCAATCGGGCCCGGATCAAAGGGCGCATCGCCAATCGACCATGCGGCCGATGACAAACGTACCAACCGCTTGATGGGAAACGATTCGTTCGCGAGGAACATCGTGTCAGAACCCTGCGTGTACTCAACGTTGAACACTTCCGTTTGCGCATAGGGCGTAGCGATCTCAAGCGGAGATGCGCCGTCAACGATCTGACCGGCAGCGGTATAGAAGCGCGCATACAGATCGCCCACTTCCAACTGATAAGCCTGGGCCTTGTTAAACACGAACGGGATGAGGCGCGTCGTGCGATCGGGATACTTCGCCTGCGCGATGATGCGCGAGCCAGCACGACGCTTGCCCCCGCCGGCCAGTTGCGGCACAACGTTGAGCATCGTCTTCGCGCCGTTCGTGTACCGCTCGATGTCGATGTGGCCGGCCAGATCCGGCGAGAGCTCGCCCGCGTTGAAATTCGTCTGGATGATGGTGAGCTTTGGCATCAGCGCCCCGGCACGTTGCGATAACCGCTAAGCCGGTTGGCGAGCAACGGGAAATCACCGAGCGTTTCTGGCTGGTTCTCCTGACCGTTGACTGCTTTCGCCTGTTTGAAAAGCTGCTGAAACTCAGTCTCCTTGACTTGTTCCATGGACGCCGATTGCGTGATCGGGTAAGCCAGAACAGATGTCATCTTGGCCGTAACCACTTCGATGAACGTGTCATCCCATGTGGATTCTGTTTCATTGCGCCAGATGTAGACGAGCGGCAAACTCTTGGCGTCGGTGAGGATTTGCTTGCCTTCGATGACGTAATCCAGCGCGTAGCGACGATCGCCGATCTGCAGTGTGCGCAACCAGTCAGCAGGCATTTGGTACTGGTAGGCATAGTCGAACGCCGGCGTCCCAGATAGCGGCGCGAGCACCACGCGCTTGCGGGCGCAGTCCCATGGGTGAGCCCGGAGCATCGCATTCCGAATCGAAGGATAGAGGTTGGCGCATGCGTTCGCCGCATCAGTGCCGTCCTCAAACGACGAAATCGGCTTGTCGCCGAGTCGGATTAATGCATTCGAACAGATAGACACGCTGCTAGTCATCGGAACCTCAAACAAAAATGCCGGGAGCAAGCGCTCCCGGCATAACCACAGAAAGACTCAGCCGGGTTTGCGCTGGTCAGTCGATGACGTAATCCACGATCACCGAGATCAACTGACCCGGCGAGGCCGGTGTTGCGGCGCCAGCAATCGTGCCAACCACGTCAACTTCATACGGCTTGATGTACGACTGGCCTGCGTTCGTCAGCGTGCCCGTCAGACCATCAACCTTCTGCGCCGAACTGATCGCAGCAGCAGCCGTGATAGTCCCGGAGATCACCGTCTTGTCGGAAGATTTGCGCAGCGACAGCGCGAGCGTGCTGGATGCCGTGCCCGCTGCGTTGTTCAGCCACGCGCCCGTGATGCGCGCGCCGGCGGGAATGCGACCGAAATAGATCGTGTCGGCAATAGCAGCAGCGATCGACGCCACCTGACCGAACATGATCCGCGAGCGCCCATTGCGTTCGCTCGGTTGCAGCTTGACTTCGGGGTTTGCGGCCACCTTCGTCATTTGGAGGGAAAGAACTTCAGCCATTTCAATGCTCCTTAGAACTGGTAGTCGACGGTTACGACCTTGTTTTCCTGCACGCGGCCGGCGCCGTACGATTCACCGATGTAGATCTGAATCGCGTTGCGCTTGTCGCGGCGGGGGCCGATGTCGATCTCACGATTCAAGCCCGTGCCGAATTGCGTCGAAGTCTTGGTGTATGCCACCGTGGTCTTGACCGTGCCGACGGTCTTCAACGCTTCGTACGGGATCCAGTTGAAACCGAGCCACTTGCCCGACAACTTGCCATCCTGCAGCATCTGCACGGCCATGAAGTCGGCGCTGGTGAGCGTGGTATCGCTCAAGATGTCTTCCAGCATTTCCGAGTCGTACAGCATGTAGAGGTCTTCGCCGTTCTGCTCGTCGGCCTCGTTCTTGCGGAACTGCTTCTTCGTGGTGATCAACTTGGCCTTCGTCATGCCGACGCCACCATCAACGATCTTCTGCGTGTTCGGCAGTGCGATCGTGGTGTACGGCGTGGCTTCCGAAGCACGCGCCAGTGAGTTGCCGAGCAGTGCGTTATAGATCACAGCATCCTTCGCGCGGTTCAGCGCGGCAACACCGTTCTGCGTGTACGGGCCTTGCGGATTGGCCTTCAGCTTGGGCACGTCGTACTTGTCGATCGGCGTGGCCCAATCCCAATCGCTCATCATCACGACGCGCGTATCGTTGGGGTTGTCTTGCCATTCGGTGTCACCCAGGCGGTTCAGTACTTGAACGGCTGCGGTGACGCCCATATTGTTGGCGGTGAAGCTCGTACCGGTGACGCCACCGATATCGGTGATGGTCGATTGGAGGCGCGAGTCTTTCTGTTGCGCCACCATCATGAATCCGTCCGCGAACTGCTGGACGAATGCGGCTGTGATCAGGTCATTCATGGTTCAACTCCCGAAAGTTTGCGATGTGGTCTTGTCGCCAATCAGGGTGTCCGTTGAACGGGCCTGTGTTACGCCCTCACATCGGCGCGATGAGAGGTCTCGGGCTTGATCGGGTGTCCGCACGCCACTACGGGCCGAATGACAGGGATCATCGGTTTCGCGCGTGGTCGGAATCTTGTTCAAAACGAGGACGAAAAAAAACCCCGACCGAAGTCGAGGCAAAGGGGCGCAGCGAGGAGACTTAAGCGACCGGCGTATTGCCGTGTTTGCGTGCGTAATACGCATCGATCTTCGCGCGCGTGGCTGCGTGCTGCGGATGCTTGGTGTTGGTGTTGGCGTCCGACATCATCAATTCCTTGATCGCTTGATCACTCGTGAACGTCGAGCCGCCGGCGCCTTCGACGGGCTTGCCTTCGCTGAACTCAGGCCCGATCGCGGCCATGAGTTTGATGAACGTCGGATTGTTGCCGAGGCCAGCCTTGTCGATGTCCTCGTAAGTCATGCCGGCCGCTTTGGCGATTGTGTCGGCGGCCTGGTACGAAAGCCCGATCTGCTTCTTGAACTCGCCTTCGTCTTTCCACGTCTCGCGCAACGCAGCGACTGCCGTATCGGTGCTCAACTGCGCAGCACCGCCTGCAAGCTTCGGAGCCAGTTCGAAGTAGCGCGACATCACGCCGTCGAATTGCTTCTGCGACAGGCCAAGCCCGTGCATGTCGTCGCGGAACTGCGTGAACATCGGATCAGCGCTGATGTCGCCTACCGCTTCCTTCAACGCATCGGGAACGACGACGGCATATTCAGCCGCAGTCTTCGGCGCAGCATCGCCTGAGCCGAAGCGCTTCGACAGTTCGCCGTAACCGTCGGCAAGCTTTCGAGCCGAAGCATCGACGTCAAGCGAGCCGTCGTCTTTCGTGACGCGGTACTTCTCGGGGATGAAGTCGGGCGTCGTGCCAGTCGCTGCCGTGGAACCGGCGGCAAGCGCGCTAGCGCCAGTAGCTGTTCCTGTTCCTGCGTTACCTGCACCACTCGCTGTGGATGCCGCGCCGCTACCGTCGCCAGCAGTTGATGCAGTTCCTGCACCTGCTGCTGCGGTGGTCGCACCACCACTGGCCACTCCACCTGTCGCACCGGCTGCACCGCCTGCCTCATCCATGAGGGCATATCGAACCTTGAACATGTTGTTTTCTCCTCGCTGCTATGAGCGTTTAGTAGGAAGTGCCAGCCGACCACGTACCGGCGACGTTCTCATAGATCACGCGGTTGGCCGTATCGATGACAAGATCGTTGGCCTTGCCAAGACCAGCGGCAGGCTGACCCGGTACAGCAGCCACCGAGACGTTGATCGCAAAGCGCGTGTCGGGCGTTGGGTTGGCTTGCCAGCCGCTACCCGTGAGTGTTGAGCTTCCGGCCATGATTACTCCAAGGGTGGGGGCAACGTATCGCCCGGTTGATAAATGGTGTATGTAGTCCCATCGCACACTACGGCGATAACGTCAGCGGGAATAGTGGTCATGGGTTGAGCAGCTCAACGGTGTAGCCTTCGAGCGTCATCCATTCGCTTGCGACAGTGAGCAAGCCAGCAAAAGTGATTGGTTGATCTATCGATGTGTCCAGGGATAGTGTTGTTACGAGGCCAGAACTTGTCCCATACGGACCCGAGGCAGAGCTGGGAGATACCTGCGAGGCAAGCGTGCCCCTGTTCTGCACCGAAAAAACATCTGAGCGCGACGCGAAGTTCGTTCCCGGCGCAGTTCTTAACTGATTTCCAGCCAGGCGGATGAACAACGATTTTGCATTCGCCGTGTTATTGAAACTCCAAAGCGACGTGACGCGCACCGAGCCATTGGGCCCCATTGCACCACCCGGAACAATGACGGTTGCCAGCACGGTTTCCACTGTCGTGCCGCTCATCCTGATCGGCGCGTAAGACTGCGCCAGTACGCCGACAGATTTCAGACCGGCTATGCCACCGCCATTGAAATCCGGTGTAATTGGATTCGTGATCCATCCATCCGGACCTAGTGTTGCTCCGCCGCCTGCCATGGCTATTCCTCATCCGTGGTTGGTGCGCCATTGGCGCGGTTGATTTGCCTGAGAATGTGTTCGACCACTTCGCGCTTGCCCGAACGAAAGTCCGTCTCGCGCTGCGCTTCAAGTCCGCCCTGAACGTAGACCTTTCCGCAGAAGCGCGACACCAGGTCTTCAAGCACGAGTTGACCGGAGGGACTAGCGAACAGTGCGTCGTAGTCAGCCGCGCTTGCCTTGGGCGCAACAGCGCCAGGAATGTTCGCCCTCATGCCGCAGCGCCCCCGACCATGCGATTAGCCACAGCCGAGCCGAGCGACTTCTGCACGTCACCCGATACCTCTTGGCCCATCTGTTGTTGCTGCTGCGCTGACTGCGCCTGTTGCTTACGCTGGCGGAAGTCGAGCAATTGTTGCGGCGTGCGGATGATGCGATCCGGAACACCCAAGCCCTGACCTGTGGCGCGACTCGCTTCGTCCGTGTCCACGTTGTCCAGTACCGAAGGATCGATCTGAGCCATGGCTGTCATGTCGCCCATGTAGCGCTCGATGGCGGTGACTTCCTCAAGCTTCTGAGCACGCGCCAATGGGCTTTGATACTGGATCGAGAACGCTTTTCCACCGAGAGTAGGCGGTGGTGGATTGAATGCGCCAGCACGGAAAGCGAGGCCGAAGCAGCGATCGATGAGTGGTTTGAGGTATTCGGCCTGAAGGCGCCCATAGATCGGACCCAGCAGTTGGCGAATCAGGTCGACGCGCACGTGCACTTCGGTGGCCGTCATTGCTGGCCCATCCTGTGGCTGCAACTGGTCAGCCATCAGCGTCTTGCGGATCTTCGCCTCAAGCGCCACGATGCGTTGATCGCCAAGTTGGAAATTCGCGGAAGGCTGCAACGGCTTCATCGACTCGACGGAGTTCGCCACGATGATCTTGCGCGGGCCGACCTTGACCGTGCGCGGGTTCAGCACACCATCGTCTTCCGCGATCCACATCCCGGAGATAGCCAGATCGAGGTTGGCGTACTCCATGCGAACGATATCGTTGATGGTGCGGATATCAGGCAGAGCGTCAAGCACCGGGCCGACCGCGTAGAAGCTCGCGGGGATCTTCTTCCAACGCGCCACGATCACCGGCATTTCGTGATAGCCCGACTCGCGTACAACCTGCTTGCCTTCGCACGACAGCATGTATGAGGCGATCGGCATGTTCTTCGCACGCAGTGCGCCGACCACGTGAACCTCGCGCGGCTCGATGCAATGCACGAAATCGAACTTCTTGTCCGGAGTGATCTCGGCGGCTTGCGTGATGATCGCGGGCAGATTGTCGCCGCGCTGGCTGAACTCATTGACCGCCTGAGATGCCGTGAGCTGGTACGGGCGATACACGGTGTCGATCTGGCCCGCTGCCTTCGACGAAGCAATGAAGCACTGCGCGAGCGGCCAGTGTTCGAAATACAAGCCGCCCTTGTCGCGGTCCTCATCGACGTACAGCGCAAACCAGCCGGCGCCCATCAGATCGTCAACGCAATCCGCTGCCTCCGAATCGAAGTTCACACTGTGGATGTTCTCCCAAAGCGTCTCGCTCGATTCGTCCAGCCAGCGACGTGAGTCGTCATCCTCGCCGTTGACCTGCATCTTGAACCACAGCGAGTTGGCCGGCGTCATGCCCGACATGATCGACGCAGCCAGGATGCGCTTGGCGTCGATCGCGCTCGAGTCGAATATCTTCGCAACCGCGTTGGATATCTCGGAGGCGCTCATCATCGGGCCGCTCAAGCCTGACGCACGCACCGGATCGGTCCACATGAAGCAATCCGCCCATGTGGTTTCGTGCGGTGTGCGTTCTCCGCGTAGGCTTTCGAGCCGTTTGAACAGGCGTTCGCCGAGTTCCATGTTTTATGCGCCCAATGTCGTTTTGCCGGTCGCGAGGACCGATGACGTCGTGGCCGGTCCTGCGGTGCCAGCCGCACCGCTGGACAGCAGGCTCGATGCAGCACGCCGCTTCTTGTCCGCTGCTGCGTCCTGGTTTGCCTGTTGCGCTGCCTGTGCGTCTGCTGCTGCGGCCGGATCGGAAGCAACTGTGGTCGTGGTTGCAGCCGCGGGCGCGGAGTCTTTCGTCCACAAGCCGCCCGGGTCGAGGATCTTGCTGAAGCTGAAATCGCCCATGATCAAGACCTCAACGAAAGTTGGCAGGCATGGCGCGCGGCGTGGTCGGCACGAGAATGCCGTCCGAGCACTGCATCGGTGCCGAGATCGAGGCCGGATCAACGTCGCTCGAATGCGGCAGACGGGCAAGCTTAGACTCAGGCGTGACCGCTTTTCCGACACGATTGGCAGCACGGCGAGCATCCGCAGCAGCTTGAGCACGCCGTTGCACTTCCTCACGCGCAGGCAAGTCGCCCATGTCACGGAACTGCACGGCCATTTCCTTGCGCTTCGAGGCAATCAACTCGTCGCGTTCGTGGCCGTCGAGTTCGTTCCATTCAAGCAGCGAGATACCGGACGTCTCGTACGCGCTGCGCACGATGTCATTCATCGGCACGGGATGACCGGAGATATCGATCTCCACGTCGTCATCGCCAATACCAGCGAGCGGAACGGATTCGGGATTCGGGATAACGGGCGGTGCGCCGGGTGTCAGGACTTTGTGTTCGCGAGCCATCGATTCAGCCTCCTTGAGAATGGAGGCGAGTATCAAACTGCGCGACGGTCGGAATCTTGATATCAGCGAAAGGACGCGGCGGACAGTGGGCGGCGGATCAACGGCGGGTCGTTCGCATCTTGCTTGGTCGTGGTGCCCCAGAAGCGCAGCAGCACCACGCCGGTTGAGTGCGTGGGCTCAGTGCCATTGAACTGGTAGCTCAGCAGCGACGACTTCGGGATGGTGGTGTACTGCGAAATCTCTGCGACGGAATAGCCCCCGCGCCTCGTCTCCTCAACGATGCGAGCCCAGTCAACTATGAGGCGTGGGGGTGCATTCACGTTACAGGCTCTCCTCGATGGCGTGAATCATTCGCAGCAGGTCGGCCATGATGATGGCCTCACCGGATTCGATCTTGTTCCGGAGCGCTGCGAGGTGCGACACGGCGGGATGGCGCGGGTAGCCGCCGGTATCGATCGCGCCATCACCTTGGCCCCCAGACGCATTCGCATCGATCGCGGAAGCATCGACCAAGGAGTTGCCAACCGCCTGTTGACCAGCCGCAGTCGTCTGCGTGCCTACGTTTCCCGCTTCACCTACCTGCGCGCCTTGAGCAGTGCCCTCGGTGCCTGCGCCTTGCGATGCAGCGTCGTTCGTAGCTCTATCCGACAAGTCGGACTTCCCCAGGTTGTCCGCGCTCGGGTCGACCGTCGCACCGTTAGCAATCAGGTCAGGCACCTGATCCGGTGTAATCGCCTGGATTGCAGCATCCTGCGGTTCCTCGCTACCGAAGATGACCTTCGTCGTGGGGTTATAGAACAGCGTCTTCATGGTGAACCTCCTTGGGCACTACTGGTTAATGGTGGGGCATCCGAGTCGTGGCAGAATCGTCGTCGGCTACCAGGCCATCAACAACAACCCTTTCCACCACGAGGAGACCCTGTGGCAAACAACTTTCTAATCTCGTATGACCTTCGCGGTCCGAACCGCGATTACAAGCCGGTGTTCACAGCAATCCATTCGCTTGGAACGGCGGTGCACATGGAGCTTTCGATGTACTACCTCAGTTCGAACCTTGATCTGAACGCCGTTGGCAATGCCATCTGGGGTTCCATGCAGGCGCAAGACCGCCTCGTAATCGCAGATACGAAGGCCAATAACGCGTTGATGTTCGGGCTGTCGGAACCGGTAAAAGATCAAATCAAACAGCTTTGGAGCCAATGACCGGCGCGTAGCACGTGCAGCGGCGGCAACACGTCTCACTGCCGCTGCACACGATTTCTTCTCAGCAAATGCGCGCGCGTACGCGCGAGAGACCAGAGCCAAAGACGCCCCGATGGATCGGAAATAGGATTTCACAGTTCGCTCCCAAAGCGCGCCCGTAACGCCACCATCGCCCCTCGAAGCGTCTCCGTGCGGTAGCGTTCGGCATAGCCATCCGGTATCGCGCCGAGGCGTGCAAGCAAGTCCTCTGGCGCCTCTATGACGCACAAGCACTGCGTTGCCGTCACGGTGACCACGAACCATCCCAGTTCCGACAGGCCACGCGCTTGATCTACGGTCTTCGGGTCAATCGTCTCCGACTCCGCGCTGCACAGAAGCGCGACCTTTGCCACAGGATTGCCGAAGCTGATCACCATGTCCTCGACCGGAACACGCGGCCAGAGCGGCATGCGGCCGGCGCTGCGAATGTCTTGCCATGCGCCGAACTCAACTTCCGTGAGTACTGCGCCCCAATCCGCAATGTCGTATGGATGTACCCGGTTCCAGTCGCCAAGACCGGCATCGACCTGAGCCTGAAACGTCGCGTAGTTGCGATTGATCAAGGCTTGTCGGTCGGCCAGAGGTGTCCGGACCGATGCCTGCTCGAAGCGGTAGGCGAACAGTTTTTCAACGCCGTCACGAAGCGCGGCGACCGGGATCAGTTGGGCGGAAGGATGATTCGATTGGACGTTCATGCTATTAACTCCGGGGCGTTTTGGTTGAACGGCACGTAGATGTGCGGCAGACGACGACGGTTTGTCGTGAACTGCTGGGCTTTACGATTGATGAAAAGCGCTAATGAACGGTGTTGTTCTTCACCATTGCGCTGTTTCTGCAACTGCAGGAACGCATCCGGCTCGGTGTCTTCCGGGTCTTCCTGTTCCTTCTGGGCCGACCACACAGCGAACACGTTGTCGGCGGCGTCGGTCAGCACGCCGGCGCCGGAGACGTCCTGCTTGCCGGGAATTCGGTCTTCGTTTTGACCCTTGCGCGGGTGTGCCACCAGATGCAAATGCACGTCATGCGATCGCGCGAAGTTCGCGAGTTTGCGCATGGCGTCCTTTTGCGAGCTCATCGACCCAGGTCCGTCCATCTGGACATCGGTCATCATCAGACTGTCGATGACGAAGTGACGGATGCCGTAGCGCTTGAACCCGTAGGAGAAAACTTCGATCAAGCGATCGATCGACGCCTTGTCGGACAGGTTGAACAGCCAAATGCGATCTCGTACCCATCGCTGCATATGGTCGAGGTAAGCGGGAGCCGGTCGCTCGTTGCCTCCGAGCTGCTTTGCCATGCGCTCGCACTGGCGCTTCGGTGTCATTTCGCCCGAGAACACGCAGGCGCGTTCTCCCTGATCCATCAGGCCAATCATCACTTGACTGAGCATCAGGGACTTTCCGTGGCCGTTGTAACCGGTCCAGACCGTGACCTCGCCAGTACGAAACTCGAACCAGAATTCCTTGCGTCCACCGAACGAGAGGACCGGGTTCTCGGGCGTGTCTGCTGTCGGATGGAAAAGCTCTTTGAGTTCGCCCCAGAAATCGGCCATCGATCGCAGCTCTTCAGGATCGAATGCCCGGCCCGCGGCAATGCATCGCTGAAAATCTTCTGTCGTGGCGCCATTGAGCAGGTATTCGTTCGCGTCCTTGACGCCATCGAAGATAACGACGCGACAGCGTTCAAGCCCGAGACGATTTGCGACCTCACGTGCACCTTTGACGCCTGCCTCATCGTTGTCGTAGCAGAGCAGGATTTCGCTGAACCGCTCCAACCGCTCGAAATCGTTGTCGATCCACTGGTGGTTGCCAGCGCCCGCATTGCCAGACAACGCCGGTATCCCCATCTGATGCAAAGTCATGGCGTCGATTTCGCCTTCAGCAATCGCCACGATTCGCGCGGTCGGCTTGATCAAATGCCAGCCGAACAAACACGGCTCGGCGCCCGGCTCTTGGCGCATGTCTCGCTTTTCGGAAAGGTTGCGGTATTTCGAGTTGATCGTTTCGCCGTCGCGGATGAACGGTAACTGCGCGAATGTTTTGTCGTCGCGCGACACGTACTCGGCCACCTGGAACGCGGCGATGGTCGCATCGGTCAAGCCGCGACCCGAAAGCCACTCGGACACGAATTCGCCGCATTGCTTTTTCTCAACCCGCTTCGGCCGCTTGTACGTCTTCGGTTCGGGGCGCAACGGCACGTCGTCGCGAATCCCAAGAAACTGCTTTGCGGCGCGCATCGCTTCCGCGATCGACATGGCCCGACATTGCGCCCACAAGCTCAGCAAGTCGCCGGAGTCGCCCGTTGCAAAATCCTTCCATACCCCGCGTTTGACGCCCGACAAGCACACCGACATGCTGCCTCCGGCCTCGCCATTTACCCCGCCGACCTTCCATTCCTTTCCGGCTTTCTTGCCTTGCGGCAGAAGGTGCTCAACGATGGTCGATGCGTGATCTGCCATGAAAATCGAAAGTTCTTTTGCGTTCACGCTGCCTCTCCCGTCACGATCCGCGCGCCGTCGCGCCAGAGATGCGCGTACTTTTCGCTGCAGCCGGCATTGATCGCCTCGTACTCGAACTCGAAACCGGCGCGGCGCCACCAGCTATCGGCGTCGGGCCCGGTCGATCGCGCACCGGCAGCGCCTGTTTTGAGCACGCCGAGGTATTGCTCGAACCGCGTCGCGTTGAAGAGCGTCGACGGCCGGAAGTACTGGCGCATCTTGTCGCCAGGAGGCCAGTTGCGGTTCTGCGCGTCGATGACGGCTTTCATGTCCGCCACTGAGCATCCTTCCTTCAAACGCCCACGGATCAATCGCGCATTCGATTCGACGAAGCGGAAGTGAGCGCCGGCACGAGCGTTGAGATATTCGATGACCTCGCGCACCGGATCGGATGCATCGAGCGCGATTTCTGTTTGGCCGTGGTCTTCTTCGGTGTCGGCATCGTCGGGATTTCCCGACAAGAGATTTAAAGGTTTTAGGTTTACTTGTCCCTGTCCCTGTCCCTGTCCCTGTCTATTGCGATCTAAAAGTGATCGGGGGGATGCATTAAAACCATCGGGGGCGATCGGGGGGCGATCGGGGGGCGACTCCAAATCATCGGGGGGCGATTCAATTTCGGTCGCCCCCGATGCCTCAACCGATCGGGGGGCGACAAAAGGAATATCGGGGGGCGACGGAATTTGATCGGGGGGCGATTCGGAGACGATCACTACGACGCCTTTCTTGCGAAGGGTTTTAGACTGGGGCGCGATCGCGCGCAGCAGCGAGGCCGCCTCTACGACGCGCGCTTTTATACCGTCAGTGTCCGCATCAACGCCCCATCTTTTTGAGTTACCGACCGCACCCGCATGGCTGTTCAGAAGCTTTTCGATCCATGCTTCCAGAGCGTTCTCAGCGACCACCGGGTGGTAAAGGCGACCATCACTGCACCTGATCCAACCGCGCAATGCGCCTTCGCGCACGCTTACCCACTCTGCGTCTAGCTTGCCCCGATGCCAATAGCGGGCACGTTTTGCAATCCATTCGTCATCGTCAGGAACCGAGGCGCACGGCACCTCATGCCACGACACGGACCACAGCAGCAGCGCGGCCCAACACGTCTCGGGAGTCTCGTCGGCCGCCAGATCGGAATTGAGCAATCGTTGGACGTGCAGCGGCATGAACGGAAAGTCGCGCAGATTGCAATCGACAGACGTGAGGGGAGAGGGAAGACTTGAACTCACATCAGCCCCTGCTCACGTTCCATTCGTTTGATCTGCGAATCAGCCCGGGCCATAATCTCGGCGCGCATAAGCTGCCAGCAGCGAACGCGAAACGCACGCGTCTTTGCAGCGCACATCAGATCGCCCAGGGCATGAATACGCAGCTCGCGGGCAACGTCGTCCAACGATTGACGTGCGATCGGCGGGACCAATTGAGCTGTGCGCGTCGACCACTGCGCGAGGCCGATCGACCCGATATGGCGTTGCCGGTAAGCAGCGCGGCGCGAACGAATCGCGCTACCTGAAGCGAGCTTCATCGCGCGCCTCAGACTGGGGTATAGCCGGCGGGATCAGCGATCCATTTGTGAATTTCGACGTTCGAGTAGACGGTGCAACGATGCGTCAGGCGCACCGGCTGCGGAGCTTTGCCCGCGTTGCAGAGACGTGTCCAGGTCGCGCGGCTGACCGGCAGGAAGGGTTTGATTTGATTCCAGCGCGACTGTCCGACGAGCGGGAGAGTGGTGGGTTGCGGTTGTTCCGTAGCGGTTGCCATGCATGCCTCCTGAGGCAAAGTTGTTTGCATGGCTTGAAGGTTAGAGATACATATCTTCTGTGTCACCGGTGGAAAACAGACTAGTTTTTGTTTCTAAGTGTCACGACACTTAATCTGTTATTTTCCGCTGATTTGTGACGTGACACTTAACGCCCTAGTTTGATTAAACAACTGTCGGGAATCTTCGCGAAATTTGGCGCACAAACGCTCGACGGTCCTGCCGTCCATTGGTGCTTCAATGCCTTCTAGCTGAAGAAGCAGCGCGATCGCCTCACTTTTGTTAGCGCGAAACTGCACCCGGTTTAAATTGTAAAGACGAAATACCAGCAGGCGCTCACGCGACGTGCCGTCGATTCTTGCGATTGGATACGCCAGTTCAGCGGGCGCTCTTGCAAGATTGGAGAAAAGTTCGATCTGCCTGTCGATTTGATGCAACTGGAAGTCGGTTCTAGGTCGCCCTTTGTAATTCAGTGCGCTGATTGCTTCACCAAGAAATTCATCTCCCAACGTCAGCTTGAGCGTCCGTAGCGCGGACAACGATTCTGCGATAACCGCATCAACTCGCTTCTTCCGTGTTGCTATTTCTTTCGCTGCATTTGGATCAAAGTAATACTCCGCTAAAGCCGCAGATATGCCGCAGACGAATTCGATGTAAAACTTAGCGGGACCACCAATTGCCTGTCTTACCCGTAAGCCAAACCGCGTGTGCTCATATATTCCTGGGAACTGATAGCCCATCAAATCTTCTTCACGGGCCGTTTGTTTCGCGGCGTCTTCCATTGCTGCAGCTTCCCGCAATCGATGGAGCATACGGGTACGAAAATCGCCTTGAATGGCAGTGGCATTTTCGTTCGCTTTCCTTCTTCGTATAGAGAAAGCTCGGGCGTATGCCCGGTCAAATGCGTCTTGGGAACCTAGCCATTTCATGACCGGATCCTCGTCCAACAAACGATATTGTTGCTTCACAAACTCATCGGCGCGCTGCAGCAAATCAAGCGCTGCCGATTCATCCGTCGACAAAAATACCTTTGGCTTGAACTCATCAAACATATGCTCTGCAGCTGCCCCCTTCAGCCGAGCAATGCATTGGTCAAACTCGTTCTTATTTGGAACTGTCATAGCGCCCTTCCGCTGCCCTTATGAAGAACCGCGCCAACAGGGTAAGGGAGCCCTGCTTTCGCCCCGTCAGGCTAGGCGCGGTTGCAACTGATTATGCCAAATGCTTAGATGGCGTTGGGGAACGGGTCACTGCCCACCGCCGCATCGTCTGCGAGTAACCCAACGAACTCGCGCAGCATCGGCGGCAATCGCTCGACGAGCGTCGCCCGGTCGATCGCTATTGGCACGATCTGCAGAAAAAGAGTCTCTTCGATTAGCATTGACATCGACAACGGCTCATCTTCTTGACCGACGGAACGGACAGCAATCCCATATGCACGCGCAGCTTCAACATGCGGAGCCCGCCTGTCGTACTCGCTAACGAGCCGTGCATAAAAGCGATCGAATAACGCATCTGGGTCAAAGCGTTCAACTTGGAACTTCAACAGATCGACCATCAGACCAAACGCGAAACTGTCGTCCTCGGAAAACCAATAGCCGACGCCCGGCAGGCGCGGCGTAGGTGCTTGGACAACCTGCGACACGCCGTCCAAATACTCTTCGACACCTTGCTCAAACGCCGACTTGGCCTTTTGAAGCAAGCTGTTGACGTACTCATCGGGCATCCCTTGGTTATCTGGCAGCGTCTTGTCGATCCATACAAAAGCAGCATCTTGCCACGCCGAGTCGAGTGTTTCCCTTTGTGTGAATGCCTGGCGGCCGGCGGCTCGCGCGGCGGCGAGGATCTCTTCGAGGGGCCGCTTGATGAGAGGCGTCTCTATTTGCATTGCTTGCTTAGCCATGGTTACCCTCGCCATCTGTATTTGCAAATTCAGCGTGCCGACGTGCGCAACTTAGCATCGCGTCGCCTATATCGCCCAGATAATTCCCGATGATCTCTGCGGCGCAGAGAAGGCCAAGATGCGCCGATTCTCCGAGCGGTTCGGCGCTTGACATGCTGGGCTCGGAGAGACTGTTGTGCACGAGGCGCGCGATGGTTTTGATCGCGTAGGACGCTCTGCCTATTTCGGCGATGTGAAAGCTGTTGACCATCGAAAATTCGGCATCACCATCGGCGCAATGGTCGCACATGAGAGCACCACGGAACGATGAGGCCGTATAGTCAGGCTTTGAGGATTGGGACGACGAGATTGAACCAGGCATAGCAGCCTCCTACGTTGGGTAGAAAGCCCGCACGCCCCACTGCTAAATGAGGTGGGCAGGCACATGACAGGGTTAGCAGACCGGAACGTAGGCACCGGCAGGCGCGAGCGCCTCCCTATCATGACCCGCCCATTGAAATGGGCACGAGATGATACTACGGACGAAAAAATACCGCCATTCGGCGGTTGTCCGCCTACATTTCTCAGGCTGCTAAACCCGACCGCTGCTGTCTCAGCGATGAACAAAGGTTAGTTATCCAGCGAGCCAACGTCAAGCGGAATTTTCAAGCCTCGGGAAAACCCTTTGACGGCTCACTTAACAAAGATTTCAGCCGCTCACTCGTGGGATCCGCTCGGCGGCACGCTTCACGTGCCCAGGCTAACCAATTGCCTATTGGACTGCCGACTTCAATCGACTCCCCTCTGCCGCGCGCGATCGTCTCGACGTGGTTCAAATATCGCATGTAGTTGTCCGTCACCAGCCACCTATCTGCTTCAGCGGCCAGCACCTGCATTCGGTATCGTTCTCGCCGTAATCTGTCCGCGTCCTCGACTGCCAGCCTGTGGCGCTCCGCGCTTGCCGCAGCTTCCTGGCGAGCCTCTAGAGCACGTTGTTCATAGCCGACCACCGCACGGCGCAGCCTACCAATGAATGCATTCATCTGCAGTTCGATCGGCTTCCCCGGATCATCTAAAAGTTTGATATCGCTTGGCAGCGTGCTGCGGTAACTAAGCGAACGAAACGTGACCCTTAACTGTCCGAGAGCGATCCAATCATCGTATTTCGGGCCTGACTTCTTCGTTATCTCGGTCAGCCTGAATGCGACGGCAATGTCTTGAAGATGAACAATGCTACGTTCATCCTCATATTTGATTTGGAAACCTCTCGATGACAATGCCGCTATAAAACCATCTGCCAATCTGAGCGCACGATCGCGCATCGCCGGCGTGACTAGGATCTGAAGATAACCTTCTCCAGGATGAATGAGTCCGCCGGGCTTGCCATTGAAGATGGACCCGAGCCGAAACCGCTCACCGCGCTTGGGTGGCAATTTGCTTTCTGCAATATCCTTATCGATGAACTTCAGGCGAGCAGCGAGCTTTTTGACGTGCAGGTTTTGATATGGGCCATCCGACAAGATCACCACCCTGTTCGCTGGGTCGCTCTCTTCCGCGTCGATCTTATTGAGGACTGCAGCCTTGGCGGGGTCTCCGCCTTTCGTACCCGAATCAACCTTGGCATACGTCGTATAGGATTGCTCACCGGGATTATCAGGCAAAGGATCTGGCTCAATCGCGTGGCCCGCCTGGATCCGCGGCCAGTGACTACGCAGCGGCATGGGGATCGCAAGCTCTTTACAGATTTTCCGAATCTCGGCGCCGGTAATTCCATAGCGCTCAGCTACTTTATATATCGGCGTCTTCCAAACCTCGATATAAAGCGCCTGCCGTTGCAGTGTGATGGCGGTTCTCATGATGTTCCCGACGAATGGATTTCCCAGAAAGATACCCTATGAAAACTGTCTTCCTGCTGATGGCTCAGTACGACGCGCGGGCAGTGATCCCGATCGATATCGTGTGTCACGACTATTTCGCACCGCTCACGACCGCCGTTCTGCTTCGAAAAATATCAGCCCGTGAAATTGCGCTTCCGCTGATCCGAATGGAAAAATCGCAGAAGGGAGCCAAAGGAGTCCACCTCGCAGACCTCGCGCAGTACATCGACGATCGGCGGGCAGCTGCAGTGAAAGAGTGCGCGCAATTTCGAGGCACGCAATGAGATGTCGGGGAAAATGACGTGCTCGCGAGTCGAGACGGCGCCTGAAAGGACATCCTGATCTGCGCTGTACCGCTTCCCAAACAAAGAAACCATTGAAGAGGTTCAAGTGAACGAGTTTTTTAAAGCGTTGCTCAACGTAGGAACCGCCGGGGTTGGTTCGCTTATCGCGCTCTTAGCGAAGGACCACATGGACCGCGGGGCCAACGCAAGAAAATCGGATACAGAAGAGCTCAAGAAAATCCAAGCAATCGTCACTGATGCGCTGATCGTCACCTTGAGCTCTCCCGACTTTCACCGGCGGCGGCCAGATTTTCCCCTGCTTCACCCAGGTTCGAGCTGTAGCGATGTGTGGTGGTGGGTCGAACTCGCGTTTAAGCCATGCATCGAGTCGGATTTTCATTTGGCTCCCTTCAGGCAATTAGCGTTAGCGTCACACATCGGTTAAGAACGGCGTGAGCGGTGCAAAATGGTTTGGTTTCTGGTTTTACGAATCTTATCCGTGTGCCCAAAGAGCCAGTTTGCGTTTTTGCGCAAACTGGCGTATCGTGAAAACCATGCAAATCGATCCAACCGACTTTCGAACGCCAGGCCAATACATCGATGCCCTCCTAGAGGCACGCGGATGGTCAAAACGCGTACTCGCGGTGATTTTGGGCGTCGACGACAGCAGCATCAACAGGCTTGCCTCTGACAAACGACCGGTGGACGCTGCAATGGCGGTGTCGCTGGAAGAAATCTTCGAGGTTCCGGCCGAAAATTTTCTTGATCTCCAAAAGTCTTTTGACCTTGCCAAAGCCCGGATTTCAGCTAGGCCCGATCCTGGCCGGGCCACTCGTGCACATCTGTTCGGGGGCTTGCCTGTCATCGAAATGATCAAACGTGGTTGGCTAGACGCCGACGATGCGCGCGATGTCCAATCTGTAGAAAATGCATTGGCGAAGTTCTTCAAAGCGGAGACCCCCGACGAAATCGAAGTACTTCCGCATGCCGCAAAGAAAACACTCGTGCACGGGGATCCGACGCCCGTTCAAATAGCGTGGCTGTATCGTGTTCGCGAAATCGCAAGCGAAATGCTTGTCCCGAAATATAGCCCTCAGATGGGCAAGCTGGCAGTCTCAAAGCTTGCAGCGCTGCTTGCCGCCGTCGAGGAAGCGCGAAAGGTCCCCAAGATCCTCGCTGAATGTGGAATTCGATTTGTCCTTGTTGAGTCGCTTACATCGGCGAAGATCGACGGCGTTTGCATGTGGCTAAACGATCACTCCCCTGTTATTGGAATGACTCTTCGTCACGATCGGTTGGACAATTTTTGGTTCGTTTTACGTCACGAGCTCGAACACGTTCTCCAAGGACATGGGAAGGACGCAATCATCCTTGATGCCGAGTTGGAAGGCGAAAGAGCCGGCACTGGAGAAACCGTCAGTGAAGAAGAAAAAATAGCGAATGCTGCTGCTTCGGATTTCTGCGTCCCGAGAAAGAAAATGGACTCATTCATCGCACGCAAAGCGCCCTTCTTCGCGGAACGAGATCTCTTAGGCTTTGCCAAAACTCTGAATGTGCATCCGGGGCTGATCGCGGGGCAACTTCAGCACCGTACAGGGCGGTACGATCGTTTCCGCGCTCACTTGGTGAAGGTGCGTTCTATCGTAACGCCGGGTGCGATGGTTGATGGCTGGGGCGACATTGCTCCAGTTGGACTTTGATGGAAAACAAAAGTGACTAAGCATGTGGAAATGCAGTACT
>NZ_JAAVUQ010000064.1 GCF_018449515.1 Caballeronia sp. dw_19 | reverse complement strand
CTGAACCCGACCACTAACCCCAGAACCGACCACCCCAGCATAGACCCCAACCACCAACCCCATAACCTGACCACGCACGCCCCCCCAAAACCCTCCCCCGCCACACACCAGGCCCCGGTGTCACTGGTATGCTGACGGCCTCATTCCACCAAGAAACCCCCGGATCAAGATGGCCACGCAGGACAAAGCACTCGCACTAAAGAAGATGAAATGGTTCGCCGCCAGCCTCCTGATCGCGGCAGCCGCGCTATTCTTGCTCGCCAAGAGCCACCACGACGCCGGCGCCTGGGCGTGGGTCTCGGCCTTCGCCGAAGCCGCCATGGTCGGCGCGCTGGCCGACTGGTTCGCGATCGTCGCGCTATTCCGCCACCCGCTCGGGCTGCCAATCCCGCACACCGCCATCCTGCCGGCAAACAAGGCCCGCGTGGCGGACAATCTCGCCGAATTCGTCCGCGACAAATTCCTCGGCACCGACGCGCTGGTCGCCCGCGTGAACGCCTTCGATCCCGCCGGCCGCCTAGCGGTCTGGCTGGCCGAACCGGCGAACGCAGCGCTGCTGGGCGCAAAAGCCGTCGCGGCGGCGGCCCAGATGCTCGATTTCATCGACGATGAACGCGTCAAAACGATGCTCCACGAAGCCCTGCGCCGCCGCGCCGAACAATTCGACCTGGCGGCCGCGGTGGGCGGATTGCTGTCCACGCTGACGGCGGATCGCCGCCATCAAATGCTGCTCGACGAGGGCCTGCGCGAACTCGCACAATGGCTCGACCGCGAGGAAGTACAAGCAATCCTCGCAGCCAAGATCCTGGACGTGGCCGGCGAGGAATATCCGAAATTGATCGGCATGCTCGGTTTCGTCGGCCTGAGCGCGGAAGACCTCGGCAACAAGTTCGCGGGCGGCCTGGTGCGCGGCGCAAACAAGTGGCTGCACGACATCAGCGAAAACCCGGAGCACGAGCGCCGTCAGGCCTTCGACCGCTCGGTGGAAGGGTTCATCGAACGCCTGAAAACGGACCCGGCCTTCCGCGCGCGTATCGACCAGCACAAGCGCGAATGGCTCGAACGCCCGGAATTGCGTACCTACGTGAACGGACTGTGGGATGAATTCAAGGACTGGCTGCGCCGTGATCTCGCGCAAGCAGATTCGTCGCTGCACAAGAAGGTGACGGGCGCATCGGCGTCGTTTGCGGCCGCGTTGAGCAACGACCCGGCGCTGCGTGAATCGATCAACGAGCACATGCGCGACGCGCTCAAGTCACTGGCGCCGGATTTACGCGACGGCATTGCAAAGCATATTGCGGCAACGGTGCGCAACTGGGACGACGCCACGCTCGTGCGCGACGTGGAACTGAGCGTGGGCCGCGACTTGCAATTCATCCGGGTGAACGGCACGCTGGTGGGCGGTGCGGTTGGTCTGATCATTCACGCAGTCTCCATGTTCATGGTTTAAGCTGCAGAATCAAAACCTTGTAGCCGCGGTCAGCTACTTTCCCTCTTGAAGAGACCGAACATGACGGACCCGAACGCCGCGTTGATCCAGCGTTTCTACGAAGCCTTTCAGCGTTCCGACGCTGAAGCAATGGCCGCGTGCTACGCGCCCGACGTGCAGTTCAGCGATCCCGTGTTCGGCGTGCTGCGAGGCCGCGAAGCCTCGGATATGTGGCGCATGCTGATCTCTCGCGCCACGGAATTTTCGCTGACCTTCAGCGACATCCAGACCGTCGGGCAGACGGCGACGGCGAAATGGGTCGCGACCTATCGTTTCACCCAGACGGGGCGCAAGGTGGTCAATCGTATCAACGCGCGGTTTGCGATTCGCGATGGACTGATCGTCGAACATCACGACAGCTTCGATCTCTGGACCTGGAGCCGCCAGGCGCTCGGCCTCAAGGGCTTGCTGCTCGGCTGGTCGTCGTTCATGCAGAACAAGATCCGGGCGCAGGCGAGCAAGGGTCTTCGCGCATACCGGCAGCAACCCAAAAAATGACCCGCCTCGAATGTCCTGCTAGCGAAGGGTGTCTCAACGACGAATGGCTCGAAGCCGATGCGCTGGGCGGTTTTGCATCGGGCACAGCCGGCACCGAACGGACCCGCAGATATCACGCACTGCTTCTCACCGCCACGCAACCGCCGGCGGGGCGCATGGTGCTGGTGAACGGCGTGGAGGCCTGGCTGGAGGATGCATCGGGGCAGACACGCATTCCGCTGTCCATGCAGCGTTATGGCGCCGGTGCGGTCTGGCCGGACCCATCCGAAAGCCTGCTTTCCTTCGATACCGACCCTTGGCCCACGTGGCGCTTCCAGGTCGGCGAAAATCATATCCTGACCGCCGAACTATTCGTCGCGAAGCAGAGCGCGCAGACGGTGCTGCGCTGGCGGCTCGACGGCGAGGCCTTCACGCTGAAAGTTCGGCCGTTGCTTTCCGGCCGCGACTATCACACGCTGCATCACGAGAACCCGGCGTTTAATTTCTCGTACACGGCGACGGGCGATCAGGTTCGCTGGCAAGCGTATGGCGATGTGCCGGCCGTGGTCGCGGCATCGAATGGATCGTACGTTCATGCGCCTGACTGGTATCGTAATTTCTGCTACACCGTCGAGCGCGAACGCGGCATGGATTTCAACGAGGACCTCGCCACGCCCGGGATCTTTTCGTTCGATTTATCGCTTGGCGAAGCGGTGCTCGTGTTGAGCGCGAACGAGGGTGCGAAGACGAATGCGGCCGATACCGCAAAGCAGCTTACCGATATCGAACGAGCAAGTCGCGCGGCTTTTCCGACGCCGCTGCATCGTTCCGCCGATGCCTACATCGTGGCGCGAAACGAGGGCAGCACAATCCTCGCCGGCTTCCCATGGTTCACAGACTGGGGCCGCGACACCTTCATCGCCATGCGCGGTCTGCTGATCGCATCCGGCCGAACCAGCGACGCCGAATCGATCCTGCTCGAATGGGCCGGAACCCTCTCCGAAGGCATGTTGCCGAATCGTTTTCCGGACAGCGGCGCGCCGGAATACAACTCGGTGGATGCATCGTTGTGGTTCGTGATCGCCGTGCACGATTATCTTTGCACGGGCCACGCTCAACGGGAAACGCAGGACCGGTTGCAACAAGCCGTCGATGGCATTCTCGATGGTTACTTCAGCGGCACGCGTTTCCAGATCGCCGCCGATCCTGACGATGGACTGCTGCGGGCAGGCGTCCCCGGCGTGCAACTGACGTGGATGGACGCGAAGGTGGGCGACTGGGTGGTGACGCCGCGCATCGGCAAGCCGGTGGAAGTGCAGGCGTTGTGGATCAACGCGCTGCGCATAGCGGCGGCATGGAACCCACGCCGGACGGAGCCGGCCACGCGTGCAACTCAGGCTTTTCAGCAGCGTTTCATTAATCCCGCCAGCGGTGCGCTCTACGACGTGGTCGACGCCGATCACGAGCCGGGCAAGCTCGACCGTTCGGTCCGCCCGAACCAGCTTTTTGCCGTGGGCGGGTTGCCGTTCGCGGTGATCGACAATAGCGCAACAGCTCGCGCGATCGTCGATCAATGCGAGCAGCTTTTGCTCACGCCGCTGGGGCTTAGGACCCTGTCTCCGAATGACCCTGCCTACAAGGGCCGTTACACCGGCACCCCGCTGGAACGCGACGGTGCTTACCACCAGGGCACGGTCTGGCCGTGGCTCATGGGGCCGTTTGTCGACGCGTGGCTGCGGGTTCATGGCGACGATCAAGCATCCAAAGCCGTGGCCCGCGAGCGTTTTCTCAGGCCGCTGCGCAACCATCTGCATCATGCGGGGCTGGACCACATTTCCGAAGTCGCGGACGGCGACGCACCGCATACACCGGGCGGCACGCCATTCCAGGCGTGGTCGCTCGGCGAACTCATGCGCCTCGAACGTCTGCTTGATAGCCAACCCGCCGACCCAGCCGATTCTGCCGAGATGCCGCAAACGCGCTAGATTATCGGTCTTTCCGTCACGCTTTTAGTCAAGGACGTCCCATGCCGCCACTGCGCGCCACCAAGTCACTCGACACCATAGAAGGAGCCCGGCTCCATTCCACCGACTGCTCGCGCTGGCAACGCTGGGGGCCGTATCTCAGCGAGCGGCAGTGGGGCACGGTGCGCGAGGACTACAGCGAGAACGGCACCGCCTGGGACTATTTTCCGCACGATCATGCGCGCAGCCGCGCCTACCGCTGGGGCGAAGACGGCATTGCCGGATTCGGCGACGATCACCTCAACTGGTGCGTCTCGCTCGCGATGTGGAACGGCCGCGACCCGATTCTCAAGGAACGCTTGTTCGGGCTGACGAACGCGCAGGGCAACCACGGCGAGGACGTGAAGGAGTTGTACTTCTACGTCGACGGCACGCCGACGCATTCCTATATGCGCATGCTGTACAAATACCCGCACGCGGCGTTTCCGTACGATGACCTCGTTGCGGAAAACGGCCGCCGCGGCGCGGACATGCCGGAGTACGAAGTGCTCGACACCGGCGTGTTCGAAGACAATTCATATTTCGATGTCCATGTCGAATATGCGAAAAATACGCCTGAAGATATCGTGATGCGCGTGACGGTCGAGAATCGCGGGGATTGCCCCGCGTCGCTCGACCTTCTGCCGCAGATCTGGGCGCGCAACACGTGGTCGTGGCAGCCATCGAAGAAACCTTCGCTCACCTTGCACTCCGACGCGAAGGGCAGCCGCGTGATCGCTCAAAGCGACGGCCATGAGCCGCTGGTCGTGACGGCCGAAGCCCGTGGCGACGCTACGGTCAACTGGCTGTTCTGCGAGAACGAAACCAACGTCAGGCGCCTGTTCAACTCAGAAGGGCCAGGACCGTTCAAGGACGGCTTCAACGACTACATCGTGCAGGGCGAAGAAAACGCCATCCGGCGCGATACCGGCACGCGCGCCGCCGCACATGTGCATCTAGAGTTCGCCCCGAACAGCCGCACGGTCGTGACCATGCGCTGGCGTCCGGAGTCGGAGGCAGACCGTGAGCGGCAAGCGCTCGATATCGACGCGCTGTTCGCCCGCCGGATCGCCGAAGCCGATGCCTTTTATGCGGGCCTGCAACACGAAATCGATGACGCCGACCAGCGGCTCGTGCAACGTCAGGCGCTGGCGGGCATGCTGTGGTCGAAGCAGTATTACCAATTCGATGTCACCCGCTGGATGGACGGCGACCCGTTGCAACCGGCGCCGCCGGCGGCCCGCAAGCGTGGCCGCGATGCCGACTGGCGGCATCTGTGCAACGCGGACATTGTCTCGATGCCGGACAAGTGGGAATACCCGTGGTACGCGTCGTGGGATCTCGCCTTTCATGCAGCCGCGTTCGCGCTGATCGACCCGGCGTTCGCGAAGAAACAATTGCTGCTGCTGGTGAAGGATCGCTACCAGCATCCGAACGGGCAACTGCCGGCCTACGAATGGGCGTTCAGCGACGCCAACCCGCCGGTGCACGCATGGGCGACATGGCGCGTTTATGAAATCGATCGTGCGATCACGGGCAAGACGGACCGCGACTTTTTGGAACTCGTGTTCCACAAGTTGCTGCTGAATTTCTCGTGGTGGGTGAACCGCAAGGACGCGGACGGCCGCAACATTTTCCAGGGTGGTTTTCTCGGGCTGGACAATGTCGGCATCTTCGACCGCTCGGCGCCGTTGCCCACCGGCGGCCGTATCGACCAGTCGGATGGCACCGCATGGATGGCCGCCTACGCGCTCGACCTGATGCGCATTGCGCTGGAACTGGCGGTGGCGAATCACGTGTTCGTCGATATCGGCGTGAAGTTCTTCGAGCATTTCCTGTACATCGCCGAGGCGGTCGGTTGCAGCGATACCTGCGACACCGGCCTCTGGGATGAACGCGACGAGTTCTTCTACGACGTGCTGCAACTCCCCGACGGCACGAGCGTGCCAATGCGCATTCGCTCTATCGTCGGCTTGATTCCGCTGTTCGCGGTGCATGTGCTGGAAGAGCATCTGCACG
The DNA here is from genome assembly GCF_018449515.1 of Caballeronia sp. dw_19. Classification (GTDB taxonomy): domain Bacteria; phylum Pseudomonadota; class Gammaproteobacteria; order Burkholderiales; family Burkholderiaceae; genus Caballeronia. The sequence continues at coordinate 20,016 of NZ_JAAVUQ010000064.1, read as the reverse complement.
GCCAGTTGCCGGGGCTGCGGGAACGGCTCATCTGGTTCCTGGAGCACCGGCCCGATCTCGCCAAGCTGGTGTCGCGCTGGAACGAGCCGGGCAAGGGCAACAGCCTGCTGCTGTCGGTGCTGCGCGGACACCGGATGAAGGCGCTGCTCAGGCGCATGCTCGACGAAAGCGAGTTCCTGTCCGACTACGGCGTACGGGCGTTGTCGCGGGTGCATCGGGACAATCCATTTGTGCTTGAGCACAACGGCGACCGCTTCTGCGTGGAGTATCTGCCGGCGGAATCGGACTCGCGCGTGTTCGGCGGCAACTCGAACTGGCGCGGGCCGATCTGGATGCCGGTCAATTATCTGCTGATCGAGTCGCTATACGAATTCCATCGTTATTACGGCGATGATTTCCGCGTGGAATATCCGACCGGATCGGGCCAGAAACTGTCGCTGAGCGACATAGCCGATGAACTCGCGCGACGCCTGACGCGCCTGTTCCTGAAGAACAAGGACGGCGTGCGTCCGGTCATGGCCGCGTATCCGCAACTGCAGGCGGACCCGCGCTCGGATGACCTCGTGCTGTTCCATGAATACTTTCATGGTGATACAGGGCGCGGTGTAGGCGCGTCGCATCAGACAGGCTGGAGCGGGCTGGTCGCGTTGCTGTTGCAGCCGCGCGTGACTACCGTGGCGCAGAACCTGCCGGTCGGCGGCGAGGTTCAGCCCGAAGTGGAACTGGCGACGAAGTAACGAAGCAGGCGGGCGGGTTCTGCCCACCTGAGTCGCCGGTCCCAGGTCGGCATGCGTGTTCGCATCATTCGTCATTGCACAGCATCAACACCTTTTCCGCATCAGTGCATGAGCGCTTCGGCGCGCGTTGCGTCACGGGCGTTACAGCGTCGCCGGTGCCTGTTGACGCCATCTTGCGGATGCATGCCCGCAAGCGTTTTTCTATCGGCGGATAGTATTTCCAGCCTCGGCTGAGCGGCGGTAATTCGATCTTCACCTGCTTCCATTTCGGATGGCCATTGGCCTGCAGTTCGTCGAAGTGCGTGCAGAGCGAGTCGGCGAATTGTGTCATCGCGCCGACGGTGCCGCGCAGGTTGTAATCGTAGGTGACGAGAAACGCCTTCACGGTCAAGGTAGGCGAATCTTCCTTGATCCAGTTAGGATAACTCGACGTACGGATGGTGGCCGGGAAATAGGTCTGTTCAGCACGCGCGGTTTCGGGGACTGAAGGATCAAGCTTGAGCAACTTGATCTGGCTCAGCAGGTCGGGGTTCAGGTCCTGAAACAGCTTGGCCGGCTGCCCCGCGACAATGACCGCCACATCGAGTTTGCGCACGATCAGCTTCGCGAGCGCATCCTCGTTGCTGTAGTGCTGCGCGTTCTGGTCAGGAATCGGCTCGTTGAACATCAGCCTGTAAAGCGTGGTCGCCGATTGCGCCGTGCCGCTGCCAATCAGCCCGACGCTAATGTTCTTGTCCTTGATCTCGTGGATGTAGTTAAGCGGCGAATCTGATCGTACAACGAAGTAAATCTCTTCGTTATACAACGGCATGATGAGCCGCAGCGGCTGGATGACCTTGCCCGCTTCAGCGTTGCCGGCTTTCGCCATATCGAGGTAAGCCTGGTACACGTCCGACTGCACGAGCGCGAATTTCACGCCCGGCTCGTAACGCATGCGCTGCACGTTTTCGGCGGAGCCTTTCGACGCGAGCACATCGAGGTCCATGCCGATCGGGTCAGCTACCCACTTCGCCAGGTCCTGGCCTATCTGGATGTAAGTGCCGCGTTCCGGCCCGGTGACGATCTTGTAGTCGGCTTGCGCATGAGCCTCCGCAACGAGGCCGGCGAGCCCGAAAAGGGCGAACAGCATGAGAAAAGTCTTGTGCATGATGTCGTGTGAGTCGTTTTAATGTGTTGGCCAACTTTCATTACACGGATAGACCACGGCGGCCTGCGTCTCCCGGCGCGGCCTTCAACCTCCTCAAAGTCTCCTGTTCCTTGCCTCCTGCCTTGCTGCGTCGCTTCTACTGCGGTGGCGGGCGCTGCGCCGGCGACTGGCTCCTGGCCCATCCCGACTCCAGGATCGCGCGCTCTTCGTCGTCGGGATTGGTGGCATTGAAGCCGGGCGCACGCGGCTGCGCTGCGCTTGCCGCGTTGTCTCCTGACGCGAGCGTGCGGTTGGCCGTGGGCGATGCTGGACGCGTATTGCTTTGCATAGTCGGCGGCGCGCTGTTCGCCGCGACGGGAGGCGACACAATGCCCGCCCGCACCGGAACGGCTTCGCCGATTGGCGCGACTGTGTGCAAGGACGGCGAAGCGGTATTGCCTGGAGCCTGAATAGCGGCCGCAGGCTCGGGTTCCGGCTGCGCCGGTGCACGCGCCGTGGCGTTCGCCGGGGCGCTGCGCACCGCTGGCGGCGCCGCGTTCGGTCCGTCCGGCATGGGGACGAACGCGGGTGCTGGCGGACGAGGCGGCGCGGCCTGTTGCAGCGTCGGCGGCGGGGTAGACGGCGACGATGTGAGCGGAGCCTGCGAGCCCGTGCTTATGCGCGCCGGCTCTGGAACAGCCTGCGCGGCGGCAGGCGTGCGCACGGTCGTGACGACCACGGGTGCGGCCGGCGCGGCCGGCACGGGTGCCACGATAGGCGCAGGCACGCCCATCGCGGCGACCGCGCGCGCATGCTGGGCGGCCGAGACGGTGACGGTGGGCCTGTGCGTCGACGCGGGGGGAGGCGCGGGCGCCACGCGTGGTCCGGGCACGAACATGGGCACAGGAGCAGCGGGCGCCGCTGCGGCCGTTTGCGCGCTGTTGTGGGGGGCGCCATGCACCGCTGCTGTCGCGGGCGGGGTTTTATTGAGCCAACCCGACCGGGCGATGGCGTGTTCGACGAGCGTTTGTGCTTCCACATTGCTGGCATCGATGGTCAGCACGTCGCGGGCATTCTGGCGCACGCACAACCACGAGCCCGTCGCTTCGCAACCGCGTGCGACTTGCAGCATCTCGTCGCGTGCGTGTTCGAGGCCGGTTAGGTCCGCCTGGGTCCGCTGCACATTGGCGGCGTTCAGTTGCGACGCCGGGATCTTCGAGAACCGCCGGCGCGCCGTGGTCAGGTCGCCGCGCGCGATGGCGTCACGCGCGGCCTGCAAGTTATCGGTCGCGCTGGCGAGCGCGGCCGCTGCGCGACTGGAGGAGGTGTCGGTGGGCAAGGCTTCGCGGGCGGCAACGGAGGGCGCTGCCGCCGTTTGCGCCTGCCTGGTGGTCGTCATGGTCGCCACCGCTGCTGCGGACCTCGCCGGGGGCACCGCGGCCGCCGGAGCAGCCAGTCGCGCAGGTGCATCGTGCGCGGTTTTCATATCGACGGCGCCGTACGCGCTATGCCCGGCCGGCAGGTCGGAACGGGTGGCGTCGTCACCGCTGCTGCCGTGCTGCGAATAGATGACGCCGCCGGCTACCAGCGCCAGCGCCACGGCGCCCAGCGTGACGGTCTTCGACCTATCCCAGCGCTGCTCGCCGGCGCCGGTCAGTTCGGACTCTTCCGGTACGCTCGGGTAGGGCGATGGAACGTTGAGGGCTTCGCGGCGCGCGCCGAAGGGCAGGCGCAGGCCCGTCGAGAGCGCGGCCGTCTTCGCGGCGCCGAAGCCCGGGCCATGATCGGCGCCGCAATGCGGACAGGTATCCGCATCGCTCGGAATGTCGTTGCCGCAACGCTTGCAGGTCACGGAATCGGATGATGAGGGAAAGAAGAGACGGGCCATGCGAAAAACCTCCCGGGACACAAGGGTTGTCCTTCCCGCTTGCGTGTCCGGTTTGATCGGACAAAACGGTCACTCGTATGATGAAAATGCTTCGGACTCCCTAAGCTGGACAGTCGCCGAGGGAGCCGGAACCAATATGTGACATCTCCGAGGCGACGTCAACACGGCCGCGAACAGCCACGCGACGCGTGCGCCACGCCGCTCAAATGCCTGCTTTGGCCGCGCCGGTCAAGGCATGGGCGAACAGGTAAAAGCGGCCGGTGGTTTCGTCGGCAGGCGCCTAGGTTCTGTCCGAATATGGCGCTTCGGGGTGCGCCGAAACCGGCCGCCGCGCAGGCGAAAACAACAACGGGAGCCCAATTATTTTCAGGTGTCCACGCTGATTAGCACACTGAGTAATAAATTTGAGACAGACTGGCGATTTGGTAGGATGTATGCGCGCGGCGAGCCGCTGGGCGCCGCACCCCACGAGCCGTCAAAAATACAAATGACTCACCATCCGATGCTCGCGGCCTGACCTCGGCAGGTCATCCGTGCATCGGGTCTGGAGAAGGGACATACCGATGGACATGCCGTCTAAGGGGGAGAATGCGCAGCTCATACGGATCACCTGGCCGTTCCTGGTCGTCATTCTTGTCCTCGTTTCGCTCGCCATTTTCAGTATCGACATCATGTCGTCGGTGCGTGCTTACATCGGCGGGGAAAGCATCTGGTCGAAGGGCCAGAAAGACGCGGCTTTCTATCTGAACCTGTACGCCGAAACCGGCTCCGAAAGCAGCTACAAGCAATATCTGACCGCCATGGAGGGCCCGCGCAACATGCACACGGCCCGTCTGGCGCTCGACCAGAGCAAGCCCGATACGGCTACCGCGCGCGCGGCGCTGATCGCGAGCGGCGTGGATCCGGACGACGTCAGCGACGTCATCTGGACCTTCAAGATGTTTCGCCACGTCAGTTATTTCAGCGAGGCGGTCGGTTACTGGTCACGCGGCGACGCCGAACTGGCGAAGCTGGAGCGGGTCGGCAACGAGTTGCATGCACGGGTCGAGGCCGGTGGGTTGCCCATGGCTCTCGTCGGTGCCTACAAATCGCAGATATGGACCATCAACGCGACCATTGCGCCGTTGTCATGGGGTTTCTCGCAGGTATTGAGTACCGCATTCCGCAAGACAGCGTCGCTGCTGCTGACCGTCGACCTGGTCGCCGCGCTGCTGCTCGTGTGCCTTTCGACGGTGCATGTGCGGCGGCTGATCAGGCAGCGGGGGCGCATTGAAGCCGCGCTCAAGCAGAGCGAGGCGCGCGCCAAGGCGACCCTTGGTTCGATCGGCGAGGCCGTGATCGCGACGGGGCCGTCGGGGCATATCGAATTCATCAACCCGGCGGCCGAGCGGATCGCCGGACGTCTGGCGGACGACTGTCTCGGGCGGCCATTGGTCCAGACCTTCAGGTTGCTGCACGCCGATAACCGCCAGCCGCTCAACCCAATCGAGGATGCCCGGGCGGGTACGCGCCCCGACGGCGAAGCCGCCGAAATGCTGCTGAAACGGCGTGACGGCGCCGAGATCCGCGTGCAGGCGGTGACGTCGCGGATCAGCGCCGCCGGCGCGAGTCCCACCACGGCGGATGCGGAATCCGGCTTCGTGCTGATCCTGCGCAACATGACGCGCGAGTACGAATATATCGAAAGCCTGGCCTGGCAAGCCACGCACGACGGGCTCACGGCGCTCGTGAACCGCGCCGAATTCGAGCGGCGCCTGCAACACGCGCTGGGGACGCGCTGGAGCGAGGTGGCGTCGTGGCTGCCGGCGGCATCGGCGCTGCTGTTTCTCGATCTCGACCGCTTCAAGGTGGTCAACGACACCTGCGGTCACGCGGCCGGCGACGCCATGCTGCGTGAAGTCGCGTTGCGCTTCGAATCGAGCCTGCAACCGGACGACACGCTCGCGCGACTGGGCGGCGACGAGTTCGGCGTGCTGCTGCAGGGTTACGATACCCCGGGCATCCAGGCGGTCGCGGAACGCCTGCGCGCATGCCTGAATGACTTTGTCTTCAACTGGGAGGCGCAGCCGTTCAGCACCAGCGTGAGCGTCGGCGTGGTCGACCTGCGTAATACGGAAATGAGCGTGGAAGAGGCCATGCGGCTCGCCGATATCGCCTGCTACATGGCAAAGGAACGCGGCCGCGACCGGGTGCAACTGGCGGACCTGGGCGACCGCGAACTGGCGCGCCACGCGAGCGAAGTATCGTGGGGGCGACGGCTCAAGCACGCGCTCGAACACGATGACTTCTGTCTCTACGTGCAACCTATCGTGGCCGTGGGCGACGGCGTGCCCGCCTCTACGGAAGGGCAGCGCGCCGAATTGCTGCTGCGCATGCTCGACCCGGGCGTGCCCAACGGCGTGATCGCGCCGACCTTGTTCATTCCTGCCGCCGAGCGATATGGCCTGATGACGGCTATCGACAGATGGGTGATCCGCAACGCCTTCGATATGCTTTCGTGTACCCGCCATAAGCGTTTCAAGGAATATGCGATCAACCTGTCGGGCGCCTCGGTGGGCGACGAACGTTTCCTCGGTTTCGTGCGCGAGCAATTCCAGCGCACAGGCGTCTCCCCTGGCATGATCTGCTTCGAAATTACAGAAACGACCGCGATTGCCAACCTGGCGTCGGCGGCGCGGTTCATGCATGAGCTGAATGCGCTCGGCTGTCATTTCGCGCTCGATGATTTCGGCGCCGGCATGTCGTCGTTCGGTTACCTGAAGCATCTGCCGGTTGAGTATTTGAAGATCGACGGCAGCTTCGTGACCGACATGGTGCTCGATCCGGTAAGCCGCGAGATGGTCGCGGCCATCAACGAGATGGGCCATTCAATGAAATGCCGGACCATCGCGGAATATGTGGAAAGCGAAGGAATCCTGCGAGCGCTGCATGGGCTCGGGGTGGATTATGCGCAAGGGTTTTACATAGGAAGGCCAACGCTTTGGACAGAGCCGGCCGTTCAGACACTAGCTAAGGAGGCGTGATGGGGGGTGGGTTTACCAGAGAGGGCGACCTCAAGAACACAGCAAGCTACCCACTTTGGTTGCAGGAAGTTTTGTTGGAAACCGGCGCGGCAAAAAGCCGTGTGGCGTCTCATCCTCTTTTTCGATCCTTGCGCGACGGAGAGCTTGGCCTGCGTGAAATGCGTGCGTTCCTGATCAACGGCTGGCCGGTGATCAATCAGTTTCCGCAGTACATGGGCATGAACCTGCAGAAGATCGGACCCGAAGAAACGGTCGGCTCGCGCATGGCGCGGCGGTATCTCACGCGCAATATTCGCGTCGAGCAGAATCATGCTGATTATTGGGTCGACTGGGCCGCGGCCCACGATGTTTCGCGCGAAGATCTGCAAGCCGGCGAAGCGCCCGCGCTTGCATTTGCATTGAGCCACTGGTGCTGGAAAAGCAGCAATGCGGACCCGCTGCATGCGTCGATAGCGGCGACCAATTTCGCCGTTGAAGGCGTGACCGGAGAATGGTCGAGACTGCTCTGCAGCCGCGACACGCTTGCGCACAGCTACCCTGAATCGATCCGCAAGACGACCATGCGCTGGCTCAGGATGCACGCGCATTACGACGACGCACATCCGTGGGAAGCACTCGATATAGTCGCCACGTTGCTGGGCCGCGCGCCGCGCATGGCCGACATCCGCGAAGTCAAACGCGGCATCCAGCGCAGCTATGAATACTTCGAGGTCAGCCTGAACTGTTGCCTCGAAGCGTAAAGCGGCCGCTTTACATCCTTACTTCGATAACTGCAGCTTGCCGTCCAGCCGCCGGTTCAGTCCGAGCGGATTGGCGGTTTTCAGCGCGTCCGGCAGCAGGCCGTCGGGCATGTCCTGGTAGCTCACTGGCCGCAGGAAGCGGTCGATGGCGAGACTGCCTACGGAAGTCGATCGGCCGTCGGCGGTGGAGGGGAAGGGGCCGCCGTGGACCATGGCATGTCCAACCTCTACGCCCGTACCGAAACCATTCACAAGAATCCGGCCGGTGCGACGTTCCAGCGCCGGCAGGAAACGGCGGGCATCGTCATGATCCGCTTCATCGATGTGCAAGGCCGCGGTCAACTGGCCTTCCAGTTGCTCCACCAACTCGAGCACCGTTGCCAGATCCGGGCATCGCACGATCAGTGAAGCCGCACCGAAAATCTCCTCGTGCAATTCCGGATTAGCGCGGAACGCTGCAGCGGTGGTCGAGAACAACGCTGCTTGCCCCTGCGTCGCGCCTTTCGCCGCGCAGCCTCGCGCGAGCGTCTTGACGTCACCATGCTTCGCTGTTTTGTTCACAGCCGATTCGTAAGCCTTATGAATACCCGGGGTGAGCATCGTGGCGGCGGGTATTTCGCCCAGGGCGGCAGCCGTTGCTTCGATGAACGCATCGAGCTCGGGACCATCGATGGCAAGCACCAGGCCGGGATTCGTGCAGAACTGGCCGGCGCCGAGCGCAAGCGAGCCGGCGAAGGCCTTGCCGATCGCAGCGCCGCGATTTTTCAGCGCGTGCGGGAACAGCAAAACCGGGTTGATGCTGCTCATTTCGGCGTAGACCGGGATCGGTTCGCGACGTGCCGCCGCGAGCTTCATCAACGCCGTGCCGCCGCCGCGCGAACCGGTGAACCCGACCGCCTTGATGCGCCGGTCCGAGACGAGACCCTGGCCGATGTCGCGGCCGCTATCGAAGAGCAGGGAGAACGTGCCTTCCGGCAAGCCGCAGTCCGCAACCGCTTTCTGCACGGCGCGTCCGACCAGCGCCGACGTACCCGGATGCGCCGAGTGAGCTTTCGCGATCACCGGACAACCGGCGGCCAGCGCGGAGGCGGTGTCGCCACCCGCGACCGAGAACGCCAGCGGGAAATTGCTCGCACCGAATACGGCGACGGGACCGAGCGGCACATAACGCAGCCGCAGGTCGACGCGCGGCAGCGGCTTGCGCTCCGGTTGCGCCGGGTCGATACGCACGCCGAGGAAATCGCCTTCGCGCACAACCGCCGCGAACATGCGCAACTGGCCGACGGTCCGGCCGCGTTCGCCTTCAATGCGTCCGCGCGGCAGGCCACTTTCGGTCACGCAGCGCTCGATCAGGACATCGCCGATATCGAGGATGTTCTGCGCGATCGTTTCCAGGAATTTGGCACGGGTTTCAAGCGGCAGTTCGCGATAGATGTCGGACGCTTGCCAGGCGAGCGCGCAGGCTTGCTCCAGCTGATCGAGCGAAGCGCCGCCGAAGGCGGGCGCGAGCGGCTCGCCCGTGGCTGCATCGATGCCCTTGATCGAGCCGTTCGTGCCGCGAAGGGTGTGTTTGCCGATCAGCAGATCGCCGGAAATTTCCATGATGGTTTGAATCCTGTTGGTGTAATTAAAGTGTCCGGATTGCGTTGCTTGTCCCGCGCTGCTTGTCCCGCGTTACGTGCGTTACTTGCCCCAGCTCAGCACGAGCGGATCGAGGCGGCGCGCGACTTTCAGGAGCCCGGCGCGGGTCGACGGATGCATCGCGGCGAACGGGTGGCGCGTGGTGTCGGAGCGGATCACGCCGCCTTCCATCATGAGCGCCTTGCAGGCGGCGAGACCGCACTGGCGGTTCTCGTAGTTGATGAGCGGCAGCCACTGCTCATACAGCGCGGCGGCGCCTTCCGTGTCGCCGGATATGTAGGCGTCGACGATCTTGCGAATCCCGTCCGGATAACCGCCGCCGGTCATCGCGCCGGTCGCGCCGGCATCGAAATCCGGAATCAGCGTGATGGCTTCCTCGCCGTCCCACGGGCCGATGATTGCATCGCCGCCGAGTTCGATCAGCTCGCGCAGCTTCGATGCCGCTTGCGCCGTTTCGATCTTGAAGTACGACACGTTCGCGATTTCCTTCGCCAGCTTCGCCAAAAATGCTGCGGAGAGCGGCGTGCCGGCGACCGGTGCGTCCTGGATCATGATCGGGATGTCGATGGCGTCCGACACGCGATTGAAGAACTCGTAGATTCCGCGTTCGCCCACGCGGATGGTCGCGCCGTGATAGGGCGGCATGACCATGACCATCGCGGCGCCCGCGTCCTGCGCGGCGCGGCTGCGGGCTGCGCAGACATCGCTGCTGAAGTGCGTGGTGGTCACGATCACGGGCACGCGGCCGGCCACGTGTTCCAGCACGGCTTTCTGCACGGCGGCGCGTTCGTCGTCGGTGAGCGCGAATTGTTCGGAGAAGTTGGCGAGGATGCACAGGCCGTGCGATCCGGCATCGATCATGAAGTCGATTGCGCGTCGCTGGCCGTCCAGGTCGAGGCGTCCAGAGGCATCGAAAACGGTCGGGGCAACCGGGAACACGCCGCGGTAGGTCGCGCGGTGAGTCTGATTGGACATCGGAAGTCTCCATTGTGTATTTGAGGGAACTATAGGTGCTGGCAGAAGGCGCTGTATAGTGAAACCTTTCCATCTCGTGATCGCTTTTGCGACTCACCCTTACTTATTTGACCTACCCCCTCCAGGGTTTGACGAACGCGCGATGAAATCCACGCTGGATGTATTAATGGGCCGCTTGCGCATGAGGCAGTTGCAGTTGCTGATCGCGCTCGATGACCACAAGTCGCTGCATAAGGCCTCGAGCGCGATGTCGATGACGCAATCGGCGGCCAGCAAGGCGCTCGCCGAGCTTGAGTCAATGCTGGAAGCGCCCTTGTTCGAGCGCGCGAAGAAAGGGCTGGTGCCGAACCAGTTCGGTTTTTGCGTCATCCGTTACGCGCGACTGCTGGCGGCGGACCTGACCTCGCTGTGCCAGGAAGTCGCCGATATTCGCTCGGGCACGGGCGGTCGGCTGGCGGTTGGCGCGATCATGGGCTCGGTGCCGGAGCTGGTCGTGCCGATCCTGAACGAGTTGCAAGCGTGCAATCCAGGCTTGTCGATAGAAATCGTGGAGGACACGAGCGCGCGGATGCTGGCGCTGCTTGACGAAGGGCGGCTGGACCTCGTCGTTGGCCGCTCGATTGTCAGCGATGAACCGTCGAGATATCTCTATCAGCCGCTTGGCGACGAGCCTTTATCGGTGGTAGTGGGCTACGATCATCCGCCGTTTGCGGCCGGTGAGCTGACGTTTGCCGATCTGGGTGGGCATCGCTGGGTCACGTACCCGAGCGCCATGCCGATGCAGGCGCTGTTGCAGCGCGAGATGGATCTGGCGGGGGCGCAGGTGCCCGTGAGCGCGATCTCGACGGCGTCGACGTTCGTGACGGTCGCGCTGCTGCAATGTAGCGCCGACCTGGTGTCAGTGCTGCCGGCGGGCGTTGCCAGGCTGTTTTGCAAACATCGCATGCTGCGCACGCTGCCGATCGGATTCAAGTCGAAGTCGCAGACGTTCGGGATCGTGACGCGCAAGGTGGGGGTGTTGTCGCCGTCGGCACGGCAGTTTGTTCAGCGCTTGATGGACGCGAGCGAGTCGATGCCGCTCGCGGCGGCAAGCGGAGACTGACGCTGGGGAACTGACGCTGGCCGGCCGGGCATGGGCGCAAACCAATCCGACCACGCCGGTATTGCGTCGTCTTATACTTTAGTCACTCGCGTCCAATACCCGGACCGGGCGTTCCGGCGGGCATTACCACTGCTTGCGGGCATCAGCATGACTCCAGGCGCCGATCAGGCGCGCTACGGCCTTACGGATCCCGGGCATGAGCCAAATTACCAGTGGCGCCTTGAAGGGCCTTGCCAGCGCCTTGCGTGGGCAGCAGAAGCAGCTTACCGACCACTGGATGCAACTCGTCTTTGGCGACGCCGAGGTAGAGCATTCCGACGATCTCACTTACCGGCAGCTTGCCGATCATGTCCCGCGCATTTTCGATGAAATCTGCCTGGTGCTCGAATCGCAGGATATGGATTCGCAGGAGCACGCGATCGAACGCGACGCGCGCGAACACGGAAAATGGCGCTGGCAGCAGGGGTATCGTATAGATGAACTGGTCCGGGAGCTTGATCTGTTGCGCCAGGTTTTGCTTGCGGCCATTGGTGATTTCGCGCAGAAGCATCCCTCGTTCGACCGCAAGCGCGAGGAACGCGCGCGCCTGATCACCGACCAGACGCTCAGTTTCGTTACGCTTGCCTCCGTTCGCGAGGCGATGGGCGAACGCGACCGGAAACTCGATGAATACACCGGCATGCTGGAGCGAGCGAATCAGGAACTGACCTTGCGGCAACGGTTGATCAGCGACCTTTACGAAACGCGCATGCAGGTTGCCCGGCGTGTCGCTCACGACCTGCGCAACTTCCTGAACGTATTCGCCACCGTGCTGCAATTGATCGGCCGCTCGCAGGCGAAAAACGACCGGGCGATCGCGCTCGCGAAACGGCAAGTCAGCGACATGGCCACGCTCGTCGATGAAATGGGCGAATACTCGAAAGTGCTCGGCGATGATTCCATCCTGACGGTCGAGCGTTTCGACCTGACCGAGCTCTTCGACGAACTCACGCTGCTTTGCCGGGCGTCTGCCAGGGTGAAGGGATTGACGCTCAAGGGACGCGTCGATCCAGCATTGAGCATGATCGCGTCCAACCGGCTGAAGATGAAGCAGATTGCGCTGAACCTGTTGTCCAACGCAATCAAATACACCACCACGGGCGAGGTGGAGCTGGCGTTCATCACGTCGGGCGCGAAACACTGGACGCTGCGCGTGTCGGACACGGGCATGGGAATCAGCGAGGAGGATCGCGAACGGGTGTTCGAGGAATTCGAACGCGCGGCTTCCGACGAAATTCCCGGCACCGGATTGGGACTGGCGATCGTGAAGGAACTGGCGCGCGAACTGCAGGGCGTGATCCGCTTTGAATCGTACAAGGGCCGCGGCAGCGTGTTCGAAGTGCGTTTTCCGCTGGTGCTTGAAATCGAGGGTGGGGCTTCGGTGGGGTGAGGCTGGGCACGTATCTGATTGATGTTTCCCGGCACCGCTGCTAAGCATAGAAGTTTTATGTGGTTCCAGTATTTTTCCTTTTGTTTAACATCGTGTGGCTAGCATTTGCTGATGCTCGTTGCCGTGCCCGGGCGCGGCGAGCCACCCGGACAAAAGGAGTCTTCAACCGATGGCAGACGTATTCGCCCGCCGGGCATCCGTTCTCCATTCGCATCTTGATCCCGACGCAAATCCCACCGTCGCGCAGAAACCCAATCATGCGGGTCCGGTGTCTCCATGGCTGCGTTATGTGTCGTGGAGCATGCCGGTTCTGCTGCTGATCGTGTGGGAGTTGTTCGCGCGTCTCGGCGCGCTGTCGCCGAACGTGCTGCCCGCGCCGTCGAAGGTCGCTCTCACCGCATTCGAACTCGTGAAAGAAGGGCGTCTGATCGGCGACATGGCGGTGAGTCTGCTGCGCGCCGCAACCGGTTTCGTCATTGGCGGCTCGATCGGGTTCGTGCTCGGCACGGCCGTGGGCTTTTCCAAAGTGGCTGAGGCATTTCTCGATCGCAACATCCAGATGCTGCGCGCCATTCCATTTCTTGCAGTGTTGCCGCTGGTGATCGTGTGGTTCGGCGTGGGCGAGGCAGGCAAGATCTTTCTGGTGTCTCTCGGCGTCATGTTCCCGATCTACATCAATACCGTTCTCGGGATTCGTCAGGTCGATCCCAAACTGATCGAACTCGGCCGCGTGCTCGGGCTGTCGAACTGGACGCTGATCCGGCGCATCGTGCTGCCCGGCGCGTTGCCCTCGGTGCTTGCCGGCGTGCGTTATGCGCTGGCCACGGCGTGGCTCGCGCTGGTGGTGGCGGAGACCATTGCGACCAGCACGGGCATTGGCTTTCTCGCGATGGACGCACGCGAATTCCTGCGTACCGATGTGATCGTGATGACCATCGTGATCTATGCCGCGATCGGCGTGCTGGCGGATTCGCTGGCGCGTTTCCTCGAGCGCCGGTTGCTCTCATGGCACGTGAATTTTGCGAAGGTGTCCCGCTGATGAGTGCAACTTTGAAGTCGTCGGGACCGGCGGTTGTCGTGCGTAATCTGCGGCGTTTGTACGGAGAACGAATCGTTATCGATAGTTTGAACCTGCGGATCGAGCGGGGCGAATTCGTCGCTTTGCTGGGCGAAAGCGGCTGCGGCAAGACCACTTTGCTGCGGGCGTTGTCGGGGCTTGATCCTATCGACGGTGGTTCGATCGACGGGCCGCGTTTGCCGGCTATCGTGTTTCAGGAGCCGCGTTTGTTGCCGTGGGAGACGCTCTCTCGCAACGTCGCGCTTGGGCTTGCGCCGGGTCCGAAAAGCCTTGCGGCCGCGCAAGCGGCGCTGGCAGAAGTGGGGCTGGGCGAACGCCTGGAAGACTGGCCGCGTAACCTGTCCGGTGGCCAGGCGCAGCGGGTGGCGCTGGCGCGTGCGCTTGTGCAGGAGCCGCAACTGTTGCTGCTCGACGAACCGTTTGCCGCGCTCGACGCGTTGACGCGCATCAAGATGCAGCGTCTGGTGAAGCATTTGATCGAACGGCATCAGCCGGGTGTATTGCTCGTTACGCACGATGTAGATGAAGCGATTGCGCTCGCGGATCGCGCGCTGATCATGCGGAGCGGCGCGATTGCCGCCGAGTATCGTGTGACGGATGCCGCCAGGCCCGCACTGCGGGAGACATTGCTCGCGCAACTTGGCGTGGACGATACGGCAACTCACTAGTCCCCAGCGTCTCATCCCATTCAATTTGTCTTGCCTCTCGCCCGCCTTCAACGGCGGGCGCGATTCCGTTCATCTGTTCGATTCCATCCCGCCATGTCAAATCCAAGTTCTTCTATCTGGTCGCGCCGCCGCTTCCTCCAAACCACCGTGGCTGCATCGGCGTTGGCCACCGGCCTCGCCGCTTGCGGCAGCCGGAAAACCGACACGGTTCGCCTTGGCTGGGGACTCGGCGGCTTGCCGATGCTCGCAAAGGTCCGCGGCGAATTCGAAAAAACCCTCGCGAAAGACGGTATCAAGGTGGAGTGGATCGGACCCTTCCCCAATCACGCGCCATCGCTCGCAGCGGTCACCGGCGGCAGCGCGGACTTCAGCTTCGGCGGCAGCACGACACCCGCGTTGGCGGCAATGATCGCGGGTTCGCCACTCGTGTTCACGCAGTTTTGCGTCGTTGATCCGCGCAGCACGGCGATCATTGCGAAGGACGGATCGGGTATCAACCGGGTGGAAGATCTGGTAGGCAAGACGGTAGCGGTGAATCGTTCAGGACTCGGCGAATTCCTGCTTGTGGCCGCACTCGAAAAACACAAGGTGCCACGCGATGCGGTGAAGATCGTTTATCTGAATCCGCCCGACGCGGCGCCCGCGTTCTCGCAAGGCAAGATCGATGCATGGTCGATGTGGAGCCCCGGCGTGGACATTGCGCGCGCGAACTACAAAGGCCACAACATTTTCCTCGAAGGTCGGGACCTGGATTTCCAGATCGATTTCAATTCCTATGTGACCACGCGCAAGTTCGCCGAAGACAACGCCGATCTGGTGAAGGCAGTCAACGCCGCATACGGACAGGAAGCGAAATGGGCATCGGACAACTCGCTCGAAGCCGAGACGATCGCCCAGCAGCAGGGTCATTACAGCGACGAAGTCCGCGATACGCTCAGCAGCATGAAGCGCAAGTTCAACATGCACGGCGTCAGCGACAAAGCCTTCGTGCAGGAGTTGCAGAAAGCAGCGGACTGGCTGGCGGCGCGCAGCGTCCTGCCGCAGAAGATCAATGTGTCGGACTATCTCGCGAAGGTTTGAAGGGTTGTCGTGCGGCATTGAGCGGGGCATGCTGTAGCGCCTCCGACGCGGTATCTTGTCCTTCAAGCAGGGTGGGTTCAGGAAGACTCGGACCGACAGAAATCAGGGCGTATACCCTGCGCGATGAGCAGGATCAGAGACCGGAATCCGCGAGGTGGCGCCCCGGCAGCAGAATCTGCTGTCGGGGCGCCATCGGACGAAACCGCATGCTGATGCTGATCTCGACATCAGTTACGGCTGCTGCCATGAGTCAATACACTGTGAGCTCATCCTGTGAACAACTGAGGGCAAACTGTTATGAAACTCACCGACTTCGACACGTTAACCTTTGACTGCTATGGCACCTTGATCGATTGGGAGACCGGGATTTTCGAAGGCCTGCGTTCCCTTCTTGAGCGCGTCAAGCAGCCGCTGACGCGCGATCAGGTCCTTGAGGCTCACGCACGCCATGAATCCTCGCAGCAGAAATACACGCCTGCCAAGCGGTATCAGGAACTGCTGCCTATTGTCTATAAACGACTGGCCGAAGAATGGCAGGTGCCGTTCACGCTGGGCGACTGCGTAGCGTACGGAAAGTCGGTGCAGAATTGGCCGGCTTTCGAAGATTCGGCAAGCGCCTTGCAATACCTCAAGAAGCATTACAAGCTCGTTGTGCTCTCGAACATCGATAACGAAAGCTTCACCTACAGCAATGCGAAACTGCAGGTCGAGTTCGACGCGATCATCACGGCCGAAGACGTCGGTTCGTACAAGCCGTCAGCACGTAATTTCGACTACATGCTGGACAAGCTTGGCGACCGGGGGATCAGGAAAGAAACAATCCTGCATACCGCCGAGAGCCTGTTTCACGATCACAAACCCGCAAACGAATTTGGCCTGGCGTCGTGCTGGATTTATCGCCGCCACGATCAGGGAGGCTTCGGTGCGACAATGAATCCGGGCCAGCAGCCCAAGGTGGACTTCCGTTTCAACAATATGGCTGACCTGGTGAAAGCGCATCAGGAAGCCTTGCTGCAAAAGTAACGCCTTGATAGCGTCCGCCGCCTCGTTGATTCGAACGCGCAGGACGTTGCGCGGCGGGCCGGGGCCGCATGAAGGGCCGCGCAGTCCAACGCGATTTATTTTCTTGGGAGGTTCACGTGCGGCTTACCGATTTCAAGGCGCTCACCTTCGATTGTTACGGCACGCTGATCGACTGGGAACGCGGTATAACGGCGAGTCTCATGCCTCTGATCAACCGCCTTGAGAAGCCGTTGACGCGTGACGAGGTGCTTGAGGCGCATGCGCGTCACGAATCCTCCCAGCAGCGCTACACGCCGGAGATGCCTTATCGGGATCTGCTCGCCGTCGTCTTCAAGCGGCTCGCGGAGGAATGGGGCGTTCACTATACGATGGACGAGGCTGTAGCATACGGACGGTCAGTGGGGCAGTGGCCTGCGTTCCCCGACTCCGCGAGTACGCTTCAATATCTCAAGAAGTACTTCAAGCTGATCATCCTGTCGAACGTTGACAATGAAAGTTTTGCCAACAGCCGCTCGATGCTGCAAGTAGACTTCGACGCGGTCATCACAGCGGAAGATGTCGGTTCTTATAAACCGTCTCATCGCAACTTCGACTACATGTTTGATATTCTCCCTTCCCTTGGCGTGCGCAAGGAAGAGACGCTGCACATTGCCGACAGCATATTTCACGATCACGAACCGGCGGCTGAGCTTGGCATAAAATCTTGCTGGATCTATCGCCGGTTCGAGCAGCGAGGCTTTGGCGCCACCATGCGCACGCTCAATGAGCCGACGGTTGAGTTCAAGTTCACGAGCATGGCGCAACTGGTGAAGGCGCACCACGAAGAGCTAAGCAGAGGGTGACCGGATAGACCCGCCTGCGAAATCACCGGACGCGAGAGCACGACATGACCACTCGACAGAAACTGGATCGGATCGACATCAAGATCCTGGCGGAACTGCAGAAGAACGGCAATATAACGAATGCAAATCTGGCCAACGCAGTCGGGCTATCGCCGAGTCCATGTCTTCAGCGGGTCAAACGGCTCGAATCGTCGGGGATCATCTCGGGATACGGCGCGCGTCTTAATCTTGCGAAGCTAACTGCTACGGTGACGGTGTTTACCGAAGTGATGTTGCAAGACCATCGACGCGAGGATTTCATACGGTTTGAGGCGAACGTCCGGGAGATCGACGAGATCATCGAATGTCATCTGGTCAGTGGAGGGTATGACTATCTGTTGAAATTTCTCGTCGGGGATATCGGCCACTATCAAGAGGTAGTGGAAAGGCTGCTGGATCTCAACATTGGTATCGAGAAGTACTTCAGCTATATCGTCATCAGGTCGCCGTTCGTGAAGCACGCCGCGCCGCTGGACAGACTGCTGTCGGACGAACTGTGAGGTGGGGGGGTGTTGGGGTCAGTGCTGGGTTGGTGCTTTTAGTGTTAGTGGTCGGAGTCTATGCCGGGTTGCTGCTTTCGGCCTTAGTGGTATGCCTGAGTTGGATTTTCTCTTTATCACTATTAGCCACTGTGCGTGGCGGCACGTCATTTCTTTGTCCAAAGCGACAAAGAAACGAAGCAAAGAAAGCGCTTTCAAACCACGCTACCCTAAGTGTCCACAGCGTGCAGTTTTGATTCATAGGTGCCCCAAAAGCACGGTGCTCGCCAGAGCCACGGATGTGTGAACCCCTCCTTCTCGCGAATCCTGACACGAACACGCTTCGCCCCGTACGCTCTCGGGCAAGCACGAGGTGCCTAGGAACCGGGGCGGCCTCACGCGTCCTTACCGCTTGATTTCTTGGTCGGTTAGCGTTCATCCTGACATGAACACGCTTCGCCACCAGTGCTCTCGGGCAAGCACGAGGTGCCCAGGAACCAGGGCGGCCTCACGCGTCTTTACCACTAGATTTCTTGGTCGGTTAGCGTTCATCCTGACATGAACACGCTTCGGCACCAGTGCTCTCGGGCAAGCACGAGGTGCCCAGGAATCAGGGCGGCCTCACCCGTCTTTACCACTTGATTTCTTGGTGGTTTAGCGTTCAGGGCATAGGAACAACGTTCGCTGTGCCCAGACGTCTTGCGACGACGGCGTTTGACGACCTTGCGGCAGTATTTATTGTCCACGACCGCGCGACAGTGGAATTGCAACGGGTCGGCGGCGCCGCAACGGTAGTAAAGAAACACATGGGCGTTGCCCGATGTCGCCGCCGTTCACGTTGGCCGATCTGGTTCAGGCCCGAACTGCTTCGAGTTCCTTCTTGCTCGCTTCGCTGTCCTCCTTTGCCACTGCCGCGTGTACCAGCGGCAACAGATCGCGGCCATAACCCAGCGCATCTTCCAGCGGATCGAAGCCGCGGATCAGGAACGTCGAGATGCCCAGGCGGTAATACTCGATCAACGCTTCCGTTACTTGTTCGGGCGTACCGACCAGCGACGTGGAGTTGCCCGCCGCTTTTGTCAGCGCCGCGATGCCGGTCCACAGGCGCTTGTCCACTACCGTGCCTTTCGCGGCCTCAGCCAGCAGACGTTGCGAACCAACGTTCTTGGGTTCGCTCGGTCGTCGCGTGAAGTTAGGATTACTTTTCACTGCTTCTGTCGCGCGTGCGAGGATCGATTCCGCGCGTGCCCATGCGGCGTCTTCCGTCGAAGCGATGATCGGGCGCAGCGAAAGGCTAAAGCGGATTGCGTTTTCACGGCCATACGGCTTGGCGGCGGCGCGCACCCGGGCAATGGTTTCGGCGACCTGGGCCAGCGACTCGCCCCACAGCGCGAAAACATCGGCGTGCTTGCCCGCGACCTGGATTGCGGCTTCCGACGAACCGCCGAAATACACCGGTAGATGCGGTTTCTGCAGGGGACGAACCAGCGATCGGTGACCTTTCACCCGATAGAATTCACCCTCATGATCAAATGGCGTTTCGCTGGTCCATGACCGCTTCACGACATCGAGATATTCATCGGTGCGCTTGTAGCGGTCGTCGTGCTCGAGGAAGTCGCCGTCGCGTTGTTGTTCGGTATCGTCGCCGCCGGAGATGATGTGCACGGCGGTGCGGCCTGCGCTGAAGTGATCGAGCGTCGCGAGTTGACGGGCGGCGAGTGTCGGCGCGACAAAGCCCGGCCGATGCGCAAGCAGGATGCCCAAACGCTTGGTTTGTTGCGCGACGAACGACGCGATCTGGAAACCGTCTGGGGACGCACTTGAGTGAGCGATTAGCACGCGGTCGAAACCGCCATATTCGTGCGCTTGCGCGACTGCGGCGATGTACGGCGGATTGACCGCGGGTCCATGCGGTAAGTGGATTTCACTTGATTCCTGATGGCTCACGTAGCCGATGAATTCAATGCTCATAGTAAAATAACTCCTTGGGTTTTTTGCTCGCGGCGGGGTTCGGGGTTAGTGGTCGGGGTCAATGCTGGGTTGGTCGGTTCTGGGGTTAGTGGTCGGGGTTAGTGCTGGGTTGGTGCTTTCGGCCGTGGTGGTCTGCGAGAGTCGGATATTCTCTTTATCACTATTAGCCACTGTG
>NZ_JAAVUQ010000063.1 GCF_018449515.1 Caballeronia sp. dw_19 | reverse complement strand
TCCGACCGCTAACCCCAGAACCTACCAACCCGGCACTGACCCCTGACCACTACCGCCGAAAGCACCAACCCGACTCCGCCCCGCCCAAGCTCAAACCCACCAAACCCCCAAACCCGTCCACCGGCGCGAGCGAAAATCAACCGCCCCCACTCTGACGCCGCTTAAAACTCGCAGACCAGTTCATCGCCGGCCGCTCGACCAGCATATAAAACACGAAGGCCACGGCAATCGGCACGATCATGAAGGCGAACGATGCCCAGATAGTCGTTTGCAGCGCCGAGTGAAACAGCACCGATCCGAGCAGGATAAGAATCGGAATATGCACGATATACAGTGAGAAGCTGAACTCGCCGAGCCACGAAAAACCCCTTACAGGCAACGAGCTACGCATGGGTTTATCGAGCACCTGGAACAGATACAGCGCGAACGCCAGCGCCCAGAACTGGAACGCCATGTATTGCCCGAACTTGAACGCGCCGCAACCAATCACCGCAACCACCACCGCCGCAATCTTCAGCTTCACGGACCCCTTCGGCATCTTCCGCGCATCGGGCGCGGCCTTCGCCTCGGCAATCCACGCGCCCAGCGTCCAAGAAAACCAGTACGACGCGAACAATACGATCTCGTGACGCTCGAACACCAGCGCCGAAATCACATTGATAATGCCGACGCAAACCAGCACCGCCTTCATCCCGATCCGCCTGCGCAATGCGATCAGCAACGGATACACGAGATAGAACTGCACTTCCAGCGACAGCGTCCACAACGCCCCGTTCGACCCGAACGTACCACCAGCCACGCCCTGCAGCGAAAGCAGGTTGACGATGAACAAATGCAGATCCGCCGTGCCAATCTTGGGGCTGACCGGCGTGAAGCCGAGGCTGAACGTATCCAGCACGTACGTCAGCACCAGCGCGGCAAGCAGCACCGGATAAATACGCGCGAAACGGCGCATCAGGAAGTTGCCGGTATCGAAGGGAGCAGCGGGATTGGCTAGCAGCTTGCGTGCCGTTCCACGATGAATACAGTACCCGCTGATCACGAAGAAGATCGGCACGCCGGCCGAACCCCAGGCAATGGGAAAGGTGAGATAGCTGAAGACCGTGTTGAGGTCGAACCTGGCCCCGGTCCTGTGGAATTGCTGTATGCCGATCCAGGTGATCTGGCGGCAGTGGAAATAAGCGACCAGTAATGCAGCAAAACCACGCCACGCGTTGATGGCGACATCGCGGTCGTCAATGCTGACAGCGGCTGCGCGTTCGAGCGGTAACTGCAAGGAGGAACCGGCCGGATCGAGCAGGGACGAATCGCTCATTTAAAGACCTCGTGTCCAGGTTGAATAAAAGCCGGAGACGGTTCCCGGCCTTGCGGCGCCTTATATGGTGCTTGTCCGGTGCACTAAGTGACCACTCAAGCGGCGCACTCGCAGATGTCATATTAATCCGGCAAATAATGGAAAAATATGCGTGACAAACACTTCATCGTGTACATGATGAGCAAAAACCTCCCTACGGTCTGTTCGAAAGGTAACGAATTTATTCAGCAATTATTTGTCGTTTTTTTTCTGCTAACTTCATTTCAAACCATTCAAAAACAGAGGTACGTCATGGACATGCACGCATTCGCCGGTATTGCTGTTTTGTTGATCCTCGCCGCGGTCTCGGCTTACCGAGACGCGCTACGTAACGATCCCATGTCGAAACTGAACGCGTCAGGCATTCGTTTTCCGCATTCGGACGATCAGGAATAAGTGTTTCAGAACGATCGTGCTGCGGTGCGGCGGAAAATTGAATATTTTTTCGTTCGCCGCGGCTGGCGCCATCTGCCATCGCGGTCAGGATGATCCGGATCATCGTCTTGCGGCGCAGCAAATTATTTTACGCTTTCAAAAGCGGCTTTTAATGAATATCAACGCCGATTGAAAGCTTTGCATGAATACGAATTCGATGCATCGGGATACTGCACGAACGGGCGTTCGTGCATTAATTGAAAGTATTTTAGGGAAGCGCGTGCGATGCTGAAAGTCACCAAAGCCGTATTTCCTGTCGCGGGACTCGGCACTCGTTTCCTGCCCGCGACAAAAGCGAGTCCGAAGGAAATGCTGCCTGTCGTCGATAAACCGCTGATCCAGTACGCGGTCGAAGAGGCGATAGCAGCGGGAATCACGGAAATGATATTCGTGACGGGCCGAAGTAAGCGAGCGATCGAAGACCATTTCGACAAATCCTACGAGATCGAGGCGGAACTCGAAGCGCGCGGCAAGGCGGCGTTGCTCGAGGTCGTGCGCAACATCAAGCCCGCGAACGTGGACTGCTTTTATGTGCGCCAGCCGAGTGCGCTCGGGCTCGGCCACGCAGTGCTATGCGCGGAAAAGTTGATTGGCGAAAACCCGTTCGCCGTGATCCTTGCGGACGACTTGCTCCACAGCAAGGAGCCGGTCATGAAGCAACTGGTCGATGTGTTCAATCATTACCATAGCTCTGTCATTGGCGTAGAGCGGATCAGCCGGATCGACAGTGCGTCCTATGGCGTGATCGAAGGGCGCGAGTGGGAAGAGGACATCATCAAGCTGTCGGGGATCGTGGAGAAGCCGCAGCCGGCTTTGGCGCCGTCGAATCTTGGGGTAGTGGGGCGCTATGTGTTCATGCCGGGGATTTTCGCGCATCTGCGCAATACGCGGGCCGGCAGCGGCGGCGAGATTCAACTGACCGACGCGATTGCGTCGTTGCTGGCGGTCGAGCAGGTGCTGGCATACCGGTACTACGGCACCCGCTTCGATTGCGGCAGCAAGCTTGGTTATTTGAAGGCGACCGTGCAGCTCGCGTTGCAGCATCCCGAGGTGCGTGACGACTTCGAGGCCTATTTGCGTGAGTATCTGCCCGCGTTGTTCCCTGCGGAAGTGGTCGAGCAAGCCGAGTTGATCGAGCCTTTCTAGCGGTGGTTTTCGTTCACGCCAGCACCCCATCACATCTGGCGCGAGCGATTTCAGAAATCGAACCACCGGCATAACCACGGTGAGTAGGCCACGAGCATTTGCTGAATCGGTGCGTGATGCCCATAGGCAATTGTCGACACTGCAAGCAGACCTAGCCCGGCAAAGATCGACCCCGGCATCTTGCGCGGCTGTTTGAAAAAGCGTCGCAGGAAAAACAACGCGATACCGCCACCCAGGAACCAGCCGGCCACCACTTCAATGGGGGTATGTGCGTCCTGCACGACCCGGCAAAAGCCGATCAGCGCGCCCAGTGCCAACCCGGCCGCTGCGCCCAGCCTGTACCACCTCACGCCTCTGCTTCCGGCCAGCAGGCCGAACGTCACGCCCCATACCGCCGATGTCAGCATGGTATGGCCGCTGATCACGCGGAAGTCGATCGAACGAAGCTCGATGCCGCAACCCGCATACAGGATCTTGTTCACGCCGACCAACGCCAACGCGCCCACCAACGTACCCACCCAAACCAGCGCTTCGCGTTTGTCAGTTGTGCTTAACCACAACGCACATCCGGCTGCCACGGGAATGGTCAAACCCGCATCGCCGAAATTGGTGATCCAACTCAAAGCCGTCGTACTTGTCATACGCCCCCCGAAAAGCGCGCGCTTGATCGGCGATCAGGATCGTCGCCGCTGCGCTTGTTGCGCTGTGCCTATTGTGCCCGTTGTGTCTATTGCGTGCTCTTAACCCGTGTTTCCAACTGCGCCGGAACCTGGCATAACTTCCTCACTCCTCCGCGGCTTTCCTGCGTCCGGCCAACCGGTATTCGGTCGGTGAAATGGACAGGCGCTTGCGGAATATCTTGGCCAGTCCATCGCCGCTGCCGGCGCCGCATCGGCGCGCGATCTTATCGACGGGAAGATCGGTCGCGGCAAGCAGCATGCAACTGGCATCCAGTCGCGCCCGCAACAAATACTCCGACGGCGTCAAGCCGATCTGCGCCTTGAAGCGGCGCAGGAAATTGCGCTCGCTCATGGCCGCCACGCGCGCGGCATCGGCAATCGAAATCGGCCGGATGTAATTTTCGCGCATCCAGCGCGCCGCTGCGTCGATCTTTTGTCGCACGCCACCTACGTCGGTGTCGTCGAGCACGGCGGACAACTTCGGCCACGCGCCTGGAATGGAACGCTCCGATACTTCCCGCGCCACCGCCGGACCATAATCACGCTTGATGATGGACAGCGCGGCCGCGATCGGACCCTTGGGGTCATCGAGCGTAAGTGTCTGCTCGGCGATAAACAGCGAACTCGTCAGGGCGGACGCCGCCGCCGGGTCTTCGAAGTCGGGCGCCCGGTTTTGCAATGAAAGGTTCGCCGCCGCCAGGATCTGCGAGCCTTCGCCAATGGCCTTCACAAACGATATCTTCGGTGCAACCCTGCTTAAGCGCCTGAGCAACTGCGTGTCCAGTTTCGCGCGCTGCGCGCCTTCGCCGCCTGCAATGAAGAGGGCGTCGCACTCGCTCATCCAGCGTGTGTCGAGACTCTCGGTCCAGATGCGCATGGAGCAACTGCTGGCAACGCTGCCGCCATCGCTCGACAGGAACAGCAACGCGTAATCCGGCGCCGCGCCGGACCTGACGGCAGCGGAATCGGACAACGTGTGAATCTCGTTGGCGAACGAAAACACCTCTGATATCGAACTCACCTCGACCAGCGAGAAGTCTTCGAAGATCAGTATGCCGATCCGCTTGGGCGCGGCCTTCCCTTCCTGTATCGCTTCATGCATGGCTTCTTGCATCGCTTCGTGTGCTGATCCTGGGCCTGACTCGTGCGCGGCTCCGGAGGCGGTTGCATGCTCGGGCGCGTGCCAGTTCGAGCGGGATGCATCGGGCACCGGCGCAGGTGCGGACGCAGGGTCGGCACTCGGCAATCGCACGATTTGCAGCCGGCTCATACCATTGGCGTGTCCCATCAACTTGTCTCCGTTGTCGGTCCGGGCGGCGGGGATTGGTCGCGTATGCGTCGCACTATACGCGGCGCCGCAGAAGCATCAGGGCAGTCGTCTGAAAAGAACGAGATGTTGGCAGATGGTTTCGATATTCAAGTAATAAGCTGACCATCAGTGATGAAAAAAACAGTCACGGGGTCTTTCGTTCGCATAGCATGGGGCATTGCACGAGGCGTTGCGAAAGACTGCATTGACTGGAATCCTGGCCCGTCGAGCGCCGGACAAAACAAGGGGGTCGGACATGCTTAAGGTACGCAAGGCGGTGTTTCCCGTCGCAGGACTCGGTACGCGCTTTCTTCCTGCCACCAAGGCAAGTCCGAAAGAAATGCTGCCCATCGTCGATAAACCGCTGATCCAGCATGCGGTGGAAGAGGCGGTCGCGGCCGGCATCACGGAAATGATCTTCGTCACGGGCCGAGGCAAACGTGCGATCGAAGACCACTTCGATAAATCATACGAAATTGAGGCGGAGCTCGAGGCGCGCGGAAAACGTGCGCTGCTTGAACTCGTACGCAGCATCAAACCGTCCCACGTCAACTGTGTCTACGTGCGCCAGGCGGAGCCGCTCGGACTCGGCCACGCCGTGCTGTGCGCGCAAAAGCTGATCGACAACGAACCGTTCGCCGTCATGCTCGCCGACGACCTGCTCGATGGCGAGCCGCCCGTGATGGCGCAGATGGTCGAAGTATTCAACCGTTATCACTCGTCGGTGGTGGGCGTGGAGGAGATCGATCCGCGCGAGTCGGGGTCATACGGCGTGATTGAAGGCCGGCAGTGGGAGGACGGACTCTTCAAGATAGCAGGTATGGTGGAGAAGCCTGAGCCGGCGTTGGCGCCGTCCAACCTGGGCGTCGTCGGGCGCTATGTGCTGATGCCGCGCATCTTCGAGCATCTGCGCATGCAGAAGCCGGGCGCGGGCGGCGAGATCCAGTTGACCGATGCGATCCAGGCATTGCTCGCGCATGAACAGGTGCTTGCTTACCAGTACAAAGGCAAGCGCTTCGATTGCGGTAGCAAGCTCGGTTATCTGAAGGCCACCGTGGAGTTCGCGTTACGTCACCCGGAAGTGGCCGAGCCGTTCAAAGCCTACTTACGGGCGTTTCTCGCGAGCCGCAACCCCGCGCCGGTGACGAACGAGGAACCGCTCGGTGAGGCGCCGGAACTGATCGGCTGAATGAGTCGGCTACGTTCGCGAGCCGAGTTTCATGAACCATGAATCGATCAACGCGCGGCACTGGCGTTAGCTGCAGACACGTCAGGCGAACAAGTTGAACAGGATTCGAATTGCAGCATGAACCGCGTTGTACGTAGCGCCAGCCCCCCGGCGCGCGCTATGGTCTTTAGCCCGCTACGCGCGGGCTTTTTTTTCGCGTGCGGCACGTAAAAAAAGCGGCTCATCGAGCCGCTTATAGCGCCACCGGTGGTCCACCTGCGGTCCTTAACGAAAGTACGCTTTTGCGTTCGGGTGCACGTCTTCGCGAGCCAGCACTTCTGCGGGCATCAGCCATGCGTAGTCGCTGTGTTGATCGAAGCGGCCGATCGGTACCGAGCCGCCCAGCATGATCGAATAAGCGAGCACGACATAGTGCGTGGCAATGTCCGGTACGCCTGCGAAGTTATCGTAGTAGTGGTGCTCGAACACGCCGAACAGACGCGACGACGAGCGCTGTACGCTGGCTATGCCCAGCTCATCGCGGACTACGCGTGTGAACGCGGCGTCGAGCGTTTCGCCTTTGCGGACCCGGCCGCCCGGCACGAACCAGGTATCTTGCGCGGGCCGGTTGCGACGCTGTCCCAGCAGCACGCGGCGGTTGCCGTCGGTCACGATCAGGTCAATGGACACAAGCGGTGTCAGCCGAATGGCGTTAAGGAAGTCCGCGTCATCAAGGAGCGGGGACGCCTCGAACGGTGGCGCTTTCTTAAGAAGATCGGCCTGTTGCGCAGCGGCGGCGACTGATGAAAACGAAGAGAGATCGGTCACGCTTGTGGTACCTCAGTCATGTTCATCGTTATTGAATAAGCGCGCGGCGACGTGGCCAATGAAAAGCACCACTAGGGCGATCAGCGCGCAGACTGCCAACCCACCGCCGAGCATTGCGACGACGATGATCGTCGTCCAGCGCAGGCCGTCCATGATGGTTCCGAGTGTGCTTTGGATCGCTGTGTTTGCGGCCAGACACGCAATGTTTGCGTGTCTGCGTTCACCGCGTCGGCATTTTATGCAGATGAGCCAGTTTAGCGCGCGGTCATCGCTGCCGTATCGGCTTTGAACTGGCTTATTACGCCGAAAGATCGCGTTTGGAAGCCAATCGGAGAAATCGTCCTTGAGCGTCCTGGCGAATGCGTCATAGGCAGGAAGAAAGCAGCGACTTCCGATGGAAGGTGTACCTGGATCATCCTGTGTTCCTCGCAAACCAGGCAAGCCGGTTATTCGCGGCATACACGGTGCGTGCACGCCCACGACGTTGGTCACCGCGCCGTTTGCTGCAACTCACCATGCCAGGGCGCGTGGTTGAACGGACGCAGCGTTCAGCACTTTGGCGTAGCTGGCCGAACCACGGCGGTCTTTCCCTCGATGCCTCTTGTTCGCGGCGTATCAGCGGTCCGTGACGTCCGTGGGCGCTTCAACCGACGCGCCTGCGGGAGGCTTCATCTCCCCGCTGGTGTCGCGGACATTTTCAGGTGGGCAAGCGCTCAGCACGCTCAGGCAGCCGAGTATGGCGGCGAAAAGGAGGCCGCCCGCAGATGCGGCGGCATGCCCTGGTTCATGGTGTTTCATGGCGATTGCAGTGGGGTCACCACTGCCCTACAAACGATGTGCTCGATGGCACGAATGGCACGGACGGACGCGCCAAGGCTTGGCGGCGTGGACGAATCAGATGACTCCAGCGGCTCTCGAACATGCAATGCCCTGTCCTTCGATTGCTTCGATTGCTTCGACTGTCGTCATGGAGATCGAATGTAAGGCACGCGGGAATCCGCTTCTGTCGGAACTTTCGCAAAAATTCGATGGAGTCCTGAAACGCTGTGGAGCGTGAAAACGTGCTGCTTTAGCGCTGTTTTCATGCGGCGTCGATAGCCGGCACCACGCGCGAGCGTTGAATGAGAAACGAGCGTTGACTGAGAAACGTCAACGAAGAGCGCCCGGCCAAAGCGGATGACCGGGGCATGCCAATACCTGCCAACACCCGTGCAAGCGACGGCAAGGGTTACTGCGCCACGTAGCCTTCGGGCGTGTTGACGTTCGCCTTCACCACGCCGGCATTCTGCGACACCACATACACCGGCGCCTCGGTCAGCGTCAGCGCCACGCGGCCGTTTGCATAAGGCAGCGTGGACGGATTGCCCATCATGTCGAGCACGGTAACCGTTCCGGATGTTCCCGCTGCATCCACCGGCAAGGTGTATTTCACGCCATGCGTCTCGCTGAATCCGGATGCCCCCGGCCAAACCGCATTCTCGTGCGTCCACAGTGCGGTCACGACCTTGCCGCCGTTCAGGCGCTGGAACGCATACGCATAGACGCCGGGCGGCGTGTTCTTGATGGGCCCAAGCGTGCTGGTGCCGTCGATAATGCGGGTCATCGCGGCTACGCCCATGGCTGCGGGCTTCGGGCTGATCTGCGTCTGGCCGTAGCCGCCTTCGGCGTTGACGAGATCGAAGAAGATGCCATAACCCACTTCGGTCGGATCGGCCGTGTAGAAGATATAGCTCATGTCCGCGCCCTCGCCGAGCAGGATCAGGTGCGATCGTGAGACCAGCGCGCCCTGGGCATACAGCACGTTCGCCGACGGCGTCGCGCTCCCGTATTTCGTGCCGATGTCATAGCTGATACCCGACTCGGTGATGAACAGTTTCGCGCCCGGTTTAAGCATCTGCGTCATGGCGTGACGCAGCCCGCGCATCATCATGGGCAAGCTTTGTGCGGCTTTCTGCGGATCGCTGTTACCCGCCATGCGTTCTGGCGGATGCGATGGCGACGTCCCCACGTCGTAGTAACCATGCGCGCTCACGCCGTCGAGATACTTCGCAATGCCAAGCGGTGCGAGCCGGTTCAGCCACTCGGTGTTTTTCCCCAGCGACGACAACGTCAGGCCCATCACGACCGCATGAGGATCGGTAGCGTGGATCGCTTCGTAAGTCGCTTTGTACATGGCGACGAGATTGGCGTCCGTATCGCGCCACGGCAGGCCGCCTTCATAGTCGGGTTCCCAGCTCACCTGATAGTAGTTATTCGATTGCTGAGGAAACACGCTCGAGCGCACCCGGTTCGATTCTTCGCCTACGCGCTTCATATAGGCGCTGTAGTCGGCAAGCGAGGACGGTGCGTAACTGTGCGTGTCCTTGCCCGTACGATTCGCCCAGCCTGGAATGCCATCGAGCTGGATCAGCCGCAGCAGGTCGCCGGGTTTGAAGAACGGCGCGAGGTTGTCGGCGGCGGGATTGAATGTGTTCGGCGCTTGCGGCTCGGTCATGTACCAGTTGCGGTTGTCGTTGACCCATGTCAGGCCCAGGTCGGGATAGAGTGGCCGATATCCATCGCCGGAACAGCATGTCTGGCCGGGCCGCAAATACGCCGCGCCCTGACCACCGAAGCGATGCAGATCGGGGTACTTGTACGTGACGGCCGGCAGGACCGCGGTGAGCTCGGGCAGCACGCCAAAGGTGGCGATGCCCGCTGGCCGCGTGCCGCGCGACGGCAACACGGCGGGCGCTGCATTGGCCGCATCAAGTTGTGCGGAGATCGAAAAGTAGCCGGCGGCCTGCGATGTGCACTTGATAGTCGATGTATGCGCACCAGGCGTCACGGCGAAATGGCCGCTTGCCTTGACCGTGTTCCACGCATCCTCTATCCGCCATGCAAGCGCGCCGGCCGACGTGGCCCGGGTGGTCAGCGCGAGTTCGAACGGTTTGCGGAGCGGGAACATGCGCGTGCCGTCGCTGCCGGGCGTATCGGCTTCGATAGCGTCGCCGGAAGCTGGCGCATCGACTGGCGCGGCAGCCGGGCTGCATTGCATCGGCAGTGGGGAGGAGGGGGGCGGCGAGTCGGCTACGAAGCGCGCCATGGCGCTGTCCGCGCTGGCTTCGACCCAGCAACGCTTCGATGCACCCGGCGCGGGGTCGTCGAACACGCCGTTGTCGCAACCCGTGCCGCCCGCGAAGGTCTTGACTACGTGCTTCTCAGGCGTGCCGTAGAGCACCTTCCTCGCGCCGTCGAAGGAGCAACGCTCGTACTCCGCCGCGCAAGGTGTCCAGGAACTGCCGTCGATTCTGACGGTATCGGTGGGCGTGGCGGACGCATCCTGAGCTGCAGCGTTTTCGCCCCGGCAAGCACAGACGGACACCGCGACGACGAAGGCCAGCGCGAACCTGGTGTATTGAGCCAGCAGCTGGGGCGGGCGCGGTGCCCTATGTGCGGCGAGTCTTTCGATCGATAAATTTTTCATTACACCCCGGGGTCGAGAGCCGGGTGGTTCGAGTCCGCGGCGACGGTGTTTTCCACCGAGGAAAAACGGCACTCTCCACCTTCGTGCTACCTGAATGAAACGTTTTCGCATGCGCTGCGCTGCGGTGCTCAATCACCCGGTAAATGCCTGCAAGTTTCTATCTCGCGATGCAACATAAGGCACTGTTCAAAGGTGCTGCGAGCAGGCGCGCGGCGTCAGGAGTACCTGCTCGTGCCACTTCCGATTGCGCTGAGGATAGGCGAGCTGCAACGAACACGCCAGTCATGGCGATGGACGTTGTCGGATGCTGACGGTATCGAACCATCCGGGCGTATATGGGTGGCGGGATAGCGCGACAATCTGGCCGATCCGGCATTGTTTGGTGGTCCTTCGGCCAACCGGCGCATGCGTAACTAATCTGTATCAAAACCAGCGGGGGCTGCTCCGGGATACGCCGTCCGAGCGTAGGCGGGCGATCGCACTTAACGACGCAAGCGCAGGGCTGCTGACAACTGGTATGTGAGTGGTTGCGCCGAGTCGTCATCCGCCGCCACGCTGGCGGATTTTTTCGCTTGGCCTTTGCGGCCTCCGCGTTCATTTGATCCTCATTCGATGAACCCGCACGCCCCGTCGTAGCCGGATTCATTGCCGGCGACTGCCAGCTGGAGGTATTTCATTTGACGTTGAATTGGGTTTTATCAGATGAAATGATTTTGTTTCCATCGTGAAACGTCATTTTGGTAAATATAAGAAAAGAATCGAAGTATGTGCGCCACCGCACATTGCCGGATTATGTTGCTAATTGCCAGAGCGCTTTGAAGGCGTGATTTAACACTTGTATTTTAATTAGAAGTGTTTTTTCAAGGGCTTAAACAGAGAGTTAAAAAGGCAACTCTTCGTGAAATGAGTTTTTAATCACGATTTCCCATGTTTCACTCACGCAACGTTTACCGCTACTCGCGCTCTGGCCGCGTCTGCGCCGGACCCGCGAATGCCGCGGGAAGCCTTGCCGCGCGGGCCTTTATAAACCGCGCGGAAGGTTGATTTGTATGACATTCGCGGCCTTGGACAGCCCTGTCCGATATGTGCTGTCGAATTGGACTGGCATTCCTCTTGCAATGTGCCATTCGAAATCAAAATCCCGGTCATTCAATCTATTTACAAAATTACCGAACGGACGTATTCAAATTTACCGAATGATAGGCAGCGCACGCACTGAAAAGGATTTGAATGGCGACGCCGGAATTTTTCCGCCAACATCTCGCTACTTTCAGTCACGACAACCTAATAAAACTTGAGGGTGTCTATGATGCACCGCAATGAGAACCCACTATCCAATCACGTTGGATTCAACAAGTTCGCAGGGGAACGCCATGCCGTACGCCAGTCTTGAACCCGCCGTAATGGGATGGCTACAGCCGGCCCCCCGCACCACGCAGGCAGAGATCCGCCGCATCGCGATCCTGCTGTTCGACGGCTTCTCGCTGCTCGGCGCCGGGATTGTCGCGGAGGTCTTCCATGTCGCGAATGAACTGGCCGTCCTGAGAGCGCGCAACGACTGGACCTACGACGTGCGTTTCCTGTCCGTCGAAGGCGGCAACGTGGCGTGTTCGTCGTCGGTACGGGTGTGGACTGACGGCCTCGATGCACGCCACTACGGCGGCTTCGACGCATTGTTCGTGGCCGGCGGCAAGGGCGCGGACGGTGCGGCGGGCGACGAACGCATCGTGGAATGGCTGCGCCGCGTGCATTCCAAGACCACGGTGGTCAAGTCGATCGCGGAAGGGCGCAAGGTGCTCGATGCCGCGGGCATCGGCCACGCGGCCGAGACGCAGATCCGCGTGGGTCATTCGATGATGCACGCCGTACGCGAAGAGCAGGCGAGCGAAGCGGGAGACCGCTACGAGTCCATGAAGGGCGCGTTGCTGATGATCAAGCGCGACCTCGGCGTGGACGTGGCGCGCGGGGTTGCGGAACGTCTCATGCCCGGCTCGGCGTCCAAGCTCGTTCCGTTGCTCGGCGATAGCGGCACGGCCTCTGCCGGCGACAAGATCCGCACCGCAGCGCGCTGGCTCCAGGACAACTGCGAGCGGCCGATCTCGGTCGTGGATGCAGCACAAGTGGCGGCCATGAGTGAACGCAACTTCCTGCGCCGCTTCAAGATCGAGATGGGCATCACGCCCTCGGACTATCTGCTGCAAGCACGCCTTGCCGTGACCTGCACGTTGCTCACTGATTCGGAACTGCCGGTCGACAAGATCGCGCGCCGCAGCGGCATGGGCAACGGCGACCGTCTCGCCAAGATATTCCGCAAGCGCCTTCTTATTTCACCAACCGAATACCGGATGCAAAGCCGCCGCGATGCCGGCGTCTGATGGGGGTAAGGCCAGGTTTTTTTGACCGTAGTCACGGAGCGTTGAGACGCAAGCGGTTCGGCTGAACCGGAGTCGACGATCGGTGCAAATGGCGCGCGCAGCTCCGCCCGGGGAACGGGTTAAAGAATATAGGAATACTAAAATGGACAGCAAGGTCAGGCAGGACATCGAGGAAACCGTTGAGACGATTACTGCTCCGGGAGTGAACACGGAGTGCCGTCGTCTCGTGCAGGTGATTCTCGCGGGCGGGTCAGGCACACGCCTGTGGCCGGTATCGAGGGAACAATTTCCGAAGCAACTGATCGGCCTGATCGGCACCGAGTCGTTGTTACAGGCCACCGTGCAGCGCATGAAGCATTTCCCCGCAGCGTGGGACGTGGTGGCGGAGCCGGTCATCGTGTGCGGCGAAGAACATCGCTTCGCAACCGCCGAGCAGGTGCGTGAAAGTGGCGTGACTGCGCGCATCGTGGTCGAGCCTGCCCGCCGCGACACCGCCCCCGCCCTCACGCTTGCCGCACTGGCCGCCTGTGCCGACGGTCAGGACGCCATCCTCGTGGCCATGCCGGCCGACCATGCCATTGCCGATCTCGATGCGCTGCATGCGTCCATCGAAACTGCCGCGCGTTTTGCGCAGGCCGGCGACATCGCCACGCTCGGCATTCCTCCTACGCGCCCCGACACCGGCTTCGGCTACATCCGCCTGGGCGACGCACTTCAAAACGGCGCGCACCGCATTGACCGCTTCGTCGAAAAGCCGCCCGCGGAACTGGCGACGCAATACGTGGCAGCCGGTAATTACTGGTGGAACAGCGGCATCTTCGTCGTGCGCGCATCGGTATGGCTTGCCGTACTCGAACAACTCCAGCCGGAGATGCACGCGGCGTGTGTCTTGTCGTACGAACAATTGAATAACGCAGACGGATACTTGCGTCCATGCGCTGCGGAGTTCTCGAAGTCACCCTCTGATTCGATCGACTACGCGGTGATGGAGCACCTCGGCAAGCCCGGTTCGCCGTTCAAGGGCGTGGTCGTATCGCTTGAAGCCGGCTGGTCCGATCTCGGTTCGTGGGACGCGGTCTGGGATGCAATGGAGAAGGACGAATCCGGCAACGCGGCAAGCGGACGGGTCTTGTTCGAAGGCTCGACCGCGAGTTACGCGCGCTCGGAAGGCGGCAGGCTCGTGGCGTGTGTGGGCACGACGAACCTGATCGTGGTGGAGACCGACGACGCGGTGCTGGTGGCCGATCGCTCACGCGTGCAGGACATCAAGGGACTTGTATCGCGCATCAAGCTTGCGAAGTCGCCGGAAGCCGACGCGCATAGAAAGGTTCGCCGCCCGTGGGGTTTCTACGATTCCATCGATCACGGCGAGCGGTTCCAGGTGAAGCGCATCGTGGTGAATCCGGGCGCGCGCCTGTCGCTGCAAATGCATCACCACCGCGCGGAGCATTGGGTCGTTGTAAGCGGCACAGCGCTCGTCACGCGGGGAGAAGAGGAATTTCTGCTGAGCGAAAACGAATCGACCTACATCCCGCTCGGCGTGCGCCACCGTCTTGAGAATCCCGGTCGCGTGCCGCTTGAAATCATTGAAGTGCAGTCTGGGACCTACCTCGGCGAAGACGACATCGTCAGATTCGACGACAAGTACGGCCGGTGCAGTTAAACAACCGTCAAGCAAAAAAGTGTGTGGTTCGGGGAGAATAAAATGCGCGGAATAACAGACCTGCTGGCGCGAATATTCGATGTTGCGATGATCGTGCTGGGTGCGCTCGTGGCGTCGCAAATCCGTTTCGACGACATCTCGCAGCGTAGTTTCTATCTGGCGTTCGTGGCTTTCGCAGCGGCGTTTTCTCTCGCTGTGTTTCCTGCGTTCGGTGTGTATGCCTCATGGCGTGGCCGCTCGAAGGGGGCACTCGCGGGCCAGGTCGCGCTGAGCTGGCTCGTCGTGCAGGCCTGCGCGATGGTGCTGATGTTCTCCCTGCATCGTATCGATTTCGTGTCGCGTCTCTGGTTCGTCTACTGGACCGGCATGGCAGGCGCCGCGATGATCGCCGGCCGCCTGATCACGCACAGCGTGCTGGGACGCGTGCGCAACGCGGGCCTGAATTTGCAG
The DNA here is from genome assembly GCF_018449515.1 of Caballeronia sp. dw_19. Taxonomy (GTDB): domain Bacteria; phylum Pseudomonadota; class Gammaproteobacteria; order Burkholderiales; family Burkholderiaceae; genus Caballeronia. The sequence continues at coordinate 13,133 of NZ_JAAVUQ010000063.1, read as the reverse complement.
CAGGTCGCAGTCGCTGGATGCGGCGAACATTGCGACGAGATCGTTCGCAAGATCGACACCGCGCCGGCAGCAGGCTTTCGTGCAACGGCAGCCTACAACGTACAGGCCGGCACCACGATGAACACGCGTGTGCCGGTGTTCGAAGAGCATGAAGCGTTTGCCAACTACGTGCGCACGCAGAACGTGGGTGAAGTCTGGCTCGCGCTGCCGCTGACCGAAGAACGCACGATCCTCAAGCTCGTCGACGAGTTCCGCAACGACCTGATCAACATTCGTTTCATGCCCGACGTGCGCACGCTCGCGCTCTTCGAAGGCAGCGTGACGAACCTGCTCGGCGTGCCGACCATCAACCTGGCGGCGTCGCCGTTGCCGCCGAACGCGATGATGCAGAAGGAGATCTTCGATCGCTTCTTTGCGCTGGGCGCCTTGCTCGCGGTCTCGCCGGTCCTGCTTGCCTGTGCGATCGCGGTGAAGCTCAGTTCGCGCGGTCCGGTGTTCTTCAAGCAACGCCGCAAAGGCGCGGACGGCCGAGTCTTCACCATCTACAAGTTCCGCACCATGCGCCTGCATGCGCAGAAAGCGGGCGTGCTCGAACAGGCCACGCGCGGCGACCCGCGGATCACGCGCGTAGGCGGTTTCCTGCGTCGCACGAGCCTGGACGAACTGCCGCAATTCTTCAACGTACTGCGCGGCGACATGTCGGTGGTCGGACCGCGTCCGCATGCGCTCGAACACGACGATCTTTATCAGAAGGTCGTATCGGGTTACATCCACCGCTACCGGATCAAACCGGGCATTACGGGGTGGGCGCAAGTAAACGGCTTTCGCGGCGAAACCGATCGCATCGAAAAAATGGAGGGACGCGTAGCACACGATCTGTACTACCTCGGGAACTGGTCGTTCGGACTAGATATGAAAATTATCTTCGCGACGATCTTCAAGGGTTTGCGCCACACCAACGCTTATTGAGGCAGGGGACGACAACATGAACAGCCAACAACTATGCGGTGCTGCGGCGCCGAACAAAAACAGCCATGCCGTTCCTGGAACGCGTGTGGCACTCTCCCTGGCGATTGCCGCCATGCTGTCCGCGTGTTCGCTCGTACCGGGCCAACACATGGTCACGCCGGCTGCGTTGCCGGTCACGACGGCCGATAACGGTGACGTGACGAGCGACATGCAGATCCCGATCAAGCAGATCGACCTGACGCTGATCCGGCAGATTCGCGCCGAGCAAAAGAGCAGCACCACGGCCCAGGCGCAGCTCAACCTGTTCGCCAAGCCCTCGGGTTACAAGCTCGGCTCGGGCGACGTGCTGCAGATCGTTGTCTGGGATCACCCTGAACTCGCGGCAGCGCTCGGCCAGCCGGCGCAAAACACCAGGCCCAGTGACCCGGCGCCCGGTTTTGTAGTCGACAGCGAAGGCAACATCCAGTTTCCGTACGTGACCCACGCGATCCACGCCGAGGGCAAGACCGCCGAGCAGGTCCAGCGCGAGATCTATGCGGACCTGAGCAAGGTGTTCGTCAAGCCGCAAGTGACGGTTCGCGTGGCTTCGTTCCGGTCGTCGCAAGTCTATGTGGATGGTGATGTGCGTGCTCCGGGTGCGCAGACGATCAACGACATTCCGATGACGTTGACCGAAGCCGTCAACCGTTCGGGCGGCTTTGCGCCGACGGCCGATCAAAGCCGCGTGACGATCACGCGCAACGGCGTGGCGTATCCCGTGAACGTCGCGCAGATGATGAGGCAGGGCAAGAATCCCGCCGACATCATGCTGCAGCCGGGTGACATGCTGCATGTGGATTCCCGCGACGACAACACCGTCTACGTGATGGGCGAAGTGACCAAGCCCACCGCCGTGTCGCCGTTGCGCGACGGCACGCTCACGCTGGGTGAGGCCATCGTGCAAGCGGGCCAGATAAACCAGGACACCTCCAATGCGGCGCAGCTTTTCGTGGTCCGCCAGTCGACCGGCGACTCGCCGGTGATCTATCGCCTGGACGCACGCTCGCCGGTGTCCATGCTGCTTGCGAACCAGTTTCCGTTGGAATCGAAGGACGTTGTCTATGTTGACAACAGCGGTCTCGTCCGCGCCAACCGTGTGTTGAACCTGTTGTTGCCGGCTATCAACGCGGGCCTGACTGCCGCGATCGTAACCAAGTAGTCATGGAGCTGCGTCCGGTGCCGAACGTCATGAAGATCACGAAGGTGACGACAGTGACGTTGGGTGCCGGCCCGTTTCGATTGTTCGTTTGAGTGAGCGACAAAAAATGGCCATCAATTTCGAAAACCGTTACGCGGACGTGGTGTCGACAGGGGACGAGTTGCGCTTGTCCGACTACCTGGCGGCCATCTTGGGAAGCTGGCGAATCATCGCCCTGGTGACCCTGGTTGTGGTCGCGCTCGGCACGGCTTACGCATTCATTGCGTCGCCGGTTTATCGCGCCGACGCGATGATCCAGGTGACCGAAAGCAACCCGGGAAACAACGCCAATAACAACAATGCCAACGCGGTGCAGACCGTGTCGCAGATGTTCGACGCGAAGTCGACGACCGCGGCCGAAATCGAGTTGCTGCGTTCGCGGCTGGTGGTCGAGGACACGGTCAACAAGCTGCATCTGGATATCAGCGCGCGTCCGCGCTACTTCCCGATCGTGGGCGGCATGATCAGCGACATCCTGGGCACGCGCAACGGCCAGGCGCCCGTGAGCTGGCTGTCAGGTTTCGCTTGGGGCAACGAAAGCATCTCGGTGCCGAAGTTCGACACGCCCAAGGAAGCCTACGACAAGACGTACATCCTGACGGCTGGCGAAAACGGCAGCTATGTCCTGAGCGACCCGGACGGCATCGCCATCCTGAACGGCAAGGTCGGCCAGGAAGCGAGCGGTACGAGCGCGCTTGGGCCCGTCACGCTGCTGGTTGAAAACATGAGCGGCGAGCCGGGCGCCAAGTTCGAACTGACGCGTGCATCCACGCTCGGTACCGTGGATGCGCTGCAAAAGCGCCTGACGGTGGCTGAAACAACGCTGCAGTCCGGCATCATCGCGTTGAGCCTTGAAGGTCACGACAGCAAGCTGACCTCGCAGATCGTGAACAACATCGCGCGCCGCTTCATTCAACAGGATCTCGACACGCGCTCGGCGGAAGCCGGCAAGACGCTCGCGTTCCTCGAACAACAGTTGCCGGAAGTACGCGCGCAACTCGACCAGGCCGAGCAGAAGTACAACAACTTCCGTAACAAGCAAGGCACGGTCGACCTGAGCGAAGAAAGCCGCCTGTTGCTCCAGCAAGTCGTCGACAACAAGTCGAAGCTGATGGACCTGCAACAGCAACGCGCCGAACTCTCGCAGCGTTTCACCGCGAACCATCCGTCGGTGGCCGCGCTCGACGCGCAGATCGGTGCATTGCAGGCCGCACAAGGTTCACTGACCAAGAACGTTTCCGTGCTGCCCGATACCGAACAAACCGCGCTGCGCCTGCTGCGCGACGTGCGGGTCGATACCGAGCTCTATACGAACCTGCTTAACAGCGCGCAGCAGTTGCGCGTGGCGAAGGCCGGGCAAGTAGGCAACGTGCGGGTGGTCGACTTCGCCGAACCGGCTGACGATCCTGTACGTCCGAAGCGCGTGCTCGTGATCCTGATCAGCCTGGCCGGTGGCCTTGTGCTCGGCATCCTCGTGGCGTTCATCCGCAAGTCGTTGTATGGCGGCGTGGAACGTCCGGAAGAAATCGAAAACCGCCTGGGCGTGCGTGTGTTTGCCATCGTGCCGCGCAGCAGCCAGCAATTGCGCCTGCAGCAGAAGGTCGGTTCGCGCAGCCAGGGTCTTCATGTCCTCGCCGCGACCTCGCCGGAAGACGCGGCCGTGGAAGGGATTCGCGGCCTGCGCACGTCACTGCAACTACAGATGGCCGATGCACGCAACAACGTGGTGATGCTGACGGGCTCGCGTCCGGATGCAGGCAAGTCGTTCCTCTCGGTCAACCTGGCGACCCTGGTGGCATCGACGAGAAAGCGTGTGTTGCTGATCGACGGCGACATGCGTCGCGGCGACGTCCACTCTCACTTCGGCGTGCGCCATATGCCGGGCTTGTCCGACGTGCTGATGGGCTCGGATATCGAAGCGGCGGTGCTGCATGACGTGCTGCCGGGCGTCGACCTGTTGACCAAGGGCTCGCTGCCGTCGCATCCGTCGGAACTGCTGATGAGCGACCGTATGCATGAAGTGCTGGAAGTGCTCAAGCACAAGTACGACCTGGTGATTATCGACACCCCGCCGGTCCTGGCAGTGACCGATGCAACCGTGATCGGCAAGCATGCTGGCACGAGCCTGCTGGTGGTGCGCCACGGCCGCAACCAGGTGGAAGAGATTGGCGAGACGATGAAGCGCCTGCATCACGGCGGCGTGAACATGAAGGGCGTGCTGCTGACCGACGTACCGCAATCGAGACTGATGTCCGGCAGCGCATACACGAACTACTACGGCTACGAGAGCATCCCTGAGTGATGCCTGGACGCGAAGATCTTGCGGCGCGCGGGGGCACGCGCCGCACATCCAATCTGAGAGACGAGAGGCACACGATGAAACGCAAGGTCGCTTTGATCACCGGCATTACCGGACAGGACGGCTCCTACCTGGCCGAGTTGCTGCTCGCAAAAGGGTACGAAGTCCACGGCATCAAGCGCCGTAGCTCGCTGTTCAACACGGACCGCATTGACCACCTGTACAGCGATCCGCACGAGTCGGATCGCAAGTTCGTCCTGCACCACGGCGATCTGACGGATACCTCGAGCATCACGCGGATCGTTCAACGCACCGAGCCCGATGAGATCTATAACCTCGGCGCACAGAGCCACGTGCAGGTGTCGTTCGAGGAGCCCGAATACACGGCCAACGCCGACGGACTCGGCGCGCTGCGTATTCTCGAAGCGATCCGCATTCTCGGCATGGAAAAGAAAGCGCGTTTCTACCAGGCGTCGACGTCTGAGCTCTACGGTCTCGTGCAAGAGTCGCCGCAGAAGGAAACCACGCCGTTTTATCCGCGCAGTCCGTATGCAGCGGCCAAGCTGTACGCGTACTGGATGACGGTGAACTATCGCGAAGCGTATGGCATGTATGCATGCAACGGCATTTTGTTCAACCACGAGTCTCCCGTGCGCGGCGAGACCTTCGTCACGCGCAAGATCACCCGGGCGCTCGCGCGCATCGCGGTCGGCATGCAGGACGAGATGTATCTCGGCAACCTGTCCGCCATGCGCGACTGGGGCCATGCGCGCGACTACGTCGAGATGCAATGGCTGATGCTGCAGCAGGAGCAGCCGGAAGACTTCGTGATTGCTACCGGCGAGCAGCACAGCGTACGCGAATTCGTGATCCAGGCCGCAGCCGAACTAGGTGTTCACATGCGCTTCGAAGGTGAAGGCGTGAACGAAGTGGGCATCGTGGACCAGGTCGAGGGGCGCGAAACGAAGATGGCCAAGGGCCACGTGATCGTCCGCGTGGACCCGCGCTATTTCCGTCCGACGGAAGTGGAAACGCTGCTTGGTGATCCGTCGAAGGCACACGCGAAACTGGGCTGGCGCCCCACCACGACATTCCCCTCGCTCGTGAAGGAAATGGTTCGTTCCGATTTTCAGATAGCACGGCGTGACGCGCTTGTCACGATGGCCGGATTCAAGGCACTTGAACACCACGAGTGAAAATCATGGATAAAAACGCACGCATTTTTGTAGCGGGTCATCGCGGCATGGTCGGCTCGGCGTTGGTCCGGCGCCTGACCGGTGAGGGTTATCGCAACATCATCACGCGCACGAAGTCGCAACTCGACCTGACCGACCAGGTCGGGGTCAACATGTTCTTCGAGAAGGAGAGCATCGACGTGGTGTTGCTCGCCGCAGCGAAGGTCGGCGGCATTCTCGCGAATTCGACGCTGCCGGCGTCGTTTATCTACGAGAACCTCACGATCGAAACCAACGTGATTCATGCGGCCTGCCGCTGGAATGTGTCGAAGCTGGTGTTCTTCGGTTCTTCCTGCATCTATCCGAAGGCCTGCCCGCAGCCGATCAAGGAAGAGTATTTGCTGACCTCGGCGCTTGAGCCGACCAACGAGGCGTACGCCATCGCGAAGATTGCCGGGCTGAAGCTTTGCGAAGCTTATAACCGCCAGTACGGTTGCAAGTTCATCTCGCTGATGCCGACGAATCTCTACGGTCCGAACGACAACTACGACCTGAAGAGCAGCCACGTGCTGCCGGCGCTGATCCGCAAGGCGCATGAAGCGAAGCTGAACGGCGAAAGCACGCTGACGGTGTGGGGATCAGGCACGCCGCGCCGTGAGTTCCTGCACGTGGACGATCTGGCCGGGGCGGCGGTGTTCCTGATGGAGAGCGGACGTACCGAAGGCGTGTTCAACGTGGGCGTAGGCGAGGACCTGTCTATTCACGATCTCGCGGAGACGATCTGCCGCGTGGTCGGCTTCCAGGGCCAGCTCGTGTTCGACGCGAGCAAGCCCGACGGCACGATGAGAAAGCTGCTGGACGTGTCAAAGCTGGGCGAGATGGGTTGGGTCGCGTCGACCGGGCTCGAACAGGGCATCCGGGCGACCTACCAGGATTTCCTGCAGCGCTACGAGGCGCTAAGCCAGCAACCGGCACATGCGTGAGCCCGAAGTGAGCTATTGCTTCACACACGCGCGCTACCAATCGGGGACAAGTACAACATGAACGCTACCGTCACTATTTTTCATAACGTCGTCTGGTCGCGGCACAAAGGTGCAGTGCTGTCCGCGCTGTACAACATATCCGGGTCCGGAACGATCAAGTATTCGATGGTTCAGATTGCCGACACCGAGCATGACCGCATCGGCTTCTCTGACGTGGACTATTCGTTCCACAGCTATCCGATGCGCAAGCTCTACAACGGCTGCTATGAAGACGTGCCGACCTGGCGCATGACGGCTCGCCTCACGTGGGAAGTGCTGAAGGCCAAGACAGACCTGGTGGTGCTGCCGGGTTATCACCGGCCCGAGTACTGGGCGATGATGGCCGCGTGCATCCTGACGGGCAAGCGTCGCGCCGTGTTCTGCGATTCAACTGCACGCGACCGGCCGCGCAGGATGATGACGTCCATTCCGAAGCGCGTGTTTTTCTCGTTATGCGACGGGTATTTCGGGTTTGGTGAACGTAGCCGCGAGTATTTGATGTCGCTTGGCGCGAAGCAGGAAAAGATCTTCATCCCGTGCCAGGCCGCCGCACTGCCGCGCTCATTTTCGCCGGAGCGCGCGTTGCCGGACCGGTTGCACTATCGCGCCGGCAACAAGCCCATTTTCCTGTATGTCGGTCGTCTGTCACCGGAGAAGGGCATTGGCACGCTGATCGATGCGTTCCGCGGGTTGAAGGAACGGATTCCAGATGCAGCGTTGCGCATTGTGGGCACCGGTCCGATGGGTGAAGAACTCAAGGCGAAGGTGGCCTCAATGGGCCTGTCCGATTCCGTTACGTTCCTGGGTAGTCTGCAGGACGAACCATTGTCGATTGAATACTTCAGCGCTACCTGCATGGTATTGCCGAGCATGAGCGAACCCTGGGGCCTGGTGGTCAACGAGGCGCTGAGCCACGGCTGTCCGTCGGTGGTGAGCGAGAGTTGCGGCTGCGTACCGGAACTGGTGATCGACGGCGTGTCGGGGTATGCGTTCCCGGCCGGCGACGTGCCTGCCATGCAACGCACGATGCTCAAGTCGATCGAGGCGTTCGCCGACACGGCAGGCGCTGCGAAACAATGCATGGGCGTGATCCAGCGTTTCGATCCGCCGTCCGCTGCGGCGAACATTGCGCGGGGCTGCGCGATGATGCTCAGCGACTGACCGTGGATCTTTGCTGCGGCCGGTCGATTCCAGAACCAAGAGAGGCATGCAGGGTCACCGAAGCGCAGTTGCGCGGGCGTGGTCCCGCAGCTGACGTTTCGCGAAAGTCCGTTCCGACGGGGCGTGCTCGCCCGGCGGAAGTGGAGGCATGATGAGAATCCTTATATACGGGCTCAATTACGCGCCCGAGTTGACGGGAACCGGCAAATACACCGCCGAGATGGCGGAGGCTTTGCAGCAGCAGGGGCACGACGTTCGCGTTGTGTGCGCACCTCCGTATTATCCGGAATGGAAGATTGCCAAGGGCTATTCGGGCTCGCGCGGTTCGCGCGAAATACGCAATCAGGTGCGTATCTGGCGTTCGCCCCTGTGGGTGCCGGCCCATCCGAGCGGTCTCAAGCGCATGATCCATCTCACTTCATTTGCGCTGGCCTCGCTGCCTGCGTTGGTCTTGCAGGTGTGGTGGCGTCCCGACGTCGTGATGTCGATTGCCCCGACCATGCTCAACGCGCCGGCCGCGCTCGCGCTCGCGCGTTTGACGGGCGCACATTCATGGCTTCATATTCAGGATTTCGAAGTAGATGCCGCGTTCGATCTCGGCTTGCTCAAGGGTCAGCGTACGGGACGCCTTGCGCGCACGGTCGAAAGTGCGCTTTTGCGGCGGTTTAACGTTGTCTCGACGATCTCGGACAAGATGGCCGAGCGTGCAATTGCGAAGGGCGTTGCCCCTTCCAATGTGTTCCGCTTGCCGAACTGGGTGGATATCAGCGCGATCTATCCGCTTGATCGCGCGAATAAGTATCGCGATGAATTGAACATACCCGAGAGCGCGAAGGTCGTCCTTTACTCCGGCAACATGGGCGCGAAGCAGGGCATCGAAGTGCTGGCGGGCGCAGCGGCTGCACTAGCTGCGCGCCAGGACATCGTGTTCGTGTTCTGCGGGAATGGCGCGACCAAGGCGGAGTTGGAGAAGTGCTGCGAGCATTTATCGAACTGCCGGTTTATTCCGCTGCAACCGACCACACGCCTGAACGAACTGCTCAATCTCGCCGATATCCACGTGCTCCCGCAACGCGGCGATGCGTCCGATCTCGTCATGCCGTCAAAACTCACGGGCATATTCGCGAGCGGACGCGTGGTGATTGCCATGGCGCGTCCGGGGACTGAGCTTCATAACATCGTGACGCCGCGGGGCGTGGTCGTGCCGCCGGAGAATGTGCAGGCCTTGTCCGATGCTATCGAGATGCTCGTGGCCGATCCGGAGCAGCGCGCCATCCTCGGTGCGGAGGGCCGTGCATTCGCGGAGCTGAATTTATCGCCGGGGTGGGTGCTCGGGCGACTGGATGAGAAACTGCGTGTATTAAGGGGTGAAGGTGTGGCCGGGCGGATGAGCGAACGCAAGGAAGCGAAGGCGGCCAGCGCGGCAAGCCCATCGCCCAAGACGGGTTCGGCGGTGAAGCTGGTGGAGATCGAGAAGATCGATTGATCATCGGCCCACGGGGACCGGACGCGGCTTACGCGCCGGTGTAATCAGCCTGGTGAAGTTAGCCAGGCAACCTGCTTCACTGTCTGTTCCACAGGCTTGTTCGAAGCACGGCTCAAAACACCCACAACCGCGAGAACCTTTAATACGGAGACCGATAGATCTCCGTCGTTTTCTTCCCGGTCGGCTTGAGGCCGGTTGCGCTGTACACGGACTGCGCAGCGTCTTCCGGGGTAGTCACGAGCTTGCCGCCTGCGTCCCTCACTTGCACGCGCGCACGGGGCTTCATGGCCACCGCGCCGGGGGTGATGAACGACGCGTTGGTCTGAGCCGGGTCCGCGTTGTTGGTCATCATCTTCTCAGCGGATGTGGTGGCAGCGGCGGCCTTCGCGCGGTTGCCAGCGGGAGCCTGCCCATAGGGATCGGCATAAGCTGCTCCATAGGTGTCAGGGCCACCCAGCAGCTTCTCTTCAGCCCCCAGGTCGGGCGTACCTGCATCGCCTCCGGCTGCATGGGCAGAAGGCCATGCCAAGCACGCGGCGCTCGCGACAGCCAAGGCTAATACGCGATGAAGCGAGGGTTGGCGATTGATCGATTTCATGATGCGCTCCGCAGGATCAGCAAGTAAATCGGCGAGTATGAAGATTGATTGTTATCCCAAAGCCGGCGTGGTGTCGAGCGGTTGCCACCCCTTGTTTCAGGGTAGTAAATCTTCTCGCGCACGCTCATGCAGATACCGCCAAAAGTCTTTCCCTTGCGGCCATTAGTGGGCTGGCGCACGAGAACGCCAAGACGTATCGCAGATAATCGTTTCACGCGGCGTTGTTATGCAACTGGTTATGCAATCCGCTGCACGGGCTCGGGGGCCGGCAATCATGCTCAGAACAATCGACGAACCTCGCGTTGAGGACCAGGTGGCGAAGGACAAGGCCACCACCAGTCAGGGCCCACATCACAGTGCCCCGGGCGCAACCGAAGGCGCAGCGCGCTTTAATGGCGAGGGCCGCGCAAGCGCTACGGGCAGCGGCAAGGTCATCGACCTCAGTCTCGCGGGCAAGGGCAACTATGTGGCCCGGCGTGGCGTGGTGACGGAGATCGTGTGGTTCTTTATTGAAGCCGCCGTCATCAATAACAAGTTCATACCGGTATCGGCCGTACGCGTCTGGCTGTTGCGCCGCTTTGGCGCACGCATTGGTTCGGGTTGCCGGATGCCTCATCCCATTCGGGTGAAGGCGCCGTGGAATCTGGAAGTGGGCGACAACTGCTGGTTTGGCGTGAACGCGTGGATCTACAACCAGGCGCTGATCCGGATCGGCTCGAATGTATGCATCTCGCAGGACGCATTTCTCACCACCGGTTCACACGATCTGGAGAGCAACATGGACTTGCGTGTTGCGCCCATTGTGATTGAGGACGGCGTGTGGATTACATCGAAATGCGTCGTACAAATGGGCGTGACCATCGGCCGCTCGACAGTGGTGACGCCGCTGTCGGTGGTACATCGGTCGCTGGATGCAGAAGGCGTATATGGCGGGAATCCGGTGCGATTTATCAGGAAGCGGTTCACCGTATAGCACCAGAAAGGGACCAGAAAGGCACTAGGAAAGTGCGCCGCTGAAAAACGCATTTGTAGGGGCATGCCGGGCGCGTCGACCAGCGCGCTTTTGGCTGTCTGTGCCTTTATCTTGGCGGGTGACGAAGCACGAGTCCGACGATTATTACACGCAGGTAAGGCTTGCATGACTTCCTGGCTGCAAGTAATTTCGACTGAAACTCGCGCAGTGCTTCGTGGATTATTCAGGGACCGAAACCTGTCGGGTGCCGGCGGCAAATTGGCCGCGTGAAGCAGCACCGGCAGCGAAGCGTTTCGACAACGGGTGACGACAGCGGAGAGCCTGCACAACACGTGGGCGAACTGCTGCACACGAGAGGGAGCACGGGGAATGTTCATTGACAGCCGGAATGTTGAGCAGCGCGCGGTAGTTGAAACCACGGTCTGCATCATCGGGGCAGGGGTTGCCGGGATCACGCTGGCGCTCGAAATGGATAAGCACGGTATAGACACCGTCCTGCTCGAGAGTGGTGGCTACAAGCCTGACGATGCCACGCGCGATTTGTATCGCGGCGAGAACGTCGGCATTCCTTATACCTATGCGGATGGCAGTCGCAGCCGCTTCCTGGGCGGCAGCAGCAACTGCTGGGGCGGGTGGTGCCGGCCGCTCGATTCGTGGGACTTCGAAAAGCGCGACTGGGTGAACGATAGCGGCTGGCCTTTCGGGCTCGACGAATTGCGTCCGTACTATGCACGCACGCATGGCTTGCTCAAGCTGGGCGAAAATAATTTCGATCCTGCCTATTGGGAAGCCGCCATTGGCCGCGACGACGTCAGGCGTCATCCGCTGCCAAGCGGCACCGTTCGTGACACGATCTCGCAGTTCAGCCCGCCGGTGCGTTTCGGCAAGGTGTACAAGGCCGTGCTCGAGCGTTCGTCGCATGTGCGCGTGTTCCTCAATGCCAACGCGATGAACATCGACTCTGACACCGAGGCGCGCCATGTTACGCGTGTCGAGGCGGGTACGCTGAGTGGCCGGCGTTTCACCGTGGCTGCGAAGATCTTCGTGCTGGCAACAGGCGGGATTGAAAACGCCCGGCTGCTGCTGGCGTCGAACAAGGTGCAAGCCGCGGGCCTCGGCAATGGCAACGACCTGGTCGGCCGCTATTTCATGGACCACCCGCGCACCATGCAGGGCAGCATCAAGTTCAAGAAGCCGTGGGCGCGTAACAAGCTTTACGACATCAAATATCACTATCAAAACGCTTCGGTAGCCGCGCACGGTCAGTTCATCTCGTCGCAGTTTGCGCTGACACAGAAGGTGCTCGAACGTGAACGTTTGCTTAATGCACGCGTGTGGTTCTATTCGGTGTTTCGTGGCGAAAACACCGAGGGCGCTGAAGCGCTCGTGCGCTGCAAACAGGCGGTGTTGCAAAAGGATCAGCCGGACTGGAACTTCTCGCGGGACTTGTTGACCATGGCCATGCATCCCGTGGACACGGCTTGCTTTGGTCTTGCGCGTTTGTTGCAGCCGCGTCCGCTGATCACCGATGTCAAGTTCCAGACCATCGTGGAAGCGGAGCCGAACCGTGATAGCCGCGTGACTTTGTCGTCGCAGAAGGATGCGCTTGGCATCAATCGCGTTCGGGTGGATTGGCAGTTGACCGAGCTGGCGAAGCGCACGTTTGATCGGACCGTGACCTTGTTGGCGGAAGAAATGCAGCGAACCGGCGTGGCCGACGTGCAGCTCGACGAGCCGATGGAAGGCAAGCCGTGGCCGGCGCAGCTGGAAGGCACGTGGCATCACATGGGTACGACCCGCATGCACGATTCGCCTAAGCAAGGCGTGGTCGACCGCAACTGCCAGGTGCACGGCATGAGCAATCTGTATGTGGCTGGCAGTTCTGTCTTTCCGACGGTTGGAGCGAATTTTCCGACCATTACGATTGCGGCGATGACGCTGCGGCTTTCTGAACATCTGCTGAAGGCGTTGCGCGGCGAGATCTCGCCGCTTGCGTCGGTGACGTCGATTGGCGCGGGCGCTGAGCGCCGGACGTCCGAAGACACTACGTTGCCGTTCGCTGCGTCGACGTTGTGTTCGTCTTCGGATCTGGCCTTTATGGCGAAGAAGTAGGGCGTTTCTTTTTTGCTCGCGCCGGTGGACGGGGGATTGCTAGGTTTTGGGGCTGGCGGTTGGTCGGGTTGTCAGGTTTTGGGGGGGGTGGTCGGAGTCTA
>NZ_JAAVUQ010000062.1 GCF_018449515.1 Caballeronia sp. dw_19 | reverse complement strand
CTTGCTGGACCCGGCTAAAAAATATGCAAACTTAATTCTGCAACAGTCTCTAAGCGACTGCGTTCAAACTCGGTGCGTCACTCCACTCCGCGCCCCAGTTTCGAATGCGAGCGCGAATAGCCGAAATAGATTGCCAGCCCGATTGCCAGCCACACCACGAAAGCAATCCACGTCACGGCCTTCAGGTTCAGCATCAGGAACAGGCAAGACGCGACCGCCAGCACCGGCACGACCGGCACGCCCGGGCAACGGAACGCACGCGGCAGATCAGGATGCGTGCGACGCAGGATCAGCACCGCGATAGACACCATCGAAAACGCCGCCAGCGTACCGATATTGATCAGTTCCGCCAGCACGTTGAGCGGCACGAGCGCACCGATCAGCCCGAAGAACAGACCCACGAGCCACGTCGTAAAGAACGGCGTGCCGAATTTCGGATGCACCGTCGACAGACGCGCGGGCAGCAAGCCATCGCGGGACATCGCGTAGATGATGCGTGTCTGGCCGTAGCTCATCACCAGAATCACGGTCAGCATGCCGAGCACCGCGCCCAGATCGATGAAACCCGCCACCCACGTCTGCCCCACGACCTGCAGCGCGTACGACACCGGATGCGAGACATTGGCGAACTGCGCCGCCGGGACGATGCCGGTCACCACGGCGGCCACCGCCACATAAAGCACGGCACACACGGCCAGCGACGAAATGATGCCGATCGGCAAATCGCGTTTCGGATTCTTCACCTCTTCTGCCGCCGACGACACCGAGTCGAAGCCGATAAACGCAAAGAACATCACGGCCGCTGCGCCGAACACGCCGTTCCAGCCGTTGGGCATGAACGGATGCCAGTTCGCCGGCGTGACGTGGAACACGCCAACGCCAATCACCATCACCACGACCGCGACCTTGATCGCGACCATCACGTTGTTCACGCGCGCCGACTCCTTGATACCGATCGACAGCAACGCCGTGATCACCATCATGACGAGAAACGCGGGCAAGTTGAACAAGGTGAGATGCCCGGGCACGGCGCCCGGCGCGGCTGTGAGCACGGTAGGCAACCCAATGCCGAAGCCTGACAGCAGCGACTGCAGATAACCCGACCAACCGACCGACACGGCGGAGGTCGCCAGCCCGTATTCCAGCATCAGGTCCCAGCCGATGACCCACGCGGCCAATTCGCCGAGCGTGGCATACGAATAGGTATAGATGGACCCGGCGACGGGAATTGTCGATGCAAACTCCGCGTACGCTAGCGCCGCGAGAGCACACGCAATGGCCGCGAGAATAAACGACACCATCAGTGCCGGACCGGCTTGCACTGCGCCGGTCCCGGTGAGCACGAAAATCCCCGTGCCGATAATTGCGCCGACGCCCAGAAACGTCAGATCGAGCGCCCCCAGCGTTTTTTTGAGTCCAGCGCGTTGCGCGCCGGCGAGCATGTGCTCGATGCTTTTCTTACGGAACAGGGACATGAACGATGACTCCTCAAACCTCGAGCGCGGCGCGCCAAATCGATTGGAAAACCCGCGATTTTATCGGATTGAGGAAGTTAAGCGTCGCAAAACGTTGCACACAAGTGAATTTTGACTTCCCAGCATCAGCGCAATTTTTCTAAAAACGTTTGAAAATTGCGTATCAGCGCTGATTTGAGCTGAAGTTAGCTTTTGTAAGCTGAATCAATAGTAAAAGCCACTTTTTAGGACATCTTGTCGCAACGCGGAATTGCATATCGCGATTGGTTGATCGACCGCCCAAATGAAAAAACCGAAGCACAAGGGCTTCGGTTTTTGTTTTCCAGCACGCCAGCAACGCCGGGTTCAGCCGACGAAGGCCTTCTCCACGACGTAATGTCCCGGATGATTGTTGCTGCCTTCCTGGAAGCCCATTTCATCGAGAATCTGACGCGTGTCGCGCAGCATGTGCGGGCTGCCGCAAAGCATGACGCGATCGTTTTCCACGGAGAAGGGCGCCACGTCCAGATCGGCGAACAGCTTCTTCGTTTCGATCAGGTCCGTGATCCGGCCGCGATTGGCAAACTCTTCGCGAGTCACCGTCGGGTAATACACCAGCTTTTCCTGGATCAGCTCGCCCAGATGCTCGTGCGCCGGAAGGTGATCAGTGATGAAATCCTTGTACGCGAGTTCATCGACGAAACGGCAGGTGTGCGTGAGCACGATCTTGTCGAAACGATCGTAGACGTCCGGGTCCTTGATGATCGACATGAACGGCGCCAGGCCCGTGCCCGTCGACAACAGCCACAGCGTCTTGCCGGGCAGCAGATTGTCGGCGATGAGCGTACCCACCGGCTTCTTGCCGATCAACACCGGATCGCCGACCTTCAAATGCTGAAGACGCGATGTCAGCGGACCGTCCTGCACCTTGATGCTGAGAAATTCCAGGTGCTCTTCGTAATTCGCGCTCGCCAGGCTATAAGCGCGGAGCAGCGGCTTGCCATCGACTTCCAGGCCGACCATGGTGAACTGGCCGTTTTCGAAACGGAACGCGGAATCGCGCGTGCAAGTGAAGCTGAACAGCGTGTCGGTCCAGTGATGGACGCTTAGAACGGTTTGAGGATTAAGGTTGCTCATGGCTTCATGGATAGTGCGGAATCAGGGCGGCGCAGCAGTGCGTTCCGGCGGCCGTTGTTGGCTAACTCAGGCTCGATTCCGGCGACAACACCTCGAAGGCGCGACGAAAGCAATGCGTGATGCTAAAGCGGAATTTCCGGCGACATGCGAGAACCAGGCCGATAACGGCAAAGACCCGCGCGTTCGGAGCGAATGTTCCGCATTCCCCGCTTGCCTCACGCGTAATCGGTTATTTTACCGCACACGCGATTTCTGGGTTTGAAGCGCGCTCTTTCGACAAGCAGCACAGGAATGACCAGCCGCCGCCAGCTCGTCCGGACGCCACGCTTAGGGCATAAAAGTCGGACAACGAACTTGATCGCAAACGAAGACGAAGCAAGCGTTCCGGAGTCCGCATGATAACAACCCGTGCGGGCAGCAAGGCAAAGGCCCTGCTGCCGTCAGGCTGGTTTTTTGCGAGGCGGAAAGACAGTCGGCACCGGCATTGCCAGCCGGTGTTCACCTTGACGTTGCAGCCAACGCCGCGCCGGCCGTCAGTATCGAAGCAACGTTGCGGCTTCGATCAAGCGTCAGGGAACGCAGCGATAACCGCGCCCCTTATGCTCATCGGTGCGGATTCAGACCCGCTGATCCGTCGATGGCTTTTCCCACAGGTTGATCCCGCCTTCGGTCGCGTGCTGGTCGATTTCGGCGAGTTCTTCCTTCGAAAACTCCAGGTTCTTCAACGCGCCGACGTTCTCCGTCACTTGTTCCGGACGGCTCGCGCCGATCAGCACCGACGTCACGCGCCCGCCGCGCAACGCCCACGCCAGCGCCATTTGCGCAAGGCTTTGACCGCGCCGCTGGGCGAGTTCGTTGAGCTTGCGCACGTGCTCGATATTCTTCTCGCTCAAATGCTCCTGCTTCAGCGACCCGCCGCCCGGCTTGTTGACGCGCGCATCGGCGGGAATGCCGTTCAGGTATTTGCCCGTCAGCAGCCCTTGCGCCAGCGGCGTGAACGCGATACTGCCCGCCCCCACATCGTCAAGCGTATCGAGCAGATCTTCCTCGATCCAGCGGTTGAGCATGTTGTACGACGGCTGATGAATCAACAGCGGCACTTTATGCTCGGCCAGCAACTTCGCCATCTCGCGCGTTTTAGCCGACGAGTACGACGAAATGCCTACGTAAAGCGCCTTGCCCGAATGCACGGCGGTCGCGAGTGCGCCGGCGGTTTCTTCGAGCGGCGTGTCGGCATCGAAACGATGCGAGTAGAAAATGTCCACGTAATCCAGGCCCATGCGCTGCAGGCTCTGGTCCAGTGACGCCAGCACGTATTTCCGCGATCCGCCGCCCTGGCCGTACGGCCCCGGCCACATGTCCCACCCCGCCTTCGACGAAATCAGCAATTCATCGCGATACGGCCGGAAATCGTCCTTGAACAGACGCCCGAAATTCGTCTCTGCGCTGCCATACGGCGGGCCGTAGTTGTTCGCGAGATCGAAGTGCGTAATGCCGAGATCGAACGCGGTGCGCAGGATCTCGCGCTGCGTGGAGATCGGCGTGGTGTCGCCGAAGTTGTGCCAAAGACCCAGCGACAACGCCGGCAACTTCAGGCCGCTCTTGCCACAGGTGCGGTAAGCCATCTGCGAATAGCGTTCGGAAGCTGCTTCGTAAGCCATGACGGAATCCTCGAAATTGGTGAAGGGACAATGGGGGGTAAGCACAGGGCAAGCAACAATCGCGCGGGACATGTCGTCTGACGTGCACTGAGTCCGTCATGTTAGCGAATCGCGCGGATTCGCGTCAGGCTTGACCTGAAAGACTTCAAGGCTATCCCGATATTCGGGACCTGACCAAATGGCCAGCATGGGGAACGATTAGGGGGCGGACCCAGCCCAACCCTGTTCATTCGAATGAGGAGAAGTTTCATGGACCCGCTGGACAAACTACGCCCTGCCTACGATTTCTTATTGACGGCAGGCGTAACGTACGGATTCAACGTATTGATGGCTGTACTGATTTTGCTGGTTGGCTGGTGGGTATCGAACCGTGTGGCGAGTGCGGTGAAACGTGCGCTCGGCCGCACGAACGCGGACGCCACGTTCACGCCCGTCATGGCAAGCCTGGTGCAATGGGCTATACGGGTGGTCGCCATTGTTGCGGCGCTGGGCAAATTCGGCGTCGCGGCGGCCAGCATCCTGACCGTGCTTGGCGCGGCCGGACTGGCTATCGGGCTCGCATTGCAAGGCACGTTGCAGAACATTGCAGCCGGTTTGATGCTGTTGCTGCTGCGGCCGTTCAAGGTCGGCGACTACATTGAAGGCGCCGGCACGACCGCCGGGACCGTGAACGAAATCGGCCTGTTCACCACCCGTCTGACCAAAAGCGACGGCATCATCATGTTCGTGCCGAACAGCTCGATCTGGGCGAACCCGGTCACCAATTTCACCGCGAACGACCGCCGCCGAGTGGTGCTGAACGTGATCATCCCGGAAGATCAAAATATCGAGGAATCGCTGGCGTCGATACATAGGATTGTGGGAACCGATCCGCGCATCATCAACGACGACACGACCAAACCGTGGATCGCCGTCTCCGACTACACCGATACCGGCGTGAAACTGAACGTCGCCGTCTGGACGAACCGGACCGATTACGCGAACGTGCAGGCCGACTTGCTGCGTCAGATCAAGCCGAGCCTCAATCCGCCTGAGCCTCAACAAGCTGCCGCGGCGCTGGACGATCCGGCCAAGGCCTAATAAGCTTGCCGCCCGCACATTGAAGAGATTTTCATGACCAAGGCGATTTCCATTGCACTGATCGTAGGCGGCGTCGTGCTGCTGTATTTCGGCGGCCAGTCGTTCCATTCGCTCAGCAACGACGTCTCGCGCTTCTTCACCGGCTCGCCGACAAACAAGACGATCTGGTTGATCGCGGGCGGCGCGGTTGCCATGCTGGCCGGGTTGATCGGCCTGGCAATCCCGTCCAGGCGCTGACGCGTTCAGGCGTCAAGCGTCAAATAAGCGGCACGTCTTCCATCGACGCCGACCGTGTTCCCGGCAACGGCAAGTTGCTGGCGCCACGATAGGTGTAGACCAGCGAGAATTTCACCTGATCGGTGAGATTCTTGCCGGCCGAATGCAGCGTGTTGCAGTGGAAGAACACGACGTCGCCGGCATTCAGTTTCGGCGATACCGCGCTGCGAATCAGCACTTCGTTCTCGGGCAGGTCGGAACGGAAGAACTTGGCTTGATCGAAACGTTCGGACGTGAACGGCAACTTGTGCGACATCGGCACGAACCACAACCCGCCGTTCTCGACCGTCTCGTTACCCAGCGCAACCCACGCCGACACCAGGTCATCGCGCTCGAAATTCCAGTAACGCACGTCGCGATGCCAGCCGGTCAGGCTGCCGTAAGCCGGATGTTTCGTCATCACGCAGTTGTGATGCGCGCGGGAAAGCGTCGGCGTCTCGCCGAAATACACCTCCATCCAGCCGCGCACGTCGGGCGACGTGGCCCAGGCAGCGAATCGTGGATCGCGACCGTATGCGTCGAGCAAGCGTCGCACGGTATGGCCGCCGGGCGCGTCTTTCGAATTCGGCGCGCCGGGATATTGCAGGTCGGCTTCGAACTCCACCGGCGCCGCCGCTTCCACCAACTGCTGCCGCGCTACGTTACGCATGGCCTCGCAGCGCTCCGGCGTGACAAGGCCGGGCACCACCACGTAGCCGTTCTCACGCAACGCGCGGACTTGTTCCAACTTTGATTGATTCGGCATATCGACTCACAGGGAAAGCATCTGGCCGGCTGGCTTCATCAGACTGTAAGAAAACCGGCTAATTAGGGCGAATACATCGATTGTAAATCGCCGGGGCCGTCCAGCGTTCCATCCTGCGGCTTTCCGACCGTCGAACACCCGTGCGGGAAAATGCCGACTTCCGGCAGTAACATTTCTTCTATAACCTGCCGACGTGCATTGAGAGAGCCCATCGAAAATCCCTTTCGATGAAAATCTATTAAATAAGTGCGCGCTTCAAGCTCGCAACTTTTATTGTGTTCAATCGATCAAACTGTTGAACGCTTTTTTTGATCCGACTAATGTCGGGTTGCAGCCATTGCGAACCCGAGCCTGTGAAATCCATGAATATCCGTTTCACGAATCGTCTTACCCGTGCCGCCGTCCGCGCTGCACGTCCTGCCGGACGCAGCGTTGTCCGGGCCTTACGCCATCATTCCGCGCGCACTCAATTGCTCGCAGGACAATTCAGGAATACCCATCCTGTCGATGGCATTCGCTCCTGGTTTCACGGATTTTTTTCGAATCTGCGATTAAGGGCAGCATCGCGACAGGCTGCATTTAAAGCGCTATTGCGAAAACCGGCGCAATTACGCCCGCCCGTAGCGAAATTGAAATTGGCGCCCGGTGTAATTAATACGACAAGCCGCCGTCCGCGCAGGCTTTCGACCAGCGACGAATGGTTTGCGTTTGTTGCTCGCTAATTATTCCTGACAACGCGAAGCCGAAATCCAGACCCGGCTTTCTTCATGCGTGTGCCGTTTTGCCGCTGTGGGCCTCGGACGAAGCAGACCGTTGCGCCTGCGGCTGAAATCGCCGGGATAGGGTCGCGACGGCAGCGCCATCACAAAAAAGCCCGCTTAAGCGTAATGCTCAGCGGGCTTTTTTTACACACTCAAACCAGGAACTCAGGCCGTTTCAGCAACCGGTTCGATACCGGCGGCTTCCGCCAGCAGGAGCGCCTTGTCCGTGGCTTCCCACGAGAATTCCGGCTCTTCACGGCCGAAGTGGCCATACGCCGCCGACTTCTCATAGATAGGACGCAGCAGGTCGAGCATCTGGATGATGCCCTTCGGACGCAGGTCAAAATGCTCGAGCACGAGTTCCTGGATCCTTGCATCCGACACGCGGCCCGTGCCGAACGTGTTGACCATGACCGAAGTCGGGCGCGCCACGCCGATTGCGTAGGACACCTGGATCAGGCAACGCGAAGCCAGCCCTGCCGCGACAATGTTCTTCGCGACATAACGGCCCGCATACGCTGCCGAACGATCGACCTTCGACGGGTCCTTGCCCGAGAACGCGCCGCCGCCGTGAGGTGCCGCGCCGCCGTATGTGTCGACGATGATCTTGCGACCCGTCAATCCGCAATCGCCTTGCGGACCACCGATCACGAAACGTCCGGTCGGATTGACCAGGAACTTGATGTCGCCCTTGATCAGCTCGGCCGGCAGGACCGGCTTGATGATCTCTTCGATCACGGCTTCACGCAGCGCCTTCAGTTCGATGTCCGGCGCATGTTGCGTGGACAGCACGACGGTGTCGATGCTGTGCGCCTTGCCATCGACATAACGCACGGTCACCTGGGACTTCGCGTCCGGACGCAGCCAGTTCAGACGGCCGTCGCGACGCAGATTCGCCTGACGCTCGACCAGCCGGTGCGCCAGGTGAATAGGCAGCGGCATCAGTTCAGGCGTTTCGTCGCATGCGTAGCCGAACATCAGCCCTTGGTCGCCGGCGCCTTGATCGAGGTTGTCGTCATGGGCGGCGTCCACGCCTTGCGCAATGTCCCGCGACTGTTTGTCATACGCGACGAGCACCGCGCAACCGCGATAGTCGATGCCGTATTCCGTGTTGTCGTAGCCGATACGCTTGATGGTGTCACGCGCGACCTGGATGTAGTCGACGTTCGCCTGCGTGGTGATTTCGCCCGCCAGAACGACGAGACCCGTGTTGCAGAGGGTTTCTGCCGCGACGCGCGAATACTTGTCCTGCGCCAGGATGGCGTCGAGGATGGCGTCGGAGATCTGGTCGGCTACCTTGTCCGGGTGGCCTTCGGAGACGGATTCAGAGGTAAAGAAGTAATTGTTTGACACGCTTCAGACTCCATTTGAGTACGGGTAAGTTGTTCACGTAGCCGACTTCGTTTGGAGTCTGAAGCGGCGACGCTTTAGCGGAAAACATGGTCCGGAAAGCGCCGTTAAGCGCTATCCAGCTTCGCCCCGCAAGTTGTCCATTAACTCGGCGAAGGTTTTATTATAGCGGCTTCTCACTTTTGTCACAGAGCCGAACGTTTGCTGCCATCCCAGAAATACCCTCACCCGCGTCATGCCCGGAACGCTCCCCGGCAAAGTCGAAACCCCACCTTCCGGACCCATGGGAGCGTCACATGTTAGGTCGAATTGGCGTCGCGCTCGCGGTGGGCTTCCTGAAGCTGCTCGCCCTCATTCCCTACGGCATCACCGCACGTTTCGGCGACGGTCTCGGCTGGCTGCTTTATCAAGTCCCGAGCCACAGGAAACGGATCGTGCATATCAATCTCAGCCTGTGTTTCCCCGAGTGGCCAGCCGAGCGCCGGGAAGAGGTCGCTCAGAAGCATTTCCGGCACGCGATCCGCAGTTACGTGGAGCGCAGCGTGCAATGGTTCGGCTCGGCGGAAAAGCTCGCCAAGCTGATCCAGGTAGACAGCGAAGTCGATCTCCTCGATCCCGACATGCCGCCCACGTTGTTGCTCGGCTTTCACTTCGTCGCGATCGAGGCGGCTTCGGTGTGGATCAACTACTCGCTGCACAGGACCTGCGGATCGCTGTATCAGCCGATGTCGAACAAAGCGCTCGACGAGATAGCCAAGAAGCAGCGTGGCCGTTTCGACGCCGAAATGGCGAGCCGCGCCGACAGCGCGCGGATCGTGCTGCGCTGGTTGCGGGATCGCAAACCCGTCATGCTTGGAGCCGACATGGACTACGGCATGCGCAACTCCACTTTCGTGCCGTTCTTCGGTGTCCAGGCGTGCACGCTGACAGCGGTCGGCCGCCTGGCCAAGACCGGACATGCGCAAATCATGCCGTTCGTGGGCGAAGTGCTGCCGAACTACAAGGGATACCGGCTGCGGGTGTTCAAGCCCTGGGACAACTACCCGACCGGCGACGACGCAGCCGACGCCCGCCGCATGAACGCATTCCTCGAAGAACAGGTCCGGCTGATGCCCGAGCAGTATTACTGGGTGCACAAGCGCTTCAAGACGCGACCGCCGGGCGAGCCGGGCTTTTATTGACCGGCGAGTACCAGTCTCCGGGAAACAATGCGGGATTGCCACACCTGATCGGGCTCATCCCCCATTCGGTCTAGTGCATGCCCTTGCTGCGCGTCACTTACAATAGCGTCATGAAACTCGAATTCACCAAAATGCACGGCGCGGGCAACGACTTTGTCGTGCTTGACGGCTACTCCAAACCGCTCTCGCTGAACGGAGCCCAGGTGCGCGCGCTCGCGGACCGGCATTTCGGCGTCGGCGCGGATCAGTTGCTGCTGGTCGAAAAACCGGACATTGAAGGCGTTGATTTCAAATACCGCATCTTCAATTGCGACGGCGGCGAAGTGGAGCATTGCGGCAACGGCGCGCGCTGCTTTGTAAAGTTTGTGCGCGACCGGGGCCTTACCAGCAAGACGAGCGTTCGGGTACAAGTACATCACGGCGTGATCGTGCTGACCATGCAGGAGAACGGCGACGTGGTGGTGGACATGGGCCGTCCGGAGTTCGAACCTGCTTTGGTGCCGTTCGACGCGAAAGGCTTGCAAGGCCGCACCGAAGGCCACGACACGCTCTGGCCGCTCGACGTACAAGGTGAAACACGCTGGGTCTCGGTGGTGTCGATGGGTAATCCGCACGCCGTACAGATCGTGGCCGACGTTGAAAATGCACCGGTGCTGACCGAGGGACCGGTGATCGAACATCACACGCGCTTTCCGAATCGGGTGAACGCGGGATTCATGCAGATCGTGAATCGTAGCGCGGTGAAGCTGCGCGTTTTCGAACGTGGCGCGGGCGAAACGCTGGCGTGCGGCACGGGCGCATGCGCGGCGGTCGCAGCGGGTATCCGGCGCGGTCTGCTCGACTCGCCGGTGCAGGTCCAGACTCACGGCGGCGTGCTGACCATCGCCTGGGAGGGCGCGCACAATGCCGCGGCCCCGCTCTTCATGGCCGGCCCCGCCGCCACCGTATTCGAAGGCGAGATCGAGCTTGATGCCAAACTCGCTAACGCCGACTGACCGTCAGGAACCCGATGCTGCCCGATACCATGAATGAACGTGAAGTCGCCGACTACCTGATCGCCAATCCGGATTTCTTTGCCGAGCATGCAGAGTTGCTGGGCTCGATCCGGCTGTCCAATCCGCATGGCAAGTCCGCAGTGTCGCTGCAAGAGCGTCAGATGCAGATGCTGCGCGACAAGAACAAGCAGATCGAACGCCGGTTGGCCGAATTGCTTCGTTACGGACATGAGAACGACAGCATCGCCGCGAAGTTTCATCGATGGACAATTCGGGTCATGTCCGAGCGCGATCCGCATGCCCTGCCGAAAACCATCCCCGCCGGCCTGTGCGAAATCTTTGAGGTGCCGCAAGCCGCGCTGCGCGTGTGGGATGTCGCAGAGCCCTACGCGCAAGCCGAGTTCGCGCGGACTACCAGCGAGGAAGTCCGTTCCTTCACGAGCAGCCTGGCCGCGCCGTATTGCGGGCCGAATACCGGCTTTGAGGCCGCCCAGTGGCTGACGTCGGCGAGTTCGGTCTCGGTGGCATCGGCTACAACGGATGGTGTCGTCGATACCGCCAACACCACCGAATCCATCGCGCTGCTCGCGCTGCGTGATCCGGTCGCCGGTCCTGAAGCCCCCGTATTCGGCTTGCTGGTCATGGGTTCGCCCGATCCACGCCGGTTCCACGAAGGCATGGCCACCGACTTTCTTACGCAAATCGGCACGCTTGCCAGCGCCGCGCTCAGCCGCTTGCTGCCCCACTGACATGACCGACGATCCGGTAACCGCCTATCTGTCGATGCTCGAGCACGAGCGGCGATTATCGGACCACACGTTGCGCGGTTATACGCACGAACTCGACGAACTGAAGAAGCTGGCCAACGGCCGGGCGCTGGAATCGCTGAGCGCCACCGACATGCGTGGCGCTGTAGCGCGCGCTCATGGCGGCGGGTTGTCGGCGCGCTCAATTGCGCATCGGTTATCGGCCTGGCGGGCGTTTTATCGATGGCTTGCCGAGCAGGTTGAAATGCAAGCCAATCCGGTCGCGACCGTGCGCGCGCCGAAACGCGCGAAGTCCCTGCCCAAGGCGCTTTCTGTCGACGACGCCAACGCGCTGATGGAAGCCCCCCAGGCCGACACGCCGGAAGCGCTGCGGGACCACGCCATACTCGAACTGTTCTATTCGTCGGGCTTGCGGCTCGCCGAACTGGTCGGACTGGACGTGCATTTCGTGCAATCCGAAGGATATTTGTCTGCCGGCTGGCTCGACCTCGCCAGCACCGAAGTCAATGTGCTCGGCAAGGGAAACCGGCGGCGGTCGGTGCCCGTGGGCAGCAAGGCGATCACCGCGCTGCGCGCGTGGATTGAAGTGCGCGGGCAATTTGTGAAAGACGATCCGCACGCGCTGTTTCTGTCGGTGCGCGGCAACCGGATGTCGCCGAACGTGGTGCGTGATCGGGTGAAACGCATGGCGTTGCTGGCCGGCGTGCCATCGAATGTGCATCCGCACGTGTTGCGGCATTCGTTCGCCACGCACGTGTTGCAATCCAGCGGCGATCTTCGGGCCGTGCAGGAACTGCTCGGCCACGCGAGTATCGCGGCCACGCAAGTTTATACGTCGCTCGATTTCCAGCATCTGGCTCGCGTCTATGACCAGACGCATCCGCGCGCAAAAAAACGCGACTAAGCCGGCATGGCCGCAAGTGCAAGCAACAAGATACGGACGCGCCGCTGCGCCCGGAAACGTGGCCAACTCCCCGTGTAACGAGCGTAACCACCAGATTCTCTCGCTGCCAATAGAAACAGAAACAGCAACAAAAACGCGGCCCGAAACCTCCCCAGCGTTCACTTCCCCTGTCCAGTCAGCGCTTTCACCGAAGACCCGAATGAACACCATTACGCTGAAACCGGCGAAAGACAAGTCGCTTGCGCGCCGCCATCCATGGATCTACGAAAGCGCGATCGAACATGTGGAAGGCAAGCCCGCACCCGGTGCAACCGTGCTGATCCGCGCCCACGATGGCCGGTTTCTGGCACGCGCGTCATACAGCCCGGTCTCGCAGATTCGCGCCCGTGTCTGGAGTTTCGACGAAAGCGAGCCCATCGATCACGCGTTTTTCAAGCGGCGTGTACAACGGGCGATCGCCCACCGGCAATCGATGGTGCGCGATACCGGCGCCACGCGGCTGATTTTCGGGGAGGCGGACGGGCTGCCGGGCTTGATCGTCGATTACTACATCGCGGACGATGAAAGCCAGCGCGGCCAGTTGGTCTGCCAGTTCATGGCGACGGGCGTGGAACACTGGAAAGAGGCGATCGTGCAGGCGCTGATCGGCGCGACCGGCTGCCCGAACGTGTACGAACGCTCGGACGTGTCGATCCGGCAGAAGGAAGGGCTCGAACAGATCACCGGCGTGCTGGCCGGCGATCCGCCTCCGGCCACTCTGATAGCGAACGAAGGCGGCGTGCGGTATCACATCGACGTCGAACGGGGTCATAAAACGGGCTTCTACATCGATCAGCGGGACAATCGCGCGCTCGTGCGCCAATACGCCGGCGACCGCGATGTTCTCAACTGCTTCTGCTATACCGGCGGTTTTTCGCTGGCGGCGTTGAAAGGCGAGGCAAAACGCGTGGTGTCGATCGATTCCTCCGGCGACGCGCTGGCCCTCGCCCGGCAAAATGTCATCGCGAATGGTTTCGATCCGCAACGCGCCGAATGGCTCGACGCCGACGCCTTCAAGACCTTGCGCCGCTTGCATGAGGAAGGCGAGCGCTTCGACCTGATCGTGCTTGATCCGCCCAAGTTCGCGCCTTCGCGGGAACACGTGGACCGCGCCGCGCGGGCATACAAGGACATCAACCTGACCGGATTCAAGCTGTTGCGCCCGGGCGGCCTGCTGTTTACCTACTCGTGCTCGGGCGCCATTGACGCCGATCTGTTCCAAAAGATCGTGGCAGGCGCCGCGGCCGATGCGAAAGTGGACGCGCGTATCCTGAAGCGCCTGAGCGCAGGGGTCGACCACCCGCTTTTAACCGCGTTTCCCGAAGGGGAATACCTGAAAGGCCTATTGTTGCAAATCGCGTGATCGCCCATAGTTGAGCGCTTCGGAGAGCGCGCATTCAGGGCAGCACAGAGCGTCCGCTTGACAAATATGTTTCAATAATCGACCGACCGCATGTTTTTGGGTGTAGCGCAGGCGTTTCAGACCGCGCTTCGTAGCTCGAAAACATGCTGCACGATCCTTCGACTTTAAAGAACAGGGCGACCATCATGATTCCCGTTACCATCCTGACCGGCTTTCTAGGCAGCGGCAAAACCACGTTGCTCAAGCGCATCCTGAACGACAAGCACGGAATGAAGATCGCCGTGATCGAGAACGAGTTCGGCGAAGAAAATATCGACAATGAGATCCTCGTTCAGGAAACGAACGAGCAGATCATTCAGATGAGCAATGGCTGCATCTGCTGCACGATTCGCGGCGACCTCGCGCGGGCGCTTGAAGATCTCGCCGAGCGCAAGAAGGCCGGCACGCTGAACTTCGATCGCGTGGTGATCGAGACAACCGGGCTCGCGAATCCTGGCCCGGTCGCTCAGACGTTCTTCATGGACAACACCATCGCCGACGAATTCCTGCTCGACGCAATCATCACGCTGGTCGATGCAAAGCACGCCAACCATCAGCTCGACGAGCATGAAGTGGTACAGCGCCAAGTAGGTTTCGCGGACCGCCTGTTCATCACGAAGTCCGATCTGGTCGACGCCGCCACGCTCGACGCACTGAAGCACCGCCTCGTTCACATGAACCCGCGCGCTGCGATCAAAGTCGTGAACTTCGGCGATGCTGACATCAAGGAAATCTTCGACCTGCGCGGCTTCAACCTGAACTCGAAGCTCGAAATCGACCCGGATTTCCTGGCGGAAGACGATCACGCGCACGATCACGACCACGCCGGGCACGACCATGCGCACGACGACGATCACGACCACGCCACCTGCGGCCACGATCACAGCCACGACCACGAGCATGGCCACGCGAATCACCACCACGCGCATCACGACGACAAGATCAAGTCGTTTGTATTCCGCAGCGACCGCGCCTTCGATCCCAACCGGCTCGAAGATTTCCTCGGCGGCATCCTGCAGATCTACGGCGAACGCCTGCTGCGCTACAAGGGCGTGCTGTATATGAAAGGCGTTGATCGCAAGGTCGTGTTCCAGGGCGTGCATCAGATGATGGGCAGCGATCTTGCCGCGAAATGGCAACCGATCGAAAAGAAGAACAGCAAGATGGTGTTCATTGGGATTGAATTGCCGCAGGATTTGATCATCGACGGGCTGACCGCCTGCCTGGTCTGATCGAAGAGATTAAAGAAACCGAAGAAACCGGCGAAACGCGAAGCCCTCACACGGCGGCTTCGCGCCGCCGCTCAATCCAAAACCTCCGTTTTTGGCACAGTTCTCGCTATTTCTCTCCCGAAGCGCAACCATTGCGGCCGTTAAGCGAGGCTAAAATCGCTGCGCCTTCGTGAGGCGGTGCTTTTTCGCGATGAACGTAGTTGCAATATGTGTTCACGCCCACCAAGAACCATCGCTTTTTAAACGTCAGCGCGTTATATTTTTGAGATAACGAACGAATCGCGCCAGTGTTTTGCTTGGGTGTAGTGCGCATTTGCGATTCAGTTACAATACAGCCCCACTGGAGAAGCCGGTACACCGCCGAGCCTTTACTACAAAGCCCGGCGCAAGTGCGGCTGAAAAGAGTCTGAAAAGCGCTCCCGCCGGCGCCGCGAGCAACATTTCACCGTTGTATTGCAAACCGGGTGAAAGCGTGGAAGTGAAAGGTAAGGTGTTGTTCCGAACATCGGGCACCGGTCGAATTGCTTGAAAATCAGCCCAGACGAAACAGACGAATCAGTCTAGATGCAGCGGTCTAGATAAAATCGGCCCCGCGTGGCGCCGTCCAGCGCCGCGAGAGTCGCAGCCCGTTTAGCGTAGTAAGTGCATGCAGTAATTGTTGGCGAGTATCGCCGAAGTGCGGGTAATCCGGACGACGGCGGCGGCGAGCGCGGCGAGCGACCGCGAAGATGGCGAACGACATCGCCCCACATTGAAGAAGCAAGCCAGATGACGACGAAACGATTGTTGACCGAAGACGAAATCCTGAAGATGGCCGACAAGGATTACATGAACGAGGATCAACTCGCGTTCTTCAGGGTCCGACTGGAACAGTTGCAGGCCGACATTCTCAAGAATGCGGGCCAGACGACGGAAAACCTGCGGGAAACCGTCATCGTTCCGGACCCGGCTGATCGCGCGACGATCGAGGAAGAACACGCCCTCGAACTGCGTACGCGCGATCGCGAACGCAAGCTGCTGAAGAAAGTGCAGCAGTCGCTTGCGCGTATCGAGTCCGGCGACTACGGCTGGTGCGAGGAAACGGGCGAGCCTATCGGCATTCCGCGCCTGATCGCGCGCCCGACGGCGACGCTCTCGCTCGAAGCGCAGGAACGACGCGAACTGCGCCAGAAGCTGTTCGGCGACTGATCTGCCGCGGCAGCGTACGCTGCGGCCTCGGCCGCGGCGGGAAACCTGCCGGCCGGGATTTGGTTCGAAGAAATTAGAAGGCGCTTGAAAACACAAAAGGCACACGAAAAATCGTGTGCCTTTTTGTTTTTACGCGCCGTTTTCGCACCGGGCGGCGCTTGCTCCAACGAACAGGCAAGTCCACAACGCCATCGCGCGCAAGATGCCGCAAGAAGCGCCTTGATAAATTCCGCCGCGCCCTAAAATGAACTGGACGCGCTTTCGTGGCGTGGGCATTACAAGAGTCCGTTCGAGCGCAATGCTGCAGCGTGTCCGGGCTCTTCATGCTCCCAAAGGATTCCCCGGCGGCGCGGCGGCACACCGGTCAACTGGCCGCCGCGCCCACTCCGCTTTCAAAGGAATGCACATGGAACAGTTTCACGGCACGACCATCGTCTCCGTACGACGCGGCGACAAGGTCGCCCTCGGTGGCGACGGCCAGGTCACCCTCGGCAATATCGTGATGAAAGGCGGTGCGAAGAAAGTGCGCCGCATCTATGGCGGCAAGGTCCTGGTCGGTTTCGCGGGCGGCACGGCCGACGCGTTTTCGCTCCTCGACCGCTTCGAAGCCAAGCTGGAAAAACACCAGGGCAACCTGACACGCGCCGCCGTCGAACTCGCGAAAGACTGGCGCACGGACCGCATGCTGCGCCGGCTGGAAGCCATGCTGATTGCCGCCGACGCGCAAACCACGCTCGTCATCACGGGTAACGGCGACGTGCTCGATCCGGAAAACGGCATTTGCGCGATCGGTTCGGGCGGTGCGTATGCGCAGGCCGCAGCGCAGGCACTCACCGAAAACACCGAACTCTCGCCGCGCGATATCGTCGAAAAGGCACTGACAATCGCGGGCGATATGTGCATCTACACGAACCACAATCGCGTCATCGAGACGATCGAGTAACACCGCTTTCGCGTATTCGCGAGCACAGGACAAGGACGAACGATGACCACCATGACTCCCGCCGAGATCGTCTCGGAACTCGATAAACACATCATTGGCCAGGGCCGCGCGAAAAAAGCGGTCGCCGTGGCGCTGCGCAACCGGTGGCGCCGCCAGCAAGTCGCCGAACCGCTGCGCCAGGAAATCACCCCGAAGAACATCCTGATGATCGGACCGACCGGCGTCGGCAAGACGGAAATCGCGCGGCGTCTGGCGAAACTCGCGGACGCACCGTTCATCAAGATCGAAGCAACGAAGTTCACCGAGGTCGGCTACGTGGGTCGCGATGTGGACAGCATCGTGCGTGACCTGATCGAAATTTCGGTCAAGCAGACGCGTGAAAGCGAGATGCGCAAGGTACGTTCGCGAGCGATCGATCGCGCCGAGGACCGGATCCTGGACATCCTGCTGCCAAGCGCCCGGCCAGCGGCCGGTTTCAGCAGCACACCCGAGTTGCACGACGACAGCGCGAACAGCACGCGTCAAACGTTCCGCAAGCGTCTGCGAGAAGGTCTGCTCGACGACAAGGAAGTGGAGATCGACATCGAAGCGCCGCAAGCGACCATGGATATCATGGGGCCGCCGGGCATGGAGGAAATGACCGACCAGATCCGTTCCATGTTCGCGAATATCGGCGGCGGCAAGAAGACGCAGCGCAAGGTGAAGGTCAAGGACGCGCTGAAGCTGCTCACCGACGAAGAAGCCGGCAAGCTGCTGAACGACGATGAGGTCAAGACCAAGGCCATTCAGAACGTCGAGCAGAACGGCATTGTGTTCCTGGACGAGATCGACAAGATCGCTTCGCGCAGCGAGACGGGTGGCGCGGAAGTATCGCGGGCTGGTGTGCAGCGCGACCTGCTGCCGCTCGTGGAAGGCACGACCATCAATACGAAATACGGGATGATCAAGACCGATCACATCCTGTTTATCGCCAGCGGTGCGTTCCATCTGGCCAAGCCGAGCGATCTGATCCCCGAACTGCAAGGGCGTTTTCCGATTCGCGTCGAGCTGGATTCGCTGTCCGTGGAGGATTTCGAATCCATTCTGAATACCACCGACGCCAGTCTCGTGAAGCAGTACACGGCACTTCTGGCAACGGAAGACGTCGAGCTGGATTTCAGCGCGGACGGTATTCGCCGGATGGCTGAGATTGCGTTTTCAGTGAACGAGAAGACCGAGAATATCGGTGCGCGTCGGCTCTATACCGTGATCGAAAAGTTGCTTGAAGAAGTGTCGTTCGCGGCGGGCAATCACACGGGTCATCCGGTGAAAATCGATGCGGCTTACGTCGATAAAGCGTTAAACGACGTAGCCGAAGACGAAGATTTGTCGCGCTACGTGCTGTAACGCAATCCAGCAGGCGATCTAGCAAAAAAAGGGCGGCTCCGTATTTCAGCGAATGACTGAAATCGGGAGCCGCCCTTTTACGTTCTACATAACGTTTATTGCCGCACGGGTTTCTTCGCCAGCTTGCGCTGCAGTGTCCGCCGATGCATGTTCAACGCTCGCGCCGTGGCTGAAATATTGCCGCTGTTCTCGGCCAGCACGCGCTGGATATGCTCCCACTCCAGCCGCGCGACCGACAGCAGCGCCGGATGCTCGATAGCCTCTTCGGCCGTCTGCTCGCTGGCCTCCTCCTGCAGCGCGGACAGGATTGTCTCGACGTTCGCCGGCTTGGCCAGATAGTTATCGGCGCCATCTTTCACGGCCTGAACCGCCGTCGCGATGCTCGCGTAACCCGTCAGCACGAGAATCCGTGCATCGGGCTGAAGATCGCGCAAGGGCGCGACAAGCGTCAACCCGGAATCGTTGCCGAGGTGCAGATCGACGGTGATCTGGCTGAACTTTTGCGTGTTCGCCAATCTCAACGCCGTGGCGGCGTCGTGCGCCTGATGCGGCGTATAGCCGCGCCGCGTCAAACCGCGCGCGAGGATGCCCGAGAAAACCTCATCGTCGTCGATGACCAAAAAATTTGTATCGCTCATGCTCTTTTCTCCGTAGTGACGGAAGCGGCGACGCCGCCGCGGCCCGTCCTTGCTGCTTTTTCCCGCGATTCGGGGACGCTTGTGTCGGCGAGACGCAGGATGGCGTGCGTACCGCGCGGGCTGGCTGGCGTGAGCTCGATCGACCCGCCAAGCCGTGTAGCTGCCGAGAATGCCAGATACAAGCCGACACCGTGGCCGCCTTGCGTACTGTCGACGGGCATCGCGCCGAGCGAACCCCGCAATGCCACCGGAATGCCGGGACCCTGATCGCGGACATCGAATTGAATCACGGGCTCGCCAAGGTGCCGGCTCGCCGACGTCGCGAGCGTCACCGAATCGCGGCTGGCCCGCGCCGCATTATCCAGCAGAATGGTCAGTATTTGCCCTACTGCGACGGGATCGCTGAGAAACAGCCCTGCGCGTTTGTGTTCCCCGGCGTCATCTTCCAACTCAATCAACTCGAAACGCACATGCGGATGCCGCAACCGCCATTGTTCGACAAACCCATGCAGCCAGTCATCCAGCGGTTGCCGCGGCGTGGGTCCGGTCGCGCGGCTGCGCAGGCGCGCGAGCGCGGACGTGCACAACGTCATTTGCTGCTCGAGGAGTTCGATATCGGCGGAATAGGGGGCGAGATGCGGGTCGCGACGGGCGGAATCGCGTAACTCCTCGCTCAACATGGCGATGGTCGACAGCGGCGTGCCAATTTCATGGGCGACCGTAGCCGCCTGGACCCCCAGCGCCACGGCGCGCTCGTCGCGCAGAAGCCGCTCCTGGGCATCGGCCAGTGCAAAATCCCGCGCCCGCAGCGCCCGCGACATCCGCGCCACGAACCAGCCGATCAACCCCACGCTGACCATGAAGTTCACCCATAGCCCGATGCGGAAATATTCGAACAAATTCAGCGGATCTTCCATATTCAGCGGCACATAGCTGACCGTCAGCAGCGAATAACAAACGACCGCGAACAACGCGAGCCAGATGGTCAAACGCCACGGCAGCACAGCAGCGGCGATCGCGAGCGACGGCAGGTACAGCGTGACAAACGGATTCGTGGCGCCGCCGCTCAGGAACAGCAGCGCGGACAGCGCGCCGAGATCGACCCAGAGTTGCCCGAACAGTTCGAGATTCGTTTCAGGCTGCGCGCGCGCAACGCGTACCCATGTCAGCGCGTTGAACAATACCTCAAGCGCGACAATAGTCAGAATGGCCGCTAACGGGAGATGCGCACCATAAAATGCCTGTACGACGGCGATGGTAACAAGTTGACCGATGATCGCAAGACTGCGAAGCCAAAACAGGTGACCGAGATTGACGCTGCCTGTGTTCGTTATTCGATGCATCGCGGTGAATTTCACCTCAAATTTCAGATTAGTCTAATGGTTGGACAAAGGGGATTGCCGCATCATCCAACGTTGTCTCGTACAGGGCGGCCAGGCCGCATACACAAAATGACTAACAGCCCATCCTCCCGCCCCAGTCAGCTTCTCAGCGAAGCGCCGCAAACCGGCGCCGCTCAAGACACCATTATCCCGCGTGCGCTGACCGCGTTCATTGACAACGCTCGCAGCGCGAACACGCAAGGCAATCAGGCCGAACGCGCTGTGTGGCTGCAAGCAGCCATGATGTTGCAATCCGACCGGCCGGAGATCGGCCTCGACCTGATCGACGCAATGCTGAAGCAAAGCCGTATCGGCGAAGGTATTCAGCTCGCGGCTCAACTCGTCGATCAGCATCCGCAGCACGCGCTCGCGCTCTGGCATCTCGGTTATGCGCTCCAGCTCGCCAACCGTCACGCCGATGCAATTCCTTTCTACGAACGCGCCCACGCGATCAATCCGGCCATCTTCACGCTGCGCAACAATCTGGCGGTCGCCTACGAAATCACGGGCAGCGCAGATAAAGCACTGGCCATGCTGGAAGAAGCCGTCGCCGCGAATGCCGACGATATCGAAGCGTGGACGAATCTCTCACGCATCTATCCGCGCCGCTGGGAGCTCGATCGTGCGCTCTCGGCCGGGAAGCGCGCGATCGAGATCAATCCGTCGAATGCGCTCGCGTTGTCGAACTACAGTCTCGGGTTGAAAGAAGCGCAGCGCTGGCCGGAGGCCACCGAAGCCGCAGAAACGGCGCTCCGTATCGCGCCCGCGATGCAGCGCCTTCCGTTCAATCTCTCCATTCTCGATCTCGTGCAGGGCAATTACGCGCGCGGCTGGGCCAATTTCGAGTCGCGCTGGAACGGTTCAAGCGAGCTACGCAACGCGCACCCCAACTTCACGATGCCACGATGGAACGGCGAAGCGCTACGCGGCAAGACCTTGTTGCTGTGGGGCGAGCAGGGTTTCGGCGACGCGCTGCAGTTCTGCCGTTTCGTCCCAATGCTGGCGAAAAAGGTTCACGCGCAGGGCGGCACGCTGGTGTGGGCCGCGTTCAAGGCATTGCATCCGCTGATGGCGCGCATGGCGCCGAAAGGCGTCGAGTGTTTGCCGCATGACGGGCCGTTGCCCGCGGCTGACTTCCATTTCCCGCTGCTGAGCCTGCCGCTGCATTTCGGCGTCGACGCGGACACCATTCCGGCGAAGCGCGCGTATCTTTCCGCCGACGCCGACCTCGCCGCCGACTGGCGTGCCGAATTCGCCGCCGACAAACGCCTGCGCGTGGGCCTTGTATGGAGCGGCAGCGAAGGTCATCAGCGCAACATGTTCCGCAGCGTGGGGATTGAACGGTATGCGAAAGCGTTCAGCGGAATCGAGAATGTCGCGTTCTTCTCGCTGCAGAAGGATGCGTCGGGCGCGGTATCCACGGCTCGGGACAGTGGTTTTGAGATCGCGGATCGCACCGGCAAGTTTGAATCATTCGACGACACGGCTGCGTTCATCGATTCACTCGATCTCGTGATTACAGTTTGCACGAGCGTGGCGCATCTGGCGGCGGCGCTCGGCAAGCCGACCTGGATTCTCCTCGACACCAATCCGCATTGGGTCTGGCAACTGGAGCGCACTGACAGCCCGTGGTATCCGACGGCGACGCTGTATCGGCAGAAGGAATTCTCGAAGTGGGAGCCGGTGATGGACGACGTCACGCGTGATCTGGCCGCGCTCGCGGCCACGCATACAGGCGCGGCGCCGCGTAAGCGGGCGGCAAAGAAAGCGGCCGTGTAAGCATTACGAGAGGTTTAAGTCTGCAAAAAGCGGCGATCCGGCAACGGACCGCCGCTTTTTTATGCGCACGCACATTCCGCCAACGCAGCCACGAACGCGACATTCACACGTTTATGCTACGTTGCGTCTCTTCGCGCAAACAATCCGGGCAAAGACACGTCATGCCCGGATTCAAGCGCTCGGCCGGCAAAGCCGGAAGCGCTGCGCACCAGCATTGCGCATCGCCGGTTTGCTGAGCACAACGGAAAAACGCTCCGCACAGGGCGCAGCATTGAGGAGCGGGGTCGGTGGAACGCATGATGGAGCCAAGCCTTTCGAAAACAAAACACGCGGTCACGAGCCGCATTGCGCGCGATGCGGCCGTTGCCGAAGCGCCACGTTTTGACCCGCCCACGCCTGCCCGATCGCATCATTATTTCACGCGCCAACCCCATACTGGCGCGACCAGAGGCTAACTTTCACCCGTCATCGGAATGCTATCGGAAACGCGCTGATGCAGCGCGTCAGTCCTGTACAATTCCGCCTGTTTAAACTGCTCTTCGCCTTATCGCCGCCATGTCCGAGCTTCCCGACCTTACGCAGATCGCGCCGACCCTGAAAGCCGAAATCCTGGCCGAGGCGTTGCCCTATATCAAGCAGTATCACGGCAAGACGATCGTGATCAAGTACGGCGGCAACGCGATGACCGAGGAGCGCCTGAAACAGGGCTTCGCGCGCGACGTGATCCTGCTGAAACTGGTCGGAATGAACCCGGTGATCGTTCACGGCGGCGGTCCGCAGATCGATCAGGCGCTCAAGAAGATCGGCAAGCAGGGCACGTTTATCCAGGGCATGCGCGTCACCGACGAAGAGACCATGGAAGTGGTCGAATGGGTGCTCGGCGGCGAAGTGCAGCAGGACATCGTCACGTTGATCAATCATTTCGGCGGCCATGCGGTCGGCCTCACCGGCAAGGACGGCGGCCTGATCCACGCGCGCAAGTTAATGATGCCGGATCGCGACAATCCAGGAGAATTCATTGATATCGGTCAGGTGGGTGAAGTCGAAGCCATCAATCCGGCCGTCGTGAAGGCGCTGCAGGACGACGCGTTCATTCCGGTCATCTCGCCAATCGGCTTCGGTGAAGACGGTTTGTCTTACAACATCAACGCCGATCTGGTCGCGGGCAAGCTCGCCGTGGTGCTGAACGCCGAGAAGCTCGTGATGATGACGAACATCCCCGGCGTGATGGATAAGGAAGGCAACCTGCTGACCGATCTCTCTGCACGCGAGATTGATGCGCTGTTCGCCGACGGCACCATTTCCGGTGGCATGCTGCCAAAGATTTCATCGGCGCTCGACGCAGCGAAGAGCGGCGTGCGCTCGGTGCATATCATCGATGGTCGAATCGAGCATTCGGTGCTGCTCGAGATCCTGACCGAGCAGCCGTTCGGGACCATGATTCGTTCGCATTGAACGTGGCTCATTGAACGTGGAACCTGCCGGCGCTCGAGTTGAGCTTTTGCGTTCTTCCCGACGCCGGATGAACACGCACGGGCGCCCTGTCTGGTTATTCGATCTCGACAACACGCTGCATCACGCGTCGCATGAGATTTTCCCCGCGATCAATCGCGGGATGACGCAGTACATCATCGACCGGCTGGGCGTGGATGTTGACGAAGCCAACCGGTTGCGCACCGGTTATACGCAGCGATACGGTGCCACCCTGCTCGGCCTGGTGCGCCATCATCCCATCGACGCCGCCGACTTCCTGCACGTCGTCCATACCTTCGCCGATCTCGGGTCCATGGTTCGTGCCGAACGCGGCCTCGCGCGGATGATCCGAGGGCTTCCGGGGCGGAAGATCGTGTTGACCAACGGGCCTTCAATTTATGCTCACGCGGTGCTCAACGAACTGGGTATCGCCAAGCTGTTTGAACGCGTGATTGCCATCGAGGATATGCAGGACCGAACCGGTTATTGGCGCGCGAAGCCTGATGCAGGAATGCTTCGGCGCGCAATGCGGCGGGCTCATGTGCCGCTCTCCGACGCGGTTCTTGTAGAAGATACGCGTGGGCATTTGAAGCGCTATAAGCGTTTGGGGATTCGCACGGTCTGGATCACGGGGCATCTGCCGTCGGTTTTAAATGCCAGCGGCGGGAAGTCTCTTCGGTCGCCGACCAGCGGCCGGCCGCATTATGTCGATCTCAAGATCCGGTCTTTGAAAGGCTTGCGCGGTCTCAGATAGACCAGGCGTATCCCGAGTCGCCTGAAATCACAAAAGTAGTATGGACTTCAAACTTCATCGCTTGGGCTCGCTGCTCCAGCCGTACCCGTAGCTCCCCTTTCCCGTTTTTCCGATATACTTCACCGCTATCTTGATTTGTTTCAACGCGCCGATTTGCTGACTCGATTGCGGGCGCGCGAACCCTGACCCGGTTCACTATAAATGCGGCTAAAGAGGTTGTCAGCCGCGCCACTTGTCTCTTCCAGCGCATCGCCGACGCCGTTTAGCCGCCCTGTTTTCTTTAGGCGGAATGAATGGAATCAATCGGCATCGTCACTCCCCAAACACTGCATTTCACTGAACCGCTGCGCATGCAAAATGGCAGCTTGCTCGGTGACTATGATCTCGTCGTCGAAACCTACGGCACGCTCAACGCCGCCCGCTCGAACGCCGTGCTCGTCTGCCACGCGCTGAACGCCTCGCATCATGTGGCCGGCGTCTATGCCGACGACCCCAAGAACGTCGGCTGGTGGGACAACATGGTGGGTCCAGGCAAGCCGCTCGATACCAACAAGTTCTTTGTCATCGGCGTCAATAACCTGGGCTCATGTTTCGGTTCGACCGGCCCCATGAGCGTGAACGCCGTCACCGGCAAACCGTACGGCGCGAGTTTTCCCGTTGTCACCGTTGAGGACTGGGTCCACGCGCAGGCGCGCGTAGCGGATTTATACGGTATCGAGCGCTTCGCCGCGGTCATGGGCGGCAGCCTCGGCGGCATGCAGGCGTTGGCGTGGAGCATGATGTATCCGGACCGCGTGGCGCACTGCATTGTGGTGGCATCGACGCCGAAACTCTCCGCGCAGAACATTGCGTTCAACGAGGTCGCGCGCTCCGCCATCCTGTCCGATCCCGATTTTCACGGCGGCGATTATTACGCGCACGGCATCAAGCCGCGTCGCGGATTGCGGGTCGCGCGCATGATCGGCCACATCACGTATCTGTCGGACGACGACATGGCCGCCAAGTTCGGCCGCGCGTTGCGTCGGGCAGAAGGCGCCTTGGATGCGTACAACTTCAACTTCGACGTCGAGTTCGAAGTGGAATCGTACCTAAGATACCAAGGCGATAAATTCGCCGAATACTTCGATGCCAATACGTATCTGCTCATCACCCGCGCGCTGGATTATTTCGATCCCGCCAAGGCGTTCGACGGCGACCTGACCAAGTCGCTCGCGCACACCACGGCGAAGTATCTGATTGCGAGTTTCTCGACAGATTGGCGCTTTGCGCCAGCGCGCTCGCGCGAACTGGTGAAATCGCTGCTCGATCACAAACGCACGGTGAGCTACGCCGAAATCGATGCGCCGCACGGCCACGACGCCTTTCTGCTCGACGACGCGCGTTATCACAACCTGATGCGCGCCTATTACGAACGCATTGCCGCCGAGGTGGGCGCATGAACCAAATCACGCTGGATTCTCTTTCGCTGCGCTCGGACTTCCGGGCCATTGCGCGCTGGGTTGAACCGAACTCGTCCGTGCTGGATCTGGGTTGCGGCGATGGGTCGCTGCTCTCGCTGCTCGCCGAAGAACTCGATGTAAAGGGTTACGGTATTGAAATCAACGACGCCGGCGTGCTCGCGTGCGCCCAGAAAGGCGTGAACGTTATTCAGCAGAATCTGGAAGATGGTTTGCGCCTGTTCGAAGACGATAGTTTCGATTTCGCGATCCTGTCGCAGACGCTGCAAACGATCCATCAAACCGCCGCGATCCTGCGTGAAACCGTGCGCGTGGGACGCGAATGCATTGTCTCGTTTCCTAATTTCGGGTACTGGCGGCATCGGCTAACCGTTTTGCAGGGGCGCATGCCGGTGTCGAAAACGCTTCCGTATCAATGGCATAACACGCCGAACGTACGGGTTCTCACCATCCGGGATTTTGAGGCGCTGGCGCCGGAAGTGGGTATCGAAATCCTCGATCGTGCGGTGCTGCACGGTGGGCAGTCCATCCGTTGGGGGGCGAACTGGCGTGGTAGCCTTGCGGTCTATCGCGTAAAGCGAAGCTGAACTGAGCTTGCCGGTTCGTCGCTCGCACACCGCTTACTGCTTCGAATCGATCCTATGTCCAACTCGCCACACGAGGCGCCCGCTCTTACCGCTCACGAAGACCACCCCGGCTGGCGCGCGTTTCTCAACAAACGCATGTTAATTTGCGTGTTTATCGGCTTCACGTCGGGGCTGCCGCTCTTCACGCTCGTCTATCTGGTCCAGGCGTGGTTGCGCACTGAAGGCGTGAACCTCAAAGAGATCGGGCTGTTCGCGCTGATCCAGTTTCCTTACACCTGGAAGTTTATCTGGGCGCCGCTGATGGACCGCTACGTGCCGCGCCTGCCGGGCTGGCGGCCGGGACGGCGGCGCGGCTGGATGCTCGTCACGCAGCTGCTGGTGGCCGTGGCCATTGGCGCGCTCGGGTTTATATCGCCGAAAGACCAGATCTGGACCGTCGCCGCGCTGACCGCGCTCGTGGCGTTTTTCGGGGCGAGCCAGGATATTGCGATCGATGCGTACCGTCGCGAACTCCTGGCGGACACCGAGCAGGGACTCGGCAACGCCGTCTTCGTGAACGCGTACAAGATCGCGGCGCTCGTTCCCGGCTCGCTCGGGCTGATTCTTGCCGATCACCTGCCGTGGTCCACCGTCTTCCTCGTCACGGCGGCGTTCATGCTGCCCGGCATGGTGTTGACGCTCGTGGTCAACGAACCCGAAGTGCATGGCACGCCGCCCAAGAACCTACGCGATGCCATCATCCAGCCGTTTCGCGAATTTATCGCCCGGGACGGCTGGCGCACGGCGCTGCTGATTCTTGGCTTTATCTTCCTGTACAAGCTCGGCGACACGATGGCGACCACGCTCTCCACGTCGTTTTTCCTCGATATCGGCTTCAACAAGACGCAGATCGGCGTCATTGCGAAGACCGTCGCGTTCTGGGCGAGCCTGGCCGGCGGGATTGTGGGGGGCGTGTGGCTGGTGAAGATCGGCATTGCACGCGGGCTCTGGATCTTTGGCGTGTTGCAGATCGTTTCCACGCTCGGCTTTGCGTGGCTGGCGAAAATCGGGCCGTCGCCCGTGGCACTGGCCGCGCTCTACGGGTTCGAAACTTTCGCCACCGGCCTGACGATGGCCGCGTTCGTG
This sequence comes from Caballeronia sp. dw_19, assembly GCF_018449515.1. Taxonomy (GTDB): domain Bacteria; phylum Pseudomonadota; class Gammaproteobacteria; order Burkholderiales; family Burkholderiaceae; genus Caballeronia. The sequence goes on along the minus strand of NZ_JAAVUQ010000062.1, from coordinate 1,254 downwards.
GCTTACATCGCGAGCACGACCGATCCGCGTTATACCGCCACGCAATTCGCGCTATTTACGAGTCTTGCGTCGGTGCCGCGGACGTTGGCGTCGGCATCGAGCGGCTTTGTGGTCGCGCAAACAGGCTGGTTCGAGTACTTCATGATCTGCGCTGCGCTGTCTATTCCAGGCATGTTACTGTTGCCGAAAATCGCGCCCTGGAGACCTGTCCAATGAAGGTGCACGCCCTGATCCGCGTCGCCGCTTGCGTTGTGTCGCTACATGCTGGCTTGAGCTTCGCGGTGTCCGCGGCGTCGGGGACTTCCGATGCAGCGCCGGCGGCACCGGCTAATGTACAACCGCCCTATTCCGCCGCCACCGACCAGATCCGTTTTGGCAATGCGGCGTTGTTCCGCAACCTGATTCCATCGGCGACATTGGAACAGCAGTCCGCCGACGAATACGCTCAAATCCTGCGCGAGGCCCGGCGCACGAAGCATCTTCTGGGCGACGACAATCCGCTCGTGAAGCGTGCACGCGAAATTGCCAATCGTGAAATTCCGTTTGCGCTGAAGTGGAATGACCGCTCGAAGAACTGGAAGTGGGAAGTCAATGTAGTGCGTTCGGACGAGATTCGCATGTATTGCCTGCCGGGCGGCAAGATTGTGATTTATAGCGGGCTGATAGACCGGTTGCGTCTCAACGATAACGAACTTGGCATGATGATCGGCCATGAGATTGCGCATGCGTTGCGCGAACATGCGCGTGATCGGCTGGGGCGTCAGCAGGCGGCGCAATTGAGTACGGGAACGATTCCGCCGTTATTCGGTTTCGCCGATATCAGTTCGACCCCGCTGGGGATTGGCGAGCAGTTGCTGGCCATGCGATATACCGCCGCCGATGAAACCGAAGCCGATGTGATTGGCAGCGAGATTGCATCGCGGGCGGGTTACGATCCGCGCGCCGCCATCACGTTATGGAAGAAGATTGATGCGCGTACGCGGCGCACGCCGAACGGTTTTATCTGGATGCATCCGTATGGCGCTGCGCGCGTACACGATCTGATGAAGCGATTGCCGGATATGATGCCGCTTTATGCAAAAGCGATCGGGAAAACGGTGGACCAGTTGCCGGGTTATGCGGGAATGGGGCGGTTTAAGAAGCCTCATATGTGAGGGGGTTTTCGTTCGCACTTGGGGTTCTGGTTGGGTGGGGTTCTGGTTGGGCAAGGGGTTAGCGGTTGGGGTTGATGCCGGGGTGGTGGGTTCTAGCGTC
>NZ_JAAVUQ010000061.1 GCF_018449515.1 Caballeronia sp. dw_19 | reverse complement strand
AGCAGCCATGCATCGGGCGTTGGCCAACGCAAAGAAACTTGAAATGAAAAATGGCATGAAATCGATAGCGATCATGCTTGCGTCGGAGTCGTCGAAGTATGGGACTATCACGCCAAGTTTGACGCTGGCGTTGAATTCAGTCGCTGCCGTGACCTCCCAGATTCCACATAGACACAACTCAGTTGCGATCTCGCTCGTATTGGAAGGAGAGTCCTGTTATTCGATTGTCAACGGTAATACGGTGCATTGGTCCAGGTTTGCCACCTTCGTCACGCCAGGCGGTGCATCGCACTCTCACCACAACGAATCTCCTGGGAATGCCTTATTGCTTATCGTGCAGGACGGAGGGTTTTATTACCATTGCCGTACGATGGGATTCGCCATAGTCGACACACCAACGCCTTCATGAGTTGTCGGCGTCCTTGGAACCCGTCCAGCGGCACTTCACGGCCCTCTCCCGCGGGCACTATGTATGGGCACCGCTACCGGAATTAGCGGACACCAACACCTCCTTCCAATACGGACTACCGTTATTCGTTATTCGACTCACATCGACCTACGACCTGCTGCCCAGCCAGAGCTAGCTAAATCGAGAGCGTTCCGACTAACGCGCCCGCGATCGTTAATGCCGAGCGTGACCTACCTGCTGCCCCGGTTTGCATCGGAGCCATTTCACGGACCACCTCGAAATTTTCTCGACCATGACTCACTTTACCCATTCAAGTGGCTTAACGGTCCGTTGGGTCGATCCCAACAATGTCCTCGCACTGCAGTCCGTTTCCTGCGCTCTGCTGCAGATCATTGAGCCATGAGCCGAGCAAGATGCTCCTCAAGATATCGCGTGTGGTAATGGCCTTTGCGCACGCCGTCGTCCATGAGCAAGGCCAAATGCAGTGGCTTGGTTGTCTTCAGGCCAACGATGTCGAATTCACCGAGCGCGCGTTTCATCCGCTCGATCGCTTCAGCGCGCGACGCGTCCCACACGATGACCTTCGCCAGTAGCGAATCGTAGTACGGCGGTACTGCATAGCCGTCGAAGAGATGCGTGTCGATCCGCACGCCGGGACCCGCCGGCCAGCGCAGCCCACTGACCTTGCCCGGCGCGGGCATGAAGTTCTTGTGAGGATCTTCCGCGTTGATCCGGCATTCGATCGCGGCACCGCGCAGGACGATATCCGCTTGCGCATAGCGCAGCGCTTCACCTGCTGCGAGCCGCAGCGACTCGCGCACGATATCGATGCCCGTGATCATCTCCGTCACCGGATGCTCGACCTGCACGCGTGTATTCATTTCGATGAAGAAGTATTCCGACGTGATCGGATCGTACAGATACTCGACCGTGCCTACCCCCCGGTAATTGACCGACTCTGCAAGCGCGACCGCCGACGCGCACATGCGCTCGCGTACGGTGGCATCGAGTGACGGAGACGGCGCCTCCTCGACGAGCTTCTGGCGGCGGCGCTGGAGCGAACATTCGCGTTCGAACAGGTGAATCGCGCGCTCGCCATCGGCCAGAATCTGCACTTCGACGTGCCGCGCCATGCCGACAAAGCGCTCCAGATACAGCCCGCCATAACCGAATGCGCTCTGCGCTTCCCGCGTCGCGATGGCGAATTGCGCCTCGAGCTCCTGCGCATCCGCAGCGACGCGGATGCCGCGCCCGCCGCCACCCGCGGCCGCCTTGAGCATGACCGGATAACCGACGAGATCCGCCGCCGTGATCGCCGCCGCCAGATTCTCGACCACGCCATCGCTGCCCGGCACGGTCGGCACGCCGGCTTTCATCGCACAGGCGCGAGCTTGCGCCTTGTCGCCCATCAATGTGATCGCACGCGGCGACGGTCCGACGAAGATCAGCCCGGCGTCGACGACCGCTTGCGCGAACGCCGCGTTCTCCGACAGAAAACCGTAGCCGGGATGAACGGCATCGGCGCCGGAAGCTTTGGCCGCCGCGACCACGGCGGCGACATCGAGATAGCTTTTCGCGGCCGGCGCGGGGCCGACGCTCACGCAGTCGTCGGCCATGCGCGCGGCGAGACTGTCGATATCGGCCTCGCTGCATCCCAGAACCGTCTTCATGCCGAGTTCGCGCGCTGCACGAATGATGCGCACAGCGATCTCGCCACGGTTCGCGACGAACAGCGTGTGGATGCCTTGTTGCATGTCAGTCCTCAATCCGTGGAAATGATGGCGAGCACGGCGTCGGAATCCACCGCTTCGGCGTCGGAAATCATGAACGCAGTGAGGATTCCGTCGACCCCCGCAAAGACTTCGTTGAACTGCTTCATCAGTTCGATATTGCCGATCACAGTGTCGGCGCTTACGTGCTCGCCTTCAGCGACAAACGGCGGTTCGCCCGGCGCCGGGCTTCGATAGAACGTCCCGGGTATTGCGCTCTTGACGTCAACGGTTGGCATGCATGTTCTCCTGTGGTTTAAGCACCGACGGTATCGACTTCGATGAGCGACTGAATGCTGCACAGCTTGTCCAGGCGGCGCCGTCCTTCGTTCGCTTGCGCCATCGAGGTCCGGCGAAAGCGCAATTTTTCATGCGGCCGCGCCTGCCCGAGCCGCCACAAGTCGAAGCGCGGCACGGTGAAAGGCACGAAGAAGCCGCCCGCGCTCGGCGAGTCATGGATGAAGATGATCGGCGTCTGTCCGGCAATGCTGATGCCGCCGACGGGATAGCCGTGGTCGAGAATATTCGACGGCTCGCTGCCATGCTCGGTGGGTTTCGCATACGCCTGCGCCGAGAACGTGAATTGAGGACCCGACATCCGTAGACCCGTGCGGTTGCTTTGCGTGCTGACGGTCCACTCGCTGTCGAAAAACATCATGATCGAGTTGTCGTCCAGCCACGTATCGTTTGGTCCGAGCATCGCGGCGATGCGATTGTCGGTCGTGCCCGCGCCTGCCACGGGCGCGATCGGCGGTCTGGCGCTATCGACGACTTTCATCAGCTTGTGGGTTGCGCCGGATTCGCCGAGCGGCACCTGCTGACCAGCCTTGAGCGCGCCCGTGCCCAGGCCGCCGAGTCCCGCCATGTGAAAGGTCGCGCGCGAACCGAGCACGTTCGCAGTCGCAATGCCGCCCGAGATCGCGATGTACCCTCGCGCGCCGGTTTTCGCGGGCGAACACGCGAGCACCTGACCGGCGCGCACCGGAATCGTCTGCCACATGGGAACGGGTTTGTCGTCGAGCCTGGCAGCCGTTTCAGCGCCCGTCAGCGCAATCGCACCATCGCGATGAAAGCGCAGCGTCGGCCCAATGAACTGCCACTCGAGCGCCGCCGTATCGCGCGAATTGCCCGCGAGCAGATTCGCGAGCCTGAACGACCATGCGTCGGCCGGTCCCGATGGCGGGAAGCCCTGTTCCCAATAGCCGATGCGTCCCGGCAACTCCTGCACCGTGGTCTCCAGACCGTGCTTGATGATTTCCAGCATCGCCCTACTCCTTGTCAAGACCGCTGAGCCAGTCACGATACCGAGCGACCGAGAAGACCTGATAATCAATCATCGGATGCTGATACGTCCCGTCATTCACTTTCGATTCGATGAAGTCGTACTCCTCGCGCCCGATCGGCGTGAAGCTCACGCGATCCCCTGGGCGAAAGAGAGCGAGACTGTCCTTGAACGAGGCGAGACGCTGATCCTTGTCCCAGATGGGCATGGGCGTGCGGGCGAAAATCTGGTAGCCGCCGGGCGTGCGGTCGGGGTACATGGACGTCAGCCCGCCGCCCACGCCAATCGTTCCTTTCGGCGTCCAGCCGCGCGGCGGGTTGTACTTCGGCGCGCTCAGCCGGTTGCGCGGATCGAGCGGCATGAGCGAACACAAGCCGGGCCAGAAGCCGAGCGCCGCGACCCAGTATTCCGTGCCCGAGTGCATGCGTTGCAGCGCGGCGCGATCGGCTAGCCCGTTCGCCTGACACAGCAACTCGGGGTCCGGCAGCTTCTCCGGATAGGTCTTTCGATAATCCGCGACGCACTCTTGCGTCCACGGATCGAAGTAGTACAGCGGCACGTAGAAAAGCCGGCTCGGCATGTCGAGCACACCATCGCCCGATTGCTGGCCGAAGATGCTCCGAATTTCCATCACGACATCGTCGTACGCAATGCGGTCCGGGTCGTAGGACACGAGCAGCGACGCCAGTTCCGGAACCAGTTCTATGACACCATCGATCTGCGCTTCCCGGATCGCATGCGCGAGCGCCTGGACCTTCACGTTCAGGTCGAAGCTCATTTCATTACCGAGCTCGACTTCGATAAATGAGTCGCCTGCGGGACTGAATCGCGGCTCGGAGTGATGCATGTATAGCCTCAAGTCAGGTTAGGACAGGTCAGTTCTTGTCCATGCGGACGAAGAGCACCCAGAACAGCGCGGCAAGCGACGGCAGCACCACGGCGAGCACGATCGTCTCCAGACAGAAAATCACCGGCACTTGCGATTGTTGCGACGACGCCATCATCCAGTTCCAGATAGGCATGGTCTCGGCGGTGCCGCGCAAGAAGATCGAACGCTGGACCTCGTTGAAGGAAATCAGGAATCCGAATGTTCCTGCGCCGACGATGCCCGGTCGCAGAATCGGCATTTCGATGTCCCAGAAAGTGCGCCATCCCGACGCGCCCAGATCGGCGGCCGCTTCCACGAGACGGCTGTCGAAACGCGTGGTCAGGACCAGCACGATCAGCAGCGAGAACGGGAACGCCCAGACCACGTGGCCAAGGAAGATCGACCAGTAGCCGAGGGTCAGTCCCATCATCGGGCGCAGGAAAATGAACTGCGCGGCGCCCATCGACATGCCCGGAATGAAGAGTGGCAGCACTGCGAGCAGCACGAGCGTGCCGGCGCGCTTCGAATGCGGCAGCACGCGGCCGACCAGCGTTGCCGTGACGGCCGTCACCGCGCCCACGCCGAGCGCAATCAGCAAGCTGATGCCGAACGGCGCGAGCCAGTCGCCCGACTGGAACAGCGCGACATAGTTGGCACCGGATATCGGGAACGGCAGTCCGGACAGCGGTTGTGAGCTCACGGACATCATCGCGAGCCACAGCAGCGGAAAATAGATGAACGCGAGCGCGCCGAACGCAATCCACTTTGCGACGCGCGGCCAGCCGGCCCAGTAACTCCATGCACGGCCCTGCGGCTGCCGGGCCATTGTCGGTGCCGGCATTTCAATAACTGACGGGTTCAACTTTGCAGACTCCGGAAAGACATGGACAGGTCGGCGAAACGGCGCGTCACGAACATCAGCACCGCGAAAATGATGCCGATCATGAGAACGACAAAACTGGACAGCGCGGCAACGACGGGATATCGCAGGGCGCCATAGGCGCTGTCGACGGAATTACTCAGCATGTTGACGAAGCCGCCGCCGAGCAGATTCGGCTCGACCCACGAGGCCAGTGCCGGCCCGAGCGTGAACACAACGCCGGCCAGCACGCCTGGCAGCGAGAGCGGCAGGATGATATCCGCGACGATGCGTGCCGGCGTCGCCCCGAGGTCCGCTGCGGCGGAGATCAGGGTGTCGTCGATCACGCTCATCGCCATGTAGACGGGCAGGACCATCATGGGAAAGTACGAGATCACCATGCCGAAGTGCACCGCCGCTTCCGTGTAAAGCAAGCCCTTGATGGGTGACTGCACGATGTGCAGCATCATCAGCACATGATTGATCAGGCCGTTCTCATCCAGAATGCCGCGCCACACAATAATTCGCGACGACTGGTCGAGAAAGAACGGAATAGTCAGCAGCGCAAGGACCACAGCGCGCGTCGTCTTCGTGCAATTGCCCTTTGCAAGCCACAATGCCGACGGAAACGCGAGTAGCAATTCAATCAGTGTCACCGTCATCGCAATACGCAGCGTTCGCACCGTTACTTCGAAGCGGCCCGACGTGAAGATGCCCTCCCACGTCTTGAGCGTGGGCTCGTAGACCATCATGAAGTTGCGGCTGTCGAAGAAACTGTAGGCAACCAGCACGAGCAGCGGCGCAATGACGACAAACAACCACACGAAAAGAAAGCTGCGAATCAGCCACGGCGAGCGGTCGAGCGGCGTGCGCATGCCGCGGCTGGATAACTTCTGAATCAGGTTGCTCATGATGTCGCCCTTGCTTCGCTGGCCATTACGCGTTCAGGAACCGCTGCCACTCGTCTTCGATCGCGTCCGAGTGCGACGGCGTGGTCGTGCTGACGAACGGCTTCGCGAACTTGCGATCCACCTTCTGCTGCGTCGCCTTGAGGCTTTCGACCTGCTCGGGCGTCCAGCTATTTTTGGTCGCGTATTCCACGGCAAGGTCCATGTTCGGTCCCGCATAGCCGCGGTCGCGAGCCTGCAGCGCGCGATACTCGCCATCGAGGAAATAGTTCAGCATCGTGTAGACGTTGTCGAGATTGCCGCGCCCTTTCGCCTGCGATGCAATGTACGCGCCATGCCCCCACTTGTAATAACCTTCCTCCGTATAGGCGTAGCGCGTCGCGCCCTCGCCGAGCTTCAGGTTCGCCTCGCGCACCGCGGGCTCCCAACAATTGATGACATCGACCTCGTGGTTCGACAGCAACTGGATCTGCTGCTCGAAGGAACTGACGAGCGTGCGGAACTGGCCGGCCTTCTTGCGCGCGACGAGAAAGTCCACCACCGTTTTCGCTTCAGCGGGCGACAGGTCCGCCGGATCGGCGATCTTCGCCTTGCCCGACGACTTCAGATACAACGCCGCAACGCCGATCGAGTAATTCCACGTGTTGTCGTAACCGACGCGACCGCGCGTGCGGTCATCTTCGTAGACGGTCTTCCACGAGAGATCGGTGGAACCGTCGGCCTTCACGCCAAGCTTGTCGGGGAAATAGCCGAAGCTGTCGGCATTGCCGATCACCGGCACGCCGTATTGCTTGCCATCTTTCCCGACGACCACCGCCGAACGCTTCCATACGTCGGGCGTGCGTTGCCACAGCTTCAGGTTCGGATTCTTTTCGTCAATGACGAGATACGCGCCCTGCGGTCCAAGAATGTTTTGCGTGCCGCCTTCGAAGATGAAGATGTCCGCCTTGTTCCCCATCTGCGACGCGAGGACGTCGCGCATGAACACGCCGACATCGTTATTCGAGCCGGCGTATTGCATCTTCAGGCCAGTCGATTTTTGCAGCACGGACCAGTCTTTCAATTGCGCGGTCGTCACGCCATACGCGCTGACAGTTTGCGACGCGGCAGCCGACGCAAAGCGACTCAGACCCAGCGTACCGGCAACGGCCATGGCTCCGGTAACAGCGATGCCTTTCAGCATGTCGCGCCGCGTGAGGTCCAGTTGCGAGGTGATGGAATTTCGGTCTTTCATGGTCAGCCCTCTAAGAAGTACTACCGGAAAAATTAACGAGGAAGAATCACGCAGTCCTGAACGCGGCAGCTCACCGCATCGAAATCGCCGGGTGTTGCGCTTTGGTCCCAGCTACGAATCTTCAGCCTGGTCCCTTCTGCCGTGAGTGCCGTCTGGTCGGTGTATTTTCCGCGATACACATGCTCGGCCGGCGTGCACGCAATCGCGTTGCTGGCGCTCGCAGACACCGCCCGCTTGATCGGCGTCAGCCGTTCTGCGCGCACGGCGAAGAGCGCGGTGTCTCCCGTGCGCAGATGCGAGCCTGTCGCGCATACACCGCGCAGCGCCGTGCCGTTGAAGTGGACCGTCGCCTCACCGCTCGCGGCGATGGACTGGACCCTACATGAAAGCACGTTGTCGAAGCCCATGAATTCGGCGGCGAAGCGGTTCGACGGCCGGTCGAACAGATCTTCCGGCGTCCCGCATTGTTCGATACGCCCGCGCCGCATCAGCACGATCCGATCGCTCATGGTCAGTGCTTCTTCCTGGCTATGCGTGATGTAGATGAACGTCATGCCGAGCGCTCGATGAAGCTCTACGAGTTCCGCCTGCATGTCGTAGCGCAGCTTTTCGTCGAGCGCGCCGAGTGGTTCGTCGAGCAACAGGATCGCCGGCCGCGTGACGATAGCGCGCGCCAACGCCACGCGTTGCCGCTCGCCACCCGAAAGCTGGCCTATACGGCGGCTGCCCTTCGCGCTCAGGCGCACCATCGACAAAGCGTCGTTCGCCTCGCGCCGGCATTCGTCCCTGGCGACACCCCGCAGCTTCAATCCATACGCGACGTTTTCCTCCACCGACATATGCGGGAACAACGCATAGCTCTGGAACACCGTCGTGCAGTTGCGCTTGGCGGCGGGAACGTCGCGGACATCCACGCCGTCGAGCGTCAGTTGTGCCGCGTGAGAGACTTTCTCGAGCCCGGAAATCACGCGCAGCAGTGTGGTCTTGCCCGAACCGCTTTCGCCGAGGATCGTGAGGAATTCGCCGCGCCGCACATCGAGGGAAAGATGGTCGAGCGCCGTGACCTGGCCATATTGATGCTTGAGATCGACGGCGCGAAGAATGTAGTCGTCCTTTGCAGCAACGGGTTCTCGCGCACCGCGGACGGCCGTTGCGGCGCGGGCGGACTCGCCCATGGAAGAAACCGGCGCGTCGGCACAGCCGGTTCCTTCACTACGCATTCTCAACATATCAAAACCTCTACGGTCAACAGGGTTGCAGCAATGGAAACACCGTGCTGCAAGATGGCAAGAGTGGTCGACAACGGGTCGGTCGTCCGGTAGGGCATGTCGGGTTGCATGTCGGCACTTTCGCCGCCGCCCCTATTCGCGGCGAGTTGCGCAGTCACCGTCCGGCAGCCCACCGCGATGCAGCGGATCGCCGCGCGGCGGATCTCGCAGACGCTCTGCGGGCGCAACGCAATGAGTGAATCGGCGATGCCGGAGAACGCCCTGCCGCCGCCATCGACGACACCGGAGGACGCCGCCGCGCTCAACGCCGCGAGCGCCGCTCGCGCGCCTTGCGCGCGCTGCTCCGTTTCCCACTGCGTATGCGCGCCGATATGCAGCACACCCCAATCGCCGGCGAGCCGCGCCGCACGCCGTTCGAGCTTCTCGCGATCGAGCGCGAGATAGCGCGTCGATCCGGCTTGTGCGACGAGAAGCGCGCGGCGTTCATCGATCACGTTTGCAGCGCCATTCGCGCCCGCGAAAACCGCGCGTCCATGCTCGACGACGAGTCTCGACGCACGGCCGAGCATGGACGGGCGGACGTTCGATATCGACGTGCCCATTTCTTCGCTGACCACCGTCGCGCCGGTCGCGGCGCAAAGATCATCGAGCACATGCATTGCGTCGATCCCGACTTCCGCCGGAATCAGGCCGAGCACATGCATGCGAAGCGCCGCGCGATTCGCGCTCAGTGTCGCGCGGGCCGCGCCTTCGAAGCCCCGTGCCACGATGACCAGCGATTTCGCATGCATCGCGAACTGTTCGAGGATGCGCGCGAGCGGCCCGAACTCGGCGATCACTTCGTTGACAACCAGCACATGGACTGCGTCCATGTCGAAACGCAATCCCTGCTCTTCCACCGACGCCCCCGCGACTTCCGGCTGCACGTCGAGACAGTAGCCGGCGTAGCGCTCGAAGCGAACGCCCGGCTCGCGGCTTTGCTGGACATCGATCGCGCCTTTTGCCGGCATCTGCGCGAATGCATCGCTCACGGCGCGCGCAATCGCTTCGTCTGCGTACGCGCTGCGGGCAATCTCGAGCGCGTCGGCCGCGTCGCACCGTTCGTTTTCGACGATGGCCGGAAACTCGTTCTGCACCTGCTGTATCGCCTTGTTCAGCAACGCGGGCGGCATGCCCGCCGCAATGTATTTCGCCGCCTCTGCATACAAGCCCACGGCGATGCAGGCCGTCCGCGTGGTGCCGTCGCCGAGATCGCGCTGCACCTGCCACAACGCGTCGCGCAAAATGCGCAGCGCCACCGATCCCGCGCCGGATTCGTTCGTCACGCGACGCGCGATATCCAGTCCCGACGAGCTGAAGAGCGGACCGCCGGAGCCGCCATCGGACATAAGGCCGCGGCCGTTCGGCCCGAGCGACGAACCAATGGCACGCACGCCCATGGCGAGGGCGCGCATGATCAACTCGCGCGCGCGTGCGCCGGTGACTATGGTCGATGTGCTTACGGCTTGCATGATCGCGTCCGCTCGCGGCTCAGAGACGGTCGGCGACGGCGTCGAACACTGCCATCGCGAGCGGCAATGCGCCCGGCGTGTCGCTGTGCACGCAGATCGAGTCGATCGCGACTGGCACCGACTTGCCGTTGATGGACTTCGCTGTCTTCTCCGTGAGCGCGCGCATCACGCGCGTCACGGCGTCGTCCGGCGCAACCGCTTCGTGGATCATCGTGATGATCTGACGGCCTTCGTCGTCGTAGTCGAGATCGGAGTAAAACTCGCACGCGTATTCCACGCCGCGCGCCTCGAAGACGCGCGTCATTTCGCTGTCCGTGCAAGTGATGACCGGCAGATTGAGTGCGAGTGCGGCATCCGCGATGCCTTCTGCGACCGCCGCGTATTTCATGCCCATGCCCATGAGCGCACCGTGCGGTTTGATGTGCGACATCGCCATGCCTTCCGCGTCGAGAAATGCGCGCAGCGCGCCGGTCTGATACAGCACGAGCGCGGCCGTCTCGCTGCGCGAGAGTTTCATTTCGCGCCGCCCGAAGCCTTCGCGATCCGACAAGCCAGGATGCGAGCCGACCTTGATGCCGTGCTCCCTGGCTGCGCGAACCGTGCGCCACATGACGTTCGGATCCGACGCGTGGAATCCGCACGCAATGTTGGCGTGCGTGACGTAAGGCATCACTGCGGCGTCGTCGCCGAGATGGTAGATGCCGAAGGCTTCGCCCATGTCGCAATTGATGGAAAGCTTGGTCATCGATAGTCCTTTCAACGCATTGCCAGTATTGAAATCAGCCCGTCGCACCGCAGCGCGCCCGGCGCAATCCTTTCTCTCTCGCCGACCCGCCGCTTTCCGGCAAATCATGCGAGATATGATATATCGCGTTTGCGGCGAAAAAATAAAAAATCGCGCGTTATTTTCGAATGGGATTTTTCCGCTGCAACTTCTTCGCCCTGCTCTCAGAAATCTTTGTTGTACGCGTTGAAATCCTTATCAGTAAAGGAATCTAGCGCGTACAAACGTTTCAGCTTGCGCCTATTTTTCCGCAAAGAAGCAAAAATTTTTATCGATTTTTCGTGACATCATATATCATGTCTCACCGTAAAAAGTCTGCTTTCCAATTTGCATCGGAGATGCCATGGGCGATGTACCAATCGACGCGATCAGTCAGTCAGACCAGCTCGGGAGCAGCATCCTGAGCGTTGCCGCGGAAGCGATTCCGCTGGCGCAGGCAGAACAATTGACGTCCCGTTATTTCGGAATCGAAGGCCGCGCGTCGCGCTTGACGAGCGAGCGCGACCAGAACTTCAAGATCGTCGCCGCCAACGGCCGTGAATACGCGTTGCGCGTGACGAACCACGCGGAAGATCCCGAAGTCAACGACCTGCAGGTGTCGGCGCTATTGCACGTCGAACGGGTCGATCCGGGGATTCCCGTTCCACGCGTGTTCCACACGCTCGATGGCCAGCCGCATCTGCGTCTGCCGTTCGAACAAGGGCGCCTGCGCGCCGTGCGGCTTCTGTCGTATCTGCCCGGCACGCCGCTCAATACCGTCGCGCATACGGCGGCGCATCGCCAGGAACTGGGGACACATCTCGCAAGGCTGGATCGGGCACTACGCGACTTCTCGCATCATGCGGCGGGCCATGAACTGGCGTGGGATATCCAGCACGCGAGCGGCATCCGCCCGCTTATCGGCCATATTCCGGATGCCGGGCAGCGTGCGCTTGCCGAACATTTTCTCGCGGCTTTCGAGACCCACGCGAAGCCGGCGTTGCTGTCGCTGCGCGCCCAGATCATTCACAACGACCTGAACTTCTATAACGTGCTGGTCGATCCGAACGCGCACGACCGGCTCGTGGGCATTCTTGATTTCGGCGACATGGTGCACAGTCCGCTTATTGTCGATGTTGCGGTCGGCGCGTCGTATCACATGAATACGGCGGATGACCCGTGGGACGCTGTCGGCGATTTCGTGGCCGCGTATCACGCGGTGTCGCCGCTCGAGCGCGATGAAATCGACCTGCTCTACGACCTGATCGCAGCGCGCTTCGTGGTCACGGTCGCGATCACCGGCTGGCGCGCGGAGCGGTATCCGGAAAACAGCGCGTACATCCTCAAGAACAATGCGACCGCATGGCGCGGCCTCGCGCATCTATCAACCCTTCAACGCGATGAAGCGCAACGCCGGCTGCGTATCGCGTGCCACATGGAGTCGTGATCTATGGCTAAAATTTTGATGGTCAACGCGTTCAACCCCGCGACCGCGGACAACCTGAATCCCGGTCTGCAAGCGCTGCTTGCACGCCGGCAAAAGGTTCTCGGCCCTTCCTACAAGCTGTTTTATGAAGAGCCGATCCATCTCGTCCGCGCCGAAGGCGTGCATATGTACGACGCGCAAGACAACCGGTATCTCGATGTCTACAACAACGTGCCGTCGGTCGGACATTGCCATCCGCATGTGGTCGAGGCGATCACGAAGCAGGTCGCAACGCTCAACACGCACACGCGTTATCTGCATGAACTGATCCTGACGTATGCGGAGAAGCTGATCGCAACGTTTCCGCCCGAACTGTCGAACGTGATGTTCACATGCACGGGAAGCGAGACGTCGGATCTGGCGCTGCGCGTCGCGCGCAATTTCACCGGCGGCACGGGGATTATCGTGACGGAGACGGCGTATCACGGCATCACGAGCGCGGTGTCGGAAATCTCCCCGTCGCTTGGCGACAACGTGCCGCTCGGCCAGCATGTGCGCACCGTTCCCGCGCCGGATCCGCTGCGGGGCGATGGCGCCGATGTCGGCGAAACATTCGCGCGCAACGTGCAGGCGGCTATCGACGATCTAAAGCGGCATGGCATCAAGGTCGCGGCGCTGATCGTGGACACGATCTTTTCCAGCGATGGCGTCTACGCCGATCCGGCCGGCTTCCTGGCGCCGGCCGTGGAAGCGGTGCGTCGCGCGGGAGGCGTATTCATCGCCGATGAAGTGCAGCCCGGATTCGGCCGCACCGGCGACGCAATGTGGGGCTTTCAGCGGCATGGCGTGGTGGCCGATCTTGTCATCATGGGCAAGCCGATGGGCAACGGCCTGCCTATCGCCGGCCTGATTGCCAAGCCGGAAGTGCTGCAGGATTTCGCCACCCGCGCGCGCTACTTCAACACGTTCGGCGGCAATCCGGTGTGCTGCGCAGCAGGGCTTGCGGTGCTGGAAGTCATCGAACGCGAAAGATTGATGGAGAACGCGAAGTCCGTTGGCGGCTATATGAAACAGGGACTGGCGGAACTGGCGAAGAGATACACGTCGATCGGCCAGGTGCGTGGTGCGGGATTCTTTATCGGCGTCGATCTGGTCAAAGACCGCGAGACGCAGGAGCCCGATCCGGACTTCGCAATCCGCCTTGTCAATGGCTTGCGCAAGCGCTTCATCCTGATCGGCGCGTCCGGTCCCAAAGGGCACGTGCTCAAGATCCGTCCGCCGCTGCCGTTTTCGCGCGACAACGCGGACCATTTCCTGAGCGCAATGGACGACACGCTGAAAGAGGAGAACGCGCGCCGGTGATACGAAAAGGGTCGCTTCGCGCGACCCTTTCTTTTGGAAGAACGCAGCCTCAGGAACGGCTCGCCTTGCGGGCCGTGGCCATGGCGCCCTGCTGTCTCGGCGACACCGCCGGTAACTTGCGCACGCTTGCACCCAGTTCGCTTTCGGCTTGCGTCGGCAAACGCGCTTCAACGCCTTCCGCCACGAGCGTCTGCAATCGCGGCATCAGCGCGTTCTCGGCGGCGACGAGGTCTTCCACAAGCTTTTGCCTGACCGCTTCGGCATTGCCTGATTCGATAGCAACGACGAGTTCGCTATGGTGAACGTTCGCGTGTTCGCCGCCGTAATCGGGATCTTCGAGCAGGCCGTAGAAAACGGGACCGACTTGTCCCCACAATCCCTGAATCATTTCGAGCAAACGCGGCGAATGCGCTTTCTCGTAGATGGCAAAATGAAATTTTTCGTTGAGCTCACGATAAGCGGTTTTATCGCCACGTTCTATCGCCCCATCCATTGCGGCAAGCGTCTTTTTCAGGCGTGTCAGATCTGATGTCTTGAAAAACCGCGTGGCCATTTGTGCCGCGAGGCCTTCGAGTTCGTACCGTATCCGATAAAGCTCGCCGAACATGGATGGCGACAGCGTCGGCACCACGATCGAGCGGTTCGGCAACATCACAAGCAAGCGTTCGGCAACGAGCCGCTGAAGCGCTTCGCGCACGGGCGTCGTGGAAATGCCATAGCGTTCGGCCAGCGAACGAATGATGAATACCTGACCAGGTTGAAAGCTACCCGAAATCAATCCGCCCTTCAGAATCGCATAGGTCCGGTCGTTTAAGTTCTGATGTTCCAGCTTGTCTTGCAACATATCGCGTATCACTCTGGCCCCTGGTGGAAGTATCGCTGCTGCAGGGCGACAGCAGCGCAAACGAGCGGCGATCTCGGCGAGCGCAACGACATGCGGGCGAGACGCTAGGGCTTCCGCAACTGCCTGCGTCCCGGCGCTAAGCCCTTCCGACGGGGAAGTTCCCAACGCAACCCGGGCTCAGCAATGGGAGTCGGCAAACGGCCTGTGCGTTGTATCATATATCACCAGTTCAAACAATTCCAAGAAACTTGAACGAAGGCTCGCGATGCAAATTTTCGCTGCAGTACAGTTCTGAACGCCTGAAAGTTTGGCGATTTTCCCACGCGACAAATTCGTTGGAGGACAGATTCAACACGGTTTCCGGCTTGCAAAAATTTATGCGGGAAGCGGCGATCTGCACGCCGCACCTCCTGCAACTCGCTATGTAACGCTGCTGGCCGCGCGATGGAATGAGGCGTGAGACGATGCAGACCGCCCTACAAAAACGAGGCAATGCTTGGCGTCCGGCATCGCGGCAAGAACCGCCGGTCACATCATCGTGCAACCAAGCGGCGAACGGTCACCCGGGCGCGAGGCTGCCCTCATTACTGCGTCGAACCGGCCACCTGCGGAATCGCGTTTATTTTTAATTAAGGCGCTTAAGCTGACCATCGTCGGCATACCAGTCGACCGTGACGCCGCTCGTGTTGACCGTCACGGCGCGCGGCTCGCTGAACTGATCGAACGACTCGATTCCTGTTTCGCGTCCGACGCCGCTATTCTTGAAGCCGCCCCAGGGCGAAGCCGGATCCAGCCGATGATGATCGTTGATCCACACCATGCCAAACACCAGCTTGCTCGCCACGCGATGTGCACGTGCCACGTCGAGTGTCCACACGGACGCCGCGAGACCGAACTGGGTATCGTTGGCAATGCGCAGCGCGTCCGCTTCGTCCTTGAAGGGCATGATCACCGTGACGGGACCAAACACCTCGCCCTGGCCGAGTTCCGATTTCGGATCGACATCGTAAAACGCGGTGGGTTGCAGGTAGAAACCTTCGCTCAAATGCGGGGGAATGCCGCCACCCGCGAGCAGCTTCGCACCGCCCGCAATGCCGCGTTCCAGCATGCCGAGAATTCGCGCACGCGAACGCCCGGAGATGACCGGCCCCAATTGCGTGTTCAGATCGGCAGGATTCCCGACGCGAATCGCCTCGACCTTCGCGCGGAATTTCTCCAGGAATTTTTCGTAGATGGTCTCCTGCACCAGCAACCGCGCGCCGCATACGCAAGTCTGCCCCGCCCCGATAAACGCCGCGAACGCCGCGCCGTTCACCGCGCGATCGATATCCATGTCATCGAACAGGATCACCGCGCCCTTGCCGCCCAGTTCGAGCGTCGTCAGCGCGAAGGTCTGCGCGGCTGCTTCGCCAATTGAACGGCCTACTTCGGTGCCGCCCGTAAACACCACCTTCGCGATCAGCGGATGGCGCGCGAGCGCCGCGCCCGCTTCCTTGCCCTCACCGTTGATCACATTCACCACGCCGTCAGGAACGCCCGCCTGCTGCAACAACGCGACGAGACGCACGGTCGTGAGCGGCGTCTGTTCCGACGCCTTGATCACGACGCTATTGCCAGTCGCGAGCGCAGGGGCGAGGCTCTTCGACAAGATCATCAACGGATGATTGAACGATGTCATCAACGCGCACACGCCGAGCGGCACGCGCTGCGTATAGCAAAGATATGGGCCTTCGATGGGAATCACGTCGCTGCGTCGCGTGAGCGCAAGTGCGGCGAAGTATCGGTAAAACTGCGGCAAGCGCGAAATCTGCGCGCGCGTTTCAACGATTGGCCGGCCGTTGTTGAGCGTCTCAAGCTTGTAGAAGTTTTCGAGGTCGGCTTCGAACAGATCAGCGAAACGGTTCAGCACCCGCGCGCGTTGCTGGAACGGCATGTCGCGCCAGACGCCGCTTTCAAACGCGTTGTGCGCGCATTGCACGGCGCGGTCGACGTCTTGCGCCGACGCCTTCGACAACGTGCCGATCGCGGCGCCATCGGCGGGGTTGATGATGTCCATGGTCTCGCCCGACGCGGCATCGATGAACTTTCCGTCGATGAACAACTGCGCGCTCAGGAACTGCTTATTGACTGCATCCATCTTGCTTTCTCCATTTACTTGAGCGGGGATACCCGCGTATCGGCGCCGACATCGAGACGCGCGGGCGCGTCCGTCGGCTGAATATCTTCCAGGCGCTGACCGGTCGGCTCGACGCCAAGCCATGCCACCACCACGATCTGAATGGCAAGCAGGCCGATCATCAAGGCGAGCACGCCGACCACGCCGTAATGTCCGAAAAGCGCAACGACAATGAACGGCGTGACGATGGTTGCCCCTCGACCCAGCGTATTGCAAATCCCCGATGCACGGAGGCGCACCTCAGTCGGAAACAGCTCGGGCACGTAGATCGCGACCAGCAAGGCGACGAGCACATAAATAGGGATCACGAGCAGCAAGCCGACGACCGGCAACATGATCGGGTTGTTCACGAACGGATAGATCGCGCCGAAGATAATCGCCAGAACCGACGCGCCGATAATGGTCGGCTTGCGCCCCCATCGGTCAGCAGTCAATGCGCCGATGCCCGAACCGATAGGCGCGCCGATAGACATCACGAGCGCATATCCGAACGACTTTGCGATGCTGAACCCCTGATGCACGAAGAACGTCGGCAGCCACGTAACGAAGCCGTACAGCAAGGTGTTGATCACCACCAGCGTCACGCATCCGACGATCATGCGCGGCAACATCGCGCCGGTAAAAAGCGAGCCGAGCGCACGCGATGGCGCGATCGAAGGCTTCGGCAATGGCGCCGGCAGCGTGCCGCCGTGTTCGGCCTTCACCTCGGTTTCAATCTTCGAAAGAATCGATTCGGCATCCTGATGACGTCCAACCGACTCCAGCCAGCGCGGCGATTCAGGCAACGACTTCCGCGCATACCAAACGCCGATCGCGCCGATTCCGCCAAGCACGAACATCGCGCGCCAGCCCATTGCGGGGATCAGGAAAAGTCCGATCAAGCCCGCCACCGGCAATCCGGAAACGACGAATACGGCCATCAGTCCCTGCATTTTTCCGCGCGATGCAGGCGGTGCGAACTCTGTCAGCGTCGAATAGCCGACGACATTTTCCGCGCCAAGCCCCAGGCCCATCACAAATCGAAACGCGATCAGCACCATCATGTTCGGCGCCAGCGCCGCGCCGAGCGACGCGATGCCGAAGACCATCAGGTTGGTTTGATAGGTGAATCGGCGGCCAAAACGATCACCCAGAAAACCCGTCGCGAGCGAGCCGATCATCATGCCGAGGAACGTCAGCGATACAAACAGCGCGTTCTCGCCGAGCGTTGAAAAGCCGCTTTGCAGCGTGGCGCCAAGGACCGTCGACGCCACGTAGATATCGAAGCCATCGAAGAACATGCCGATCCCGATCAGCCACATGATGCGCTTGTGAAAGCCCGATACCGGCAGCCGGTCCAGGCGTGCGCCTGCATTCACATTCATTTTCGTCTCCTGCAAACCATCGAGGGTTTGTCGTCATGCATGACCGGTTACTTCGATGCCATCAGACGCAACGCCGATACCGTCAGCGTTTCCGTCGCGCATCGGAAGTTGTGTTCAAGCGAGCTTTCCTCGGCGTTCTGGAAGAAGGACTTGCACTGGCGCGCGCCGGCGTCGTCGAGTGCGAGGATCCGATCCGTGAGTGCATCAGCTTCCGCTTGCAACGTGTCGGGCGCGCAGACGCGCGTCACGAGACCGGCATTCAGTGCCGCATCGGGCGTGATCGGATCACCGAAAAGAACCATCGGGAACACGTGCTTGGGAAGCGCGTACCGGCCGAGATAAGCCATGATCGCGGCGGGCGGCAAGCCCTTGCGCATCTCGGGAAAGGCCAGTTTCGCGCCACCCGATACCAGTGTGAAGTCGCAAAGAATGGCGAGGCCGAAGCCGAAGCCGAACGCATCGCCCTGCACTTCGGCGATCGAAATCATCGGCGATGCTCGCAATAGCCGCTTCAATTCGATCAACCGCGATACCTCACCATGGACGGACGCCGCGTCGGTTCCGGCACGCTCGCGCCCCGTGCAAAACACATCGCCGCGTGCGCGGATACGCAGCACGCGCGCCACGGGCAGGGTCGCTTCGCTGCGCAGCGCAGCGATCATCGCGTCGAACATCGGCCCGGTGATTTCGTTGCCGGCGACGGTATTGTTCAGCGTGAAGGTCAAAACTTCGCCCAATCGATCGATCACGATCGGGTCCGGCAAGCGCGCGTGGTCCAAGCAGCCTCCTGTTGTATAATCGTCTATATAAGCTGTATACAGCGTATTCATCGAACAACGGAAAGTCAATGGTCCCTGCAATGAAACTGTCCGAAGCGGACAATCTCGCCAATGCGCCCGAGCAGGCGCTCGAAGCGATCGGCCGCAAATATCACTCGAAACTGCGCATGATCGACGCGTCCAGCGATTCGCTCAGCGACGGCGTGGTGGTGCCGGCGTTGCGCGAAGCGATCGTGGAAGGCGTGCTGGCGCCGGGAAGCCGGCTATCGGAGGTACAGGTCGCGAAGCAGCTGAACGTCAGCCGCACGCCCATGCGCGAGGCATTTGCCCAGCTCGAACGCGAGGGTCTGGTGACGGTTGTCGCGCGCGTCGGGGCGTTCGTGCGGTCGGTTACGCTGCGCGACGTCGCCGAGATTTATACGGTGCGCGCCACGCTTGAGTGCCTCGCGGTTCAGCTTTGCGCGGAAAAGATCACGACGCTCGGGCGCGCCCAACTGGAAGACGTGATCGGCGAGATGCGCGCTAACGTCGCTGCCAATGACCCTGCGGCTTACGTCGATGCGCTCGACCGTTTTTATTCGATCGTGATGGCCTTAGCCGATAACCGCACGCTTCAGGTAACGCACGCGAGCCTGATGGGTCCGGTGCGCCGCTTGCGCCGAATCGCGATGGCGCGTGGCGGCCGGATGCGTGCATCGTTTGAACAGGCCGTGAAGATCAAGGACGCAATTTCCACCGGTGATAACCGCGTGCAAGACCTGATGCGTGAACAATTACGCGGCGCGTGCGAAGCGGCGACGGCGGTATTGAAGGAAACTGATGGCTGAGCACTTCTCTTAACGTTGTGGCCATCGGTTAGCCTCCCGCCTTGGGCGCATACGCGGTCGTCGGTCCCTTCCAGATGTTCATGTAGTGGCACGCGAAGTTATTGCTCGGAACGAATTCGTTCGGCCGGAGCAGGCCTTGACGGGATCGGTGGCGGCCTGCGCCTTGAAACGGGCGATGGCGAAGCTGTTGTCGAGGAAGTGCAGGAGCTTAGCCTTGCTGGGACTGGCTGCGCTCGCAAGCTTTGGCCGAAGCGCGGAAACAGCAAGCGGCGAACCGTTCACCTGCCAGGCGACGCTTGAGTAACGAAGAACCCGCGCAATGTCTGTTCGTGTGATTGCAATTTCGACGGCCGGCCAAGGCGCCGCTGTCACCCCTGTGATGCACTCAGTGAAAGGAATTTCCATGAAAGCAGTCGGCTATAAAGAACCCCTTCCGATCGATCATGCGAAGGCGTTGATCGACATCGAATTGCCGGAACCATCGCCCGGTGGCCGGGACATCCTGGTCGAGGTCCGCGCGATTTCGGTCAACCCCGTGGATACCAAGATACGCCTTAGCGCGGCAGCGGCGCCGGGCGAGTTCAAGGTATTGGGATGGGACGCCGCTGGCGTGGTACGGGCTGCCGGCAATGAAGTGACGCTCTTCAAGGCAGGCGATCGGGTCATGTACGCGGGTTCCCTGCTTCGCCCCGGTACTAACAGCGAGTTCCATCTGGTCGACGAACGGCTTGTCGGGCGCATGCCGGATTCGCTCGACTTCGAGGAAGCCGCGGCCTTGCCGTTGACATCGGTGACGGCGTGGGAGCTGCTGTTCGATCGCTTGCAGGTTCCGCGGGGCACTGCGGCTGCGGGGAAGACGCTCCTGATTGTCGGAGCGGCGGGCGGCGTAGGCTCGATCATGGTGCAACTGGCGCGCAAGCTGACGGGGCTCACCGTGATCGGTACCGCATCGCGTCCCGAATCGCAGGAATGGGTCCGGGAATTGGGCGCGCATCATGTCATCGACCATACCCGGCCGCTGTCGGAAGAACTCCAGCGGATCGGGATTGCACAGGTGGATGTCGTCGCGAGCATGACGCATACGGAGCAGCATCTGCCCGAGATCGTCAAGTCGCTGGTGCCGCAAGGCAAGCTAGGCCTGATCGACGACCCGGAACATCTGGATGTCATGTTGCTCAAGCCGAAGAGCATCTCACTGCACTGGGAATTCATGTGCACCCGCTCGATATTCGAAACCCCGGACATGATCGAACAGCATCGCATTCTCGACGAAATTGCTAACCTGGTAGATAGCGGCACGCTGAAGACGACGTTGACGCAACGCTTTGGCGTCGTCAACGCGGCCAATCTTCGTCGCGTGCATGCGCTTATCGAAAGCGACAAGGCGCGCGGCAAGATCGTGTTGTCGGGGTTCTGAATCTGATTACATCGGGGGTGGGCAGAAGGCGCTGCTCACCCCTGCCGCGTAAGACTTGTGCGGAGCACCCTCGCTGCGCTCATCGCAGGCGTTAGCGGGCGTCAAGCCCGCGTGGCCCGACTCAAATAAGAACGCCGCCACCATCGACCACGATTATCTGCCCCGTACTGAACCGCTCCTGCATGAGATAGAGGTAGGTCTGGGCAATGTCTTCGGGCTCGCCGATGCAACCCGTCGGCAACACCGCCGCGAAGCGCGTGTACATCGCTTCGCGATCGGCTTCGGTCATGTTGTCCCAGAGCGGCGTCCGAACAATACCGGGCGACACCGCGTTGACGCGCAACGGCGCCAGCTCGACCGCCAGAGCCCGCGTCAGCGACTCCATCGCGCCTAGCGTGCTCGACGGCACGGTCCAGCCTTTGTGCGGCCGCAGGCTCGCGATACCCGTCGTCAACACGATCGAGCCACCCTGGCGAATCGACGCATGACCATGCTTGATCACCTTGAATGCTCCCCAGTAGCGCACTTCGAACGCTTGTCGGGCGGTCTCGACGTCGGTATCTGCCAGTAATCCTAACTGAAGAGTTTCGCCGGCGGTGTACACGAGATGATCGAACGCCCCGATCTTCGCGAACCAGGACTTGACCTGCGCCTCGTCGGTGAAATCGACGGTGTCGCCTTGCGTGCCCGGAGGCAGGTCCTTTAACGCAGCGGATACGCGCTCGGCGTTTCGTGACGCGATGATGACATCGGCGCCCTGGCCGGCACTGGCGGCGGCAACGGCAAAGCCAATACCGGACGTTCCGCCGGCTACGACGACGCGTTTGTTCTTGAGGCTCATGTGAGTTCCAGAAAGGGATGAATGGACATAGAGGCGCCGCTCAGGCGCGTGCTAATGCGTGCCGTGAGCGGTGTAGCCGGAATCATAGTCGGGATATTATTTTCGAGCAGAAGTTGCACCAACCACCTTACAACGCGTCACGTTCGAGATGCGGCAAGACGCCGGATCAACTTTCCGTAAGGTGCGGCGACGCAGACTTATCTAAGCCTGTTCAAACTGCTTGCCGACGAAATCGATATGCGTGTGCATCGCCCTGAAGGCGGCGTCGGGCTGGCGCGTGCGAATTGCACGATCAATCGCCTCGTGCTGGGCAAGCCGCGTCAATGCGAGCTGGTTCGCATCGACCTGGATATGCGACGCCTCGTAAGTATTGTTGGTAAAGGAAGGTCTGAACAAACTTTCATGACATTGCTTTCCGATGGTTACTGCACGGTGTTCGAAGCGCGAATGGCTACCACTTCAGCATCGGTCAGGCATAGCGTGTTCAGCCGTAGCAGCACGCCAGCTCCTCAAGCTTTTCAACCTTCGTCCGTTAATTACGTAGGCGCACCAAAAGCCCGATGCGCCTTACCCTTTTTAATAACTGTCAAGGAGCAGCATGTTACGACCACATCTCGCGAAGTGCGTCCTCTCCCTAGGCTGTCTGTGCGCCGCGTCGTCAGCTGTCCATGCAAACGAGTCCGATACAGCGAAGCCCTCTCTCTCCCTTGCCGACCAAGGATATTTCTATGTCGGTGGCCAGTACCAGAAGGATGCGAACGGCCAGGAGCGCATGTTCGGCCAGATGTTCGTGCAATACGAGGTTCCGCAGACAGTTAGGCATCCATATCCAATCGTCATGATGCATGGCACCGATCAGACCGGAAGCAACTATCTAGGTACGCCTGACGGACGGCGCGGCTGGGCAGACTACTTCGTGTCCCAAGGCTATACCGTCTATGTCGTGGATCAGGTCGGCCGTGCCCGCTCAGGGCAGTATCCGGCCGCGTATGGCGCATACACACGCGGCGCGGCGCTCGTGGACCAGCAGTATTACACCGCGCCGGAGCTTTATAACCTGTGGCCCCAGGCTCATCTGCACACGCAGTGGCCGGGTGGCCCGGGTGTCGTCGGTAATCCGACATTCGACCAGTTCATGGCGTCGCAGGCCGAGTCGATCGCGAACGCTCCGGAAACTGAAGCGCTCAATGCGGCCGCGTCGGCTGCGCTGCTCGACAAGATTGGTCCGGCAATCCTGCTCACGCACTCCCAGTCGGGAACCCTCGGCTGGAAGATCGCCGATGAGCGCCCGAAACTCGTCAAGGCCATCGTCGCAGTCGAGCCGAATGGTCCGACCTTCTATGACCCGGTCTTCACCGGCGGCAACGACTGGTATCACTACAATACGGAGAAGGCGGAGCGTCCGTGGGGACTTACCCGCGTGCCGCTCACCTATGACCCGCCGGTGACAGACCCGTCGCAGCTCGCGCGTGTCGAGCAAAAGAAGCCGGAAAGCCCGGGGCTCGTGCGTTGCTGGCTTCAGGCCGAACCGGCGCACCAGTTGCCGAACCTTCGCGGCATTCCGATCGCCATCGTGACAAGTGAGGCATCTTTTCGCGCGACATACGACCAGTGCACGTCCGATTATCTTACCCAGGCCGGCGTGTCCAACACGCACATCCGCCTTGCGGATGTTGGTATCCACGGCAATGCCCACATGATGATGCTGGAGCGCAACAGTGATCAGATCGCAGGTGTCATCGCAGGCTGGCTAGACAAATCCGCGGGTGGCACCAACCAGTAACGCCGTCAACTGGTCGCGCGGCACCGCTCCCCCTGGTCCTCTGGGAGCAGCGCCGTGTACGGTCCGTTGGATCCGACGACCATCGATCGGCTCCGGCCGCCGGGCACGCAATGCGAGCCAGTAGTAGGCTCGCCCGCGTTCAGGAAGCGGATCCTCGGGGCTTTCCTGCGTTTATACAGCCTCAACCCCTGGGAGCCTGAACGTCCCTGCCGCGTCTTTCAGAGCCACCGCCTGCTCCTGCAATGACATCGCTGCCGCCGCAGCCTGTTCGACCAACGCCGCGTTCTGTTGCGTAACCTGATCCATCTGCGAAATCGCGCGGTTGACCTGGTCGATCCCGGTCGACTGCTCGATGGAGGCTGCGGCAATCTCGTTCATTACGTCGGTGACCCGCTGGATCGCCTGCACAATCTGGCTCATCGTCGTGCCGGCACGCTCGACAAGTTGAGTTCCTTCACTCACCTTGTGAGCCGAATCTTCGATGAGCGTCTTGATCTCCTTGGCGGCCGCACCGGAACGCTGTGCTAGTGCGCGCACTTCCGAGGCGACCACGGCAAAGCCCCGGCCCTGCTCGCCGGCACGGGCGGCTTCCACTGCCGCATTCAGCGCAAGAATATTCGTCTGAAACGCGATCCCGTCGATCACTCCAATGATATCCGCCACCTTGCCCGAGCTGTCCGCAATGCTTCGCATCGTATCGATGACCTTCGACACGACCTCGCCCCCCTCCCCCGCAATTCCCGACGCGTTGGACGCAAGCTGGCTCGCCTGCCGGGCGTTGTCCGTGTTCTGCTTCACGGTCTGCGTGAGTTGCTCCATGCTGGCTGCCGTCTCCTGCAAGGAGGCCGCCTGCTCCTCCGTGCGCTGCGACAGATCCGAGTTGCCTGTCGCAATTTCCTGCGAGGCCCCCGTGATGGACTCTGCCCCGGCGCGAATTTTGGCGATCATGCTGGCGAGCTGCCCCTGCATCTGCTTCATCGAGTAGATCAGACTGGAGTGGTCATGTGGACGAGTCTTCACCGAGGCGGTCAGGTCTCCCCCGGCAATGCGCGCAGAGATCTCCGACGCGTAGGCCGGCTCGCCGCCGAGCCCCGAGCGCACACTGCGAATGATCAGTTGCAATACAACCGTCAGTGCAAGTCCGATCACGAGCACCAGCCCGAGCGCACGCAGCAGGTTCTGGTGAAATGCCGCCGTCATGGCGTCCTCATAGACGCCTGCGCACACGAACCAGTCCCACTCCCGCATATAGTGGATATAGGTGAGCTTGCCAGTCGACTCCGTTTCGCCCGGCTTCGGCCAGTAATACGTCAGGAATCCAGTGCCCGGCTCCTTTGCGACCTCAACGATGCGCCGGAAGTGCTTTACCCCGTCGGGGTCGGTCACGTCGCCCATGTACTTACCTTCCAGCGACGGATTCGTCGCAAGCAGGACCATGTTCGGCTTCGAGTCGATGATCGGGATGTAGCCGTCGGTGCCGAAGCGGATCGCGCGGATCTGCTCGAGCGCCGCTTTCTTCGCATCATCGACTGGCATCGCTCCGCTATCGGCGAGCTTCTGGTAGCGCGTAGCGATGCTCACTGCCGAGTCGACGACATGCACGAGGTCGGTGCGCTGCGCCTCCATCATCGTTTCGCGGTTGGTGTACACCCACAGGATCGCAATCGCGATCAGCCCTGCCCAGACGGCTGCCACCACAAACTGCAGCTTTGCATTGAGACTATTCAGGCGCATCGGTCCCACTCCTTTTTTTTGCGTCAGTCGATTTATCATGGCGCGAGAAAACGGTTTCTCGCGCGAGCTTTCAGCTTCCATCTGGACAGCCGCACACCGTGCGGATCTATCCGGCTAATTCCTTATGGCGTCACACGGCGCAATTGTTATCAACCGCTGTCTGCGGACCCTCGGGTGCAGGCAAATCCTGTTGGAATAGCGCGCTACCCGATGGGTCAGAAGTGGGCATCTTTAGCTTGCCCGACTGAAAACCGGAAGATCTGGCCAATCCGGTCCACGACGGTCTCAGCAATTTCGGGCGCCAGGCTGCACATCCGCTGCACGAACCTGCTGTTTCGTCGACAGCCCGAAATCCTCACGGCACGCGAGTTTCGGGAACCATGCCGCTAGGAGACGCTAATGGAGAGAGCCGAAGCCCCCAGACGGGCGATATCGAGGCTGAGCGTGAAACGGACAACTGGTCGCTGCGGATGCACCGACACGCGAAAAAGACATACTCTCTTGAAGGGATAACGGCTGACAGTCGCAAATCTTTAGGTGGTCGTTTAAAAGCGGCTTGTCGATTACTCGCTGAGCCATCGCAATCTCGGAGAGCCCCGAACGTGCGGCGATTGGGTATAGAAAATCGGGTATCTGCATTTCGTGGTTGATACCGGCATTCTCGGCAGCGCCGCGAAAGGTTGCGGCGCACCAACAGTACGATACTCGGCGGACGCATTTCGACCCGCAGCCAACACTCACGCAACGACGTGGGTGAGGCGGCTACAGGTCGCTTTCCTGCCCGTCGCCGATCGATGGCTTCCAATCTCAGGTCTCAATGTTGGCGAACGCGCGCACCCGACTCTTAGTGAGATGTTGCTCTGGCCGCAGCAACTTAACGAGAGCGACGGTCATTCACGCGGGGTCATTCCTGCTCTTGCATTTGCTGAAGGATTCGGTCGCGCTCTTGAATCAGGAACGTAAGCAACGCGTTTCCCACGCCGACTAGGTCGCGGTATTTAGGCTGGCGTGAGTACTTGTTAATGTCATCGATAGCCGCAGGGTCGAAGAACTCAAAAATCTGGTTTGCGCGCTCCCTGAATGCGCGCATCGTCGCAGAATCTTCCTTCTTGTTCGGTACCTGCAAGTGCACGTAGGGTCCCGCCATGTTGATCAGACTTATGAACTTGGAGGGTCTTGTGTCATCCCTGATTCCGAAACTGATTTCCGTGAGAATCGGCCTGGAGTCGAAGCCGCTGTCTTGTAGACCTCGGAGTAGTTGCAAGCCGACGTCCACAGCATCAGGACTGTTCGCGTTCGCATCCCTGATCTGGGCTTCCAGCGCTTCAATACTCAAGAGGGGCTTTTCAGATTTGATTATTCTCCGATCCTCACGGACCCCGCCGGTTGGCTGATGAATCTTCTCCTCAATTTGCACCTCCACCAACTCAGCTTTTGGACCTCCGACCACGACCTCGATCACGTGCCGGCTTATCTCTCGTGTTCTCACTCTCAGGCGCGGAACGATCAAGCGTTCATCTCGATCAGTCGTATAGGAGTCGAGTTCTAGAAGACCAAAGTGGAATGGCGTTCCGCTACGGGAATTAATCCACAGCGCGATAGCATCGACACTGACATGGATGCCATCGCCAGCAATCAGGTATAGAAGCTCCCCATTACGCAAGAATTTTTCAAGCGCTTTGGAAAAGGCTTGTTCATCTTCTATTCTGAATTTATCGACTGCATATTCGTGCAGCGACTGCCCTGGCGATAGTCTGGAACTCGCTCGGCCGCATCTTGTTAGCGCACCTTCGATCTCGGCCAAACCCATATTGCCCAGTGTGAGTCCGTACTGAAAAACTTGGCCGACAACCTCGCGAATCGCTTCGGGATTTCTCCACAACTTCATTTCAACAACTATCAGATGGCCATCGTCTGTTAGCAGAAGGTTGTCAATCGATCCCGCACGACCTCCCGGGAAGGCTAGCGGAACTTCCATGCCGAGTGAAATGATCTGCCGCGAGGCAGGAAAAAACTCCCTGTATGGCAGCAAATCCGGACTTGCATCGACAGCTCGCTGCAGCAGTTCCTCCGATATGTTCTTGCCCTCGATACGCCGTCTACTGCTGGAGGTAAGACCGATAAGGGATTTATCAGACGCGAACAGGCAAAGGTGTGCCGGACATAAGAAACAAGCTCCAGTGGTGATGGGCCGTAGTGCGGAAATTAGTATCCTGCGAAACTGACGCTCTAATACCGTGCAGTGACCCTTTCCAATCCTTTTACTTGAGGATGATCGCCGCGCCCGGGCTGGGCTAACCATTCTAATGGTCAAGCGACGCTCAAAACTGCCGCTGATCGACGTCGAAGGGGTTGGCAATTGACCCTCCTGTATTTTGAGGCCGACCAGCCCTCGACGCCCCAATGGAGGCGGCATTCGCGTGAACGCCTTGGGTCACATGAGCCGCGATCGCTTGACCGATGAACGCACTGAACTGAGTGCGGACGTCCACTACTCGCTGACTTGAATCTCGACTTTACCGAATGGTCCTTGCTCAAGACGATCGAACGCTGCCCGCACCTCGGCGAAGGCGAACACACTGTCGATTACCGGCTTGATTCCATGCCGATCGATCGCCCGATTCATATCCTCGAAGGCGCGGCGATGCCCAACTGAGACACCCTGCAGTGTCGCACGCCGCAGCATCAACGACAGCGCAGGCAAACGGACTTCCTTATCACCCAGAAAGCCGATCTGAAAGATGCGCCCGGCCGCGCCCAATGCTTCGATCGACTGCCCGAGGTTATCTCCGCCGATCATTTCCAGCACGTGGCTGACGCCCTCGCCCGCTGTCAACTTATTGGCGATCTCCCCCCAAGCTGGGTATTCGGACGTATTGATGCCGCCCCACGCCCCGAGTGCCTTCGCGTGTTCCAGCTTCTCGTCGCTATGGGACGTGACAATCACGCGCGCACCCAGCGCGTGCGCGATCTGCATGCCAAACAACGACACGCCGCCGGTGCCCTGTACAAGCACGGTCTGGCCTTCCCCCAGCCGTCCGGCCTCGACCAGCGCGAACCATGCCGTAAGCGCTGCCACCGGCAACGTTGCCGCCTGCTCGTCAGATAACGGCGCAGGCGTCGCCACGGCAACCTCCTCCGTGAGCACAACGTATTGAGCCAGCATGCCCGGCAACGGTCCGCCCAGCGACAGACCATGTTTGAGCATCGCCTGCGGCGGTTCGCCATCGATCCACTGCGTCCAGAAATTGCCCATTACCCGATCACCTGCCCTGAAGCGGCTGACCTGCTGCCCCACTTCGACGACCTCGCCGGCCATATCGGACACCGGCACGAAGGGCATCGCGGGCGGTTCAGGCAACAACTGTCCGTTCACGACAAGCTTGTCGCGATAGTTCAGCGAGACCGCGCCCACCTTGATCAGTACTTCTCCCGGACCGGGCACCGGGACCGGTCGTTCGGCCATCACCAGATTGTTCAAACCGAATGCCGGCAGTTGCCAGACCTTCATCGTTGCGTTCGCCATGTATTTGCTCCGTTACCGTCACCACATCAAACGGATAGGGTTCTGTCGCAGTAAGCCGATCTGCTATGGTGGTCGGTTCCGAGACGAGCGATGTAACGAATGACCAAGACCCCGAACGCCACTGTGAGCAAGGCGCTAAAACGGCTGCATTACCCGGTGGATATAATGCTGACATGCGTACGTTGGTACGTCGCCTATCCGTTGAGTCTGCGTCATCTGGAAGAAATGATGTCCGAGCGGGCAGTGTCGGTCGATT
>NZ_JAAVUQ010000060.1 GCF_018449515.1 Caballeronia sp. dw_19 | reverse complement strand
AACCCCAGAACCGACCAACCCGGCACTGACCCCGACCCATAGACCCCGAATACCCCCAGCCCCATACACCCCGGCCTAAACCCCGCCCCGAGTGCGAACGAAAACCAACCCAAAGGGAATCCATCAATGACAACAACCATCGACACCGTCGACATCCGCCAGGTCGACCTTCAACCCAAAGTCAAACGCACCGACGCGATCCAGTCGTTCGTAGTACAGGAGACCGTGCTGGTCACGCTCCATTGCAGCGATGGCAGCGTAGGCACGGGTTACACCTACACCATCGGCACGGGCGGTTCGTCTATCGTCGCGTTGCTGCACGATCATCTGGCGCCATTACTGATCGGACGCAACCCCGCCGAGTACGAAGCCATCTGGCGCGACCTCTTTTTCCATACGCACGCGACGGCGGTCGGCGCAATCACGAGCCTCGCGCTAGCGGCAATCGATACCGCACTCTGGGACCGCAACACGCGCGTGGCGAACCTGCCGTTGTGGATCGCAGCGGGCGGATCGAAGCCGCGCACACGCACGTATTCCACCGAAGGCGGGTGGTTGCATTTATCGGAGACGGAACTTGTCGATCAAACCTTGCAAGCGCGCGATGCCGGCTTTCATGGCGCGAAGATCAAGGTCGGCCGGCCGCATCTGGCCGAAGATACCCGGCGGCTCACCGCAGTGCGCGACGCAATGGGCGACGACTTCGAGATCATGGTCGACGCGAATCAAGGCTTCACGCTATCCGAAGCCATCCGCCGCGCACATGCGTTTGAACCGTTGCGTCTCGCATGGCTCGAAGAGCCAATGCCCGCTGAAAATATCGCGGCGCATCAGCGGCTTTGCGCAGCGAGTTCGGTGCCAATCGCAGTGGGGGAATCGATGTATCACCCCGCGCAATTCGCCGAGTATCTGAAGGCGGATGCGTGCTCGATCGTTCAGGCCGATGTCGCGCGTGTGGGCGGGATTACGCCATGGCTGAAAGTGGCGCACCTCGCCGAGACGATGAACGTGTCCATCTGTCCGCACTTCCTGATGGAGTTGCATGTGAGTTTGTGCGCGGCCGTGCCGAACGCGACGTGGCTCGAATACATTCCGCAACTCGATGCGTTGACGGGCAAGCAGGTTCAGATCGAGCAAGGTTATGCGGTCGCGCCGATGGAACCGGGGATTGGTATCGACTGGGATTGGGATGCGATTCAGGCGACGCAGCGCACGCATGTTTGCGTCGATGCCCGCGCGGCAGCTTAAGCGATGAGCACGACCGTCATGCGCTATTGTCTATCACTTGATCTGCGCAATGACCCTGAGGTCATCGCGCAATACGACCGGTATCACGAGGCCGTCTGGCCCGAAGTGCTTGATGCGCTGCGAGCGTCTGGCATCATCGATATGACGATCTGGCGGCGCGACACGCGACTGGTCATGTTGATTGAAACGGAGCCGGACTTCAGCTTCGACAAACTCGTTGCTGGCGCGGATGTTCATCCGCGCGTGACTGAGTGGAATGCGTTGATGGCAAGCTTTCAATGTCCGTTGCCGGGTGCGACGAGCGCCGAATGGCAACCGATGAAACTCGCGTTCAATATGCAGGCGCAAATGAAGAGTTACGAAAGCTGAGCGTCTGATCGCGCTCGATCAGACAATACGCACGATCACGGAAAACACCCAGACCGCAATACCGACGCCGCCGACCAGGCATACGGCGACTGCGCACAAACGCCAAAAGGTCTTCATCCGTCGTACCTAAAAAAGAAGGCCGCAAAGCGGCCTGAAGAGGGGTACTACAGGGGGATCAATAAGAGGCATCGTAAAGCGCGAGACTTAAGAGAACATTAAGCCGCGTTGAGCGCGTCGTGATTGTCCTTTGCCGTATCAGCAATTTGTCCGCACCTTTGCAGCGCGCGTCGAAATCGCGGCTCGATCGCCCGCCTAGTTGTACGACATGGTGAAAGTCGCCATCGCTTTGACAGAACCAGGGGTGACGGTTCCCGTGCGGATGTACTGCGCCGACAAAGGCAACGTAAGTACGCCGTTGGGCGAACTTCCGATCAGCCACTGGTTCATGACGCCAACGCCTACCGCGTCGGGTCCGAAGACGACCGGGGTGCCGTCGCCTTTTAATACCTGCACGCCAATCCCCTTTACGCTCGACTCGGGCGACAACGTCAGCACGTTCGATCGATTCGACGGAGTGACAACATCTGTTATGACGATGGATACCTGGGCGCCGGCCGTGCAAGTGAAATCCAGGTTGAACGCTGTCCGCCCCGCGACTGATCCCACGCCGGCGGCAAAGGCTCTTACGGCGGGCGTGGGAAGGTAAACAGCGATGTCCTGGGTCTGTACGGAACACGTTGCCGTGTTTAGCGTGCCAGTGGCGCTGCCCGTATAAATGGGCGACTGGCTCCATAATTTTCCTACATTATCCGATGTCTCGTAGGCCTCGCTCAGCACGGGAATAGAAGAGAGAGTCGACGCGCCGCCTTTAACCGCGCCATAGGCGACGAAAATAGTTGTGACCGTAACATTCGTGACTATAGTCGGTCCCGCCAGCGGACCCGAGAGAGCACACGGTATTCGCAGCAGGCTATTGCTGAGAGACAAATTGCTGGCATTGCAAGTCGGGGCGTCGAAGACGAATCGAACACCAAGCCCGTCGATGGCGGTCTTGTACACGTCTGCGAAGCCAGGCGCGAGCGCGGCGGTCACCGTAAATTGAATGTAGACAGTTGCCGTCGTATTGAACGGGGTGGTATTTAGAAAAGAGCAATTCATCAAGAAACCGGCCGGCGCGACAGTGCCGACTACTGTGCCGGATGGGGCGTTCATCGGAATGGTGATCGTTCCTGCTGCGAGTACTTTGTTCACGTTACCCGGATTGCATGTGATCGCGGCAGAAGCGGGATTAACGAAAAACGCACTGAGGAAAACCGCGAACAGTGTAGAGAGAAGGCTGGCGCGCAAGTTTCGACAGATTTTTAATGCATTGGCGTTCAGCGACGAGCCATCAATGCGAAATCTATCGCCCGTCCTATCCAGAACTGTCACTTATCCTCACATCATTGCTGTTTAGAACGCGATGGGTTTGGCCGGGGGAGTCGAAACGTCCTTAGCCCGACGACGAACAATTCACGAGGCAGGCGAATGCCGTCAACCTCAAAGTCGTTCCTACAGCGTTTCCGCTTCAGGTAGCGAAGTGACACGGCAGTGACGACAGCATCCAGCGAATCCCACAGGCTGCTTGGACGATCGTTGCGATTTTCAAAATACAAAACTCGTCGTCACAGACAAAAAGCGGACGCCCGGGAGAACTTGTGTTCTCCCGGGCGTCCGCTTTTGCACTTTCCCGCATTGCAACCGAGCAAACATCGCTTCGGTCGTCCGACCTTCGAATTAGTTATGCGAGTAGAGCGAGCGTTCGTTGCTCAGGCTAACGCGGCTGCCCGATTGCGATTGCGTGTCTTGCACGCCACCGTAGGACGTTGTGTTTGCATTGGCTTGCGCGCGTTCCGCTGCAACGGTTTGTACGCTTTGGCCGCGCTGCGATGCCGGTGCGCCGACGCTCGGGTTATACGACGGTGCCGGGCCGTAGCCGCTGCTGGCGAATGCGGGGGCAGCCAAGGCTGCGGAAGCGGCGACCAACAATGTGGCGATAAGATTCTTGTTCATGATTTGCTCCGATTTGCATGAGTTTTAAGGGGCGCAGTGGCTTGGTTTTTTCTGCTCACTGCGTCGATGAAATGCAGTGTATACCCTTACTATCGATTTATTATGTCGATAGCATGCAATTGACTTTTCGGAATCCGCTAATAATGAGATGAAGGCGTGCGTGCCGTCGTGCACGCAGAATCTAGTCGTGCAAGGTCTCGATAATCGCAGCCGTGATCCCCGTACGGCCGTACGAAGCCCTCTCAACCATCCCGACTGTCCGAAGAATGGGAGGCAGTGCAATCGAAATCAGCCGCAACGACGGGTCCGTCTGCCATCCCGCCCTATGAAGCTGTGGCAGCACTGTGACGCCTACGTTTTTCCTCACGAGCGCCACGATCGTCTCGATGGAATTCAACTCCAGATATTCCGTCACCTCCAATCCCAGCGCCGTCAGCGCCTGATCGACGACCACGCCGGTCCGCACGCGCCGGTCAAAACGCAAGAACCCATGCGACGCCAAAATCCGGCGCGGGTCCGTATCGGTGATCTCGCGACTCACGATCAGCATCAGCGGCTCCGTGTAGAGCGGCGTCCATTTGAGCGTATCGGGCAGGGTCTGGTCGGGACGCGCCACCACCGCCGCAATGTCCACCTCGCCCTGCTCCACCATGACCGTCAACTCGTCCGAACGGGCCGACAACAACCGCACATCCAGTCCAGGGTGAGCAGTTTTTAACCGCGCAACCCCCAGCGAGAGCGCCTGAATCACCGATACAACAGCGCCAATTGTCACAGGCCCTTGCATGGAGTCAGTGGTCTTGGCCTCCAGTTCATCGAGCAGCTCCAATATCTGCTCGACCTTCGGCCGAATCTCATGACCCTGCCGGCTCAGCACGATCTGGCGCGCGCTACGGTCAAAAAGCTGCCGCCCCAATGCCTGCTCCAGCCCGCGCATCTGCAAGCTGACCGCTGCCTGGGTGAGCGCGACCCTATCAGCCGCGGCCGCGAACGATCCCGTCCGCGCAACCGCCCGGAAGGTCTTCAGCATTCGAATAGTCGGCATGGCTTATTCAAGGAAAAGTTAAGCATCAAAAAGAAAGTTTAATATTTCCTGATGCATTTGGGCCGACATAATTACTTCAATGAAAGTGTTGGCGATGGGTGATCGCTCTATCGCCGAGAGAGAACAGAGATTCCGGGCTCGCCGCCTGTATTGCCCCGCAGCGGAGTATTGAATTTGTCGACGTTAAGCAAGCTGCCTCTGGACCAGCCCGATCGCCAGGATCAGGGCAATCCGCCCGCCAGGCATCCCGTACTCGAAGTCAGTGGTTTCTCGCTGAAATTCTCGCGCGGCGCGCATGTTCCGAATCTCGTCGAGGACGTCTCGTTCTCCGTGAATGCGGGCGAAACGCTGTGCATTGTCGGGGAATCGGGGTGCGGGAAAAGCGTGACATCGCTGGCGTTGATGGGTTTGCTGCCCAGCCCGCCGGCCAATATTGTCGCGGGAAAGGCGATCTTCGACGGCCGCGATCTCTTCACGCTCACCGAGCGCGAACTCGCCGATATCCGCGGCAACCGGATGTCGATGATCTTCCAGGAGCCGATGACCTCGCTCAATCCCGCGTTCACCGTCGGGCATCAGATCGCGGAATGCGTGCAGCGGCATCGTGGTTTGAGCGGCGCGGCGGCGCGCAAGGAGGCGCTGGATATGCTGCGCCTCGTGCGCATTCCCGCGCCGGAAACGCGGCTCGACGCTTACCCGCACGAACTTTCGGGCGGCATGCGCCAGCGCGTGATGATCGCGATGGCGCTGGCGAATCGCCCGCAGCTGGTGATCGCCGATGAACCCACAACCGCACTCGATGTCACCATCCAGGCGCAGGTTTTATTG
Organism: Caballeronia sp. dw_19; assembly: GCF_018449515.1. Lineage (GTDB taxonomy): Bacteria > Pseudomonadota > Gammaproteobacteria > Burkholderiales > Burkholderiaceae > Caballeronia. The sequence goes on along the minus strand of NZ_JAAVUQ010000060.1, from coordinate 24,321 downwards.
CTGGTGCGCAGCCTGCAAGCCGAAACCGGCACGGCGATGGTGTTGATCACGCACGACCTCGGCGTCGTGGCGGAAGTGGCCGATTACGTCGCGGTGATGTATGCGGGACGGATCGTGGAATATGGCTCGGTGGATGAAATCTTCGATGACCCGCAGCACCCCTACACCATCGGTTTGATGGGTGCGATTCCATCGGTGGGAAAACGCGAAGGCGCGCTCGCCACCATTCGCGGTTCCGTGCCGTCGCCTGAGCAAATGCCTAAGGGGTGCCGGTTCGCGCCGCGCTGTCCGTTCGTGGAGCAGCGGTGTATCGACGCGGTGCCAAAGGATAAACAGTTGGATGGAACGCATCGGGTGGCGTGCTGGGTTGCGCCCGTTGAACTCGCTCTTGGCGGAGCGGCGGTATGAACATCAACGCTCCTATTATTGAAGCGCGGGAACTGACCAGGCACTTTGGCGGGACGCGCAGCCTGTTCACGCGCACGCCGACGGTCTACGCGGTGAACGGCGTCTCGTTCTCTGTGCAAAAGGGCGAGACGTTTGCCATCGTCGGGGAATCGGGTTGCGGCAAGTCGACGCTCGGACGCCTGTTGCTGCGTCTTATCGACAGCACCGAAGGACGCGTGATCTATGAAGGCAAGGATATAACGCATCTGGGCACCGAGCCCATGCGCCGTCTGCGCCGCGAGATGCAGATCATTTTTCAGGATCCGTTCGCGTCGCTGAATCCGGGCATGACGGTGGGGCAGATCATCGGTGAACCGATCGCGCTGCATGGGCTGGCGAAAGGCGCTGCGCTTAACGACCGTGTAGCCGACTTGCTGCGCACGGTCGGATTGCAACCCGGTTACGCCGAACGTTATCCGCATGAGTTTTCGGGCGGGCAACGGCAACGTATTGGCATTGCGCGGGCATTAGCGGGCGAGCCCAAGCTGATAGTCGGCGATGAACCCGTCTCCGCGCTCGATGTTTCCGTACAGGCCCAGGTCATCAACCTGCTTGAATCGCTGAAGCAGGAGCTTGGCCTGACGTTGATCATGATCGCGCATGATCTCGCGGTGATTCGTCATATGAGCGATCGCGTGGCGGTGATGTATCTCGGCGAAATCGTCGAAATGGCGGATGTGGACGATCTGTTTGACCAGCCGCTTCATCCTTATACGCAAGCTTTATTGCAGGCAATTCCTGCGAGCAGCCCGCGTCAGCGCAGAACCAAACCCTCCTTGACCGGCGACCTGCCGAGTCCGACCGCGCCGCCTTCGGGTTGCCGTTTTCATCCGCGTTGTCCGCATGCACGGTCACGCTGCGCCGACGAACAACCGGTCAACGAAACGCTGGAGAACGGCCACCGTGTCGCGTGCCATTTCTGGCGCGAGATCCAGAACGAGGGTGGCGGCCCGCCGCTGGTTTCCATCGTCAGCCCGAAGCTCGTTGAGCGGCTCGCGGTGTATCGGCATCGTCAGGCGCTGGTCGACGGTGCTGTAAAAGAACAATCGAACAAACGATAAACGGGGAAGTCCAGATGCGAAAGATTGTATTGGCCGCGGCGCTCGCCGCGAGTGTTAGTACCAGCGCCGTGATGGCTCAGTCGAACTCGACTATCCGGATTGGTTTGCAGGACGATATCGGCACGCTCGATCCGGCGCGCAGCAGTCAGGTGGTTGACCGGATCGTGTTCAGTTCGCTATGCAATTCACTGGTGGATATTGGCCCGGACCTGAAGATCGTACCCATGCTAGCGACCTCCTGGAGCATGAGCGCCGACAACAAGACGCTCACATTCAAGCTGCGCCACGGCGTGAAATTCCACGACGACGAGCCATTCAACGCTGCCGCCGTGAAGGCGAATCTCGATCGCGCGCGTTCCATGCCCGCGAGCAATCGCAAGAGCGAACTGGCGTCCATCGATCACGTGGATGTAGTCGATGAATTCACCGTCGCGATCGTGTTGAAAACGCCCGATGCCGCGCTGCTCGCCACGCTGACCGATCGTGCCGGCATGATGCTCGCGCCGAAAACCCTCACCGACGACACCAGCGTTTCCACGCATCCGGTGTGCTCAGGTCCGTACAAGTTCGTCGAGCGTGTACAGAACGACCGTGTCGTGCTGCAGAAATTCGCGGGCTACTGGGACGCCGATAAATACCCGATTCAGAAGATTATCTTTCAGCCGATTCCCGACAGCACCGTGCGCCTGGCGAACCTGCGCTCGGGTTCGCTCGACATGCTGGAACGTCTCGCGCCGTCCGATGTGGCATCGGTGAAAAGCGACAAGAACCTCAACTTCATTTCGATGAGCGGCCTGGGCTTCTACGACCTCACGTTCAACGTGTCGAACGGACCGCGTGCGCCCAAGGCGTTCAAGGACAAACGTGTGCGCCAGGCGTTCGAACTTGCCATTGACCGCGATGCGATCAATCAGGTGATCGGCGGCGGAATTTTCTCGCCGATCAACCAGGCGATACCGTCGAATAGCCCGTACTTCGATGCATCGATCAAGACGACCAAACGCGATATCCCGAAGGCGAAAGCGTTGCTCAAGGCGGCGGGTTTCACGCAGCTTAATGTGGAGCTGACCTTCGGTAACAACACCGTATCGAACCAGATGGCGCAGATGCTGCAAGCCATGCTGTCGGAGGCCGGCATCAACCTCAAGTTGCGTCCGACCGATTACGCCGCGGCGCTGAATGCATCGACGAAAGGCGACTTCGAATTGCTCTATCTCGGCTGGTCGGGACGCACGGATCCGGATGGCAACCTGCATCAGTTCGTGACGTGCAAGGGCAACCTGAACTACGGGCGCTATTGCAATCCTGACGTGGACAAACTACTCGACGACGCGCGCGTGAAAGCGACGGTGGCCGAGCGCAAGCCGATCTACGACGCCGCGCAAAAGCTCCTCGCCGATGAAGACCCGATCGTGTATCTCTATGCACAGCCGTGGCCGTATGCGTTGTCGAAGAAAGTGCAGGGCTTCACGCCTTATCCGGACGGGTTGATTCGTCTGCGTGGCGTGAGCATCAAGGGGTAGTCCGCTAATGATTCGAATCATCGCCAACCGCGCGCTTGTCGCGATCCCGACACTGATCCTGGTGTCGATGATGATCTTCGGCCTGCAAAAAATGCTCCCCGGCGATCCGGTCATGGCGATGGCTGGCGAAGACCAGAACCCGCAGGTTATCGCTACGTTGAGGCTGAAGTATCACCTCGATGAACCCGTGCCCGTGCAATACGCGCTTTGGGTGCGGGACATTCTTCATGGTGATCTGGGTGCGTCGCTCAGGACCGATGTGCCGGTGACCAAACTCATCGCGCAGAAGTTGCCGGTGACGTTGCAACTGGCCGTCATGGCGATGATCTTTGCGGTTGGCATTGGCGTGCCGCTTGGGGTTTTATCGGCGGCGAACAAGGGGAAAGCGCTTGATTACGGTGCTAATGTTCTCGCGCTCACCGGCATGTCCATACCCAACTTCTGGCTCGGGATCATCCTGATCTTCTTGGTATCGGTGAAGTGGCAATTGTTGCCTTCATCCGGATACGTGTCGCCGACCGAGGATTTCTGGTTGAGCATCAAGACCATGCTGATGCCAGCGTTCGTGTTGGGCGCGGCGCTCGGCGCGCAGTTGATGCGACATACGCGCAGCGCGATGCTGAGTGTTTTGCGCAGCGATTACATTCGCACGGCGCGCGCCAAAGGGCTTCTGCGAGGCACGGTAGTGGTCAAGCACGGCTTTCGCAACGCGCTGATTCCGATTGTCACGGTGCTCGCCTTGCTCTTCGGCGAACTGCTTGCCGGCGCGGTGCTGACGGAACAAGTGTTCACTATTCCGGGCTTCGGCAAGCTGGTCGTCGATGCCGTTTTCAATCGCGATTACGCCGTCGTTCAAGGCGTGGTGCTCGTCACGGCGGTAGGGTTTATCGTGGTGAATCTGTTCGCCGATGTCTTGTACGTTCTGCTCAACCCGCGGCTGAGGAAAAGCTGATGGCGACTATTGTGGAAGTGGAAACAGCCGCTTTGCCGCGCAAACGCAATCGCGCGTTAGGTCGCTTCATGCGCAATCGTGCGGCTGTGGCTGGCGCGGTAATTGTGCTTCTAATAATTCTTGTGGCCATCTTCGCACCGTGGCTTTCGCCCTACGATCCCATTCAGGCGAGCTTCATGACGGTGCGGCAAGCGCCATCGGCGAGTCATTGGTTCGGAACCGATGAACTCGGTCGCGACGTCTTCACGCGCTTGCTGTGGGGCGCACGCGCTTCGTTGCTGGCGGGCGTGGTGTCGGTGGGTATCGCAGTGGTGATCGGCGTGCCGCTCGGTTTGCTTGCAGGCTACTTCGGCAAACTGGTCGATGGCGTGATCTCGCGTTTCACCGATGCCTTGCTGTCCATCCCGTTCCTGATCCTCGCCATCGCATTGGCCGCGTTCCTCGGACCGAGTCTCACCAACGCGATGATTGCAATCGGCGTCTCGGCCATGCCGCGTTTCGTACGCCTCACGCGCGGCCAGGCAATCAGCGTCAAAGCGGAGGATTATGTTGAAGGTGCGCGTGCGATCGGACTCGGCCATTTCCGCATCATCGTCCGCTATATTTTCCCGAACGTGCTGCCGCCCATCATCGTGCAGGCCAGTCTCACGGTCGCCATGGCGATCATCGCGGAAGCCAGCTTGTCGTTCCTCGGCCTCGGGCAATTACCGCCGGCGCCATCGTGGGGATCGATGCTGAACACCGCGAAGGATTTCGTCAGCCAGGCGCCATGGATGTCGATCTTCCCGGGCATTGCGATCTTCCTGGCCGTGCTCGGCTTCAACCTGCTCGGCGATGGACTGCGCGACGCGCTCGATCCGCGCGAGCTTTGACCCCAACAACTTTCATCACAAAAGAGACGAGTTTCCCATGACCCGCTTCAACTGGCAGAACCCCTATCCCACGCCGCGCTTGCCCGTGTTCGCGCGCAATATCGTTTCGACGTCCCATCCCCTCGCTGCGCAAGCCGGCTTGCGCATGTTGTGGAAGGGCGGTAACGCCGTCGATGCGGCTATCGCGGCAGCGGCAGCCATTACGCTGGTCGAGCCCGTGTCGTGCGGTCTTGGCGGCGACGCGTTCGCGCTTGTCTGGGACGGCGCCAAGCTGCATGGATTGAACGCATCGGGCGTGTCTCCGGCCGCGTGGAACGTCGATTACTTCAAGAACAAGTACGGCGAGCAACACGGCCTGGCGAACCAGCCGAAGCGCGGTTGGGACGCGGTCACCGTGCCTGGCGTGATCGCTGGGTGGGAAGCGCTGCACGCGAAGTTCGGCTCGCTGCCGTTCGGCGACCTGATGGAACCGGCCATTGAAATTGCCGAGCGTGGGCACGCGGTGGCGAGCATTGTCGCGTACAAATGGGCGGCGGCTATCCCCGAGTTGAAAGACCAGCCCGGTTTCGCCGATACCTTCATGCCGCGCGGCCGCGCGCCCGAGATCAGCGAGTTGATGCGTTATCCCGGTCATGCAAAGACCTTGCGTACGCTCGCTGAACACGGACCTCGCGCGTATTACGAAGGCGAGATTGCCGAGAAGATTGCGGCGTTCGCGAAGCAGGGCGGCGGCGCGATGACCGCAGCCGATCTGCGCAATTACAAGGCCGACTGGGTCGAGCCGATCTCGAAGGATTATCGCGGTCATACGGTCCATGAGATTCCGCCGAACGGGCAGGGCATTGCTGCGCTGATCGCGCTCGGTATCCTCGATAAATTCGATGTGAAGTCGCTCACCGTCGACAAGATCGAGTCGCAGCATTTGCAGATCGAAGCCATGAAGCTCGCTTTCGCCGATGTCTATCAGTACGTCGCCGATCCGCGCTCCATGGACGTCACTCCCGAGCAGATGCTCGACGACGCGTATCTCACCGAGCGCGCCAAGCTCATCGATCCGAACAAGGCGAAGCACTTCGACTTCGGCATGCCGCCGGCGGGCGGGACCATTTATATGTCGGTGGCAGACGAGCGCGGCATGATGGTGAGTTTCATCCAGTCGAACTACATGGGCTTTGGCTCAGGCGTGGTTGTGCCGGATACGGGTATCGCGATGCAGAACCGCGGTTTTGGTTTCTCGATGGACCCGAAATCCGCGAACGTGGTGGAGGGCAGCAAGCGGCCATTCCATACCATCATCCCGGCGTTCCTCACGCAGGACGTGGACGGCGTGCAGGAAGCGGTGATGAGCTTTGGCGTGATGGGCGGCGACATGCAGCCGCAAGGTCATCTGCAATCCATCGTGCGTCTGCTTGATTACGGCCAGCAACCGCAAGCTGCTTGCGATGCACCGCGCTGGAAGGTGAATCGCGATTTCACCGTCGATGTGGAATCAACGCTTGATCGCGAAACGGTGAAGGCGCTGCAAGCGATGGGACACACGATCAAATCCGTCGATGATCCTTATATGGATTTCGGCTCGGGTCAGTACATCTGGAAGCTGGACCGTAACGATCCTGAGCGTGGATATGTAGCGGCGAGCGATAGCCGCCGCGATGGGCTGGCGGCGGGGTTCTAGGTTCACTCGGTCGGCAAGCATCAAGGCAGTCTGTACGAAGAAGGGCCGTTCATCCAACCATCGTGGGTGAGCGGCCCTTTTCATTGGCACGTGAAAGTGTGCGCGTTACGAAGCCGATGCCAGCGCGTATCGGCGACAATGTTCGAGATAACCGCCTTCGTGGCTGCTCACCAGTTCCACGATACTTTTCCATAGCCACGAAGGTGCATCCAGCGACTTCGACTTCGCGCGGTGCAACTCGGATAACCACGCGCGCCGCTGTGCCGTATCCATCTGCCGGGCGTGCGCTTTACCAACGACCATCGCCAGGAAGCGCGCTGCCTTCATCGCTTCATCCTGCGTCAATTGTTCGACCGTCAGCTTCATGTCCTGCGGCAACAACTCGCGAATCACCACCGACCGGTCGTTCAAACGCGCCGGGCGCATCCGTTCTCCAAGCCACGGCGTCAGATGCCGCGCCCCTTCCACGATCCGTTCCGCGTTATCGCGCGGCATGCGCTTGCGCGACGCCTGATCCGTATAACGTGGTGCTGCGGCCTTTGCACCTTCCTTGATATCGATAAGGCAAAGATCGTCGCCGTCTATCGCACCGCCGTCGATGTCCAGCAACACCGCATATCGCAACCGGCCGAGCGAGCTGCAGCCCTTCACCCAATACGCGGCATCGATCACCGTGACCTTTTCTTCGTCGGCGTTCTTGCGCAGAGTGGTTGCTATATCGGCAATCTCGCGCTGCTGGAACAGCGCCTTTATTTCGGCACGCTCACTCTTGTCGAGCGGCCAGAAACGCTTGCCGAGGGGAATGCTCGGTTCAATGTCTTCAATGCGCTCGATCGCCAATTGCTGCCACGTGCGGCGCACCGCTTCCTTCATCATCACCCGTACCTCTTCGGGTTTCGTGTCCTTGCCAGAGCGATGGCTGGAACGATCGAAGGCATGTTCGTAGCCTTGCGCGAGCGCTTCCATCATGCGTGCTGTCGTGACGCCGGGCAGGTCGGAGCCGCGCGCGGCCGTTGCCAGCGATAGCCCAAGCCGGATGATGTCGTGCGCCGGGTTGCCGATCACGGTCTGGTCGAGATCGCGGATCTGGATCTCCACGCGGCCGTCGGCGTTGGCAACGGGCCCGAGATTGCCCGTGTGGCAATCGCCGCAAATCCAGATGGCGGGGCCTTCGGGGAGCGAATGTCCTTCAATGCCGTCGAGCCATTCATAAAACTTGGTCGTGCTGCCGCGCACGTAGGCATGCGCCGATTCGGCCATCTTCATGTTGCGGCGCTCATAGAGGAGCGCCTGACGATCGTTGGGACTGGGAAGCTTGAATTTTTTCTTGGGCATGAGATCGTCCTGTAGTGCTCACTTGGAGCAAGGCGCATGCCGTCATCGTGTAATGAAAATGAAGGGTGTTTGCGGGCGGATGCTTGTTGCCGGTTTTGATCGTGCAGCAAAGCCGTCGAGCGTTGTGATCGTTTGGCCCGGCGGCTGGATTTTTGATCCGTTACGGTATCGGCCTGCGCTTTCCAAGGAGACACGATGACGCTACCCACCTTTTCCATGGTCGATACCGCGCCCACGCCGGTCGGTCCTTTTTCTCACGCGGCCGAAGCGGATGGCTGGGTGTTCCTCACAGGCCAAATGCCAACCGATCCCGCCGACGACACCAAGCCCTTGCCCGAAGGCGTGGAAGCACAGACGCGACGCGTGATGGATAACCTGATTCTTGTGCTGGAAGGGATCGGGTTATCGCTGGATAACGTGGTCAGCGTGCGGATTTTCCTGACCGAATTCAAACGCGATTACGCCGCGATGAACGAGGTTTATAAAGGCTACTTTCTGCCTAAGCCGTTGCCGGCGAGGACGTGTATCGGTGTGACAGGATTGGCGCGCGATGCGCTGGTGGAGATTGATTTCGTCGCCAAACGATGAGTTTATTTACTCGCCGATGAGTCCACGTGCCGGAAGGTCAGGTTGATCCGTTCTCCGCGGGCTTCCGGTTCCTTCGGCACCCTGTGCGCCCAGTCGAGTTGAGTACGTCCCTGCATGATGAGCAAGCTGCCGTGCGTGAGTTGAAGCGTATGCGTTTGCCGGGTCTTCGTATGCCGGAAGTCGAAGGTCCGCGTCGTGCCCAGACTTACTGAGGCGATCACCGGTTCTGGCCCGAGTTCACGCTCCTTGTCGGCATGCCAGCCCATGCTGTCCATGCCCGTGCGGTAGCGGTTGATCAGGACGCTGTTGAACGTGGTTTTCGCTTCGGTTTCGGCTTGTGTTTTGAGCGTTAATACGGCTGGCGTCCACGGCTTCGGAACGTTGCGAATGCCTGAGTAAACGTACACCGCGCCAGGATCGCCCTGCCACGCGGTCAAGCGCGGGAAGGGGATCTTGCCGGCAGGCGTGTTCATTGAGTCCTGCTGCCAGGTGATTTCATCGAGCAAAGCGGCTAACGTGTCCGACGCCGTCGGCGCGTCCAGCCAGTCAGGCAGCCATACGATGTCAGGCTTGGGAATGTCGTCGAAGAGGTCGAACATGGCGGTGATTTTCGCCTTCAGGCTATCTGCTAAGTTGATGTCAGTAACTTAGCAGATTCTCTTTCCTGAAACTTGCTCACATGTTTCCAAAGCCGCCACGTTGCGCGGCGGCTCATCAATTCAACGAGCGAGCTTCGTCACCGTCACCCGTTTCTTCAGCACACGCGCTTGCAGCACGATCACCAGCAACAAGAACACGCCACGTATCACCGATTGCCAATACGCCGACAGGCTGATAAAGCCCAGTCCATTCTCGAAGTTCAGCAGGTTGAACACCAAACCCAGCAGCGCGACGCCGGCTATCGTCATTGCGATCGATCCTTGTCCGCCGGTTAGCAACGTCCCGCCCAGCACCACCGCCGATATCGCGAACAACTCCCAGCCCACGCCTTCATTCGGCTGCCCTGCGCCGAATTGGGCAGCCAGTATCGCGCCCGCTATGCCGGCCAGCAAGCCGCTCAGCGCATAGACCGCGACCAGCGTCCTGTCTACATTCAAGCCCATCAAACGCGATGCTTCTTCGCTACCGCCTATGGCCAGCGCGTGTCGGCCGAAGCGTGTGCTTCGCAACGCCAGCCAGCCCAACACGGCCGCCACTGCCGCCACAATTCCCGGTATCGGCAGACCCCACACATCTCCCTGTCCAAAGTTGGCGAAACTGGAGGTGGCCGCAATCGATACGGCATCGTTATGTCCCAGCAGCAACGCCAACCCATGCGCTCCAAGGCTCGTCGCCAACGTGACGATAAACGGCAAGATCCGCATGTGCGTGATGACGAGGCCATTCAACACGCCTATCGCGAGTCCCGCTGCCGCGCCCGCGAGCACCGCGACCAGACCGCCATACGGGCTCGCCAACGCAGCCACCACGCTCGCCAGCGCCGCCACCGTCCCCACGGACAGGTCTATCCCACCCGTGATGATCACAAACGCCATGCCCACCGATATCAACGCGAACATCGAGTTGTATCGCCAGAAAGAATTGATGTTGTAGGCCGATGCAAAGTGGTCGTATCGAAGTACGCCGAGCACGAGTAATGCCGCTAGCGCCAACAGAATGGGAAGGTTCTTTTTCATGTCGATGTGTCCCTATCGCTGACGCCGCTGGACATACACTGCGGCGATGATGATGCCGGCTTTCACGACGAGCGCGGCGGCATCGGGAATGCCGTGGGCAAGCAGCGTGTATCGCAGTAACTGGATGATCAGCGCGCCAATCAGCGTGCCCACTATGTACGCCCTGCCACCCGTCAACGCCGTGCCGCCCACGGCCACTGCGGCAATGGCATCGAGCTCGGAGCCGAGGCCGATCACGTTAGCGTCCGACGAGGAATTCACGGAGATCGATATCAACCCCGCCAACCCCGCCAACCCCGCGCACAAGGTGTAGGCGATCATCTTCACGCGCGCCGTTGGGATCCCGCTCAGGTACGCTGCGCGCTCGTTGCCGCCCGTGACGAGCAGGTACTGGCCGAACAAGGTCTTGCGCACGATCCACGCGAACACGGCCACGAGCGCGAGCATCAGGAACACTTGCGCCGGTACGCCCGCCACGCGGCCCAGTGCGATCCACTGGAACGCGGGATTGTCGAACGCTTGCAGGCTGCCGTCGGTGAACACTTGTGCAATGCCCCTTCCTGCGATGAACAGCACCAGCGTCGCGACAATCGGCTGCACGGAGAGCCTCGTGACGAGGAAGCCGTTGAACACACCGCACAGGGCGGCGGCCATTACGGGCAACACAAAGGCTAATGCAATGCCGAACGGCCCGGCCACGTTCATGAAGATCATCGGCGCGAGCGAACCGGCAATCGCCATTGAAGCGCCCACCGATAAATCGATACCACCCGTCGCCACGACCAGCGTCATCCCAATGCCGACGATCACGATCGTCACTACTTGCGTCAGGTTGACGTTGAAGGTCTGCAGCGACCAGAAGTGTTGCGTGAAGAGCAGGTTGAAAACGATCATCGCGAGCAGCACGGCGATCTCGCGCTGAATCGTTATCCGATGCTTTTTCTTCTGCGCGGCCTGCACGGTCGGCGCGGCTGTCGCCGGTTGCGTTTTCTGATTCATGGCTGACCTTCTTTGGCATCGACCGCTTCCGCCAGCGCGGATTCTTCCCCCGATCCATACGCGATCGCATCCATGATCGATGCCTCGCTCATGCGCGCGCCGTCGAGTTCGGCGACGGTCTTGCCATCGCGGATCACGACCGCGCGATCGGCTACCGCAGTGAGTTCTTCCAGCTCGGACGCCGATAGCAACACCGCCAGCCCCGAGTCGCGCAGCTCGCGGATGATCTTGGCGACGTCGGCTTTAGCGCCGACATCGATCCCTCTTGTGGGTTCATCGAGCAGCAGCAAGGTTGGATTCGTCGCGAGCCAGCGCGCGAGCAAAACCTTCTGCTGATTACCGCCCGATAATTCGCGGATCGGTTGATCGGGCGAACGCATTTTGATGCCCAGCGATTCGATAAACTGGTCCACTATCTCGCGCTGCTTCGCGACATCGACCACACCGCGTTTGGTCAGCGTGCGCAGGCACACGAGCGTGAGGTTGTCGCGCACCGACAGCTCCGGCACGATGCCTTCGCCCTTGCGGTCCTCGGTGAGATACGCAATCCCGCGCGCTATTGCGTCCTGCGGCGACTTGAGCGTGACCGGCTTGCCATCGATGGAAAGCGAACCGCGCTCGGTCGAATCCGCGCCGAACATCAGCCGCATGGTTTCCGTGCGGCCCGAGCCAAGCAGCCCGGCGAGACCAACGGCCTCGCCTGAGTGGACATCGAGCGATACATCCGACACCTTCGCGCCCGCGCCGAGGTTCGTTGCGCTGATCGCTGTCGAACCGCGTTTGGCAAGGTTCGCTTCCTTGACCGCGCTGTCCTCGTGCACGACCGCGGCGAGCGTACGCCCAAGCATGGTGGTGACGAGTTGCAGCTTGTCGAGCGCGGCCATCGGGCTTTCCGCAACGGTTTGTCCGTCGCGCATGACCGTGACGCGATCGCACAGCGCATACAACTCATCCAGCCGATGCGACACGAAAATCACCGCGCGGCCGTCGTCCCTTAAACGCCTCACTACGCTGAAGAGCAATTCGACTTCGCGTTCATCGAGCGAGGACGTGGATTCGTCCATGATGACCATCTTCGCTTCCGACGATACCGCCCGCGCCAGCGCCACCATCTGCTGGATAGCAGTTGAAAACTCACGCACGGGTTTGCTGACATCGATCTGTAATCCGAACGAATCGAGCAATTCCTGCGCGCGCCGGTGAATCGTCTTCCAGTCGATCAACCCGAATCGACGCGGCTCGCGGCCGAGAAAAATGTTCTCGGCAATCGAGCGAAACGGGACGAGATTGATCTCCTGGTAGATCGTGCTGATACCGGCTTCGCGCGCTTCTTTCGGGCTGCGGAAATCGGCTTCGCGGCCATCGAAGCGAATCGTGCCTGACGTGCGCCGGTACGCGCCCGTCAGGATCTTGATCAGCGTCGATTTACCCGCGCCGTTCTGCCCGATCAGCGCATGCACTTCTCCCGCTGTCACCGACAGCCGCGCGTGCCGCAACGCGGCTACACCTCCAAAGCTGATGTCGATGTCCTGCATCTCTAGCAGGGGTGATCCAGAATTCGGCGTGTTCATCTAGCGTGTCTCCCTGGCGGATCGTTTCACGCAGTGACTGCGTTTCCATCCGCCGGATACAAAAGAAGCGACGGCCCGCGAAAGACGGGGCGCGCCGCTTCGAACACCTTCGTTGCTCTTACCCAAGCGTCATACGTTCACCGAACGCGTTCGTTCAATAGCCGTACTGCATGCTTTCTTTAACGTTGCTTTTATCGTAGAAGCGGTCGGAGACTTTCACCCACGGCGGGACCGTTTCGCCCTTCGCGAATTTCTGCGCCACATCGCACGCGAGCGGACCGAAGAACGGGCTCGACTGCACGCTTGCACCGAGTTCGCCGGCAGCGATGGCGTCCAAACCGCCCTTCGTCCCGTCGATGGTCACAATGGTGATGTCCTTGCCCGGCTGCTTGCCGGCTGCCTTGATAGCGGCAATTGCGCCGAGCGCCATTTCGTCGTTGTGCGCGTAGACGGCGGTCACGTCGGGATGCGCCTGAAGCAGCGTTTCCATGACCTTACGACCCGTGTCGCGCGCAAAGTCACCGCTCTGCGACGCGATGATCTGCATGCCCGGATTCTTCGCGATCACGTCGTCAAAACCCTTCTTGCGATCGTTCGCAGCGGACGCGCCCGTCGATCCTTCCAGTTCGATGATCTTCGCCTTGCCGCCAGTCGATTTAACCAGCCAGTCGGCCGCACGTTGCCCCTGGTTGATGAAGTCCGAGCCAATGAATGTGATGTAGTCACGACCCGCTTTCGCCACCGACTGATCGACGTCACGGTCGACCAGGATCACCGGAATGCCCGCTTTCTTCGCCTGCAACACGATCGGCGCAAGCGGTTTTTCTTCACGCGGCGGGAACACGATCAAATCTACGTGCTGCGCGATCATGCTCTGGATATCGGCGACTTGTTTCGATGCCGAGCTGTTCGCGTCGGTCATCACCATCTGCCAGCCGCACTTCGCCGCGACGTCCTTGAAGCTCTTGGTTTCGGCGAGACGCCACGGGTTGTTGCTCTCGGTCTGGGCGAAGCCGACGCGCAAGGGCTTCTTGGTCGCAAGCTTGGGCAGGGGAGAGTCATCGGCGTGGGCGATGCTGAAGCCCGCGATCATCGACAGCGCGAGCGCCGACGTGGCCAGCACGCGCAACGGGAATTTGCGTTTGTTGAAATTTTCAAGCGACAGCATGTCTTCCTCCGGTATGGATGGTCCTGCTTTTTTAAGTGCTTCGGTCCTGCCGTGTTTTTCGTTCTCGGTGCTCCATCTCAATAAGTCGAGGTGCGATGATTATTCCACCGTATTTTATTATTGGTCAATCGCTAATATTATTAATTGCGGGCTGTTTTGCCACGGTAATTACCCTTACCGACGCGCGTTCTACCAGCGGCCCGTCGAGCTTCACTGTACGTCGGCGCACGGGTGCGCCGGCGGCGCGGTTGTGCTCTTCCTGGAGCAGTGTTTCGACGGCCCATCGGCCGAGTTCATAGTTGGGCAGGACGACGGTGGACAGCGGCGGATGAGTATGCCGGGCGATCTCCTGATCGTCGTAGCCGAGTACGGAAACGTCTTCCGGTACGCGTAATCCGAGCTGTTTCAGCGCTTCGATTGCGCCGAGCGCCATCAAGTCGTTCGCGCAGAAAATGGCTGTTGGCGGGTTGGGCTGGCGCATTAACGACAGGGTCTGTTCGAAGCCCGAACCTGAGCTCCAGTCGCCTTCACGCACCAGCTCGGCGGCGAACGGCAGGTCTGCTGTCGAGAGCGCCATCCGATACCCCTTCAGCCGGTCGCGCGACGCGTCTTGCCAGGGTTCGCCGTTCACATACCCAATCCTTCGATGCCCCGAGTTCAGCAAATATTCCGTCGCGGTATGGCCTCCCGTGACTTCCGCCGGCACCACCGACGACAGCTCGGAATCGCTTGTGTAGCAGTTCAGCAGGACCGTTGGGACCTTGGAAAGCGCTGCGGGCAACGTCACCTTGCGCGTGTACACCGTCGCGTAAATCACGCCGAGCACGTTGGGGTTCGTCAGCGTGGCGTCGAGCACTTGCTGTTCGATTTCCGCGTTGCCGTGCGTCGAGTAAACGGCAAGCATTCGGCCGTTTGCGAACGCTGTATCGCGCGCGCCGTCGATGTTCACCACCGGATGCGGACTCGTCGAAATTTCATCGGCGAGATACACGATCAGGTTCTTTTCGTTCGCCGTGATCGTCGCGTCCAGCGGCTCGCGGGACGTCATCCGGTAGCCGAGATCCTGCGCGGCCTTCAGTACTTTGTTGCGAGTGGCGTCGGAGAATTTTGCGCTGGTCGCGTTGTTCAGTACGAGCGAGACGGTGGATTGCGAAACGCCGGTCAGCTTCGCGATGTCGGTCATCGTCGGACGGCGTTGCGTGGATTTTTTCATTGTCAGTGACCGCGAAAAGGCGGCGTTGCGTTGCGCTGAAACAGTCTGCGGATGCCGCCGACGGTACCACTAATATTTTCTATCGACAACGCTCGGAAACCATCGCCAGGATTGGCTTTGCCGGGGTTGAGATAAATCTAAGTGTTATTACTAATAATATTGACTACTTCGTGGCGATCGTGCGATTCTCGGGGCGCACGCCGGGCTGTCGGATCAATGAAAGCCACGCGTGCCGACCGCGCCCGACTCGCGTGGCGCAACCAAGGAGACGACGATGGCCCGCTACGACGAGCGCGCTCGCGATGCGCTTGCGGAGGATTTTGAACGTGACGGTTTTGTGCTGCTGCCCGACCATTTCCCGCGCGCGACGCTCGAAGCGTGGGGCGCGGCTTTCGCGCCGCTTTTCACACCGCATGCGGAGGCGGCGCGCGAGCAGGGTGGCAGCGGCAATCGCGGACCGGGGCGCTATTACGTCACGTTGCCGTTCGAAGGCGAGTTCGCCGATCCCGCCATTTTTTGCGATGACGATGTACTGGGAATCGTCGAGCGAATTGCCGGGCCGGATCCCGTGATGTGCCAGCTCGCCACCGATACCCCCGTGCGCGGTTCCGACTTTCAGGACTGGCATCGCGACACGCCGCCTTTGTTCGATGGCGTGCCGGAAACGCCGTCATTCCAGTTGGCGGTGAATTTTCCGCTTATCGATGTGAATGATGAGAACGGGTCGCTGGAGATCACGCGCGGGACGCATCGGATATCGCGTGAGGATGCGCTTGCCGGTTTGGCGACTGGCCGGTTTCCGGCGGAACGCGTTCCCATGCAACTCGGCGACGTGATGATCCGCGATGTGCGCGGGTTGCATCGGGGAACGCCGAATTTCACCGATACCCCGCGTCCGATGGTCGTGATCGGTTATAGCCGTTCGTGGTATTTCAGGCCGGAAGTACAGGTGCAAGTCCCGCGCGATGTGTTCGCCGCGTTGCCTGCCCGCGCGAAACGGTTGCTGCGTTATAGCCCGCAAGTCGACAAGACCCCGCGGACCTTCGATGAAAGTTATCAGCGGTTTGCATATTGAACGCCGATCGTCAGGAAGGCGTGAATCAAAGCGCCGCCAACAACCTTGATGACGACGCGTTTCGCATCGCGTTGAAGGATGCTGCGCTGATCGAACTGCGGTTCGAGGATCGGCGCGTGTTACTGGCGCCGCACGTCGGTGGGGCGATCGCGGCGTTCTACGATCTGCCGGACGGCAACGGCAACGATGGTCGCGGCGCGCTGCATTGGCTGCGCCCCGCGTCGGCCGACGCGCTCGCTGCTTGCAACCCACTCGGCATGGCGAGCTTTCCGCTGTTGCCGTACTGCAACCGGCTACGCGACGCGCGTTTTACTTTCGACGGCCGCGAGATCGATCTATCCACCGATGGCAACGCGTTCGATCACGCGCTGCATGGGCACGCGTGGCGGCGGCCGTGGCGCGTGGGTCTGGTGTCGTCGACCATGGTGGAATTGCATCTGAACCACGAACCCGGCAGCGAACCGGCGCATCACTGGCCGTATCGATACGAAGCGACGCAGCGTTTCGAGCTCGATGATTCAGGCTTGTTCGTCACCATGTCCATACGCAATCTTGCCGATCAGCCTATGCCGTTCGGCATGGGTCATCATCCTTATTATCCTCGCACCCCGGCGACGCGCATCCACACGAACGTCCGCGCGATGTGGCACGCCACGCAGGATCTCCTGCCAACGTTTCTCGGCGCGCATCCGTGCGTTGATGCGTTGGCGTCGCCTGAAGGCTCGTCCGCGAATGCTTTCGATCTGGACAACAACTTCGCTGGCTGGTCGAGGTCGGCGACCATCGACTGGCCGGATGAACTCCGCAGCGTGACGCTTTGCGCCGATGCGTCGTTCGATCACATGGTTTTATACGCACCCTCGGCGCATCCTGACCTGCTGTGCGTGGAGCCTGTAACGAACACGGTGGATTTCCTGAATCTCGATGCGCCGCGAGAGGACGTGGGCGGGGGCGTCCTGATGCCCGGAGAAACAGTGCAAGCACGCTTCGGCTGGATGCCGGGCGATCTTGCCCAATCCGACGTCGAACGGAACAAATCCACTTTCCCGGTATCATCCTGAAATTATCCGCGAGCTTGATCCACTGAGCGCGCGAGCACCTTCAGCATTCTCAAAAATCCAGGAAAGTACCATGACGACGATCGACAGCGCGCCCGGCGAATCCACCCAACCGCGCCGGGTCTTGCTCGTCGATGACAGCGTCGATGCAGCCGAAGCCATGTCGATGCTCCTCGAAACGCTAGGCCACGAAGTTCGTGTGATGCATGACGGCCCGAGCGCGCTTGCCATGGTCGATGACTTCGCGCCCGATGTCGTGGTCCTGGATATCGGCTTGCCGGGCATGGACGGTTTTGAGGTCGCGCGGGAGTTGCGCACGCGCGCGGTGACTAAGACCGCGTTGCTGATCGCGTTGACGGGTTATGGCGCGGACAGCGACAAGAAAGCAGCCCGCGATGCCGGCTTCGACCATCATCTGGTCAAACCCGTGTCTTTCACCGCGATAGAAACCGTGATCGTCGCGTCATTTGCAGACCGCGCGAAGTAAAGCTCGAAGTAAAGCTGGAAGTAAAACGCGAAGTAAAACCCCCGCTCACTCCACTCGCAACTTCGCCATATACGGCAGATGATCGGACAGCCACGCGGTGTCCTGCGTCGGTGTGATCCATTCAACCGGTTTCATACCGCGCACGAACATCTTGTCGAGCGCGAGCGCGGGCGAAAACGCCGGATAGGTCCGACCGGATTCGCCGAGCATGGTCGCCACTTCGCTCATCCCAAGTTCACCAAAGACCCCCACCGAATCATTACGCCAGTCGTTGAAGTCGCCCGCCAGAACGAGCGGCCCTTCAGGCGCTTCCTTCGAAATCCACAACGCAATCCAGTTCATTTGCCGCAGCCGCGCCGCCCGCGTCAACGCAAGATGCGCGCACAGCAGCGTGACCGAGCGACCGGCAAACGTGGCGCGCGCGACCAGCAAGCCACGCCGCTCAAACCGATGCGCCGAGATGTCCCAGCGTCCACCCAGATCCAGCGGATGCGGGGAAAGAATCGCGTTGCCATGCCGCCACGATGGCTTGAACACGTTCTGCCCGAGTGCGATCTGCAAATCGAGCGATGTTGCTATTTCCGTCGCCTGACAATGCCAGATGTCATCGACCGGGGCATCGAGCGGATTGCCGAAACTCGCCGCCAGCACCGGCTGCGGCATCCGGCGCGCCATGGCTTCCTGCAGGAAATAGGCATCGGCTTTGGTCGACTGAACCCAGCGCTGCATTGCGCTCCACGCCTGGAGGCCGAGCGGTGAGCGGCCCTTGTGCAGGTTCCAGCTCACGGCCACGAAGTCGGGGGTATCGTGAGCGGAGGGAATTCCGGAGGTGAAATGTTCTGGATTTCGCATGCGATGAGTGAGTTGACCGCGAGTTGACCGCGAAGTTGAACGGCGCGGTGTGGGACGCGGCGGCGCCGAGCGTGATCGACGCGCGGCGCGCTACTGCGCAGCCGTTGCCAGCGTCGCACGAACCTTGTAGGTGAGCGACGGATTTTTATCGACGATCTGCCACGTCGACCATTCGCCCGGCTTCAAGATCAGCCCGGGATGCGTGGCACTGACCTGACGCGGTTGGGGCGGCAGCTTGCAACCCTGATCCGTAACGGCCGCGGTGCTGTCCTGCAAGGTTTCCTGCGCGTCGATCTGCAACGTGATGTCGTCGCTGTTGGCGTGTATGGGGGAAATAGTGAGGGTGCGCTGCAGGTCGATGTCGCCGGCGGGTTTGTCCGCGCAACCGACGTTGTTTTTTACCACGTGATGATGGGTATCGGTGTGGGCCTGGCCGACGCTGGTCGTGCCAGTGAAGCTGTCGGTCTGCTGACCATCCTGCACAACCTGCAGTTCCCATTTGACCGGCTGCGGCGGCGTGCCTTGCGCAAGGGCGCTGAAAGGCGCGGTGAGCGCGGCGCAGAACAGCAACGCTGCCGTCTGGTATTTCAACATGTGTGCTTTTCTCCTGATCCCTTATTGCGTCTGGGCCATGGCCCGTTCGATCCGGGTAGCTTGCCTGGTGACTCTGACTCTGATCCGCTGCTGGCGTTCGGCCCCGAAATGTTTCCAAAAGCTACCGGCGCGTAGGCGAAAACGGCGGCAATGTCGTGCGTTCCGTCCAATAGGATCCAACAGGCAACGCACTTTCCGCACCCGGCACGCACCCGTTTTTTCCGCAGCGCAACTTGTCGATCATACAAGCGCTTGGGCTCGCCTGCCGAAGCCATCGCATTTTTAGCCGTTTAGCAGCAGACGCCCGGGACTGCTCGCTTGCGTGCATCTTTATGGCCGATAAACTGGATTTGCCGATCAACAAAACCGGGGAAAGCCATGAGCACCGCCGTAGTCAAACAAGAACTCGCCGTGGCGTCGTTCAGCAAGGTCTACGACCTGGACGAGGTTGAAACAGCATTGAACGACCTGAGCGAAGGGGGCAGCGAGGCGCTGCGCGCGACGTACGAAAAGATGCTGAAAGCGGGCAATCTGCGCTTTTGCGTCAAGCCGAACCGGATGCCGTCCATAGACGATCTGGTGGCGGACTTGCCCAATTTCCAGGAGCCGCTCAACGACGTCCGCAAGCAGATCGCGCTGTGCCTTGAAACCGAGGACAGGCTCGAATTGATGCCCATGTTGCTGCTCGGCGATCCCGGCATTGGCAAGACGCATTTCGCGAAACAGCTTGCGCGTTTGCTCGGTACTTCCTGCCATTACCTCGCCATGAGTTCGCTGACGGCGGGCTGGATCTTGTCGGGCGCGTCGTCGCAATGGCGCAACGCGAAGCCGGGCAAAGTGTTCGATGCGCTCGTGAACGGCAGTTACGCCAATCCGGTGATGACGGTCGATGAAATCGACAAAGCCACCGGCGACGCCCAATACGATCCGCTCGGCGCGCTGTACGCGTTGCTGGAACACGATACGGCGCAGAGTTTCATCGATGAATTCGCTGAAATACCGATCAACGCCGGCAATGTGGTCTGGATCGCGACGGCGAATCAGGCAAACACGATTCCCGAGCCATTGCTGAACCGGATGAACGTGTACGAGATCGCGCCGCCGGATCGCGATGGCGCGCGGCGTATTGCCCAGTCGATTTATCACGAGATACGCAGCGTGCATGCGTGGGGCGCACGCTTTCCGGAAACACTCGGCGACGCGCCGCTCGACGCATTGACGCAGGCTTCCCCGCGAGCCATGCGGCGCGCGATGCTCAATGCTTTTGGCAACGCACGTATCGATAACCGGCATGAAGTGCAGGCGCGGGACATCGAATTAGGCAATGGTGGCCGAAAGAAATCGATCGGGTTCTGATCGGGCGTTTTGGCAAAATCTGCAAAAACCCCTCGAAATATGGCCTGAAACTGACTTTTTTCGGGCAAAAAGGCCATATTTCCTGATTTGGCCCGGATTATTTCGGAAAATGATGCCTTATGGGAGTCGGTATGGCTAATCGCACGAAAAGCGCAATAACGCGCGATAAACCACGCGAAGCGCTCGTGCTGGCTGGCCTAGAATAGTGAGATGGACAGAATCGAATGTGTGGTGATTGGCGCTGGCGTGGTCGGACTGGCTGTCGCGCGGGCGATGGCCGCGCGTGGCCGCGAGGTGATCGTGCTCGAGGCGGGCGAAGCGGTCGGCACGAGCACGAGTTCGCGCAATAGCGAGGTGATCCACGCGGGGCTGTATTACCCGCGTGGCTCGCTGAAGGCCGATTTGTGCGTGCGTGGCCGGGCGATGCTCTACGAATATTGCGACGCCCACGGCGTTCCGTATAACCGCTGCGGCAAATTACTCGTTGCCACGGCGCGCAACCAGTTGCCGCAACTGACGGCGATCCAGAACAAGGCGGTCGAAAACGGCGTCACGGACCTGGTGCGCGTAAGCGGCGCCGAAGCCATGGAGATGGAGCCGCAGCTTCAGTGCGTGGAAGCGTTTTTCTCGCCTCAGACCGGCATTATCGATAGCCATCAATTCATGCTCGCGTTGCAAGGCGACGCAGAACGCGACGGCGCGACGGTGGCGTTTCATACGCCGGTGACGGATATCGATGCCCGCGACGGTGCGTTTATCGTGGAAACGGGGGGCGAAGCGCCGATGCGCTTTCAGGCCGATTGCGTGATCAACAGCGCGGGGCTGTCGGCGAACCAGATTGCGCGCACTATCCGCGGGCTCGACGCGCGCCATGTGCCGCCGCTGTATTTCGCTAAGGGCAATTACTTCACCGTGAGCGGCCGGACGCCGTTCGATCGCCTAATTTATCCGATGCCGAATGAAGCCGGACTCGGTGTGCATCTCACTATCGATATGGGTGGCCAAGCCAAGTTCGGTCCCGACGTGGAATGGATCCAGAAGATCGATTACACCGTCGATCCGCAGCGCGCGGCCAGCTTCTACGCCGCCATTCGCGCGTATTGGCCGAATCTTCCCGACGACGCGCTACAACCCGCTTACGCCGGGATTCGGCCGAAACTTTCCGGGCCGGGGCAGCCGGCGGCCGACTTCCTGATTCAGGGACGGGCGGCGCACGGCATGGCGGGATTGGTGAACTTGTTTGGGATTGAATCGCCCGGGTTGACGGCGTCGCTGGCGATTGCGGAGAAGGTCGCGAAAATGGTGGGGTGACGGCGAAGTGAGGGCAACGCCCGCTGCGACCTTTCGCCATCGGTTATCTATAAGATTTGGCTGAGTTTGTTGTGCTTCGCGTTGATATGCTTTGGAGATCGTCGTCGACAAGAACGGCGCACACCCCCAATACCACGGAGCACATTCTCATGAAGTCCTCACGACGCACGTTCCTGATTTCGAGCATTGGCGTTGCATCGGCGCTGGCGGTTTCGCGTACCGCATTCGCCGACCCCGTCAAACTCGCCGAATCAGATTCAATGGCGCAAAGCCTCGGCTACAAGCTCGACGCTACAACCGTCGATAAAGCCAAATTCCCGCGCTACGCCGCCGGCCAGGATTGCGGCAATTGCTCGTTCTATCAAGGCAAAGCCACCGACGCATTCGCCGGATGCCCGATGTTCGCCGGCAAGCAGGTTGCATCGAAGGGCTGGTGCAACGCTTATAACAAGAAGGCCTGAGCAGCCGGTAGCCCGTGATCATCGAAATGCGCTGTCTTGATGTGTTGATCTCTTGCCGGATGACCCATGAAAGTTGTCAAAAGCCGCGAATTTACTGCCGAGCGCGCGTGGGGCGCACTTGATATCGCCACGATGAACGGCGTCTCATGCCGTCTGCACTGGACTGATGCGCCGTATAAATGGCACGTGAACGACGGCGAGGAAGTCTTCGCGGTCATGCAAGGCCAGGTGCGGATGCGCGTGCGGCGAGAGGGCGTAGAGGAAGAATGGCTGCTCGACGCCGGCGATATCTTTCACGCCCATCCCGGCGATGAACATGTCGCCGAGCCGGTGGGCATCGCGCGAATCCTGGTGATTGAGAAAGACGGAAGCGTTTGAAATAAGCTCACGCATTTAGTGCAGAGGCTTTTCGGCCAGAGTGTGAGCTTCGCGTGTACGCATGCGTGACGTGCACCGGTTTCCAGGTTGGCGAGCGCGGCTTCGACTGAGAACGCGCGTAAAAAAGCCGTCCCGCAATACCCCGGAACGGCTTCTTTTATTCAGCAGACGATATACCTGCTCCGCGCTTTGGCTCCACGACTATCGACGGTTATAACGCCGTCTTGAGCCGAACTACGAGGCGAAACTCAGCGGATGCGCTTAAACCGTTGCCTTGCGTTCCAGACCCGCTTTCACCAACAACTCCGCCAGCGCTTCCGACATTCCGCCTTCGTGCTTGGCGGCTTGTTCCTGCAGTTGCCTGACGAGATCGCTGTCCAGCTTGCAGGCGAACGGCACGAGTCCTTTTTCCTGATCCAGCCGGCGCTGTTCGCGCTTGTCCAGCTTCGGCTGTCCAGCTTGCGGGCCGAAGCTCGACGCGCTGTTTTGCTTCAGGCCGTTGGCGAGCTTGAGCGCCTTGTTTTTTTCCATTTCGAATTTTTTCACGCGAAGCTCCAAAAGCTATAGAGGCACAGGGCCGAGGCGCGTATTGTACGCACCTCCGGGCTTGAGCCATTTCTGAGCGCGATTACTGAGCGGCTAGTGAGCGGCTAATGAGCCATTAGCCGGACGCCGGAACCGGCGGAATGCCGGTCGTGGCGTCCATCAATTCTTCGATCCGCGCGCGCATCCGCTTCCAGTGCGACCCTTCCCAAAATACCCGCCTGCAGACATCGCAGGTGACAAACCGCGCGTGCCGTTCAAGCACACCTTCCGGCACGCGGTCGCTCACCTCGTCCGCGCTCGCGCGGCGCAGCGGCGCGTTGCACATCAGGCACAGGCGGAAGGGGCGGACATGCTGCGCAAGTCCGAGCCGTGTCGCGACTTCGCGCCATTGCGCATCGGGTTGTAGCGTGCGCACGTAGCAGCCGTGGACCAGCGAGCGGCGCTTCAGTAATTCACGATCGCGCGTGAGCACCACGCGATGTTCGGCGAGCGCAAGCTGCTCGATTTCATCGTCGGGGAAATGGTTGTCGTAGCGGGTATCGAAACCGGCTAGCCGAAGCAGTTGAGCCAGGCCGCCAAGATGGGCATCGGCGATAAAACGCAGCGTCTCCAGCCGCAATGGCGCGCGCAACGGATACACGATTTCAAGCGCCCGAGGCATCATGCCGGGCGGATAGACATCGATAAAATCGGCGTCTTCCATGAGAGTATCGAAGCCGGCGGGCAGGCCATTGCGTAGAATTAGCGCGACCTCGGTGTGCGGCACGCCGAGTGCTTCGATCATATGCTTGGTCGTCGACGCCACCGGACACACGTACGCAAACGCCTGTTCGCGCTGCTGCCGCGCCAGGAACTCATTCAACTCCCGATGAAAACGGAACGTGGCAGTCGTCATGGATTCGAGTATCGCATCGCTTCGACGGGGCTGCTTTGAGTCGTGTCGGAGCGAGGGTCGTGGCGGGGGCATCGTATTCGTTAACCGCAATGAAAGTTGCATGGGACCGGAGTAAGGCGCTAAAGCGGGAACTCTGGTCGACCGTAACAAAGTTGCATGGGACCAGAGTAACCCGCTAAAGCGGGAACTCCGGTCGACCGCAACAAAGTTGCATGGGACCGGAGTAAC
>NZ_JAAVUQ010000006.1 GCF_018449515.1 Caballeronia sp. dw_19 | reverse complement strand
GGCCCTCGTTTCCGCCCCCAGTTCGGCGAAACGGGGCTAGTGTTCATCGCTTCGCGTGGTCAGCACGAGGGCCTGGCGAGGTAATTGCACGATATGATCTTGGCGCATCTTCATGATAGCGCTGGGAATGTGCCACTCAGCAGATTTCAAATCAAACTGCTCTCGTTTGCCTGCACTACAACCCCAGGGCGTAGAGCGGTGTACATCGCCATCCTCAACGCCGCGCGGGTCACGACCGACGAATACGCCTCGATAGCGATGATCAACGGACCGATCTCTGACGGCTTGGTGATCGCCGGAATATGTCCCTTCTCATACTTGGGCAGCGCGCCGTTCAGCGACAGCACTTTGCCCTCTTCCCGAAGCTCGTCTTGAATCGCGAAGACGATGATGCCGTTCATTTGGTGGCAAGGTTGGGCGCGTGAGATGCGATTTTCTGAAGGGCCGGCTTGACCTCTTTGGTCGTCAGGGTCGCGATGGTTTTTTCTTGAGAGCGGGTGTCAAGTAGGTATCGAGAACGAATGCCGCCTTGCGGTACGTTTCGTCGGCCCATTCTTGCTTTTTATGGGCGAGCCACGCTTGGGCCACGATATCAAATCGGCTTTTGGCCGCGTCACGTGCAGCGGCGCGTTTGGCCTCAAGCTCAGCTTGCGGGTCGATTCCGCTGCGCAGCGCGCGCCGTGCATTGATGGCAAAGTCGCGTGGGTCTTCGACCCGCACAACCGGGTAGGGGCCGAAACTGAGGTTGTTCCGTTCGCCGCTGGGCCGCTGGTAACGGAATATCCAGAGCTTGGATCCGTTTGGTTTGATCTGCAGGGACAAACCCCCACCGTCGCCAATCTGGTAGACAGCGGCGGCCGGTTTTGCGTTTCGGAAAACGAGGTCCTTCTTGGGAACCGCGAGTCTGGGCATGGCAAAAACCCCCAGTCTCAATGTACCCAAAGTGTACCCAAAAAAGCGGGTTTTTGCGGTGGAGGCTGGGCGACGCTGGGCAATAAACCCCCCCGAGAGCCTTGTGCCGTCGGGGTTTTCTGGGTGTTTCTGGTCAAACTTTGTTGTTACTTGCGAATCTACTTGGTGCCCAAGCGAGGACCCGAACCTTTCACCGACTGCCACTAGGATTTGAAGGGCGCGTCTACCAATTCGGCTATTCGTTGGCGCATATTGCGCAAACAAGCTTCCGAACAAGCCCGAAGAACGGTCAATAACGAAATTGGCATCGCAAGCAAAGCGGGTGCGACTTCGCCCTTTACGACTGGCACGTGAATTTGGCGATCACTAGGGAACCTGACCGAAGTGTCCGACGGACAGAGATTCTAGCGATCCATGTTGCCGATGATGCCGGACATTGCCGAAAGCGCCCAAGCTTGCCCGCATCTGGAGTGGGGGTAAAGTGGGGGTACAGCGGCCAATTCAGGATGCCGGCCTGTCGAGGTTAATCGTAAGTTATTGATTTTTATATATATCTATTGGAAGAATACGGGTTTCATACCTTCAGGGTATGAAAGTAGTCGGAAGCGGTGTTGGACTTCCCGGTTCGTTTGTTTCTACCATGTGTGCTTCGGGAGGAGACGCACAATGGCAACAGCGGTAAGAATAGAAAGCGTGGAAACACTACTGGTTGATGTCCCGACTATCCGGCCCCACCGGCTGTCGGTCGCGACCATGAACTGCCAGACCCTGGTGCTGGTCCGGATTCGCTGCTCGGACGGCGTAAGCGGCGTGGGCGAGGGCACGACCATCGGCGGTCTCGCGTATGGTGAAGAGAGTCCCGAGAGCATCAAGGTCAATATCGATACCTACTTCGCACCCTTGCTCAAAGGCCTGGATGCAACGCGGCCCGGTGCGGCCATGGCGAAGCTGCGCAAGTTGTTCCAGGGCAATCGGTTTGCGAAATGCGCGGTGGAAACGGCGCTCTTCGACGCCCAGGCTCAACGGATCGGCGTGCCGCTGTCGGAGTTGTTCGGCGGCCGGGTGACGGACTCGGTTGAAGTCGCATGGACGCTTGCGAGCGGCGATACACGGCGTGACATCGATGAAGCCGAGCAGATGCTCGACCTGCGGCGGCATCGCGTGTTCAAGCTGAAGATTGGTTCGGGAGCAGTGGCCGACGATGTAGCGCATGTCGTGGCGATCAAGAAAGCGCTCGGTGAGCGTGGCGACGTTCGCGTGGATGTGAACCAGGCATGGAGCGAGTCGGACGCTATCTGGGCGTTGCCGCGCTTCGCCGATGCCGGCGTCGATCTGGTCGAGCAACCCATAGCCGCCACGAATCACGCCGGCCTCAAACGGCTTACCGACCTGGCTCGCGTGCCAATCATGGCTGACGAAGCGCTGCATGGCCCCACCGATGCATTCGCACTGGCGAGCAGCCGTTGTGCCGATGTCTTCGCCGTCAAGATTGCCCAGTCCGGTGGACTGCTGGGCGCGGCTAGCGTCGCAGCGATAGCGCTTGCGGCGCATATTGATTTGTATGGCGGCACGATGCTGGAGGGGGCGATCGGCACGATTGCATCGGCGCAACTATTCAGCACGTTCAGCTCGTTGAAGTGGGGAACGGAATTGTTCGGCCCGCTCTTGCTGACTGAGGAAATTCTCACTGAGCCGCTGCGTTATGAAGACTTTTCGCTGCATCTGCCGCAAGGCCCCGGTCTGGGCATCACCCTCGATTGGGAACGTATCGAACGGTTGCGGCGCTGACCTTAACGATCCCGAAGTAGTCCGTATTAACGAACGCCGACCTCAGATAAAACACGGAGACAAAAATGAACCATCAAGCTATCGACGTGCTGCTCAAGACCATTAACGACAGCGCAACCAGCGAAGGCAATGCGCGCACGAAGGCGATCGTGAATCGCGTTATGCGGGACCTGTTTTATACGATTGAAGATCTCGATGTGCAGCCCGACGAGTTCTGGACCGCGCTCAACTATCTTGGCGAAGCGGGCAAGAGCGGAGAGCTCGGACTGCTTGCTGCGGGCCTGGGCTTCGAGCATTTCCTCGACTTGAGGATGGACGAGGCGGAAGCGAAGGCCGGTATAGAAGGCGGCACGCCGCGCACGATCGAAGGCCCGTTGTATGTAGCGGGTGCGCCGGAGTCGGTCGGGCATGCGCGTCTGGATGACGGCACCGATCCGGGCGAAACGCTCGTGATGCGTGGTCGCGTGAACGGCGAAGATGGCGCGCCACTGAAGGATGCGCTGGTTGAGGTATGGCACGCGAATCATCTGGGTAACTATTCATATTTCGACGCGTCGCAACCGGCATTCAATCTGCGTCGAACCATTCGTACCGATAGCGCGGGTAACTATAGCTTTACGAGCGTCGTGCCGGTCGGCTACAGCGTGCCGCCCGCGGGCAAGACCCAGCAATTACTCGATCAGTTGGGTCGCCATGGTCATCGTCCGGCGCATATTCACTTCTTTATTTCAGCGCCGGGTTATCGCAAGCTGACGACGCAGATCAATATTGATGGTGATCCGTATCTATGGGACGACTTCGCGTTTGCCACGCGCGATGGTCTTGTACCCGAGCTTAAGAGGGCGGAAGGGGCGCAAGGCAAACCGTATGGCGTGGAGGGTCAGTTCGTGCTGATCGATTTCGACTTCACACTGTTCAAGCAGCGCGATGATGTGAAGAGCACGGAGGTTGAACGCGTGCGCGCGGGGGCCTGATAGCTGGAGAGGTTACACAGCTTGATGCGTGGTTCGCTGTTCATCGCTGCAATGCGGTGCAGCGAACGCTTTACGTTTAGATGACCTCATACATGTCGCTAAGTGCCGGATGCGCGGGTAAAAGACAGGCCCAATCAACAGAACAGCCAGACAATCAATTTATTCCACGCTTGGCGCCACGTTAACCGACGCCAGGGCGGCAGCTATCGGCAAGGAGGTTTCCCGGCTGAACAACGGAGCGGTTCTGCCAGCCGATATCTGCTTGCCAAGCACCGTCAACTCGACACTTTCCGGCTGACCGATCAACGCATAGCCCAACCCGGCCTGCCGCCATGTGACAACGGTCATGGAGTCGACCCGCTGATCGGCCACAGCGGCATCTGGCTTGGCCTCCTTCATCACGCACAGCGCAACGGGCGCGCCTTTCTCTGGAAGATAGACAATTTGCACCAGCGGTTTGTTGTTGAACCGCAGGCGCTGCACGCGCTTGAATGTGAGGCCGGATGCGCTCAGGTCCGGAATGCGCAGCGCGAGGCCATCGTCCTGGCGAATTTCCTTGACGGTCTTGATCGACAGGTTGGTGTCGGGAACGACGTTCGCCAGCGTCTCGCGGGAATAGAGCTGCTGATAGCCGGCCGCCGCCATCACCCAAGGCGATACGCTCATGCCGACCGACGCAAGCGAAGCGCCGGCATTCGATGCCGGACCCATGCCGGGACCTAGCCGAAGCACCAGTCCGCAGGCAAATGCGCCGGCCAGGAAGGCGACGCCTAGCCACGCCGGCGCAACGCGTAGCCGTGAGCGGACGGGTGACGAGGACGCACTGCCTGGAGCACGGGGAACGACGGGATCGTTGACGCTAACGTCGGGACTGGCGACGGGCCGGGCAGTTTGCGCTTTAGCCACACGCGCCATCTCTTCGATCTTTGCGCTAAGACTAGCCGGCACGGGCGGCAACTTTTGCGCGGCGAACGCATCACGGTACGGTAGCCGCGATGCGTGCAACAACGCGACACGCTCCGCCGCGTCGGGAGACGTGCGCAGTTCGCGCTCGACTTCCTCGCGTTGGTGCGGCGGGAGTTCGCCGTCCACGTAGGCCATTAGCAGGATATCGTCCGATTTCATAAGACTGAGCAGTTACTTTCGCTGATGATCAAATTCGCGCTTTTTCTCGTGCGCCGATTCGGTAAGTGGTCGGTTTCCGCTAAACAGGCCTGTTATAAGTGTATCTGCGTTTCGCCGATGAGCGGCGGGCTGTGTGTTTCGTGCAACCGGACGTGATTCGACGGACTAAGCATTCCGCCAAGCGCCAACCGGCCTGCACGGCTCAAGGCGTCAGGCGTTCACCAGCTTATAAGCCGTAGGCCGGCCATTGCTTACCCGGCTAGCGGGAACAGCGCTGAAGTCGCCTTGCTAAATAGCTGCTCCACCTCGCGGTTCGAAATACGCTTGCCGAGTGCGTCCAGATCGACGCCTTCGGTCTTGCCGATCAACGCATAGCTAAGTTCCGCTTGCCGCCATGTGACCACGTGCATGGTGTCGACCACCTGTGCTGCAACCGCTTGATCCGACTTCACGTCTTTCATGACGCATAGCGCGACGGGCGGTCCTTTCTCAGGCAGATAAACGATTTGCACGAGCGGCTTGTTGTTGAATTGCAAGCGGCGCACGGACTTGAAAGTCAGGCCTGCGCTGCTTAGGTCGGGAATGCGCAGCGCGAGTTTGTCGTCATGGCGAATGTCATCGACTATTTTTGATGTCGCTGCCGGATTCTCGTCGGCGTAAGCCAGCGTGTCGCGCGTATAAAGCTGCTGATAGCCAACCGCCGCGGTTACCCAAGGCGAGAGGCCGGAGCTTGCCATGGCGGCGCTGCCGGAACTCGGCAAGCCCCGGCTGAGAAGAGCAAACGTTCCGGGCCGCAAAAAGAGTCCACCGCAAAACGCGGCGGCGACGCACGCCGCCGCGAGCCACGTGGGAACCGCGCGCAAACGCGAGCGAACCGGTGCGGCGGCGGGGGTAACGGAGGGCGCTGGAACTGAAGGATCGTTTGCGCCTGCAGCCGCGCTTTTAGCGCTGTGTGCAAGGGCCATCGCTTCGATCTTCCGGGTCAGCGAGTCCGGCACCGGCGGCAATTTTTGCGTAGCGAACGCCTGCTTGTAGTCAAGACGCGATGCTTGCAGCAGCGCTACCAGCTCCGCGGCTTCAGCAGAAGCGCGGATGAGCGCCTCGACTTCCCGGCTCTCTTCGGGAGCCAGTTCGCCGTCTACGTACGCCATTAGCATGAGGTCGTCGGCTTTCATGCGATGGAGTCCTTGCGTGCGACCGAGGCCCGGGCTTTCGAATCAGGCGTGCCTAACAACGCGCCAACCGCCTGACGTGCCCGCGATAACCGGCTCATGATAGTGCCGATGGGTACCTCCAGAACATCGGCCGCTTCCTGATAGCTCAAGCCTTCCACCGCGACCAGCAACATGACCACACGCTGCGTTTCGGGCAGCCGTTCAACGGCGCTGATGATCTGGCCGTGCATGAGCTGGGTTTCCGGACCTTTGTCGACGGGGTCGGCGATGTTTTCGAGAAAGTCATCGTCCCAATCCATGCTGGAGCGCTTGCGTACGCTGCGCGCTCGCAGCTCGTTGATCCAGGTGGAATGGACGATTGAAAACATCCAGCTTAGCGGGGATGTGTCGGGCTGCAATTGATGCGCTCGTTCAAGCGCCCGGACGCAAGCTCTCTGGACGAGATCCTCGGCGTCGTGCCGATCGCCTGAAATGCGAAGCGCGAACGCCCATAGTCGCGGCAGCATTGCGGGAAGCATGCCTGGTAAGTCTGCGCCGTTCATTGAACGAATGTCTCCTGTGATTCCAGTGTCGACTCAAGTGACCTTGAGCGCAGGCAGGTGCGTGCTGCATCGCGTTAGTTGGACATTTTAGCGTGAGTCGGCGCATGTCGCTGGACGGCATGTTGAGGCTTGGACGCTTTGGGATAAGGGCGAGCTGCGCGCGCTCCATTGTGATTTAACTAAGAGCTTAATATGTCCGGTGTTTGCTTGAATCCAGATCTCGCTTGCGGCGGTTATAGCGGGATTGATCTTCTGACGCGCGATTAGCTTGTGCCGCAAATGGACGAAGCGGTTGCTCACGCGTTTTTAGCACTCGCCTGGAAATCTGGAATCTCGGCGCTAACGCCACCTTGCATTGATTGACATTTCATCGCGGCTTTTTTGGATATGCTTGATACGGTCATCGATGCAACATTTGATCAGGCGAATGAACGCGGCAATTCGCGGAAATCAGGGAGCTCTCGCCAGCGCTGGGCACGTCCGCTAGCGCCAAGATGCAAGGGGCAAGTTTTAGCACCTCAAAACGGCTTGCTTCAATCGATATCGACAACCACCTTGCGCTGTTTCATCTCTCGCTGGCTTGCCCGCATGCGATGACATGAAAACAGCGAGTACCGCTCTCGTTAGTTTGATTGTAGGCATGAACCGGCGCTGTTTGCCCATGAGGACCGGCAAAAGATCAACGCGATTATCAAGGACCCGAGGCAATGCGAATCTGCGTGTTAGATGATGACCTTGAGCACAACGATTTTGTGACTCAAACCCTTACGGCTGCTGGCCACACCTGTCATATCTTCACCGATGCAAGAGTGTTTATCTACGAGTTGAGGCGGCAGACTTTCGACTTGCTGATGCTCGACTGGAACATGCCGAGCATGTCCGGCGATCTGGTCCTGCAATGGATCAGGGAGAAATTAAAATCCAATCTCGCCGTCCTGTTCGTGACCAACAGAAGCTTCGAGGCAGATATGGTCGCCATGCTCAATGCGGGCGCCGACGATTACATCGTCAAGCCGGTGTCGCGTTGCATCCTGCTGGCCCGCGTGGAGACCATCCTGAGGCGCGTCTATCCGCTCGTCTCAGCAGAGGCTCACCAAACCTTCGGCGTCTACGATTTCGATTGCGCTACGCAACACGTCTCGGTAGCTGGAATTCCCGTCAGCCTGACGCACAAGGAATTCGAACTCGCCTTGCTGCTATTCCGGAACCTGGCCAGACCCCTGTCGCGTACGCACATACGCGAAACGGTGTGGCGGCGGGATGTCGAGCTGCCCTCGCGGACGATGGATACGCACATCTCCCATATTCGTTCGAAGCTTCAACTGCGGCCCCAGAATGGGTATCGGATCGTCCCCATCTATGGCTACGGGTATCGATTCGAGAGGGTGTCAGAGGAACGATCCTGAGCGGTGTTTGTTCCCGTTGTTTATAGGTACAGCGCGCGCCTAACCTATGAGCGCATCGAGGGAACCGATGGTCTGGTCATAAGATGCCGCCAATACGTCGAAGCAGTCGTCGCACAGGTCCGTCCGCTTGTCCAGGTTCGCTCTGGCCACACGGAACTTCATCATCATCGCTTCGCTAGCGATCTTTTGCGCCGCGGCTGAAATGGCTGTGGGGATATCGAATCCTTGCGCGCGCATCCAGTCCAGATATTTTGCCAGGTACTGAAAATTCGCACCTAGTTGCTGAATCAGATTGAATGCGTAGAGTTGGAGGTAAGGGTTTCCACGTTCCAGGATCGTATCCATGTGCCCGGGAAACGCGCTGCGCCAACGATCTATGGGATTGCTTGCCGGGCGCCGGGCCAGATGCACAATTAACAGGTCGGCGGATGCTTCCGCAAGGGCAGTTCCTTCAAGCGCCGGGCGTATCCGCTTGGAAAATTCAACGTAGGGTAATAGCAGATTGGACTGTTTGTAAAACTCGGGTAACCGATGAAGTACCCCGTCGTAGTCCTTACCATATAAAAAGAAATAACCGGCGTTATGAAAATATCCTAGTTGTCGTGTCCGTGTATTGATGTAGTCAATTCCTATGGTTGTCTTGACGTGGTCGGACCGGTACGACGTCCCCTTCATGTCGGGTAGATAGAAGCCATCCACCTCCATAATGACTGTGTTATCACGCTGTGTTTGCCCAGATAGCCGATCTTCAAGCGAGTCGTAGATCGCCAATTCCTGTACTTGCAGGCCGTAGAGGTTATCCAGGTCAACATGCGGAAATTTGAAGATCGTGAACTGGTCGCCTTCAAAATCTTGCATTACCGTAAAGCTGAGCGCGGCACACGGATCGAATCCGTAGCTGTTCAGCAACTCGATCCACAGGTCACCGCAGGCGTTCGCATTGCGCCAGATGCGAACGCCTTGATGAAGCGCGTGTGAACGGAACCGGCGCAGCCGATGTGGCGCAGGGTCAAGTTGCACCACCCGCGCAGGGCGACGACCGCCGATTGCGCCGAGCCTTGTTTTATTGGTTGCTTCAATCATGGGTTCGAATGGTAGATGGCTGATCTCCGTCACTGCCTGGGAAGCTTGATCGCAACCACGAACCCCACGGGAGCGTGCTGCATCGAAAGATCGCCGCGGTGCTTGAGCGCGGTCATCTTCACAAACGCAAGGCCGAGTCCGAAGCCGTCGTCGGCGGAGTTCGCGCCTGGCTGGATTCTCACGAACGGTTCCACGGCTTGTTGAGTCCCGGATGAAGAAATTCCGGTGCCTGCGTCCTCCACGCTGATTACCCATTCGTTAGCATCGGACACAAGACGGCAACGGACCTCGGAGCGCGCAGGGCCATACTTCAGCGCGTTATCGATCAGGTTGCTGATGGCGCGCGTGAGCATCATGCGATCCGCCAGGTAAAGACACTGCGTGGCAGGAACATCCATGACAATCCGGCTCCCCAATCGACGTGCCTTTTCCCACAACTGATCGACTGCGTCGACCACGATCTCGCTCAGATCCGTCATTTCCAGCGCTTTCGTTTCCGACTGGGCAAGTGTCAGGCGGATGAACCCGTCCGCTAGCGCGAGCGTACGCCGCGCATGCATTTCGATCCTTTCGAAGACGACCGACGCGTGACCGAATTCATCGCGATGGTTGTCGACCAACGCTAGAATTGATACTTGCGGCAAGCGCATGTCATGCGAGAGAAAGTCGAGTGCCTCGTCCCGGTGACGCATTGCCTGGTAGGCGCTCGAGTGATAGCGAATACGTGCAATCAATTCAATTGCGTCGGGTAGCTTTACAAGGTAATCGTTAGCACCCGCCAGAAAGGCGGCGTGCTTCACCGTCGATTCTTCTTCCGTGGACAACACGATGACCGGAATCTTTGACGTAGCCGGAGTCGTGCGCCAGACCCGCACGAGGTCCAGTCCGTCGATACCCGGCATCACGAGATCCTGCAAGATGACGGATGGTTGCAACTGCATCGCCGTGTTCAAGGCTCTTCGCGGATCCGTGCAGACGTGAAGCTCAATATCGGCTTCGGACGAGAGGGCGCGTCTGATGACTTCGCCAACACAGGCTTGATCATCAATCAAAAGAACGAGGACGGGTGAGGCGGGCGGTGCCAGGCGGATATCGTCGGAACTTTCAATCATATGCAACCCGAATGAATACGTGCACACATGTTCCAGCACGGGCCGGATAAGCCTGGCGTCCTACGATGCGTAGTGTCGAACGCTTGCTCCGGGGTTCCCGTGGTTGTCTCGCAAGACCTAGTTAGTGACTCCAAGTGGATAATGTGGAACCCTGACTTCTCTTTCCAGAGAAAGATGGATTTGCCATTGTTGCTAGGAAAATTCAATTTTCTTCATTCTAATCATGCACTGGCGAGCGTGTTCGATTTCTCGATAATTTAACCGTATTTAACAGTAGGATTTATCGACTGTGCGTTGACTATAGGTCGATTGATGACGCCGGCGATCACCCTCCGACTTGTCCTGAACACTGCCTCAAGGACGGCGATTGTGTGGACGGTGGGCTGCGTCTAACAAAGGTTGACAAACCGCCAACCTAAACAGGATTAGCATGAGGCGGGGAAGGCGTGAAAGAACCCACCAATAAGACTGGCTTAGCTGACATGGCCGAGGTTATCAAGGTGCTTTAACCTGACGCATCTTCCTTTCGCTCATGCCAATCCCTGGATGTTCTCCCTCTTGGACAGGCTCGGAAAAATCAGGAAACAGTATTAAGATATCCTGATCGAATTGACGATCCTGGCCCCGTAAACCTATAGCAGAGACAAGTGTTAGCTGAGCCTCACGGATTTATGATTGAGCCACATACGTACACCCATAACCTACCTGTCTCCGGTGGATTGCACGCATTGCGACGCCTCGCTGCTCGGGCGCTGTCATATATGGCATTTTGCTCGGTGGTTTTAGTGAATGGGCTGACGTCATGCGTGGCGCACGGGCAAACGGCAGCGCCTCCGGAGATTGCCGATGGGCAGGCGCGTGCAGATCAGGTGGCGCGCATTATTAAAGGAATCGTCAGCTTTACGCGCTGGCCGGCCAGTTATTCCGTCAGGCGGCTTTGCGTCGTGACTCCCGCGCTCTACGCCGGCAGCTTAAGCCAGTTCACTGCGGAAAACACGGGCCGGCCGGTGGTAACACGGCACTACGCGATCGCAGACACGCGCCTTGAGACCGACTGCGACGTGCTGTATATCGAAGTGACCGGCGCAGCCGCACAACAACTTTTCCGCCGGCTGGCAGGGCTCCCGGTACTCAGCGTAGGAGGCGATGACGAAGCGTGTGCACAGGGCAGTCTCTTTTGCCTGACGCGCGTGAGCGGTGCGGTTTCGTTTGCCGCGAACCTCGATGGAATCGCCCGTAGCGGCCTGCGAATAGACCCAGACGTGCTGCTGCTTGCGCGTAGGGAGGACAGGAGATGAAACCTCCTGTCCTCCGGACCACGTCACCGCCGCTGACGCTCGCGCGTACCTTGCGGCGCGTGCATCTCGTGTGTGCGCTCATCGCGGTAAGCCTCACAGGCGGCTCACTGATGATAGTGGGAATGATCAGGCTGCAGGCGCTCGAGAACCATAACCTGCAACTGCTCGCCCGATCAATTGCTTATAGTGCGGAGGCCGCCGTTGTCTTCAACGATCAGCGTGCGGCGCTCGATTCAATTGCCCGTATTGCGTCGAGTGATGAGGTGGAGTCGGTTTCCGTCTTCGATATCCATGGCGGCCGCCTGGCCACGTGGCAGCGCACGCGTAACGACTCGCACGAGAAGATCTGGGGGCTCGTCGACAGGCTTCCATGGCGCAGTGCGGTTGCCGTGCCGATCCTTAACGAAGGCGTACCGGTCGGTGAAATCCGCCTTCACGGCAGCCCAAACGGACTGCTCGCTTTTATCGTGACGGGCTTCTTGTGGATTGCTGCGGGCATGGCCTTGAGCGTGGCGAGCACGCTATATCTTTCGAGACGAATTTTCAATCGCATCACTATTCCACTTGGCGAGCTTGCGCGCGTGACGCATCAGGTGCGTAGCGCCCGCTCGTTCGGGCAGCGAGTGCCGCCTGCGCACATTACGGAGTTGAACGATCTCGCAAGCGATTTTAATGCTCTGCTCGAACAGCTTGAGAAGTGGGAGGCGGGCATGCAGCTCGAAAATAAGTCGCTTGCACATCAGGCCACCCATGACAGTCTGACGGGTCTTCCTAACCGGACGCTTTTCGAGCGTCGCCTCGCGCACGAGGTGGAGCGCGCGACACGGGACAAGCAAAGGTTTGCTGTGCTTTTCCTTGATGCTGATCGATTCAAGGAGGTGAACGACACCATGGGTCATGCAGCGGGCGACAAGGTGCTCGTCGCCGTGGCGGCGCGCGTTCGTGAGCAGCTTCGCGCGGGGGACCTCGTTGCGCGGCTGGGCGGCGACGAATTCGCCGCGCTGCTTTCGCCCCTGCGGGACGCGGAGGATGCCAGTCGCGTCGCCTGGAACATTGCCGTGGCGATGCGGGAGCCTATCGTATTCGATGACGGCACGACGGTTATGTCTTCGGTGAGCGTGGGCATGGCGGTCTATCCCGATGATGCGCTGGATGGCATCGGTCTGATCCGCGCGGCCGACATAGCAATGTACCTGGCCAAGGCTCGACGCAACAAGGAGTGGCGTTACAACGCCGCCGGTCTTCGAGGTCGCATGGTTCATTTTAATGAGTAGGGGAAATGCTTAAAACGTTATCGCTGTTTTCGCGCAGAACGCGCCTGCTGGCCGTGGTGTTGCTGTGTGCCGCGGCGCTGAGCGGCTGCAAGACAATCCCTGCGAGCGCGCCACAGGACCTGGCGGGTATGCGGGTGGCGGTCCTGGAGCGGGACGGGTTTGTGAAGACCGAAGACGGGTGGATACTGGGATTGTCGGACAAGCTTCTGTTCGACACAGACGAGGACCAACTTACGCCCGAGAGCCGCCAGATTGTTCTGGAAATCGGGCGCTCGCTCAACGCAGTTGGTCTCGTCGATCTAAGAGTACTGGGTTATACCGACTCGGTTGGCAGCTTGACCTACAACGACGCTCTTTCAATGAGGCGCGCGGCTGCGGTGACCTGTATATTGGTGAATGCGGGCATCGCGCCGAGTCACATCCGGCAACAGGGTTTAGGCAAGCGCAATCCTGTTGCTGACAATCGTACGGCGGAGGGACGGGAGCAAAACCGCCGGGTCGTCATTATTGTATTAGCCGATTGATTGATGTAATGGGATTGGTCGGCGTTTAAGCTACGTTGCCGCTTGGTGTTGTTGAGCGATTTCGATCATCTACGAACGCGGGTGCCACGCGACCAATGGTAAGTTTGGTAGAAGCCGTATCGAAGAAGAACAGTCGTTTCTATACCTGGGCGAATGAAGGTCGCCAAGCTTGCCGGCTAGTCGAATAGAAGTGTTCGCGAGTTCGTCGAATACCGCGAAAATTTGCATTTGAATAGTATTCCTGTATTAATTAAACGCTAGGCACATCAATATCCGGCAACCGCGCCGGATCACAAGCGCGACGCGAGTCATGGCATCAGATGCCGTGCGCTTCCAGCCGCGTCGCGTACCAGCGTGAAAATCGTTCGAGATACGACTCGGTGAAAGGCGAGAAAGGTCCGGGCCGGTAGCCGGGGTCTTGCGTACCCTGGTGATTGATCGCAACAAGGCGGGCGTCCTGAGCATTGGTTGCTTGCCATACCTCGATCAGATCGGACAGCGCGTAGTCAACGCCCTCGATCGCATCCTCGTGAACGAGCCACTTGGTTCTGACCAGCGTTCGATCCGGTGCAAGCGGGATGAGGTACGAAATGACCGCGTGGTCGCTCATGACATGGGACCACGAGTTGTGCGTCCACAAATGGGTATCGCCGAGATCGCGGCGCGTGTTGTCGCCGAGCAGCCGGGTGCTGGCCACCTTTGTATTCATCGTTTGCGATTCGCCGTTGCCGGCTATGACCAGGCGCTGGGTTCGGAACAGCGTGGCTACGTCATCCAGTCGTTCTACGGCTTCGCTGAGCAGTCCCTCCTTGTGCCAGCTCGCCAGCGAAGCCGCGTTACGCGCCCGATATTCAACGAGCGCGCGCTCCGATTCCTCACTTAAGCCGTCGGGGCAGAAGCCGAAATCTTCGGCCAGGAACGATACGGTGAGCTCGGGATGCGTTGCGCTGCAGTGGTAACACTCGCGATTGTTTTCAATTGCCAGCTTCCAGTTGCCGTTTTCAATGATGTCCGTTTCGTAGGCAATTTTTGTGCGGGCCAAATCGAACGGTTCCAGGCGTGGCGCCATGGTCTCGTCAAGCGCCGCAATGTCCGCGGGCGCTTCGTCGTTCAGGCACACAAAGATCAACCCGCCTATTACGCGCAGGGGGACGGGCATCAGGCTGCGGCAGGTCGGATCGAAATCCTGTCCCATGTGCGCGGCGTGTTTAAGATCGCCGTTGAGGCTGTACGTCCACTGATGGTAGGGGCAGACGAGCATTCCCACGGAACCCTTGCCTTGCTCGCGCAGGCGTGCGCCGCGATGACGGCACACGTTCCGATACGCTCGAACAATGTCATTATCGTCGCGAACGATGATGATCGAGGCGCGGCCAATATCCACCGCCGAGACATCGCCAGGCTCGCGTACGTCGGCAGTGACACCCGCCATGATCCAGTGCTTGTGGAAGAAGATATCGACGTCGTTCTCAAACACGTCCTGCCGCCCGAACAGGGCGCCGGGCATGCCGTGACCTGAAGCCCGACTGCGAAACAAAGCGCCGTGCGTAGTGCCGTGCATAGTGCCATTGGTGCTCGACATCCGCTGGTCCCTATCAGATTCCCTACGTTGTCAGGCGCGACATGAGTCGCGTGATGAACGGAGTATCGACAGGCCAATTCGAAGCGTCAATGCGCTTTATTTGCTCGCTCGCATAACAATAAGTAATGGCAGCGGTGAGGAGCCGAAACACCCTCGATTCACGCCGCCGGTTCCTCACGAAGCCATTCGATGACGGCATCCACCGCGGGCGTGACGGCGTGTCCGTGCGGCACGACGGCGTAATACGCGTCGGTCATTTTCACGCACGCGTCGCCGAGCGGCACTAGGCGCCCCGACGTCAGCATGTCGCCCAGCATCCGCCGCCAGCCGAGCACGATGCCCTGGCCCTGCAACGCGGCATGAATGGCATCGGTGTACAGGCTGCAACGCAGGACATAATTCAGCCGGCTGCGCTCGATGCCCACTGCGTCGAACCAGTCTTCCCAGCCCATCCAGCCCTCCGACGTGGAGTCGTAGGCAATGAGCGGGGCATCGCTCAGGTCATGCGGCGACTGAAATTCGCCATGTGCTTCGAGCCATGATGGCGAGCAGACAGGCACCACCTCCTCATTGAAGAGCAGCGTTGAGTGACCGTCGCGCCAGTTGCCCGAACCATAGCGGATAGCAATATCCACTTCGTTATGACGCAGGTCCGCGGTGAACATCTGCGTGGTCAGGCGTAGCTTGAGTTGCGGCTGCGAGCGCTTGAGCAGCGGCAGCCTGGGCAAGATGCGGAATTGTGAAAACGCGGCGGTCGCCAGGATGGCGAACTCCTGCTCGCGTGTGTTGCTGCTGAGACTGTCGAAGGTGCCCGCGATCTTCTGGAGCGATTCCGATGTGACGAAAAAGAGGGCTTCGCCTTCTTTCGTGAGCGCGATCGAGCGATGCAGCCGATGAAACAACTGCAGCTTCATGGCGTCTTCCAGAAAGCGGATCTGCCGGCTGACGGCGGCCTGCGTGACACCGAGTTCGTCGGCTGCGAGCGTGAAACTCTTGAGCCGCGCAACGGCTTCAAAGTCGACCAATGCGTTTAGCGAAGGAATCAGGCGACGGTATCCTTTCATTTCTCACGCTTCCAGTTTTCTTCGGGGATCCGCTTGAGTTGCTCGCATGGCAACTTGCGTCCGGACTGCTAATGTTGATATTACCTGTTGTTATGCGAGAGCCAAAATAACGTGCGTTGACCGCGTAGTTTTGCTCGCCGATACCGCCGCGGATTTCTAACCGAATGCTTGGGCGGATCTCACCATACCGTCAATTCCCCAGGGCTGGCTTCGCTCGCCGTTTCGCAGGCCTCGGCTTGGGTGGCACACGGGCGGGGAGTTCGGACAGACGCATCAGATGGCGCAGGGCCATCATGGCGCCGATCGCCTCAAGCACTCCGGCCGGCACCCACATGATGAGCCCGCCGAGGCTCTGGTCGAGCGTCGCCGGAACCGACGTGAACGCACGGCCGCAAAGCGTAAAGACCGGATAGAGGTCGTGCGCCGAGAATGTAATGATCGCGCCGACCAGAATCTGAGGCGTCATGGTGATGACCGGCGACAGCACTCGCAAGCCGGGCCGGGTACGACTCGGCGGATGCGGTCGATGATCGAGCAGCATCCACCAATACAGCAGCCCGCTCACTGCGACTGACCAGTTCATGAACGTGTAGATGCGCCAGTCCAGCATGGCGACGAACTGCACGGATGGAATCAGCCAGAAGACAACCGAGATGACGAACGCCGCCGAGATGAAGGCCGGATTCAGCACAACAGCAGCGAGTACACGCGCTGGCCTGCGGTATTGCCAACGCCGCAGCGCGCTGCGCCAGCGCAACGGCAGGCCGGCCCGGAGTGTACTGCCTGGATAACACGACATCAGGATCAGCGGGGCAAGATGGTGCAGCACCAGATGCTGGAGCCGATGTACAAAGAACTCGTGCTCGGCGTAGTAGTCGAGCCGCGTGTGAAGGGCTATATAGAAGAGCGCAAGACCCACCCAAAACGCTATTCGCCGAGCAATGCTGATACGAACGTGGCGCGACCCTCGCGCATACAGCAAGGCTGTGATAGCGAAAACTGCCACGAGCCCGAAAGAAGGTTCCCATGGGACGAGCAGGTTGAGCAGAGACATGGCGGGTCAGAATAGGTAAGAGGGGCTTGACGCGCTCGCGTTTGCGCCTCAGCGACCCGCATGTTAGCAGGTGAGTGGGAGGCTTGCTGGTGGGGGAAAGCGTGGCGTATGGGCAATGTTCGCGGGTGTCGCGCTCGTCGTAGTACCCGCAGCCCGGCATCGGTTATCAGATGCCGGGCTGCGCACGCGGCCGTGCCAACGCCGTCAAGAACTGCGGCGCGCCTTTTTCGATGGCTGCCGGATTTCATCGAGGAAAAACTGCAAACCGCCCAGTTGCTGAGCGAAGTAACCGCCGCTTGCCATCGACTCAGGCGCGCGCCGGTCTCCGGTGGGGGGATACTCCGCCGAGAAGTCGGCCGTGCGAAACACGATGTCCCAGATCGGGAAAACAGCGCCGTAATTGCAGGAGTTACGGCCAGCCGCACGCAGTCCATGATGCAGGCGGTGAAAGCGCGGCGAGACAAGCAGCCTGTCACCAAGCCAGCCAAAGGACATGCGGATATTGGCGTGACTCAGGCTTTCGACGAAGCGCATGAACAGGAACAGCAGCGGAAATTGCAGCGGCGGAATGCCGATCGCCAGACCGACCACGCCAAACCAGATTGCCGCAACAAGGTCGTCCAGCA
Source organism: Caballeronia sp. dw_19 (assembly GCF_018449515.1). GTDB lineage: Bacteria > Pseudomonadota > Gammaproteobacteria > Burkholderiales > Burkholderiaceae > Caballeronia. The sequence continues at coordinate 364,306 of NZ_JAAVUQ010000006.1, read as the reverse complement.
GGTGGTTGCGGTCGTCGGACCAGAAGCTCATCTGCCGTTGCGCGTGATGCAGCGCATGCAATGCGTACCAGCCGCGCCATGAGTGCGACAGGCGGTGACGCCAGTAGTCCGCGCAGTCGAGAATCAGCGCGTATGCGAAGAACGTGATGATCGGGTGTCCGAGCAGCGCCGGTACGACAGTCTCCAGCGTTGGCGGGATATAGCCGTGGTCGACCACGAATCCGTTGACCCACACCTGCACCTGATAGAACAGCAGGAAGCTGACGACCGGCAATACACCGACGCGATTGAGCACCGTATAGAACGCGTCTGTCATCACCGTTTTTCGATCTTTCCAGTGCTCGATCGGAAAAAGTGCTTCCAGCGGCCAGCACACGGCATAGGTGACGACGACAGCGAACATCCCATACACGCACACGAGTACCCAGTCGAAAGACAGCTCTTCCCACTGCATCCAGCCGAAGTGATACAGCAGCGGCAGGACGAGGTACTGATCGATCTCGCCGGCCAAAGCGTTGAACAACCTGTCGAGGAATATCAGCATGGCGTTCTTTACAAAGCTTCCGCGGTGATTGGACCCTTACGGCTCAATTCTGAACTAAGGAAAATGCCATGCGGCGAGCGTCCCACATCGATAGTCTCGTAAGCGCCGCTTTTTGGGTCCAGCACCGCGACCTGTTCACGAAAGCGCAACGTAACCCATAGCTTGCCATCCGGTGCGATGCCAATGTCGTCCGGGCCGCCGGCGTGGAACGGATACGTGCGTTGTATCGCAAAGGTGGTGGGGTCGAGGGCGACCAGGGAGCCGCCGATACGGTTGGACACGTAGAGCGTGCTGCCGTCCGGCGAGAGGAAGATATTGTGCGGACCAATTCCCGTCTTGACTCGTCGCAGCACGTCACCCGTAACCGGATCGACCTCCGCCACGTGATCGCTACCCATGACGCAGACAAGCACCTTGCCGTTATGCCACAGCACGCCGGCCGGGGTTGAACCCACCTTCGACTTCCACCGTATCGCCATGGTGGTCAGGTCGAACGAGACAAGTGTTCCCGACCCTTGCATGGAATTGAAGCTCCACCGCGAGTCCGGCGAGAAATCCAGATGGCTCGGCATGGAGCCGGGTGAGAAACGCTTGGCGAGGCTCAGGTCGTCAGCGTGATAAACATCGACATAATCGAGTCGAAGCGCGTTAACGACGAGGTAACGATGATCCGGCGTAAAGCCAAGTTGGTAAGGATCGGCAATGACCTTGTGACCGAGCGCGGTACCGGTATGCGGATCGACAATGAATAACGCATTGCCGCTTGCATCAGCTATATAGAGTTTGTTGCGGTCCTGCGAAAGTGCCCAGTGACTCGGCTCGCGCAGCGTGGGTAAGGTACGAACCACTTTGTGCGACACCATGTCGATGACCGAGACACTGGCTTCGCCAGAATTCATCACGATGGCTAGCGAGGATGTGGCGGCGTTAGCGATTTCAGACCGGAGCGCCATAAATGGCGACAGACTCAGGCTTAAGGGAACGGCGAGGCCGCGGCCAAGCACTGCGCGACGCGAAAGCTTCATGGGTGTATGCATTTCGGAAATCAGCTTTCTATTTGACGAAGAAGGGGTGCGGCGAACTCAGGAGGAATCATGTACGCAGGAAGATCGGCAAACTAACGACACCCCAGATACTTTCAGTTCCGTAATCGGACTCGTGGGTTCAGACGAATGATGCGTGATTGTCGCATTTTTGCTTGAAACCATACTGCGCCGAATTATGTTTCTGACGCGGCCTTCGTTCGCGGTCGTCGTTCGGTGGGCGACCGTTCAAACCAGCAGGTAACGGGGCGCTTGCGTAAGATCAAGCGATGAAATATGTAAGGTGCCTTATCAAGGTCATGGTCTTGCCGTCAGCAATCAATCGGTTGCCGCCGTACGTTATTCATCGTCGGTTTAATTTGGCATGCGAATCAAAAATTCGGAACAATGCGGTTGTGCGTTTCGATATGGTGAGGGCGGAGTGAACGGCAACCGGTGAGAATATACGGAAAACAGGTCCTTACAGGCTGTAGGAGTCCGCACACGGCATGATCACCAACAACAAACATAGACCTACGCCGAGCCGCCCACGGCGAGTCCCCTTCCTCTGTTTCCAGAACGGTGCGGAGTTTGAGTCACGTGCGAAGGAGCAGCGGGGGCTCTTTCGTTGCGGACTTTATGGCGCTGTTCCCATGCCGTGTATCGGCTGAGTGCTGCGTCGAACTCGATCAGGTAGTCGTGATCCTTGACCGCGCCCAATTCGTTTTCTTCGCGCAATTCAACTGCCATCAGCCATGCGCGTCGCCCGAATTCAGCGCAATGCCCTTTGATGTAGGCGGCGAACTCGTCAACATTCGAGCATCGGTCATTCGACTGGATCCGCTCGGCGTTATGCGTTTGATCGGCGCTGAAGGCCCGAAGGTACGATGCCTTTCCGGCGTCGAGATCGCGCCACTGGATGTCATTGGAAAACGCAAAAGGCGGTATCTCTATGTCGCCCAACTGCACATGCCGCTGCTCTGACAGGTCTCTGCGTTCTGCGCGATCGATGGTCACCTGACAGCGGTGGGCAAACTCTTCGAGGACGATGGCCGTAGCCAATGCGGTATGACGACCGGCATGGACACGCTCGGTGGCGCTGCGCGCTGAGTTGCGCTTGCGAGCAACCGCATTGCAAGCCACGTTGACGACCGCGCTGAAAACTCCAGCGCCTAAGGCGACGGCTAACCAAGGCGACATAGTGCTCTCGCTAGATTTGACCGGCGCGTCTTCTGCCGATCTTCACAGATGCCAATGCACAACAAGACGACTCTCCGCAGGCGGTGCAAGTCCGGTCACATCGGGAGCAGCCGGATCAATTTAATCATTTTGCTATGACCCATGTCACTTTATTTCACGAATGACGCATGCAGTGTTGTGAAGTTTTGACACCGTGGAAACCCGCTCGTGCGGACAAGGCAATTGGCTTATGGGTGGCGCGGCGAATCCGGTAGGCAGCTTCAAGGGAAATTCGGAGCGAGTCCAGGAAGGCCAGACAGATTTTTCCGTTCACGCCCTCTTTAGTTTTGGCATCGGGTCCGCTTCGCCAGCTTTAAGGCGCTCAAGCCGCTCGCTGGCCGCGGCGAGTACGCCCAATGGGGCGTTGTGGAGTTGCGCATCGTGCACGCACACGATGCCGGCGAGCTGCTCACAGCTTGCGTCGTCCAGTTTCCAGACGCCCGTGGCCTGGCCTTGCGCAAACGCGGCGTTAATCGCTATCTCGCCCTGCAGCCACGCCTCGCGGGTGATGTGCCCGTATCCCGCCTCGGCGACGTACGCCGTCAGGATCAGGACTTCTGCAAGGGATTGGGTTCCGGCCATCCATCCGGTGCCGTCGCGCAGCGCCTGCAGTGCGCAATGAGCGTGCAATGAAAGTGTGTCCGCCTCCGCCCTGGGCATCGGAAGAAGCTGCATTTTGGACAAGCGGACACGCGTTGCTTGCGCGCTGCGGTTAAACGGTAGGGTACGGGCCATGGAGTTGTCAGGAGAGTTGTCCACAGGTTAACGTACAGGTCGTGGTTATTCTGAAGGGGTGGCAGTCCGGCGATTTTGTTCGAATTCTTCGATTACGCCGACAGCCGCCTTGCATTGCTCAAGGTCCAGCAAATTGATGTTGCAGGCTTTCGGCTCTATCTTCAGTTCCCCCGCCAGCCACTTATAGCCCTTTGATCTTGCCTCGAAGATGCTCACGCCGTCGCGCCTGGCCTTTGCCTCAGCCATGGGTTCCAGCGCGGCGTGGAGTTTCGCTTTCCATTCCCGCAATTCGGCATTCGCCAGCCGGCCGAGCGGGAGGTTGCGAGTACTGCGTGCGAATATCCCGATCCAGGCCTCGCACGGTGCGCATAGCCATAGCGGCCCGTGTCCGTCCTGATAGGGGTAAGCCGCCTCTCCGGGCCGCACAAGCGTCGCCTTTGCGCCGCAATAGTCGCAATTCGGATGAGGCAGAGCTTGAACCGGACGGCCGACTCGCATGATTTAAAGGTTGCCAGAGAAAACAGGGAATATAGCAAAAGCGGTGGTTGCCCATGACGGCATGGGCGGCAAGGTGGCCGGAATGTCGACGACAGCGCCCAAATGCGTCCCTGGATTCATCACGACAGCTTTGCCGATCGGGCGAACCGCGAGATCCCGACGGCTTCCGTCGACCAGAAAGACGCATCGATATACCCCCAACCCTCCGTACAGCCCGTGACTTATCGCCGCAGCGATATGACGCGCATATCTCCCCCGCTATGGGTTCCAAATATTGACAGTGATACTTTTCGAACCGTTACTGCGTCGGCGGTCAGGCCAGCCGGAAAAAAGCCGCGGGACGCTACACCTACCTGCAGAGCAATAACGCAAACCAACGCGAGCATCGAGACATGAGCCAGCCCATCCGCTTTTACCACCGCAACGCGATCCGCGAAGTCAGCGACGCAGCCGTCACGCGCACCGTCCTCCAGTACCTGCGCGAAGACGCGCTCTGCACTGGAACGAAAGAAGGCTGCGCCGAAGGCGATTGCGGCGCGTGCACGGTCGTTCTCGGCGAACGAGACGAAGCGGGCGGTGTCAGGTTCAAAGCGGTCAACGCGTGCATTCAGTTTCTGCCAACGCTCGACGGCAAAGCGCTATTCACCGTCGAAGACCTGCGTCAGCCCGACGGTTCGCTGCATCCGGTGCAGCAAGCGATGGTCGAATGCCACGGTTCCCAGTGCGGCTTCTGCACGCCCGGTTTCGTGATGTCGATGTGGTCGTTGTACGAAAAGCACGGCCACGAGCATTCGTGCGCGCACAAAACCGTACCGTCACGCGCCGATATATCCGACGCGTTGACCGGCAACCTGTGCCGCTGTACCGGCTACCGGCCTATCGTCGATGCAGCGGTACGGATGTTCGAAGTCCCCGCGCCCAAAGCGCCGGTCAATCTCGCCGCGTTGTCCCGCACGCTCGCTACGCTCGAACGCGAAGACATGTTCCGCTACGAACATGCGGGCCAGCGCTTCGACGCGCCGCGTACCGTCGATGAACTCGCGCGTATCAAGGCCGCGAAACCATCGACGCGCATTCTCTCCGGCAGCACCGACATCGGCCTGTGGGTCACGAAACTGATGCGCGATCTGGGCGATATCGTCTACGTCGGGCGAATCGGCGCACTGCAGAAGATCGAAACGTCGAATGACTGGATCGAAATTGGCGCGGGTGTCACCGTGGAGCGGGCCTACGAAGAACTCGCGAAGCACTATCCCGAACTGAAGGAAATGTGGAAGCGCTTCGCGTCGCTGCCGATCCGCAACGCCGGCACGCTCGGCGGCAACATCGCGAACGGTTCACCGATTGGCGACTCCATGCCGGGCCTGATCGCACTCGGCGCACACGTGATCGTTCGCGGAAACGACATCGAGCGCGAGATGCCGCTCGAAGACCTGTACCTTGCGTATCAGAAGAAGGACATGGCCGAGCACGAATTTGTCCTCGGGTTGAAAGTGCCGACGCGCACCGGCGTGCGCGTGAATCTGCAGTTCCGCACCTATAAGTTGTCGAAGCGTTTCGACTCGGATATCTCGGCGGTATGCGCGGCGCTCTCTTTTATTGCCGACGGCAACACGATTCGCGATCCACGCATCGCGTTCGGCGGAATGGCCGCAACGCCCAAGCGCGCGACGCATGTAGAAGCCGTGCTGCGCGATGCCGACTGGCACGAAGCCACCGCGCAGGCAGCCATGCTCGCGCTCGCGAAGGACTACGCGCCGCTGTCCGACATGCGCGCGTCGAGCGACTACCGGCTCGAAGCCGCGAAGAACACGTTGCATCGATTCTGGCTCGAGACACGTCCGAATAATCCGTTGCCGAAAGCGGCGCTCGACGTACGCGCAGTGACGGCTTCCTGAACCTCAAAGGACACGGAGAACAACAGAATGAATCAGCAAGCCGAACCGTTCCTGAAGGACATGAAGGAAGCAAAGGATCTCCTCGAAGCAGACTTCGCGCAGGTCCACGTTTCGCGTCCGCACGAATCCGCGCATCTGCACGTCAGCGGCCGAGCGAGCTACACCGACGACATACCGGTGGTCGCCGGCACGCTGCACGCGGCCCTGGGTTTGTCGGCGAAGGCGCATGCAAGGATCGTATCGATGTCGTTCGACGCCGTGCGGGCGACGCCTGGCGTGGTCGCCGTCCTCACTGCCGAGGACATCCCCGGCGCGAATGATGTCGGTCCCATCATCCACGGTGACGACCCCATTCTCGCCGATGGCATCGTGCAGTTCGTCGGTCAGCCGATGTTCATTGTCGTCGCGATGTCGCACGACATCGCCCGCCGCGCCGCGCGCCGGGCGGAGGTCGTGTATGAAGAGTTGCCGGCGATCCTCACGGCGCAACAGGCGCGCGCGGCCAACGCGCACGTGCTGCCCCCAATGAAGCTCGCGCGTGGCGACGCCAGTGCGAAGATCGCATGGGCCGCGCATCGGGAAACCGGTGAAATGCTGCTCGGCGGCCAGGAACAGTTTTACCTGGAAGGTCAGATTTCGTACGCAGTGCCGAAGGACGACGATGGCATGCACGTGTGGTGCTCCACGCAGCATCCGTCGGAAATGCAGCACATGGTCGCGCACATGCTCAACGTCGCGTCGCACAACGTGCTGGTCGAATGCAGGCGGATGGGTGGCGGATTTGGCGGCAAGGAGTCGCAATCGGGACTGTTCGCGTGCTGCGCGGCGCTTGCCGCATGGAAGCTTCTGTGCCCCGTGAAACTGCGTCCGGATCGCGACGACGACATGATGGTCACCGGCAAGCGGCACGATTTTCACTACACGTACGAAGTCGGCTATGACGACAGCGGCCTGATCGATGGCGTGACCGTCGACATGACGTCGCGTTGCGGTTTTTCGGCCGACCTTTCGGGCCCGGTGATGACCCGCGCGCTGTGCCATTTCGACAATGCGTACTGGCTGCCGCATGTGTCTATCGACGGGTTTTGCGGCAAGACCAACACGCAGTCGAACACGGCGTTTCGCGGCTTTGGCGGACCGCAGGGCGCGTTTGCGATCGAATACATTGTCGACAACATCGCGCGTTCGGTGGGGCTCGATTCGCTCGATGTGCGCCGCCGAAATTTGTACGGCAAGGCCGAGCACAACGTGACGCCGTACGGGCAGGCGGTCGAAGACAACGTGATCCACGAATTGCTCGACGAGCTCGAAGCGACCAGCAATTACCGCGCTCGCCGCGAGGCTGTGCGCGAATTCAACGCGAACAACGATGTGCTGAAAAAGGGGCTCGCGCTGACGCCGGTGAAGTTCGGCATTGCGTTCAACGTGACTCACTTCAACCAGGCCGGTGCGCTGGTGCACATTTATACCGACGGCTCGGTGCTCGTGAATCACGGCGGCACGGAGATGGGCCAGGGGCTCAATACGAAGGTCGCGCAGGTAGTCGCGCATGAGCTCGGCATCCGTTTCAACCGTGTCCGGGTCACAGCGACCGACACGAGCAAGGTCGCGAACACGTCGGCGACCGCGGCGTCGACCGGCAGCGATCTGAACGGCAAGGCGGCGCAGGACGCCGCCCGGCAATTGCGCGAACGGCTTGCCGCGCTGGCCGCTGAACACTATGGCGAGGGGCAGGTCGATGCGCACGACGTGCGTTTTGTCGACGACCGGATTGTGGTCGGCGACAAGGCGATCCCTTTCGACGAAGTGATCATGCAGGCGTACCGCGCGCGGGTGCAGTTGTGGTCCGATGGTTTCTACAAGACTCCTAAGCTCTACTGGGACCAGGCGAAGATGCAGGGTCGGCCGTTCTCTTACTACTCTTATGGCGCGGCGGTTTCCGAAGTCGTGATCGACACGCTGACCGGCGAAATGCGCGTGCTGCGCGCTGACGCATTGCACGACGTGGGCGCGTCGCTCAATCCGGCTTTGGATGTGGGGCAGGTCGAAGGCGGTTTCATCCAGGGAATGGGCTGGCTGACGACCGAGGAACTGTGGTGGAACGCGGGCGGCAAGCTGATGACCCATGCGCCATCGACCTACAAGATCCCGACTGTCAATGATTGCCCGCCTGTGTTCGACGTCCGGTTGTTCAAGAACCGCAATGCGGAGGACAGCATTCATCGGTCGAAGGCTGTCGGCGAACCGCCCTTGTTGCTGCCGTTTTCAGTGTTCTTCGCGATCCGCGATGCAGTGGCGAGTGTAGGCAATAACACCGTGAATCCGCCGCTGAATGCACCCGCGACCAGCGAAGAAATCTTGAAAGCAGTGGGCGCCGTTCGCGCTGCAGTGGCTGCGGCTGCAGCTCGTTGATTCGAGGCTTGCTATGGAAATGCTCCAGGAATCTGTTGTTATCGGACGTCGTCGCGGGTTGTCGACGCCACCGGCTTCGCCGCCGACGCATATCGTCCTGTTTGGCGCGGGGCACGTCGGGCATGCACTCGTTACCTTGCTGGGCATGCTGCCTTGCGTGGTCCAGTGGGTCGATGCACGCGACGAACTTTTTCCCGACGAAGTGCCCGGCAACGTGCAGATCGAAGCGACTGATACGCCGGATGCGATTGTCGATTCGGCGCCGGCCGGCGCCTGCTTTCTGGTGATGACGCATGACCACTCGCTGGATTTTTCGTTAGCGTTCCGAATCATGCGGCGAAACGATTTCGCTTACTTCGGCATGATTGGATCGAAGACGAAACGCGTGAAATTCGAGCGGCGATTGGTTGACAGGGGTGTGGACCCCGGGCGATTGACGGAGATGACCTGTCCGATCGGCGTGGAGGGGATCGTCGATAAGGCGCCCGCTTCCATTGCTGTCGCGGTTTGTGCGCAGTTGATGCAGGTCAGGGCTTTGTCGCAGTATGGCGCTCGGCTATGCCTGGGACGCGAAGACGAACGGCTTTGTTGACGAAGCAAGGCCTGTGAACAGGCATCCGTGGTGACGCTGGAAAGCCATCATCGGTTAGCGATAGGGCCTCCCTCCAGGAATGAATCCCGCTAAAGCTTGGGTAAGGATTCGCAATTGCCGATAATATGCTCGCCCGCAAATGCCCTTGCGACAAACTGCGTGGAATCGGGACGCGAGCCGTTGACGGTTCCGGAATGGTCAAGCCCCGGATATACATGCCATTCGATTCTGTCGCCAACCTCGCATGCGTTGGTGACGAGCGCGACCTGGCCGGGCACAAACACATCGCGATCCTTTCCGCCCGTTCCGATAAAGATCGGGATGTCCGACTTCAGCGTCGGGTACGCCGCTTCGCGGTTGATCGCAGCGAGCGCCGGCTTCGGCGAGCGCTTGAAGCTGCTGTCGAACGTGAGCCCGTCTGCCACGATCCTCTGCTCAATTGCGTGCAAGCATGCTCGCTGACTGGTTTCGAACGCCGGCATCGCGCGGTCGTTCAGGTAGTCGGCGGGTACGAACGACGGATCGAGCAGCGTTGCGGTGCTGAGTCGCAGCATATCGTACGCGAAGGTCGGGACAACTGACTTGCGTGCGTTCGCCAGCTCCGTGTCATCCGCGTGCTCATGGGCCGCCGCGTACGGCGTGCCGGTCGCTACCACGCCGACAATGTTCAGCTCGGGCGCATAGGTCTTTGCATAGACGGCCGTCGCGAACGCGGCGCGACCACCTTGCGACTGCCCGAATACAACCACCCGCGCCGACAGGTCGAAGCCGCCACCGATAACCGCGCGGATGCTGTCGAGCACGCCGTACGCGAGAGGGCGTGTGAGCCCGTACGGATGCAGGCCGGGTGTACCTAGACCTTGATAGTCCGTCGCGACGATTGCGTATCCCTGCGCGAGCCAGTAATCCAGGTAGCGCGTGTCACGTTCGCTGCGGCCAGCAAACGACGGCGCACACACGTCGGCGCTGCCGACAGTGCCGTGCGCCCACGCCATCAGTGGCCAGCCGCCTTGCGGCGGCGTCCCCTTCGGCACAAACAGCACACCGGATACGACAACCGGGGTGCGGTTGTCGAGACCATCGGTTGACGTGTACAGGATCCGGATATTCTGGCCGGCTTCGGTGAGGCTTTGCTGCGGCGTCAACTGCCCGGTGCGCAGCATTTGCCCGGGCGTTGGCGGCACTTGCTCCGTCCAGGTGTAGAACGCGGGGACACCGCCGTCGCCTATGACGGGCAGCGGCGCAGCAACTACCGCCGATGTGCCGATGGCGGTCGCGATGGCCAGCATGAATAGTCGTCTGAACTTTGCACTGAACATCAGATAGTTTCCTTTGTTTTGAGGACACGTCGGCCGACTGAGAATTCACCTGGAGATCGAGGAAGGCGATACCCGTGGTCGATTTTATTTTAAGGGTCGCTCAGTCAATGAGTGTCGGGAAATACCCCAAAGGCGTTCAGCGTCGACGGCATCAAGGGCGTAAGGCGCGACACCTCCATCTAAATTGGCCGGACGCTGGGTGACTGCGGGCGATTCGGCGCAATCCTCGATCACGCTGGTCTTCACAGAACAATGCATATGCAAAGCTGAAATCGATAGAGCGACGCAGTGAACCGACGACTACATTATTGCGCTGTCACAGTGCGATCCACTCTCGGGATAACAGTTCAGGTGACGCCTTGCCGACTGCGCGTTGTAAGCCCGGTAAGTTACCAGAAGGATTAAAAACTATGAATGCACCCTCTGAAGTCCCCGCAACGTCGCGACTGCATGCCGCGTTAGCCGCACTGCCGGCGTTGGCACATGAAATAGGCGAGGACGCGGCAGCGCGCGAGGCAAGGCGCGAATTGCCGTTCGATGGTTTCGCGCTGTTTCGCAAGTCCGGCCTGGGCTTGCTGAGACTCCCGGTCGAATGGGGCGGACTGGGCGGCTCGCTGGAAGACCTCTTTCATGTAATCGCGACCCTTGCTGCCGAGGAATCGAACGTAGCCCATGCGTTGCGCATCCATTTCGACCTGACCGAGTCGCTGCTTCTGTCGCCGCGTTCAGCGTTCAACGACACGCAGATCCAGCGCTTGCTGGAGGGAGCAATATTTGGGGGCGCTTCAACCGAGCGCGGCACATCGAGGCCGGGTGAAATCGGCACGATATTACGACGCGACGGCGAGAACTACCGCGTGACAGGGAAGAAATACTACTCGACCGGAACGGCATTTTCCGACTATGCGCGCATCAACGTGCAGGATGAAACCGGCAACACCGTGGTTGCCGTCGTTCCTGTGACTCGAGAGGGCATCCAGATACTGGATGACTGGGACGGCATGGGTCAGCGGATGACCGCCAGTGGCAGTCTGGTTCTCGACAACGTGCAGGTCTTCGCGAGCGAAGTCGCGCCGCGCGGCAATGCGACCCTGGCAGGGCGGCATGGCGGGGCACTGCGGCAACTCCACTTGGTCGCGGTTGCCGCCGGCATAGTCCGCAACGTTCTTGCAGATGCTGAAAACTACGTGCTCAAGCATGGACGGCCGGTGCTTCATAGTCCGGCGGCATCGGCGCGCGAGGATCATTTCATTCAACAGGTGGTGGGCGATCTTGCGGCGCACAGTCATGCGATCGATGCGTTGGTGCAGCAGAATGCGCGCGTACTGGACCGGTCGGCGAACGCCATTCGCGCTCAGGCTGACGATGCCGAAGCATGGGTGTTGGAGGGCGCGCTGGCTACGGCCAAGACACAGTTGGTGGTGAGCAAGCTGGCGTTGCATGCGGGAGAACGTTTGTTCGAGGCGGGCGGCGCGTCCGCCACGTCGCGCGTGCACAATTTCGATCGTCACTGGCGCAACCTGCGCACGATTTTCAGCCACAACCCGTTGTTGCACAAGGCGCGGGTAATCGGCGGTTATCAATTGAACGGCGATACCACGCATCTGACCGAAGGCCGCGTGTTCTAGAGGTTTCGGGGTGTGAGAAACGCCGTCGGTTCACTTGCATCGGCCTGCAGTGGTTCGAGTTATCGATTTATTCACAACGACTCCGCTCCAATGGAGCGGAGTCGTTCGATTCGTCTTTCTTCTTCGAGGATTGTCACATCGTGAGCCAAGACCTTTTATTGCTGCTGGAACCCGGTTTCACCGATCCGAAATATCCTGGTGAGCGTTTCATCTGCCCGGACGGCGCACCTATCGAGGGCCTGCTGGCCAGCGATCCGTCGAAAACCTCACGCGTCGATATTCATCGCCTGCCGTTTGCGCGCCCCCGCGAGGCGGTCGTCGCTGCGCTCGACGAGGACCATCAGAGCTTGCCCGTGCTGATTCTCGGAGATGAGCATCCGGTGCCCGCCGACGCACAGACGCTCGGCGACAAACGCTTCGTGACCGATACCCGTCGCATCCTCGATCTGCTCGCCGAGCGCCACGGTTTCCCCAAGGTTCATTGACGCACCGGGAGGCAGCCGGCAGCGTTGGCCAGCGTTCGCATATCTCTATAAGCAGCCGTGGCGCCCAGGACCAATCGCCTCACGCGGACTGCTGCAAGCCGTTGCCAACCTGTTGCCGGTTGACCAGTTGCGCATAGATCGAGTTGTTGGCGAGCAGTTGCGCATGGGGTCCCACTTCAATGACCGAGCCCCGGTCCAGCACGATGATCAGATCGGCCTCGCGTACGGTCGCGAGACGATGCGCGATGATCAAAGTCGTGCGGTTGGCCATCAGGGTTTTCAGCGCCGCGTGTACCTGTGCTTCGCTGATGGCGTCCAGATGTGACGTTGCTTCATCCAGAACCAGTACCGGTGCATCCTTGAGAAAAGCGCGCGCGATGGCAACACGCTGACGCTGGCCTCCCGACAACTGCACGCCACGTTCACCGACTCGTGTGGCGAGTCCTTCCGGCAACGTTGCCACGAAGTCGCCGAGCGACGCTTGCGCCAACGCGAGTCGCAGCGCTTCCTCGCTGGCGTCGGGCCGGGCGAGACGGATGTTGGCCTCAAGCGTGTCGTTGAACAGATACGTGTCCTGTGACACGAGGGCAACGTGAGCGCGTAGCGAGTCGAGCCGCAAGCGCCGCAAGTCGACACCATCCACTTGCACCGAACCTGTATCCGGGTCCCAGAACCGCAACAGCAGATTTGCAATGGTGCTCTTGCCGGCGCCTGAGGCCCCCACAAGCGCCGCGGTAGAGCCGGCGCGCACGCAGAAAGACACGCCGGCCAATACGGATTGCGTGCGCTCGGCGTAGGCGAAACGCGCGTCTTCAAAGCGAACCTCCGAACCACCCGGCGCTACATGCAAGTCGAGGTCTCCGTCGAGTACCTGAACGGGCTCGTCATGCACGACCCTTAACCGCCGTGCCGACGCGATCGTATCGGCTAGTTGCCTGCCCACTTGCGCGATCTCCGCCACGGGCATGAAGGCCGCTACGGCGAGCAGGATCAGCATCGGCAGCCAGGCTGCGGAAAGTTGCCCGGCCGAGACCAGAAACGCGCCCCCTACCGCGATTGCCAATCCGCCGAGGCCGGTTACGACATCCAGTAGCGCGGTTTGTCGAGCCAGATCCGCCAGCAACGCGAGCCGGGTCACGCTGTATTCGCGCGCCAGCGTCATGAACGCTTCCCGCCGGCGCCCGGTCGCCTGGAACGCGAGCAGATCGGACAAACCCTGGATGGTCTCGGTCATATGCGCGCCGAGCAGGCCCAAGGATTCCCGCGCCTTGCTGCCCAGCACATCGATACGGCTGCGTCCGCGCACTGGCGAGAGCATCGCGTATGCGAGGAACGGCAGCAGTGCGAGCGCAAGCGGCCAGGCTGCCAGCGCGAGGACGGCTATCACCGCGGCCGGGACCAGCACTGCGACGATCGCCGGGGCGACCGTATGCGCATAGAAATATTCGATGGTCTCAACGTCTTGCGTGGCCAACGTGACGAGGTCACCGGAGCGACGGCGGAGCAGGTAGCCCGGCGCGAGGCGGTCAAGTTGGGCGAACAGGCGTATTCGCAGATCCGCGAGCAGCCGGTACGCCATGTCGTGCGCGAGCCAGGATTCAAGCCAGTGAAGAATGGCCGCCAGCGGGGCAACGAGCAACAGCCACACCTCGATCGTCTGATGCGGGCTGCCGGCGCGCAGTGCGGCGACCAGCCATGCGCCCAGCACACCGACGCCGATGAAGGCCGTCACTCGCCCGACACCCAATAGAATGGTCAGCACCAATCGTACTTGCCACGGGTGGATCGCTGCGACCAGGGACGCCAGGGTCGCCTTCCAATCCAGGGTCTTCGCATCAGCATCGAGCTCGCGCGGACCTTGCACGGAGTCTTTTTCCGTCTCGCTTATTAGCGCGGTTTTTGTTCCGGGCGCGCCTGCCTGAGGACCGGGTGCAGCGGCATCGGAGCGCAATGCAGATACATTGTGAGGCGTCGCTTGAGCCCCCATCAACCGATGATAGAGCCCGCTTCTCTTCATTAGTTCGTCATGCGTACCGCTCTCCGCGACAAGGCCATCGTCCAGCACGAGGATACGATCAGCGTCGATCACGCTCGACAGCCGATGCGCGAGAATCAGCGTGGTACGGCCTTGCATCAGACGATCCAGCGCCCGTTGAATCAGCGCCTCGTTTTCCGCATCGACGGCCGAGAGCGCTTCATCCAATATGAGAATCGGAGCATCGCGTAGCAGCGCCCGGGCAATGGCAAGCCGTTGGCGCTGGCCGCCCGAAAGCTGAACACCGCGTTCGCCGATAGAGGTCTGATATCCGTCAGGCAGGTTCGCGATAAAGTCGTGAGCGTAAGCTGCCCGCGCGGCCGCTTCCACTTCATCAGCGGTGGCGTCCGGGCACCCGAGCCGAAGGTTTTCGTCGACGGTACCCGCGAACAGCATGGTGTCCTGCGCGACCACCGCAATCTTCGCGCGCAGTCCGTCGGGGTCCAGCGTACGCACGTCTTGTCCCGCAATGCGGATACTACCGACCTGCGGAGCGTACTGGCGCAAAAGCAGGCGCACGATCGACGACTTGCCTGCGCCGCTCGGCCCCACGATGCCGATGCGCTCGCCCGCCGCCACCGAGAACGTCAGCCCGCGGTGCGCGAGTCCCCGACCGCCGGCATAGGCGAAGCGTACATCGTCGAAATCGAGAGACGCCGGGGCGTCGCGCAACGGGTCCGTGCCGGCTTCCGGCATGGGCGGGCTCGCTTCGAGCAGCGAGCGAATGCCCGCCGTCGCGGCCTGCCCGAGCATGCCCTGGTGCAAGACGCTACGAAGGTCGCGCAGCGGCCGGAAAATCTCCGTACCCGCCATCAGGACGATCAGGAGCGTGGTCAGGCCCATCTCCCCGTGGGTCACGCGCCACGCGCCAAGAACGAGCGCCAGCGCGGCGCCCAGAGCGGCTCCAAGATCGACGATGCCGCGTGTAAGAAGGCCCGCCGCGAGCACCCAGAAGGTGTTGTCGGAGACAGCGCGCGCCTGCGCGGCGAGGCGTTCGCCCCATACGCGGCTTTGCCCGAACGCTTTGAGCGTCGGCAGGCCCTGGACTGCGTCGAGAAATGTTTCACCGAACTCCTTGAATGCCTGGGCGCGCGAGAGGCTGGTGCGGCGTTCATGCATATGCACGGCGATCGGTCCGAACAACGCCACCAGGGCCGCGACCAGGAGCACGGTGGCCACGGGCAGGTCCCAGAACGCGATGAAACCGAAGATGGCAAACGGCGCACAGAGGGCCACGGCCAGTTGCGGCAGATATTGCCCAAAGAAGGTCTGCAACTGCTCGACGCCGTCGATGACCGACAACATCACGCCGCCCGTACGTTGTTCGGCGAACCAGGCCGGCCCAAGCGCCACGATGCGGTCGTACAACCGGCCACGCAGGGTTTCCTGGGCTCGTGCTGCGGTGCGACAGGCGATGCCCGCGCGCCAGTGATCCAGCAACGCACGCAGCACGATAGCCGCCGCCACGGCGACCGAGGGCGCTACCCACGATTGCCACTGACTGCCTCGCAAGACCAGTGCGAGCAACTGGCCGAGAAACACAAAGCGTGCGATTCCGGCCAGCAGGGCCAGCAGTCCGACGACGATGCTGAGCACCATGTGCCCACGTAGTCCTTTAGTCAGTTGCCAAAGGCGAAGATCGAAATACATCAGGGTGACTCCTCAAGGTATTGGATCATCGTGGCATGGACCTGCGCTGCGCGCGAGCGATGCTTTCTCAACCGGGGTTGAGCTAAACTTTACCCATCATGCCAAGACCCTCTCCGCACATTCCGCCTATTCCACCGTTAGCCGCCCTGAAGGCGTTCGAAGCCGTGGCCAGACTTGGCAGCCTGAGCCGCGCGGCGGAAGAGCTCAACGTTACCAAGAGCGCCATCAGTCATCAATTGCGCGCGCTGGAATCCGCACTGGGTACAACGTTGATGCACCGTGGCGGTACGACTTCACGCGCGCAACCCACGTCCGCCGGGCAGGAGTTGCTGGCGGCTATTGAAGCCAGCCTGATTCCGCTGGGCGAAGCCTGCGAGCGGTTGACCATGCGGCGGCGCAAGCGTCGCCGCACGTTGACGGTCTCCGCCAATGCGCCGTTTTCATCGCTGTGGCTTGCGCCTCACGTAGTTGAATTCTCGACGCGCTATCCGGAGATTGCGGTGAACCTGAGGGTGTTTGACGACGAGCCCGACTGGCAGAATGACACTATCGATATCGCGATTCTGCGCGTGCCGTTGACAAGCTCGTCAGGCGATGAGCCGGACCCGCACCCGGGCGATCGGGCGCTGGTCCGGGAGACCGTGTTCCCCGTGTGCAGCCCGCTGTTGATGGACCCACGGACCGCTACGGCGCAGACACTGACCGAGCATCGGCTGCTGCAGGAGGAACACCACGCATCGAGTCGTGAAATAGACTGGCAGACGTGGTTTGCGCTGCTCGGCGCGGGAGCGCTTCCGGAGCAGAACCTGGTCCGGTTGAGCAGTTTCAGCCCGATCATCGGCGCTGCGATTGCGGGAAAGGGTGTTGCGCTGGGCCGTTCACCGCTGATCGATTTTGACTTGGCCCACGGCCGTCTGGTTCGCCTGTTTCCGGAGCATGAATTACCGGGGTCGTGGCAGTTTGTTATTCGCCTCAATCCCCACCGCTCATCCGATCCGACGCTGATTCAGTTTCAGAATTTTATGCTTGAGCGCTCGGCGATCTGACATGGGCGGCAGGGTCCTGCTTCGTTAAAGCTCATCGAGCACGCCGAGATACGCGCGGCCGATGACCTCATGCGAGGCGTCGGCATTCGGCGGATGAAACGCGCCCGCGCGGACATCGCGATACAAGCGCTCGAGTTCGTTCCGACGCGACAAAGACGCGGCGCCCGCTATGCCCAGCGACAGGTTCACCACCCGCAGCGCGCCGTCCACGGCATGCTGTTTTGCTGCCAGTAATTTCGCGATCCAGAGTTCATCCTCGGCATAACCCTCCCACCACTGTGCCGCCACGCGCTCGATCAACGCTTCGATACTGTCGAGCTCGATCGCAGCTTCTGCCACCGCAGCTTGCGTGAACGGCTTATGCGCGTAGGTCTGCCCGTGCAGTGCCGCCGACTTGCGGTTGCGCGCTTCGCCTACGGCCAGGTCGAACGCACGCTTCGCGATGCCGTAATACACCGCGCCGAGCCCGGGCAGCACGGCGCCCAGGATGCCATCCACGAACGGATCGTTGGGTATGCCGGCGGGCAGCACGCGCGTTACGTGTTCCCGCGCTGCAATGGCCCCTTCAAGATAGGTATCGTCGCTGCGCGTGGCACGCAACCCAAGCGCGTCCCAGGTCTGGACCGTGCGATGCCCCGGCGATTCGCGCCGGATAAACGCATGCACGATCTTCGGGTGCGCCGGATCGGAGTCATCCAGGCCATGCACGCCGAGCCAGTCCCATGCCGGTGCAAGCGAGGTCATGACCTTGTGGCCGTTGAAACGATAACTCCCGTCGGGTAGCGGCGTCGCCGTGACGAAGGAATGAGCCAGGCCCAGGTCGTTGCCGGGTTCGCCATGTCCGGCGGCGAACACCTTGCCGGCGCTGGCTTCTTCGAGTATCCATTGCGCGGAGGTATCGCCCTTGCGTAACAGATGAAGCGCGGCACCGATCCAGTATTGATGCATGTTCAACGCGAGGGCGGTCGCCGGCGCGCGATAAGCGAGGCGGACTTGTTCTCGCAGCAACTCCGGTAGCGTGAGGCCGAGCCCACCCAATGAAACAGGAACGGCGGCGTGGAGAAAGCCGGCGCGTTGCAGGTCGTCGAGGTCTTCGGTGAAGAAGTGGTTTTCTCGGTCATAGCCGGCGGCGCGTTCGCCGATGCGCGCGAGCAACGCGTCGCTGAGTAATAGGGCGCGGGGGGCGCGAGGGGTACGGGACGTTACGGACCCTTTTGCCTGAGCAGTCCGTGAAACGGGCAACGCGTCGACTTCGCTTGGAACGTTTGACATCCGGCGGCTCCTTATATGAACCATTGCGTTCAGCGATTATGGCGACGTGCTGGATGAGCGCGCCACCATCAATTGATGATTTGCAAATCACGATGTCTGCTGGACGGCACTCGATCTGGTTTTGCTTTCGGGTTTCGGTTATGACGGCGACTATCGGCGTGCACGTTCAGGACACCGCCTCCACATTCCTCGATGAAAACGTCCGTACCGCCGAGCGTGTAACGCGTGCCGGATGATGGTCGGGCAAGTAAGGCCCGTGTCCCTGAATCTTCTCACGCAAGGTCCCGGGCGTGTATTCCTTCTGCATCAGGCCACGCCTTTGCAGCACAGGCACCACATGGTCGACGAATTCGCTCCACCAGCCCAGGGTCGTCACCGGCACCACGTTGAATCCGTCAACACCGGCGTCGGCATAGCGCTGGACTTCATCGGCGATCTGTTCCGGCGTGCCGGCAAAACGGCCGGACACGGTCTCGCGCAACAACTCGCCGAATGTCACCACATGGTCCGGCGCGGCCTCGATGAAAGCCCGCACGTTGCCGCGCACGTGGTTCGTCAGAAGCAGTTCGGAAATGGGCCGTGCTGGGTCGATGTTCGACAGGTCCACGCCAAGACCGCCGCTCCAGAACGACTGCAATGCTTCCACGCTCAGCCACTCTTTCAGTTCGCGACGGCGCGCGAGCGCTTCGGCTTCAGTGGAACCAATAACCGGCGCAAGCGACACGATGATCTTGAGTTCGTCCTCGGCACGACCGAAGGCACGCGCGCGTGCCCGCAGATCGGCAGCGGTCAGCGCGGCGCTTTCAGGTGTGCGCGAGGCAATGAACGTGGCTTCGGCATGTCGTGCTGCAAACGAGCGCCCGGCTTCCGATCCTCCGGCCTGGAACAGTAGCGGCGTGCGTTGCGGCGAAGGTTCGGAGAGGTGAGGTCCCTCGACCGAGTAACGCTGCCCGCGATGATGGATCTTGTGCACCTTGGCGGGATCGGCGAATACTCCTCGCTCCGGGTCCGTCACGAGCGCATCGTCTTCCCAGCTTGCCTCCCAAAGCTTGTAGGCAACATCGGCATATTCCTCCGCCCAGCGGTAGCGTTCATCGTGTTCTGTCAACGCGCTTTGCCCATGATTGCGGGCAGCGTTATCGAGGTATGACGTGACGATGTTCCATGCCACGCGCCCGTCCGTCATATGGTCGAGCGTGGACATCTTGCGGGCGAAATCGAAGGGATGATCCTGGATGACGGAGCTGGTGACTGCAAAGCCCAGGTGCTCGGTCACCGCGCCCAATGCGGAGACGAGGCTGGCCGGGTCGAGGCTCGGAAACTGCATCGCTGTGCGAATCGATGTGTCGCCGTTGCCGCGGAATTTATCGTAGACGCCCACTACGTCTGCGAGGAATACGGTATCGAACTTGCCGCGCTCGACCGTGCGCGCCAGATCCAGCCAGGGTTGCAGCCGCTTGTAGTCGAGCTGGATGCGGCCTTCGGGGTGACGCCAGTAGCCGTGGCTGTGGTGATTGGGCGTGACGTGCGTGAAGGCGTTGTAGATCAGGCGTCGCGTCATGGTGTGAACTCTGCGGCAGGGGCATCCTGGGTCGAGCCGGCGCTCGACGGCTCGCGCGACGGCGACGGCGACGGCAAGGACAGCACGGCGTCGATCAGGGTGCGGGTGGAAGATTTGCGTGCGTTGGCGTTGAGATCAGCGGCATCGAAGGTCTCGATGATCTGGCCGTTCTCCATCACCGCCACGCGGTCGCACATGAATTCGATCACCGGCAAGCTATGGCCGATGAACAGATAGGTCAGATCGAGGGTCTGCCGAAGTTCGAGCAACAGGTTGAGTATGTCCGCCTGAATCGATACATCGAGCGCGGAAGTCGGTTCATCGAGCACAATGAATTCGGGCTTTACAACCAACGCCCGGGCGATCCCGATCCGCTGCCGCTGCCCGCCGGAAAACGCGTGGGGAAAGCGCCGGAGATGCTCGGCTTTCAGGCCGACGCGCTCAATGGCTTCAACGGCAAGTTCGTAAGCGTGAGCCTGGTCGCGGGCCGCGCCGAGCCGCAGCGCCGGGTCGCAAAGTTGCTCGCCGATCGTGCGGCGCGGATTGAGCGATGACGTACTGTCCTGGAACACGAACTGAAAGCGTTGACGGAAGCGCCGTAGTGCGACGGCGTCGAACTGTGCCAGGTCAGCGCCCGCAAAGTGCACGCTGCCGCCAGTCGATGCAAGCAGGTGCGCGACCAGGCGCGCCAGTGTCGACTTGCCGGAACCCGATGTCCCGATCAGGCCAAAGATCTCGCCACGGCGGACTTCGAAATGGACGTCGCTTACAGCATCGAGTGTGCGCACACGCGAACGCAGCCATGATTTTTCAATAACAAATGTTTTGGACAATCCCTCGACTCTCAGCAACGTCTCAGAGGTGCGTGGTTTCGAAACAGTCGATGCCGAGGCTTCGCTACCAGCGCTTTCCCCAAGCCGTCGTGTAGGCGATGGGTCCAGGCGCCGCAGCCCCAGTTCCGGCACCGCTGCAATAAGTTTTGCCGTATACGGATGGCGAGGCGCTGTCAGCACTTGCGCAGTTGGCCCATGTTCAACGATGCGCCCGGCCTTCATTACGGCCACCCGATCGCTCAGGTATGACACCACACCGAAGTCATGCGTGATGATAAGAATGGCCATTCCGAACTCACGGTTCAGGCTCTTCAGCAGCGCGAGGATTTCCTTCTGAAGCGTGGCGTCGAGCGCGGTAGTCGGTTCGTCGGCAATCAGCAGGCGGGGTTGACCCATCGCCGCCATCGCGATCATCACGCGCTGCCGCATCCCGCCGCTCAGCTCATGGGGCCATGCGTGCAAGACCCGTTTTGTATCGGCGATACCCACGCGCTGGAGCCACGTGGCCGCTTGCTCAAGCGCCTCAGCCTGGCTGACATGGCGACGATGCCGTGCGACCTCCTGAAGCTGCGCGCCCACCCTGAACGACGGATCGAGCGAACTGAGCGGGTTTTGAAAGACCATCGCGATGCCGTTGCCACGAACTTGTTCGAGTGCGGCTTCCGGCATGCCCAACAGCGCGCTCCCTTCGAACTCAACCGTTCCGCGCACGCTCGCCTCACGCGGTAACAGGCCGGCAATGGCTGCCGCCGTGACGCTCTTGCCCGAACCGGATTCCCCGACCAGCGCGACGATTTCTCCCGCTTCGATACTCAGGTCCAGACCGCGTACGGCGCTTTCAAGGCCGCGTCGTCCAGTAAAATCCACCTTCAGTTGTTCAATCTTCAGCAGTGGCACATGGATCTCCGCAAGGGCGTGTGACGGTTAAGCGGGGTCGTTCAAGGACCGGTCAATCGCGTGGATCGAGCACATCGCGCAGACCGTCCCCGAACCAGTTGAACGCAAGCGCGAAGGCGACGATCACCAGCGCGGGCAGAGTGGCCACATGACCGCCGCCGAGCAGCATCACCCGGGCGCCTTCGCCAACCATGCGGCCCCAATCGGCCGTAGGCGGCTGTACGCCAAGCCCTAGAAAGCTCAGGCCCGCGAGGAACACGATCATTCCGCCGATCAGCGTCGTGCCATACACCACTACCGACGTCAGCACGTTCGGCAGGATCTCTCGCGAGACGATCTCGAAGGACGATGCACCCAGCGCACGCGCAGCCTCCACATACTCCTTATCCCGCTCTGCCCGGACCTCGGCATAGACCACCCGCGTGACGTAGGGCAGTGCGCAGAACAGCACGGTCGCGGTCACCGTAAAGATGCCCGGTCCGAACGTCGTGGCGAGATTGATCGCAAACAGGATCATCGGAAACGCAAACAGGATGTCGATGAAGCGCATGACGACCGCACTCGCACGGCTTCGTGAATAGCCGGCGTACAGACCAAGCAGGAGACTGAGCACGCAGGCTCCGAGCACGGCGGGGATCACCACGACGAGCGACGTCCTGCCGCCCCAGATCAGGCGGCTCAGCATGTCGCGTCCTTGAGCGTCGAGGCCAAGGAGGTGCCCCGGTGTGCCGATGCCGCCAAGGCGCAGCACCGGGTCGGCGGCGTTCGGGTCATAGGGCGCGAGCCAGGGTGCAGCTGCCGAAACGGCGAAGACCAGCAGGATGAAAATCAGTCCACCGAACGCAAGTCCATTCGATGCCAGTCGCGTGGCGGCTTCGCTCATGCGCGACGGCGCGAGCCGCTCGCACGCGCTGCAGCTCTCGGCGTATGCTTTTTCCCGAACCAGTTCTGACGGTGGCATCGAGGAGTTCCTATGGAAGAGCTGCGTTAAGCGCCAAGGCGCGGGTTGAGCAGGTCGAGCGCGATGTCGGTCACAAGATTCACGCCCACAAAACATGCTGCGATCAGCATCACGCCAGCTTGCGTCATTGGATAGTCCCGGCCGGCTGCTGCCACATAGAGTTGTGAACCCAGGCCGGGCCACGCGAACACGTTTTCCACGAGAATCACGCCGCTCAGCAAATAGCCTATCTGCAGGCCAGTGACGTTGATCACCGGACTAAGCAGGTTGCGTCCCATGTGACGCCGCAGAATTTGGGCGCGTGAAAATCCCAGCGATCGATAGGTCCTGATGTAATCCGCCCCTGCGATGTCGATCACGCTCGCCCTGACTAGCCGCGCAAGAATGAGCATCGAAATGAGCGCCGCCGAAAACGCCGGCAGGAGGAGATGGCGCAGCAAGTCCGGCAGGCCGCCGTCGCCACGCATGTCCGCAATGCCGGATGACGGCAGCCAGTGAAGCTTGAGCGCGAACAGCCACATCAGCACGAGTCCGAGCCAGAATACCGGCATGTTGTGGCCAATCTGAATCACGAACATGGAGACCGAATCGCCCTTTGATCCTCGATTCAAACCGGACACCACGCCCACGGCGACACCGAACACGACGCAGATCAGCGTTGCTGCGGCGGTGAGGATCGCGGTATTGATGAACGCGCGGCCGAGTACGTCCATGACCGGCACCTTGAGGACGATGGAGTCGCCCCAATGGCCGCTCAGCAAATGCGACAGCCAGATGAAGTACTGCGTAACCAGCGGCCGGTCGAAGCCGTATTCATGCCGAAGGGCGTCAATGGATGATTGCGGCATCTGCCCCGTGAGCGCGTTCGAGATCGGATCGCCCGGGGCCAGATGCGCCGAAAGAAACACCAGCACCGAGATGGTCAGGAAGACCGGAATGGCCTGCGCCAGGCGACTGATGATGGTGCGCGTCATGTTGACAGCCACACGTGGCTCAGGTCGTACCAATTCTGCGCCGGCACGTTAAAGCCCCTGACCTTGGGGCTGGTAGAAAAGTAACGGGTGAACGAAAGCAGCGGCACGACACCGGCCTGCTTCTGCAGCAAGCCATTGGCGCTCTTCCATAGAGGGATCGCGCGGGCCTCGTCGGGCTCTACTGACGCCACGTCGATCGATGCCGCCAGTTCCGGCCCAAGCAGGTCCTTGCCGCCGCGCGCCACAACATACCCTTGATACACAATACGCAGCCACAGAGGCGTGACGAAGCCCCATTCCATGCTGGCGAGCGCGATGTCGTCCGACAGGTGCGGGAGATTGGACGTATAGGTCAGCCACTCCTGCGAGAGGATCTTCACGTTGATGCCGACCTTCGCGAGATCGCGCTGTATCCATTCGATGGACGGTTGATTCGCCTCGTCGGTCGCAATGGTGAAGCTGATGTCGCCATCCTTGAAGCCCGCTTCGCTCAACAGCCGGCGCGCAGCATCGGGATCGTAGGCGAAGTCCTTCTGGGCAGGATCGTAGGCGGTGTTGCCGGGGTTAAGAATGTTGTACGACGCAATGGCGTGACCTTTGAAGAGCGTTTTGGCGAGCCCTTCGCGATCGATCGACTGAATGATCGCCTGCCGGACGCGCACATCTTGTGCGAACTTGTTCTTGAAATTCCAGCCTAGATAAAGCAACCCCGCGCCCGTGCCCTCGGGCACGGCATAGCCGTTGGAGGACAACGGCCGAACCGCGTCGGTCGGCGTGCGGGTAAGGATGTCGATCTCGCCCGCCTGGAGCGCGGCGAGGCGCGTGGAGTCGTCAATGATGGGCCGGAATACAATTTTGTCGAGGTAGGGACGTGGTCCCCAGTACTGTTCGTGACGCGCCAGTTCGGTCTTTTCCCCGTGAACTCGTGTGACCAGCTTGAACGGCCCTGTGCCCGAAGCATGTTCGGCAAGACCATCCTGGCCCCAAGTCTTCAGCGCTTCAGGACTAAAGATTCCCGACACGTAATTGCCTTGCGGCAGCATGCGCGGAAAGTCGCGAAACGGTTTGTTAAAGACGTAGCGCACGGTGTAATCATCGACCACGTCAAAGGACTTCAGATCGCCGTACACCGCTTTCATGAAGGCGTTAGCCTTGACGTCGTAGTACTCGAAGCTCCTGTCATGGAAGCGGCGCACGTTGAACTCCACGGCGTGCGCATCGAACTGGGCGCCATCGTGGAATTTCACGCCGCGGCGCAGCTTGAACGTGAACGTGGTCGCGTCATCGCTGACCTGCCAGCTTTCAGCCAGCGCTGGAATCAGAGGCGGCGGCCCCTCGGAGGAGGGTCTGCTGAGATCTTCGCCTATCAGCGACTCGTAGATATGCCGGTCTACCCGGTACGTTTCCCAGGAGTATTGATGATTGGGATCAAAGACGGTCGGCTCCTGATACTCGCCCACGACAAGTGTGCCGCCCACCCGAGGCGTGCCGTCCGATGCAGCATGAATGAGCGCCGCCGGATTGACTGAACCTTGCGTACCATGCCTGCTGATCAGCCCATAGCCGATCGCACCGACACCCAGCAACGCGCCGCCAACAATGAAGCTCCGACGTCCTGCCGATTTTCGTTTTTGGTCCGGTGGCGGCGAATCCTTGGGATGACTATCTGACATCTGCTGATTCCTTCTATTTTTTTTGATGGAGCGCGGACACGCCGTGCCGGTGTCTGCTTGAAAGGCGGTTCCGTCAACGTGACGATGCGCAACGATGCGCGACGGATGACAAACGTAAACCCTACGGTTCACATGGACGTATCGCAACGAAGGATTCGTGCGAAAGATATGACGTTCGTGGCGCGACCGCTGTGCTGAAAGCTCCTGCTGAAAATCAGCGACTCTGCTTTGATCGATATCAGAAAATCTTCGTTGGTCGGATTTATCGGCGTGTTTAGACTCCGTTTCATCTTGTCATAACAAGTTGAAATGACTGCTCCCACTGCCACCTTGTTGCCGCTGTCCGCCGCCCCGCTCTATGCCCGGTTAAAGGAAGTGCTGCGCGCTCGCATCCTCGATGGGACGTACGCGCCGCATGGGCAGATGCCATCCGAGCACGAGCTCTGCGCAATGTTCGAGGTCAGCCGCATCACCGTGCGTCAGGCGCTTGGCGACCTGCAGAAAGAGGGCTTGCTGTTCAAGATCCATGGAAAGGGAACTTTCGTTTCCAAGCCGAAAGCCTTTCAGAATGTAACGTCGCTACAAGGCTTTGCAGAGGCGATGTCATCGATGGGATATGAAATCGTCAACCAGTTGCGCACGTTCAGAGTGATCAAGGCTGACCGCCACGTTGCAAGCCGCCTGAATGTCGCCGAGGGCTCGGGGGTAGTCGAAATCCATCGGGTACGGCTGCTCAACCGGGCGCCCGTTTCTCTGGAAATTACCTACGTTCCGGAGGCCCTCGAAAAGCGTCTGGCCAATGCCGACCTCGTGACCCGCGACATCTTTTTGATCCTTGAGAACGACTGCGGACTCTCGCTCGGCCACGCCGATGTATCGATCGACGCGATTCTCGCCGATGACGAAATCGGCGCCGCGCTGCAGGTAGAGGAGGGCAGTCCGGTGCTGCGGATCGAACGCCTCACGCACTGCGCTGACGGCACGCCTGTCGACTATGAATACCTTTATTTTCGCGGTGATGCATTCCAGTACCGGATGCGTATCGACCGGGAAAAGAAACGCAGGAATGCGAGGAAAGCGCGATGAATACACATGTTCTCGAATATGACGTCGTGGTGGTGGGAGGCGGAACGGCCGGACCCATGGCCGCGGTCAAAGCGAAGGAACGCGATCCCTCGCTCAGGGTGTTGCTGCTGGAGAAAGCAAACGTCAAGCGTAGTGGCGCAATTTCCATGGGCATGGACGGTCTCAACAACGCGATTGTTCCCGGGCACGCAACGCCTGAGCAATATACGCGGGAGATCACGATCGCGAACGACGGCATTGTCGACCAGTCGGCGGTGTACGCCTATGCGCGACATAGCTTCAAGACGATCGAGGAACTGGATCGCTGGGGTGTGAAATTCGAGAAGGACAGTACTGGCGACTACGCTGTCAAGAAGGTGCATCACATGGGTTCCTATGTGCTGCCCATGCCGGAAGGGCACAGCATCAAGAAGGTACTTTATCGCCAGCTCAAGCGTTCCCGTGTCGCCATCACTAATCGCATTGTCGCGACACGCCTCCTGACCGACGCAACCGGACGCGTCTGCGGCGTAATGGGTTTCGACTGCCGCACCGCCGACTTTTATATCGTGCGCGCGAAGGCCGTGATCCTGAGTTGTGGTGCCGCAGGCCGGCTGGGGTTGCCGGCGTCGGGCTACCTGATGGGCACCTACGAAAATCCGACCAACGCGGGTGACGGCTACGCCATGGCCTATCACGCCGGCGCCGCGCTTTCTAACCTTGAGTGTTTCCAGATCAACCCTTTAATCAAGGACTATAACGGTCCGGCTTGCGCTTACGTGACCGGACCGCTTGGCGGCTTCACGGCAAATGGCAAGGGCGAACGCTTTATTGAATGCGACTACTGGAGCGGTCAGATGATGTGGGAGTTCTACCAGGAACTGCAAAGCGGCAATGGGCCGGTGTTCCTGAAACTCGATCATCTGGCGGAGGAAACGATCAAGACGATCGAAGACATCCTGCATACCAACGAGCGCCCGAGCCGCGGACGTTTTCATGCAGGGCGAGGCACCGATTACCGGCAGCAGATGGTGGAGATGCACATCTCGGAGATCGGCTTTTGCAGCGGCCACAGCGCGTCGGGCGTGTACGTCAACGAGCGCGCGGAGACCACGGTGGCGGGTTTATATGCAGCGGGCGACATGGCTGCGGTGCCGCACAACTACATGCTTGGCGCGTTCACTTATGGCTGGTTCGCGGGATGGAACGCGGCCGGCGATGTCGCGGGCCGCGAGTTTTCACCGCTCGATGACGAACAGATAGCGGCAGAGCGTCAACGCATCTACGCGCCGCTCGAACGCGAATCCGGGCTTGCCCCGGCACAGGTCGAATACAAGTTGCGGCGCATGGTGAACGACTATCTTCAGCCGCCCAAGGTCACACGAAAGATGGAGATCGGGCTGCAGCGGTTCGAGGAGATCAGCGCCGATATCGACGAAATGAAAGCCGATAACCCGCACGAACTGATGCGCGCCGCCGAGGTGCGAGCTATCAGGGACTGCGCGGAAATGGCCGCACGTGCGTCGCTCTTCAGGACCGAGAGTCGCTGGGGGCTTTATCACCACCGGGTGGATTATCCGCAGCGTAACGACAGCGAGTGGTTCTGCCATACGCACCTCTTCAAGGATCAGTTCGGCAGGATGACGAGCGCGAAACGCGCGGTCGAGCCCTATGTGCTTCCGCTCGACAACGACGAAAGCGATGCCTATCAAAAGTTGCGCATTGGCGAGCGTGTGTCCGCGCCTGCAGCCGTGCCGGAATCTGCCTGAACGGAGCCTCCATGTCCTATACGTCTCATGAAATTTTCCAGCGAAGCTCGGCGCCTGTCACCGTCGACGAAGACAAATGTATCGCTGACAAGGGCTGCACCGTCTGTGTGGATGTCTGTCCGCTCGACTTGCTGGCTATCGACCTCTCCAAGGGCAAGGCCTTCATGAAGTTCGATGAATGCTGGTACTGCATGCCGTGCGAACAGGATTGCCCGACTGGTGCGGTCAAGGTAGAGATTCCTTATTTGCTGCGCTGACGCAGCGTTCAGATTCGCGGCGTAGTCACTATCTACTCGGGGTTGAGTAATGAACATTCGGAATATTCGAAAACTGCTTCGGGCTTCCACGGCGTTAGGCATCGTCATGGCGTCATTGAGCGCCGCGCAGGCGGAAACGATCCGCGTGGCTATCGGCACGCAGGACACCACGATCAACTGCGCAACGGGCGGTCTCATGATCCGGGAGCTGCATCTGCTCGATAAATATCTTCCGCACGACGGCAAATACAAGGACGTCCAGTACGACATCCAGTGGAAGGACTTCACATCCGGCGCGCCGCTGACTAATGAAATGGTCGCGGGAAAACTCGATTTCGGCGCGATGGCGGATTTTCCCGGCACGCTCAACGCGGCGGCATTCAAGAAAGCCGGCAAGCGGAGTGAGTTCATCACGGTTCTGTCGGGGAGCATCGAGGGCAGCGGCAATGGCATTGTCGTCCCGATCGGGTCCCCGATTCATTCCTTGGCCGACCTGAAGGGCAAGACAATCTCGGTGCCGTTCGCATCGACCGCGCATAGCATGTTGCTGCGCGCTATCAAGGCGCAAGGCTGGGATCCTGAGACCGACGTCAACATCATCACGCAAGCGCCGGAAGTGGCGGGCAGTGCGCTCAAGGCGCACAAGATTGACGCGCATGCCGACTTTGTGCCGTTCGCCGACCTGTTTCCGTATCGCGGCTTCGCGACCAAGATCTATGACGGTTCGCAAAGCCACGCACCGACTTTTCATGGTGCGCTCGTCGACGCGGACTACGCAAAGAAGTACCCGGAAATTGTCGTTGCCTATTTGCGCGCGACCATTGAGGCGAATCGCCTGATGGCGCAGGACCCGGAAAAGTACAGCCTGCTGATAGAGAAAGTGACGGGCATTGAAGCGCCGGTCGATTACCTGTATCACGGGCCGCTCGGCTTGCAGACCCGCGACCTGACCTGGAAGCCGGAGTATCGGGAGGCCGTGGCGAGCGCGATCGACACACTCAAGCTGCTGAAAAAGACGGACGTCGAGCTCGATGCGAACAGCATCATTGACGACCACTTTATCCGCGAGGCGTTCAAGCAGTCCGGCCTCGACTATGACGCCGCGCTCAAGAACTACGCGAAGCAGCCGTTGACGGCCAATGACGCGCAAACGGGCAGGAGAATCACCCATTTCAACGACGTCGCTCAAGTGTGGGTCGAAGGTGAAGACGCCGTTCGCAGTTACGCGCAACCGCAAGAAGCTCTCAGTGCGCAGGAAGCGTTGACGAAACAGGGCAAGACCGTGCGCGCGGTGTTTGTGCAGGATCACACGAGCGGGCTGAAGCTGTTGGCGGCCCAAGCCTGGTATGTCCGCTCAGGCACCGGGCAGATCGCGGCTTTCCTGCTGCGCGCCAGTGCGGATGATTACGCGAAAAAGGTCAGTGGCCAAGTCTCGGACTATGCATCGGTTCGCGCTGGTGCGGCTCAGGCCGTGGCCGCACGCTGACGCGCAGCAGGTTCGACGCCTTCTACAGGAAATCGATAATGGCCACTTCGCTCGAAAGCATCGAAAGCCGCGACTTGCCGGCGCTTGACGGACAACGTTCGTCGGCGGTGTTGACGCGCACGCCTGTCAGCCGTTCGATCCGGCGTTGCGCGTCACTTGTCGCCTGCCTCGGCCTGTGGCAGATCGCTACGCAGTACAAGGTCTCGCTCGGCTTCGTGACAATGGCGAATGTGCCCGCACCGACGGAGGTCGCACAGGCGTTCTGGCACCTGCTGCATTCACCCAAGCTGCCGATGCACCTCTTCGCCAGCATCATGCGGGTGCTGGTCGGATTCAGCGCGGCGGCTTTGGTTGGGATCGGCTTTGGACTTGCGATCGGGCGGTATCGCGCGTTCGAAGACACAGTGCTGCCGTCGCTGGAAGTGCTGCGGCCCATTCCCGCTGTTGCATGGATTCCGCTGGCGATCCTGATGTTTCCGTCGTCGGAGGTGAGCATGATGTTCATCACGTTCATCGGCGCGCTGTTCCCTATTCTGCTCAATACCATTCACGGCGTGGAAGGCGTCGATCCACGCCTGGTCGCCACCGCGCGAAGTCTTGGCACGCGCCGGCTCGCCCTATTCAGCGAAGTGATCCTGCCCGGCGCGGCGCCGGCGATCCTGACCGGTTTGTCGATCGGCATGGGCACTGCGTGGTTTTGCCTGATCACGGCCGAGATGATCGCGGGGCAGTACGGGATCGGTTATTTTACGTGGGAGTCGTACACCTTGCAGAACTACGCCGATATCGTCGTCGGCATGCTGCTGATCGGCGCGCTTGGCATGGGCAGCAGCGTGCTTGTCAAAAGGCTCGGACTGATGCTGATGCCGTGGCATCGGCTGAGCGAGGCGCGTCGATGAGTATCGCGTTAACTGAGGTGCTGACCGAGGCGACCCTGGGCCGTGTGGACGTGCGTTCGCTGAGCGTTGAGGTGGGGTTGCCGAGCGAACGATTGACGGCGCTCGATCGCCTCGATTTCACCGTCGAGCCGGGTGAATTCGTCTGCGTGCTCGGACCGTCAGGTTGTGGCAAGTCCACGTTGCTGGGCGCTATTGCGGGACATGTGGTGTCCACTCGTGGCGAGATCGCCGTGGATGGCGAACGGGTCGAAGGGCCGCATCGAAACCGTGGCCTTGTGTTTCAGCAGCACACGTTGTTTCCGTGGAAGCGGGTGATCGACAACGTTGCGTTCGGACTGAAGATGAGCGGGCTCGGTCTCGCGGAACGGCATCGCGAGGCGCGTGCGCTGCTCGAACTCGTCGGCTTGCAGGGATTCGAAGCGCGTTATCCGGCGCAACTGTCGGGCGGCATGCAACAGCGGGTGGAAATTGCACGCGCGCTGATCAACCGGCCGCGCATCCTGCTGATGGACGAACCGTTCGGTGCACTCGACGCACAGACGCGCCGGATGATGCAGAGCCTGCTGCTTGATGTGTGGGCGCGTATGCGCACGACCGTGATGTTCGTGACTCACGATATAGACGAGGCATTGTTCCTGGCCGATCGCATTCTCGTGCTGTCGCGACGGCCGGCGAGAATCGTCGCCGATATCGTGGTGCCACTTTCCCGTCCACGCGATGACGAAAGCACGGTGGCGGTGGAGTTCGTCGACATCAAGCGCCGTTGCCTTGCACTGCTGCGCGAGACGACATGAAATTGCGCGCCACGCCATTCTGAATATTCATTGCTTCAATCGCTCATTTGACAACCCATCCACTCATGACTGTTTTCTCTCCGCTGACTTTCGACCCGGACGCGCTCGACCCCGAAGCAGCGGCCGTGCTGCCGCGCCTGTCCAGCGCCGACCCCGTGGTTCGCCGCATCGCGCTCCTTGAACTCGCGGATCTGGAGGACGAGAACCTGTTGCCGCCGATCGTCCATGCGCTGCGTCATGACGATTCGGCTGATGTCCGCCGGGAGGCCGCGCGCGTGCTGGCGGCCTGGGAAGGGGCGGAGGTTGTCGACGCGCTGTGCCGTTCCCTTCTCGACGCCGATGAAACGGTGCGCCTTGCTGCCGCTCAAAGCCTCTCGGAACTCAAGGAAGCAACGTCCGGCCACGTATTGCTTGAATGGGTCGCCAATCCCGACCCGTTCGTGCAGGCCGCGATACTCCGCGCATTGCGTGAATTGCGCCTGTCCGACGCACTGGACCCCGCCATGCGAGCACTCTCGCATCCGCTTGCGTCGGTGCGCCTGGAGGCCGTCGGCGTCGCAGGCTGGCTCAAGGACGAGCGCGCGCTTGCGCAGCTCGCACAAGTGGCCGCAGGCGATACCGATCCCGATGTGCGCCGGGCCGCAGTGGGGTCGTTAGGACTGGGCTCGGAGCCGGCGCAAGCCATTGTCGACGCGTTGCTCAGTGCGTTGCGCGACGACGCTTGGCAAGTGCGTGAGGAAGCCGCCGCGACGCTGGGCAAGCTGCGCGCGGGCCAGGCCCGCGACGCGTTGATCGCGTCGCTTGACGATCCTTACTGGCAGGTCAGGTTGAAGTCCGCACGAGCGCTCGGCCGGTTGCGTGACCCGGGCGCGGGAGCGGCGCTTGCACGGCTGCTGTCGCATTCCATCAGCAATCTGCGTAAGGAAGCGGCGCTTGCGCTCGGCGAGCTCGGCGACCGCGGTTTGCTGCCGGCCCTGCAAGCTGCCCAAGGCGACCCGGACCCGGAAGTCCGCAAGGCCGTTCGCATCGCGTTGCAACAGATCGAAGGTCTTCCCGCATGAACGTACCCGAACGCATCGACCTGGACTCGCGCGCCCATACCCTGACGCTGCACTGGCCCGGCGCGCGGGCCCAGTGCGTCAGTCACGCGGCCTTGCGCCGTGCATGCCCATGCGCCGCGTGCCGCCGTATTCGCCTCGCGGCGAGTTCCGTGCAGGCAGCCGAGGACGTCGCAATCGTGGACATTTATTCGATGGCGTATGGCGTGCAGATCATCTTCAGCGACGGTCACGCGCAGGGAATTTTTCCGTGGCCGTTTCTCGAAGCGCTTGGGGCGGTTGCGGCATGACACAGGCCCTCGGACACCTTAGGGTCGACCGGCTCTCGGTCGAATTCGCGCAACGCGCGGGACGCTGGCCGTGGCAGCGCGCAGGCGTAGCAACGCGAGTGCTCGACGACGTTTCGATCGAAGTCGCACCCGGCGAATTCGTCGTCGTGGTGGGGCCCTCAGGGTGCGGCAAATCTTCGCTGCTCAACGCGGTCGCGGGATTTCAGGCGCCAGCATCAGGCAGCGTCACGATCGACGGTCAGCGGGTGATATCGCCGGGAGCCGACCGGGGCGTCGTGTTCCAGCAATATTCGCTGTTCCCCTGGATGACCGCGCGTTCGAATGTCGAGTACGGCCTCAAGCTGAAAGGCGTGCCGTCGGCGCAACGCCGTGACCGCGCCCGCTCGTTACTGGCGATGGCCGGGTTGTCGAACATCGAAACGTATTTCCCCGAGCAGCTTTCGGGCGGCATGAAGCAGCGCGTGGGCATCCTGCGCGCGCTGGCGACCACACCACGCATCCTGTTGATGGACGAGCCGTTCGGCGCCCTCGACGCGCAGACCCGCACGATCATGCAGCAGTTGCTGACGACCATGTGGCGCAGCCTGAACTTGTCGGTGCTGTTCATCACGCACGATATTGACGAAGCGGTGTTTCTGGCCGATCGCATTTATGTCATGACGGCTCGTCCCGGACGCATCAAGGAGATCGTGCCGGTGCCGCTTGCCCGCCCACGCAGCGAAGCTACGATGGAGTCGATGGAGTTCTTTTCGATCCGGTCCCGGCTTCTTTCGCTGATTCGGGAGGAGAGTCAGAAAGCATTCGATACAGAAGCTCAGGTATTGCCGCCAGGAAGGGCGGCCGGCGAGGTTGGTGAGGCAAGTCCGCCGTCTATCCTGACAACGACGCTTGACTGAAGCGCCATTTTTTGGCGGCAAGTGCTTACAGTTCCGCTTTAAAGCAACGACACCTTGACACGTTTGCCAATGCCATCGGGAAATTATAATTATGCTTAGTATCACAAAACAATTGTTCGTTTCGGGGATTATGATCACCGCGTTGCAGGCAACGGGCAACGCGGCCGAAACCGTTCGGCTTGCGCAAAATCTGGCCCCCATATCCGGCCTCGTGATTATCGCGCAGGAACAACATTTCTTCGAAAAGAACGGACTTGATGTTCAGGTCAGCAACTTCAGCAGCGGCCGGCAGGCACTGGAAACCGTGCTTGGAAATGGCGCAGATGTGGCCACCACTGCCGAAGCGCCGATTACGGCGGCGGCACTCGCCGACCAGAAGATCGCACTGCTCGCAAGGATGGAATACTCCGACGACAAGACACTCACTCGCAGCGCCGCGCGGATCACAACGCCGGCCGATCTCAAGGGCAAGCGCATCGGGTTTTCGGCCGGTACGGGCAGCGAAATCTATACGGGCATGTTGCTCAAGCGCGCAGGACTGACCCCTGCGCAGGTTCAGCTGGTGAACTTGCGCCCGCAGGACATGCCGGCCGCGCTCGCCAGCGGAAGTATTGACGCTTACAACAGTTGGGAGCCGTTCATCGCGAACGGCAAGAAAGCGCTCGGCGACGACGCCAGGGAGCTTCCGGCCAAAGGCGTTTATGCCGAGACGTTCAACCTTGTTGTCCAGCAAACTTATCTGCGGGCACATCCCGCAACTGTGGTCGCGTTTTTGCGCTCGGTCGTCGAGGCCGAAACGTGGCTGAAGGCGCATCCCGACGACGCCATCACTACTATCGCGCAGGCGACCCATATGGAGCGTGCCGATCTTGCCTCGATCTGGCATGACTATGTGTTTGATGTGGTGCTCGACCAGCGTACGCTCGACACGCTCACGCAACACGCGCAATGGCGCTTGGCGAGCGGCAACGCGCCGGCCGCGGCGACGCTCCCGGATTTCCGCCGCATTATTTTCAGTGCGCCGCTGGCTCAGGTGGACAAGGCACGGGTACGGTTGCCCGCAGCGTCGGACTAGGCCGCGGATAACCAGCATGAAACACGCTCCATTTGTCGCGAAACTGCTTTCGCTGCCGTTATTCCTGCTGTTATGGCAGGCGTTGTGCCAGGCGCATCTCGTCAATCCTCTGCTGTTTCCTCCGCCTACGCGCGTGATCGCCGCGTTATACCGCTATCTCGGCGCAAAGGAAGGATGGGTTGATATTGGTGCGAGCGTCGAGCGGGCAGTTATCGGCTACGCGGCCGGCGCCCTGGTCGGCATCGCAATCGGATTACTTAGTGGTTCGAACCGTGTTGCGGCGGGTTTGCTCACGCCCGTGTTCCAATTGCTGCGCCCGATCCCGCCAATCGCATTCGTGCCGATCGTGATCGTCTGGTTCGGACTGAGCGAACTGGGCAAGTGGTTCCTCGTATTCTGGGGCGTGTTTTTCACCGTGTGGCTTGCCACGCATCTCGGTTTGCAACGGGCAAATCCTACGTATGTGCGCGCGGCGCAGGCGCTGGGTGCGACTCGCCGCCAGTTGTTGTGGACCGTGCAGTTGCCCGACGCGCTGCCGTTTGTGTTCGTCGGGTTACGCACCGCGATCACGATCGCTTTTTATGCGCTGGTATCGGCGGAACTGGCGGGCGCGTACGCGGGCGTCGCCTACCGTCTTGAGATCACACAACAGAACCTGCAGATCGCCACGATGATGGCGGGGTTGCTGGTCTTGGGCTTTTTATCATCGCTGGCGGATCGTCTGTTCGAGATGATTTCGCGCCGTGTCGTTCACTGGTCCTCCTGACTCTTCCCGATCCAAGCCTTTATGCACTCTTCGCCACTGAGCCTCGATTTCAACAGCCTGAAGCGCGCCTATGCCGATGGTTCCTGGACGCCGTCGAGCGTAATCGATGAGGTCTATCGACGGCTGGCGCATCGTACCGGCGATCACGTCTGGACCCATGTCGTGCCGCGCGAGGTCGCATTGGCCGCGGCGGCCCGGCTCGAACGATTGGGGCGCGGCGGTTCGAGCTTGCCGTTGTATGGCATCCCGTTCGGGCTGAAAGACAACATCGATGCAGCCGGATTGCCGACGACCGCGGGATGCCCCGCGTTCGGCTACGAAGCCACGCAGTCGGCGGCTGTTGTTGAGCGCCTGGAGGCCGCCGGCGCCATCCTGATCGGCAAGCAGAACATGGATCAGTTCGCCACGGGTTTGGTCGGCATCCGCTCATTGTCGGGCTACTGCCGCAATCCATTCGACTCCCGCTACATTCCGGGCGGATCGAGTTCAGGCTCGGCGGTCGCGGTCAGCACGGGCCAGGTCTCGTTTTCGATCGGGTCGGACACGGGTGGCTCGGGGCGCGTTCCAGCGGCGCTGAATAACATCGTCGGGTTGAAGCCGACACCGGGGCTCGTCAGCATGCGCGGATTTGTCTATTGCAACCGTAGTTTCGATGTCGCGCCGGTATTCGCGCTCACCGTGCAGGACGCCTCCGATGTGCTCGACGTCATTGCCGGATACGATCCGACGGACCCGTTCTCGGTCGACCATCCAACAACCATATTGCATCGTAGAACACCGCCCTTGCGCTTCGGTGTGCCACACGATGAAGACCTGAAATTCTTCGGCAATGATGCGGCCCGTTCGTCGTATCTTGCGTCGCTCGACGTGCTTCGCTCGCTGGGGGCGCAAGAAGTCCGGATTGACTACAAACCGTTCGTCGACGCTGGCCGGCTTGTGTTCGGGAGCGCGTTCATCGCTGAGCGCTGGCTTACCTATCACGATGTGATTTCGCGCTATCCCGACGCGGTTCACCCGGCGGTGCGCGCGTCGATCGACGCGGCGAAAAACTACAACGCCGCCGATGCATTCCAGGCGCTCTACACGCAACGAACGCTGACGCGCTACGCAGCGCAGCTTTTTCAAACTGTCGATTTTCTTGCGCTGCCTACTGTCCCCACCATTTACCGTTGCGATGACGTTGAACGCGATCCACAACGCCTGAATGCGAACATGGGGTATTACACGTACTTCGCGAATCCGCTCAACCTGGCGGCACTGAGCGTGCCGTCCGGTTTTACGCCGGACGGCTTGCCTTTCGGCTTGTCCCTGGTTGGCCCCGCATTTAGCGAACGCGCGCTGGTATCGACTGGGCGTGAAATCGAAATGGCCATCGCGGGCTCGCTTGGAGCGACCGGTTTGCGCGTGACGCCCGATTAATGCGATCCTCACACGCTTCTTTTCCAGAGAATGTCAGCCCGAATTTCCCCTCGCATCCGTCTCGCGATAAAACCCATTAGCTCACTGACAATCCTCATATCTATCGATCCTGCTCGATGCGCTAGGCGCATTCCGCCCAATATTTTCCATCGAACGCAGAGCCGGCGTTTATCGCCACGTAATCCTTGCCGGATCAAAAAAGACGAAGTACCTTTGCTACTCGTTCCAGATCAATTTTGCCTATAAGCATTCCCGCATTTCTTACAGAAAGGGGGTTTGAAAATGGCAACACCCGGTCACAGCGCACTCGGCGACCATGCCGCACGGCAGTTGGCGAACGCCACCAAAACTGTCCCGCAGCTTGCAACCATTACACCTCGCTGGCTCACGCATCTGCTGCAATGGGTGCCGGTCGAGGCAGGCATCTATCGTCTGAATCAGGTGAAGAATCCGGAAGCCGTGACTGCCACATGCACCGCGCGCGAAGACGAAAGCCAATTGCCGACCACCTTTGTGCCTTACGAAGAGGAGCCGCGCGAATATTTCCTGAACGCCGTGAGCACGATTGTCGAAGTGCATACGCGCATCTCCGATCTTTACAGCAGCCCGCACGACCAGATCAAGGAACAACTGCGCCTGACGATCGAGACGATCAAGGAGTTGCAGGAGAGCCAGTTGATCAACAACCCTGACTACGGGTTGATTGCGAATGTCGCGGAAGAGCAGCGCGTGCTGCCGCTGACCGGCGCGCCGACTCCCGATGATCTCGACGAACTGTTGACCAAGGTATGGAAGGAACCAGCGTTTTTCCTGACCCATCCGCTGGCGATCGCCGCCTTCGGCCGCGAGTGTACGCGCCGTGGCGTGCCGCCTCCAACCATCAGCCTGTTCGGTTCGCAATTCCTCACGTGGCGTGGCATCCCGCTGATTCCGTCAGACAAGGTAACCGTGGACGACGGCAAGACCAAGATCCTGCTGCTGCGAGTCGGCGACAAGCGCCAGGGTGTGGTCGGTCTTTATCAGCCGGGCGTGGCAGGCGAGCAGGGGCCGGGGTTATCGGTGCGTTTCATGGGGATCAACAATCAGGCAATCGCTTCCTACCTGGTGTCGCTGTATTGCTCGCTTGCAGTGCACACGCCGGACGCGTTGGCGGTCCTCGAGGACGTTGAGGTTGGCAAGTACCATGACTATGCCCACACCTACCAGTAATTCGCCGACAGCTTATCCCGACCCAACGTCAGCGCTTCCTGCCGGTTTGCCCGATCCAGCGATGCTGGCGCGTCTTGCAAACGCGTTTTTTGCTGCGCTGCCGGGCAGCACGCTTGGCGGCAACGGTGTGCCTGGCAGTGCGCCCTCCGAGCTTGCCGCGGCGGCGCCCGCTTTGCCGGCTTCGACGAATCCGGTGCCGCCGGGCTCTCCGATGGCGGGACCGTCCGGCGCAGGCAGCGGCATACCGGGCGCAGCCATACCGCAAGGCAAGGTGCCGGGTGCCAACCTTGCGCCTTCAGCGCCGACCCACGTTCTATCGCTCGGCAATCGTGCGCCTGCCTTGTTGCCGCATGCCGCTGCGCAGAACGGTTTGCCCGACAATCTGGTGACGATCGCACCCGCGCTTGACAGTCGCTACGGGGGTACCGCGCTCGGTGTGCCGGAAGCCGCAGCGGCGAATCTGCCGGCCGATGGCGGAGCCGGTCGCAGCAGCGCATCACCTTACTATTTCATCGATATCGCCAGGCCTCCGTCGTATGGCGTTGAGGACGGACCATTGCCCACGGCATCGCTGCTCGATCCGTTGGGTGTTCCGTCACTGCTGCCTGCTGGAGAGTCCGCGAACGCTGGCCCGCCGCAAGGGTCGTCGTTTGGATTGCCGCGCGGTTTTGCGGAGTCGGCTCCCGCCCGGCCGGACGTCACCGAGCGTTATTTTCTCGAGGATATCCGCTCGCCCGGGACGCTGGCATCGGGCCGCACATCGGACCCTGCAGCGCAGGCGCAGTCCGGCCATCCCCAGTTCGATGTAAACGCGATCCGACGCGACTTCCCGATCCTGCAGGAGCGTGTGAACGGCCGGCAGCTTGTATGGTTCGATAACGCGGCCACTACACAAAAGCCGCAGACCGTCATCGATCGTCTCGCCTATTTCTATCTGCACGAGAACTCGAACATTCATCGTGCGGCACATGCGTTGGCGGGTCGCGCGACTGATGCCTATGAGGGAGCCCGCAGCAGGGTTCAGCGCTTCATCGGCGCCTCGCAGCCCGAGGAGATCGTGTTTGTGCGCGGCACGACCGAGGCGATCAACCTGGTTGCAAAGTCGTGGGGAGTGCAGAACGTCGGGGCGGGCGACGAGATCGTCGTGTCGCATCTTGAACATCACGCGAACATCGTGCCGTGGCAGCAACTGGCTTCGCTGACTGGCGCGACGCTGCGGGTGATTCCGGTTGACGATTCGGGCCAGGTGCTGCTCGAAGAGTACAGCCGGTTGTTGAACGACAAGACGAAGATCGTCGCGGTGACGCAGGTGTCGAATGCGCTCGGCACTGTCGTACCGGTCAAGGAAATGGTGGAGATGGCGCACCGCGTCGGCGCGGTTGCATTGATCGACGGCGCGCAGTCGGTGTCGCATATGCGCGTGGATGTGCAGGCACTCGATGCGGACTTCTTCGTCTTCTCCGGGCACAAGGTGTTCGGGCCGACCGGAATAGGTGCGGTCTATGGCAAGCGGGCGCTGCTCGATGCAATGCCGCCGTGGCAGGGCGGCGGCAACATGATCTCGGACGTGACATTTGAGCGGACGGTGTTTCAACCGGCGCCACATCGCTTCGAGGCGGGCACCGGGAACATCGCAGATGCAGTCGGCCTGGGCGCTGCTATCGACTATGTGACGCGCGTCGGCATAGAAAACATCGCGCGTTACGAGCACGAGTTGCTCGACTATGCCACCGCGTTGATGAAGCCGATTCCGGGCGTGCGCCTGATCGGCACGGCGCAGGACAAAGCAAGCGTGCTGTCATTCGTTCTGAATGGCTACACGCCCGAGGAGGTGGGGCGTGCGCTCAGCGAAGAGGGTATTGCCGTACGGGCCGGGCATCATTGCGCACAACCTATCTTGCGGCGCTTCGGCCTGGAGGCG
This sequence comes from Caballeronia sp. dw_19, assembly GCF_018449515.1. Lineage (GTDB taxonomy): Bacteria > Pseudomonadota > Gammaproteobacteria > Burkholderiales > Burkholderiaceae > Caballeronia. The sequence goes on along the minus strand of NZ_JAAVUQ010000006.1, from coordinate 324,128 downwards.
ACCGTGCGACCGTCGCTCGCGTTCTACAACACGCCGGAAGAGGTCGACCGGATGATCGCCGTGGTGAAACGGCTGGCCAGGCACTGAGCGGCGAGATTGCCCTTGCGGCATGACGCATGTGCGTATGCGCATGAAGGCTTGGACCGCCGCCGCAGCCTGATCTGCCGGGTATTAAAACGCCGGTATGATCGCGCCTTTATAGCGCGTGAGAATGAAGTTGCGCACTTCGTCGGATTGATATGCCTTGACGATCTGCTGAACCCACGGCTTGCCGGCATCCTGCTCCCGAACGGCAATCAAGCAGGCATACGGCCCGTCCGCGTCCTCTACCAGGATGGTGTCGTGACCGGGATTCAGACCGGCCTTGATCGCATAGTCGGCGTTTATCGTGGTTGCGTCGAAATCGTCGAGTGTGCGCGGCAGTTGCGCAGCGTCGATCTCAGTGAACTTGAAATGCTTCGGATTACTAGTGATATCGCGAGGCGTCGCGTTGATGCCCGTGACGGGATCGATCCCGGAGCGCAGTTTGATCGCGCCTGCTTTCTGCAACAGCAGCAGCGTTCGGCTCTCATTTGCCGGATCGTTCGGAATGCCGATGCTGGCACCATCGGGAAGCGCTGAGAACTGCTTGTACTTTTTTGAGTAGATGCCAATAGGGCCGATCCACGTACGCCCGACGCCTACCAGCTTATAGCCACGCGCACGAATCTGGGAGGCGAGAAAAGGACGATGCTGATAACTGTTGGCGTCAAGATCGCCCGCATCGAGCGCGGCGTCCGGCTGTATGTAGTCGCTGAAGGCCACAATCCGGATATGCAGGCCGTAATCGCGTTCCGCCACCTTTTTGACGGCTTCGAAAATCTCTTCGTGGGGGCCCGTCGTCACACCGATCTTCAGAACTTGCTCTTCCGCGTTCGCATTCGAGCTGCCTGCCAAGACGAGGCAGGCGAGTGAAAACAGGGCGATACGTCGGGAGAAGCGCAGCAAAAAGGCCACCTTATATTCCTTCACTTTGTACTTGGTTGTTGAACTCGCAATTTAACGCCGCCTCGCACGCGCGCGAACCAAGTATTTCGGCTATGGAAAGCATCGTCCTCTTGAGCCAAGGTTCCTATAACGTGCGCCGACGCGGCCACCGCGACTAGTCTAGTCGTCGAGACGAATTCCGACCTTTAGCGTCACTTGCCAGTGCGCAACTTTGCCGCCCTCGACATGACCACGCGTTTCAATGACCTGAAACCAGTCAATGTTGTGCAAGGTTTTGTTAGCCCTTGCCAGGGCGACCGACACCGCGTCGTCACTCGATTGCGTTGACGAGCCGGTCAGTTCAATTTGCTTGTAGACGTGATGGGACATTGGTGTGTTTCCTTGAATAGGTCAGGTTGCATAAGTCAGGCGGTAAATCGACCTTCGGTGGCGATTTCGCCAAGGGGTTTGCGCGGACTGGGCGTTTCTCGCGCCTGTAGCGCCTCCGACAGCGAAGCCTTGTCGCCGAGACGGCCTATCGCGATCCCCGCTTCAATCGAGTAGATATCCGGGATTTTCAACTCTGTCCGGATTCTGTCTCGCTCGATTCCGGCCAGCCCGTGCGCATGCCATCCGGCCAGACTTGCTTGCAGCGCAAGATAGCCCCACGCGGCACCCGTATCGAACGAATGACTGATGGTCGGCACCTCGCCTGTTCCGCCCGGGGGGACAAACGTACTCTTTGAAAGGACGATGACCAACGCCGCTGCGTGATTTGCCCAGGTGCGATTGAAGTCGTTCAGGAAACCCAGAAATTGCGGCCAGTGCTCACTGTCGCGCGTCGCGTAGACGAACCGCCACGGCTGCGAGTTATACGAGGACGGCGCCCAACGGGCGGCCTCGAGAAACGTCAGCAGCGTTGCATTATCTATAGGTTCCTGGCTAAAGGCGCGGGGCGACCAGCGATTGACGAATTGCGGATCGATAGGGTGATCTGCGCTGCGAGGGTTCGGCGTTGTCATGATGGGTAGTCGCTCGCTGGGTAGTCGTTCACAAGGGAGCCGCGAAGGAAACGGCACGGTGAAGCGGTTGAGTGGCTCGGTTCGAATCAAGCAGTTACGTGAGCGAGTATAAGAACCGGGCACGATTTGATCTAACAATAAATCGGCTGAACCTTATCGCCATAACGCAGCAACGTGATTTCGTGTTCGGATATAAGGAACTGAGAAGATGCGGAGAGACGGAAACTCTCACCAGGAATGGCCGTATTGCAGACGAATTGTCATTCCGGTTTTCCTTCTATCGATATGCGAACAAACTGGAAGCGTCGCATTGACCTGCGCGATGTGGTCGACGCATGCTTGCAGGTTCTGATTCTTGTTTTTCTCAATCCACATTAGGTCGACTGATGCCTTCGTCAACTCCCCGCTTCGGCATTTGGGCGCTGGTGCACGGTAGCCGTGCCGCGCTGCAGGATCCTGACGAGCCCTACGATGCGTCATGGGCTCGCAACCGCGACCTCATCCTGGAAGCCGAGCGGCTCGGTTTCGACTCGACGCTGGTCGCGCAGCATACGATCAATCCCCATGACGAAAAGCTTGATCAACTGGAGGCGTGGACTGCGTCGGCAGCGTTGGCTGCTTTAACTACGCGCATCGAGATCATCACGGCGATCAAGCCCTATCTCTATCATCCCGTCACCCTGGCCAAAATGGCCATGCAGATTGAAGACATCAGCGGTGGGCGATTCGCGATCAATCTGGTCAACGCATGGAATCGTCCTGAGCTGGCCAAGGCCGGTATCGGTTTTGCTGAGCATGACGAACGATATGCATACGGCCGTGAATGGATCACGGTTGTGAATGACCTGATGCTTGGAAAGCGTACCAATTTCAAGGGGCGGTTCTTCGACGTGGAAGACTATGTCTTGCGCCCGGCCGACCGCTTTCGGGAGAGACCGCGCATCTATGTCGGCGGCGAGTCGGAGCCGGCGAGGGCACTCGTGGCTGAACGCGGCGATTTCTGGTTCATCAACGGCCAACCGTTGCCCGATGTGCGCCGGCTGATCGAAGACGTGGGAGGGCGTGCCCGTACCGGTGCGCCATTGCGCTTCGGGCTTTCCGCGTTCGTGATTGCGCGGCCGACGGACGGCCAGGCGCAGGAGCATCTCGATCACCTGTTCGCGCTTGCTGCGAAGGATGCTCCCTTGCGTGCATCGCAGAAGGAAAACATCGATCCGAAGGCGGTCATGCACCAGACGTTCGCCAAGTCAGCGCGCGTTGGATCGAATGGCGGGACCGCAGCGGGGCTGGTTGGCAGCTACGAGACGGTAGCGCGGCGTATTGTCGAGTTTCATCGAGCGGGAATCGAATTGTTCATGCTGCAGTTTCAGCCGTTTGAAGCGGATATGAAACGGTTCGCACAAGAGGTCATACCGCTCGTCCGCGAACTGACAGCGCGGGACGATGAGTGAGACACGGGCAGTACCCAAGCGTCGTCGCAACCCTTTGACTTCTACTCGTGGCGCTAGCGCTGTTTGCCGCGCGTGCTTTTCCGAGGGCTCCCGGAGCGAGGCGCATCTTTATCCGGCAAGGCGCCGCCGCCGTTCATCTGCTCCACCCACGACAAGGCGTCGAGGTACGACAAGAACTGCTGCAGATACCCAGGTGACAACTCGCGCATTAGCGAGAGCGAGCGATGCACTAGGCTACTCGAGTTGAGCGGCCCGGCATTCCCGGGCACTTGTGCAAGCGACTGCCGGAACTGTCTCTCGGCACTGATCTTGGTCCAGGTTTTTCGGAAGTAATCGAGCACCTCCATTTCTGGATAGGAGGCGCGGGGCAAGGTGTGACCCGTGGTGGGGCCGTCGCCATCCACCGGCGCGCGGTGGCTCATGTACTCGATCAGCCCGGCAAGCGCCCCGCGAGCGGGCTCGCCGGCATGGGCGGTTTGGGACGCGGCGTTCTCGAGATCGCGAGCATAGGCCGCGAGCAGTGTGGACAGCCTGTCATCCAGAATCCGTCGCGCCTCGCCGCTGTGGCTGGCCGCTCGCCGATGCAGCGCTTCGATAAAATGAAAGCGGACGGGATCCAGCCGATCGGCGCCGCGCTCGCGCCATGCATCGAGCGTCGAGCGGATGCTAACCGTCACATCACTCGCTTCGCTATTCACCGGGCTTCACCGTTGCGTTCGACAGCCTGGGGACCGGCGCAATTTCCACTCGCCGGTTCCTCGCCCGTCCCTCGTTGTCGGCATTCGAGCTGACGGGCTGCTGTGAGCCGAAGGCGGCCGCGAATACGGAGGAGGAGGGGACGCCTGCGTCGATCAACGCACGGGTTACCGTCAACGCGCGCTGCGCTGACAGCTCCCAGTTGTCGGCAAAGCGGCGGTTACTCTCCCGCAATTGCCGGTCATCGGTAAAACCACTCACCATCAGGATCTGGTCGTTGGCCTGGAGATAAGCGGTCAGCGGCCCGGCCAGGCTCTTCAATACGTCCCGGCCCTCGGGCTGCAATTGATCGGAGTTGAGCGCGAACAACACGCTGCCGTTGATGCCAATACGCCCGTTGACCAGCGTCACCCGCCCCGCTGCCAGCGGCCCGGCCAGCGCCTGCTCCAGGGTCTTGCGGCGCTGCGTTTCCATCTGCCGTTGCTTGACCTCATGCTCAAGCTTGGAAGACAGCTCCAGTTGCATGCCGATGACACCCACCATGATCAGCATGAACGCGCCCAGCAGCACCGACATCAGATCGGCGAAGGCAGGCCATACAGGCGCGATCGTCTCCACACCGCCGTCGATATCCTCGCTCATGCGACCGTGGCTCCATCCCCGGCTTCGGCGGACGCACGCCGGCCGGCGAGCTGTTGCAGGTCCTCAACAATCTGCTTCTGCGACATCATGCTCAGGTCGATGACTTCCCGAGCCTGCGCCACGTAATAGGCAAGCTGTTCGTCACTGCGCGCGAGTGACTTGTCCAGCGCGACTTCAATACGTTGAAGGTGAGTCACCAGCTTCTCGTTCGAATCGCCGAACAACTGCACCGCCATGCCGAATGCTTCACCCAGGCTCGCCACCTCGACGGCGCTGCCGGTGACCTGTGCGGCAACGGCGCCGAGCTTGCCGGTTTCGGTTTCGACCTTGTCGGCGAACTGGCTGCCCACACGTTCCAGCAGACCCGCCGATGTCGCGACCAGCGCGTCCACGGCCGAGCGCTGCTCGGTGGACGCATGGTTCACGGCATCGAGCAGGGTTTCCAGCGTTGCCAGCAGACGGGTGCGTTCGTCCAGCATCGCGGTGTCGCGGACCATGCTGTCGGAGAGCTTCTGGCGCAGTTCGGCGACGACTTCGGCGGCGGCCTTGGGGGCTTCCGATGCCGCTTGCACGAGCCGGGAGATCTCGGCGATCGTGTCGCTTGCGTGCGCCTGCGTCCGGGCCGATATGTCGTGCGCGGTCCGCTCCAGCGTGTCGCAAATTTCCTGCTGCCGGGTCGCGGTGCGCGTGCCCGCCTGTTCCCATTCGCGGCTCAACGTAGCGGCCATCGAAGCAAGCGTTTCGGTCCATGCCGCGAGCCGCTGCTGATCCCGCGATGCCAATTCCGCCTGCAGGTTCGCCGCGGCCTTGGGCGCTTCCGACGCAGCTTGTACCAGCCGGTCGATCTCAGCGATCGTGTTGCTGGCGTGCGCTTGCGTCTGGGCCGATATATCGCGTGCAGTTTGCGCCAGCGTGTCGCACATCTCCTGCTGCCGGGTCGCGGTGCGCGTTCCAGCCTGCTCCCACTCGCGGCTCAACGTAGCGGCCATCGAACCGAGCGTCTCGGTCCACACCGCGAGCCGTTGCTCGTCCCGCGATACCAATTCACCCTGCAAGTCCGCCTGCGACTGGCCCACGGCGCGCAACAACAAAGTCGAATGCTGCTCGAACGTCGCTGCGGCCTCGGTCAAGGCTTGCCGGTTGTGACTCGCCAGCGTCTCGCCAGCGCGTTCTTGCCGTGACAGCGCTTCGTTCCACGCCGCAGACACACTGCCGGCCGTAGCGTCCAGGCGCGCGGCGACGCCTTCCAGCAGGCCGGCCGAACGTTGCTCGAAGGTGTCGGTGAATCGATCCAGTGAGGTGCTTAGCTGCTGGACCAGCGCCTCGCTCGATCGCTGATGTCCCTCTAGCGCCTGATTCCAGATACCGGCCACGGTGGTAGTACTCGCCTCGAATCCACTCGACAGCCCGTCCAACTGCCGCTCTACGGCCTGCGTGACGGTCGCATGCAACGAAGCCGTCTCGCGGGCAAGGCCTGCCATGGTGGCTTCCATGACCGGCTGCAGCGCTGCGCCGGCGGCGCGGGTGCTGTCGGCGACGCTCTCCTTCAACGACCGCTCCACCGACGAAGCGAGGCGGGCGTAAGTTGCCTCGGCCTTGCCGTGGAAAGCCTCCTGGCTGGCGATCTGCTGCGCGCTGACGGCAAGGTTCTGTTGTTCGATGGCCGCCATCATCATCTGCAGCCGATCGACCAGTTCAGGCATCCCCTCGGCCTGCCGCTGCAGGAGCTTGAAGGTTTCCTCGCGCTGATGGGTCTGCGAGTAGATGCGTAATGTGGTCGCGATCTTCACGTCGAGCATCTGCCCGGCCTCGATCCGCTCGCGCCGGCACAGCGCGGAAAGCAGCCCGAGCATGGCGGATGTGGCTACGCCTGCAATCGAGGTGCCGAACGCAAATCCCAATCCTTTGACCGGTGCGGCCAGCGAGTCGCGTATAGCCTGCAGGTCCGTCGCGCTTTCCAGCGCCATGCCTGTGCCCCTCAGGGTCGCCACCATGCCCAGGAGCGTGCCCAGCATGCCCAGCAACACGAGCAAGCCAACCAGATAGGGTGCAAGCGCCGGCCCCGGCAACGCTGCCCGCTCGCCTTCGATGCGCAGGCGCACCGCATTACGCAAGCTGGGATGCAATCGGTCGAGCCAGGCGGCGAGGCTTGGCGGAGGTTTGGACAGGTCCGCCAGGGCACGCGCCAGGGTGGAAGTGGCTTGGCTGTAGCGTTGCAATTCGAGCGCGCCCGCCAGATAGCAGGCCCCCACGAGCACGGTGACGGCCAGCGCCAGCGCGTTCGAGCCAACGTAACCGGCGCCGATCCAGCACACAGCGGCCAGACCCACCAAAAAAACGACAAGATTCAGATATCTGGACATAGCGTCCCAGTTAGCGGGTGCGAAGGGCCGCGAGCAACCCTTCGACCGGTTGAAAACGAAGATCCAGTTCGGCCAGCAACACGCTCTGCATATCTTTGCGGAACACGTTCAGCCACGCGCCCGGCGCGATCGTCGGGGCGTCCTCCGACGCCTGAGCGTCGGCCAGCGTTTCCCGCTCGGTCTTGCGCAACCGTTCGAAATGCGCGCCGAGCAACGCCGGTACGGTGGCCAGCAGACTCCGCTCGCGCGGACCCAGTGCACGCTCCATGACGGCATCCACCTCCGCGAGCCGGCTCATGCCGGGTGTTCTGGCAGCCAGCTTTGCCCGCAAGCGGCTACGCAAGTTGCCGATGCCCGTTTCCATCGTCTGCTGCATGGATAGATACATCTGACGAAAAGCCGGATAGTCGACGGCAGCGTCCAGGGAAGCTCCATGAGAAGCCGTTTGCGCGGACCCATGGCGCTTGGCGGCGGCAGGCGCACTACCGCTAACGATGGCATTCACCAACGTGCTGCGCACGCGGGCGCACTCGGTCTCCTCCGCGCTGCCGAGGGCTTGCGCGCCGGGGGCTACGGCAGGCGGATTACCGTTGAGCGCCGTGGACAGCGCGATGGCGTCTGTCCAGTGGAGCCATTGGCTCAGCCTGTCCGAGAGCGGTTGTCTGGATTCGGTCACATCGACATCCGCCAGGCGAGCCAGCAAGCGAATGAGCGTCGGTCCGTTGAAAGCTGTGCGCTGAGGGGCTTGCACCATACCACCAGAGTCAAAAAGTTCGCTAGTTTACACGCGGACGCGGTGGGAGCCGCCGTGTCCTGATCAACGGGGCTGCCGAGCGCGGAATTTCAGGCGATCCGACACGCCGCCTGCGACGTCGACTGACCAGACCGCGCCTCTTCCTTTTCGCCTTGCTCGTCACCTGCCGATACGTTTCCGTAAGACGTGTCGATAAATGAATCAATCCAGTACTATCATCGGTGAACAAGCATCGCGTGATGCGATACAGCCTTCTTGGACGACAACTAAAATTACGACACGTGGAAGTCTGAACAATGAAAACCGACGACCGTGCGAAGTTGTGTGGCGTGAGCGAAGAAAAGCGCTTTGAATTGCTCGTCACGAGCATCAGCGATTACGCCATCTACATGCTGAACCCCGAGGGGATTGTCAATAGCTGGAACGCCGGGGCGGAACGGTTCAAAGGCTATGCCGCCCACGAGATTATCGGCCAGCATTTTTCCGTTTTTTATACGGAGGAGGACCGGCGCTCAGGCAAGCCGACGCGGGCGTTACAAACCGCCCGCGAACAAGGAAAGTTCGAAGATGAAGGTTGGCGGGTGCGAAGAGACGGCACGCGATTCTGGGCAAGCGTCGTGGTCGATCCGATCCGCGCTCCCTCAGGCGAGCTGATCGGCTTTGCCAAAATCACGCGCGACATTACCGAGCGCAAAGCGACCGAAGAGGCGCTGCGTGAAAGTGAGGACAGGTTCCGCCTGCTCGTTCAGAGCGTGACAGATTATGCGATCTACATGATCTCCCCAACGGGGGTGATCACGAACTGGAACGCCGGCGCCGAACGCATCAAGGGCTACAAGCAAGAGGAAATTGTCGGTTCGAATTTCGCGGTCTTCTACACGGAAGATGACCGTGCTAAAGGCATGCCCGCCAAGACGCTGGCAACGGCCGCGACCGAAGGCCGGTTTGAACAGGAGAGCTGGCGTGTGCGCCGAGACGGAACACGATTCTGGGCGCACGTGGTGGTCGATTCTATCCGCGACGAAGCGGGGAAACTGCTGGGATTCGCCAAGGTCACGCGAGATATAACAGAACGAAAGCAGGCAGCGGAGGCGCTTGAGCGAGCCAATGCGGCGCTTTTCCAGTCGCAGAAAATGGAAGCGATTGGCCAGCTCACGGGGGGCATTGCCCACGACTTCAATAACCTGCTGGCGATCGTTTCAAGCAGCGTGGATGTACTGGCCTCGCGCGCGCAGAATTATGCCGATACAAAGATACTGGACGCCATGCGACGCGCCGTCGAGCGCGGGGCGCTCCTGACCCAGCAACTGCTTTCGTTCGCCCGTCGGCAACCGCTCAAGGTTGAAAAATATGACGTGAACGCTGTGATCAGCAATTTCGAACCCGTGCTGCGCCGCGCGGGAAATTCCGCTATCGAAATGGACATCCGGTTGGCACGCCACGCCCGGACCATTTTGCTGGATGCCGCCCGCTTCGAGGCGGCGTTGCTGAACCTGGTCGTCAATGCCCGCGACGCCATGCCCACTGGCGGAAAGCTGGTAATCGCCGTCGACAACGTAGAGCTGGGTGCCGTGGAGGTCGGGAGTCTGGCGCCGGGTGCTTACGTCCGGGTCTCTGTCTCCGATACAGGCTCGGGCATGCCGCCGGCGGTTGTTGCACGCGCGTTCGAGCCGTTCTTCACGACCAAGGAGGTGGGCAAGGGCACGGGACTTGGCTTAAGCCAGGTCTATGGATTCATCGCGCAGTCCGGCGGCGACGTCGTGATCGACAGCGAAGAGGGCAAGGGTACGACCATCAGCATGTACTTGCCCGTGATTGAAGGGGCGCCAGACGACAGGATTGCCGCGGCCGGCGACAGCGTGGATACGGTTCTTATCGTGGAAGATGAGCCCGACGTGCTCGACGCGGCGGGGCAGCTTTTTCGCAGCATAGGCTACGAGGTTGCGACAGCGGCCAACGGCGTCGAAGCCATGGCGATCCTTGAACGCCGTTCCGACATCGACCTGCTGTTCACCGACGTAGTCATGCCGAAGGGCATGAGCGGTATTCAACTGGCACGCCTGGCGCGCGAGCTTCGGCCCGGTCTCAAGGTGATAGTGGCCTCGGGATATCCCATTCCGGCATTACGCGAGCGGTACGGGCGTATCGAGGATTTTGCCTTCGTCAACAAGCCCTATCGCCTGGCTGAACTTGTAAAAGCGCTAAGAGCGGTGACATAGACCGGGCGGTTTGCACAATTGACGCGAAGGGATATCCGCATCCAGCCCCCTCGTATCTCAGCATTACTGTAGCAAGCCGAACACCGCAACGCCGTTCGTCGCTCCTACATACACCTTCCCCTCCGCGATCATCGGCGTGATGAACTTGTTGCCCGCGCCGAACTGGTCTCGCGTACCGGCCTGATTGCTGTTGTACAACTCGTGCGCAAGATTGGTCGAGTCGTATGCGTGAAGCGCCCCAATCGTGCCGTTTTCCGCCGCCCACACAATGCCGTTGCTCGTGCCGTTCGCCGAAACGGCCGGCGTCGCGCCGGGATAAGGAAACTGTAACGCGGTCTGCGAAGACGGTGCGGTGGCGAGCAGTGCGTTGGTGACAGGCAGCGCCTTGAGCGTATCGGTCTGACCTCCGTAATAGACGACATGGTTGAAGTACGCCGGCGAGCCCCAGATACCGTCAGCCAGGACGCCGATCAGCTCCTGCCAGATGTTGTTGGACGTCGGGCTGAACTTGCCCATGTTGTCGCGATCGACGACGTAGATATTGGTGTCCTTGCCCGCTCCTAGAGCCAGATGCTTGACCGTGCCGTCCGACGCGGTTTGATCGGGCAGCAGCATTGGTCCGCCGGAGCCGAAATCGCCGTCCACGTCGGATTCGGCTACGGTGTTATACATCGCGAAGTAGTCGGTTACGACCGGCGTCGGAAGAGCGGACAGCTTGACGAACGTGTCGCCAAAATCGCCATCGGATGGAAATCCCTGCGCGTTGAGCGTCGTGCCGAAGGTGCCGTTGCCGTCGATAAAATAGATCGATGTCCCGTCCGACGCCATGCCCGAGCCCGCCATCCAGATCGATCCCTTGGTGCCGTTTGGCGTAACCGGAAGCGCGCCGGTTTGCTTCAACGTATCGGCGCTATAGGCCATCAGCCAGCCGTTATAGTTGCCGGACATGCAGTGAGCGGTCCATCCCATGTAGATAGTGCCGTTGACCAGCGTCAGCGCTGAGCGTACGGTGTGCAGCGCCGGATTGAAGGTAAGGACGCCGTTCGCACCTTCCGAACCGCTGCCTGGATAGGTAGCGGCAATTTCGGTCGGGCCGCCGAACAGTTCAGCTCCTGTCGCAAGATCGATCGCGTGCAGGCGGTGATGGACGTTCCCGCTGCCGTCCGTGGTCATGGCGACGGCATATAGCGTCCCATTCGGACCGCGCGAGCGGTCGATGACCGGCGTCGACGTGATACCTATTTCTGGCGTGATGTCCGTGCAGCCGACGTCAGCGCTCGAAGATTCGCCCGCAGGCGCCAGCGATATTTGCCACAACGCGGCACCGCTGTCGGCGTCGTAGGCGTAGATGCTGTCGTGCTCCGTCACAACATAGACGACGTTATGCGCGACCGTGCCCATCGTGAGATTCGTCACGAATAGCGGCTGCCCGTCGACTTTGCCGTCGGCAGGAAGGAAGCGCAGCTTCCCGAACGTTGTGGAGTTGACATTGGTCAGCGTGAGCGTCGTTTCGGAGAGCATCTGGCCGGTTCGTGCGAGGTCGTTGTGGTGCATCAGCACGTCTGTCGCGTAGGCTGCCACAGCCGTTGGCGTCGAGCCGGTAGTCGTTCCGGCGGGTGTGGTCGTGCTCGGCGCGGGAGTGGCGGCAGGGGTTGTCGAGGCCGGCGTGGGTGTCGTGCTGTTTGGCGTGGTCGTGGACGGCGCGGGTGTCGTGCTTGGGCTCGCGGGCGTACTGCTGGCGCCACCTGCACTGGTGGTCGTGGTGGTGGTCGGGCTGTTGCTTGAGCCGCCGCCGCATGACCCGAGGCACACCGCTATCAGCAATTGCGTACATGTTTTGAACAGGTGACGCCGGGATGCTGGGCAAAAAGCGGATTTGCGTTGCAGAGATTTCATGGCGATTCTCCAGCGGCTGTCGAGCGGTCCAAAACACGTCATATCCACAGCGTGCAAGCGCGAATCGCTCGCTGCAGCCCAGCGTAACAACGCGAGGTACGGCGTCCTGCATCAGCAAGAAAAGCGCCTGAGGAGGCGGGACGTTCTCCTCGCTCTCTTGCATTGAACGGTTTTGTATTGAACTGCTGACGCAGTATGGGTTGCAGCGCCGAGGTCAGATGAATACCCAGTCCAAAGAGGCGTCTGAATTCAAAAGGTCAAATATCTGAACAATAAGGTCGAGCAAGATCTGCTGGAATGTCTGCCATTTAATATGATAAGTAATGCTTTGTATATTCGACATTCTCGTCGAAAAAGAAACCACCGACGACAAATTTAGCGCCTGGATTGATGGAGGTTCGTGACCTTTCCGCTTGGGGGATGGATGTGAAGGAGAGGTAAATAGCGCTGCGCGAGCGGCGTTGAAACACGCCAACTGCCACGCGTGGTGGTATCGGATAGAAGATGGAAAGGGTTCTCGGCGGCCTTCGTTGTGAACCTGCAGTCCGTTGTCGATCGGTCTTACCGCTGAAAATAGATCGCAACAAAACCAGGATTTGCGCTGGTCGCGCCGCTGGCCGGAATGCCTTGCTCAACGAGAAGTGTCTGCTTGGCAGCGTTCTGGAATACCTTCAGGCGAATGGTCTGCGGATTGTCAGCCTGGCTCGCATCGAGATAACCGGCGTCCGAGAGCATCGACCCGGCCTGTGTCGAACTGAAGCTTTGATCGACGATGGTAACTGTCGTGGAGGGGTTGCCGTCGAATACGTTATCGGAGAAGCTGCCGTCCGCATTGATCGTCAAGGTGGACGACGGCGACGGACTGCCTTCCGCTTTGGCTCCGCAGTTTTCCCAGCCATCAAACACTGCGGCGCTGGCGCCAAGAGCACTCCAGTTTGCATCGGGGATGGTCGATGCTGTCCAGGAGCCATCCAGCATCACAGCAACACTCTTGATGTTCACGCCGGCGTTGACGCCTGTCACCGTGCCAATACTGTTCGTTGGCGCAGAGATACAGGCTATGCCCGCGCCGGGAACAGTGCCCGGAAAATAGCTCGATACAAGCGGGGTGTTGCCGGCGGCAACAAGCGGCGCGGCCGCAGGACTCACGATCATGGCGTTCACGGTCGTTGTTGCCGGAACGAAAGACAATGATTGCGGAGTGACGCTGCCGAGCATCAAGCTGTCCTGATAGACGATTACGCTCGGCGTGGCCGGTGCGGGCGCACCGGGGTTCGCTGTGTCAGAACTGCCTCCGCCCCCGCCGCAGCCATTGAGCGCCATCATTGCGGCAGCGATAAACCCGGCGGCTGTGCGTCTTCTCGTTCCGGTCATCGCTCCATCCTGTTCATCGTGCGTGGTGGTCAGGAAGTGAGGAATCGGCATGAGGAGTCAGCCGTGACGCCGGGCGGCGCCACGATCCGGCTCCCTCATTTTCGCTTCAGGGCAAGGGCAACAAGGTAGGCGAAATGCTTGCGGCGTTGGCAACGAAGACGTTGTCGGCGTCGGCCTGCAACAGATAGCCCTGGCTCACGAGCGCATCGGCCGCCGCCGATACGGCAGCCTGGTACTTCGACCTGCTGGCGCCATAGAGCGTCGTAAGTGTGGCGCGGGAATCCGTCCCGCCTGCTTCTGCGGCAGCGTTCGTGGCTAACGGAATTGCCGCGCCGTTCGAGATGCAGCCGTCGCCTATTGCGTGGCCCAACCCGCGGTAATTCCAGCCGGTGTAGGTGGCGAGCGGCACGCTGACATCAGGTACGAGCACGCCGGTTGTCTCGTTGCCGTTGGCATCGACTTTCGGCACAAGAATGGTGTACTGCTGCGCGGTATTGACCACCGGCACGGCGTTGCTGTAGTCGGTCACGAACAGCTGGTTGTACTCACCGTTAAAGGTCAGTTGCAACTGGACTGGGGTGGCCGCCGGTCCGCTCGGTACAAAGACGTTCGTCAGGCTCGGAAACCCGGTAGCGGTCTGGGTTGGCGCTACAAGCGTGCCGGCTGCAACGGTCGGATACTGCGACGCCGGCGGCGGGGTGCCATTGGCGACCCAGTTCACAAGCGCGGGAATAAGCGCTCGCTCGATAGGCGTCTCTTCGACCGGTGAAGCCGGGAACTGGCACTGACTGCCGGTCGCAGGTACGACAAAGTTGCCCGTGGTTACCCCACTGCCGCCGCCGTGTTGCGTTCCTGGCACGAAGTAGTAACGAACATTGGGCGGGAGCTGGATGTCGTTGCCGCGCCCGTCGGTGACCACCAGCGACGCCGCGCCACCCCACCATTCGAACGCGCCGTCGAGTTGCATGATCTTCGGGCAGGTGTTGGTCGCCGAGCATTGCTTGAGCAGGCCATCCGTCGCGCCGCTGACGGGGTCGGTGAGTGTCGCGTAGGTGAATGGAAACTGGAAGCCGGGCATGAAATGGTCTTCATGCTGCTTTGACCAGCGGCCGGGCTGCGCGAATGCCGCGTTGGTCCACGTGCGGCGGGCAGCGGAGATGATCGGGAACATGCCGTCGAAAACGATCTTGCCGTTCTTGTCTACATTGAAACCCTCGTACAGAAAGTCCTTCATGAATCGGCCCGATTGCGAGATGCCTTCTCCAATAGCGATGTCGAAGTTGGTGTTCTGCGAGCAAGAGGCCGCGGCGCAAGGGGCAGTCTTCAGATCGTTGAGCGGATTGGCGACGCCCTGAGCATCCGTTGAGTCGTATCGAAGGAACGACACCAGGTCGCGCAATGCCGCGAAACCAATACCGTCGACGGTGGGCGCGGCCGCCATATAGACAAAGCTGTAGATGGTGCCTGCGTCAGGCGCGACACTCGAGCCGTTGGGTCCGGGCACGGTGGTCGGTGGCGTAAACGTCACTGAGTAATTACCCTCGTAGACATTGTTTGGTGTACTGACATAACTCCAGGTGGGTACGGATACCGATGGCGCCGTGTACGTCTGGAATCCACCGGGAATGCTGCCATAAGCTGTCAGCCACGACTGCCGCGCCGTAAACGTCACGGAAGTCTTGTCGTTCAGATTGGCGGGTGCATAGGTCAACGGGATGGTGGTGGCGGGGCCGCCCGCGTAGTCAGGGATAAACTCCTCGCGGCTCAGCGCCGTCATTAGCGTGCCATCCTTGTTGGTCGCAACCGGAAAGCTGGTGCCCAGGAGCCCGGCGCCGGCGAGCGTACTGTTGCCGGTGAGTGGAACATCGCCTTGCCAGCCGCTCCACAGGATGGTGTAGTTATTGCGCAATAGCGAGGGGAAACTGGACGTGGGGGCCGCGCCGGTATCGAGTGCGCCACCGCCAACGAACGAAGCGTCGCCAATTTTGCTGCCGCGGTTGACGACGTCATAGAACAGAACGCGGTTTGCGGTCGATGCGCTCTGGGGCCGCAGGATCACGACATCGGTCGCGTAGGCCACGTACCCGTCGGAGCCGACCGGCGCGTTCTTGATGTTCACGATACCGGCGTTGAGCGGATTGTTCGGATCAAGCTCGCCGTGCACGACGGCTGTAATGACCTGATAAGGGCCGGCTGCTCCGGCCGGCGTGGCGCCCCCGAAAGCGGGCGCGCTAGAGATGATCTGGAAGCTGTTGATAAAGCCCGCGCCCTTGTTGGTATTCGCCGAACCATTGTCGCTGTGCCCGCAACCACCGATCAACGCTACGCCCACACCTATCACACTCATTCCCAGTAGTACACCTACTGATTTTACTTTCATGATCAGTTTCTCCGAACATGGCCAGCTTCATGGAACAAAGATCTCGAATCGGATTGCGCTTAAGGACGCCCCACGTCCGCAAACGGAAAGGGATAAGCGACGCCGGTTTCGCATAGGCAAACGGGCGCCCGTTTCTGGCGAGCGCGAGCAAACTTGAAGGACACAATGAACCTCGGGAAGAGGACCATTGAAACCGTCGCAAAAGCTTTGTAAGCTGTGTGACGTTTAGAAATATATTTAAAGGAACCTTGTGTATTTATAATTCTCCCTACCGCATTCTCAACTATCGTTTACGCGTACTGTCTGGCCTTGAGTGCTCCGGCCAACCCGCAACCGTAAAAGGTCGATCATGACGAACAAGCTCACTCGCGCCGATCAGCTTCGCGAATCCATCGAGGAAGACATCGCAACCGGGGTCCTTCCGCCGGGCGCCTCGCTGGATGAATCCGAACTTACCGCGCGTTTCCAGGTGTCTCGTACGCCGGTTCGCGAAGCGCTTTTGCAGCTTGTTGCAGCCGGCATGGTAGAAATGCGGCCACGACATGGCGCGGTGGTGGCAAAGATCAGCTTGCATCGGCTGATCGAGATGTTCGAAGTGATGGCCGAGCTTGAGGCAATGTGTGGCCGGCTTGCCGCAAGGCGGATGAGCGCCGGGCAGCTTGAGGCGCTTGGTGCGGCGCATCTTGCCTGTCTGGAAGCGCGCGATTCGGACGATCCCGACGACTACTACCATTTGAACGAGCGTTTCCATTGCCTGATCTATGAGGGCAGCCATAACAGCTTCCTTCATGACCAGGCGAAGGCATTGCATAAGCTGCTAAGACCGTATAGACGGCTGCAGCTACGGGTGAAGGGGCGCATGACCTCGTCCTTCGACGAACATCAGGCAGTGGTGGACGCTCTCGCCAAAGGCGACGGCGAAGCAGCCGCTGTCGCGTTGCGCGGGCACATTGTGGTTCAGGGTGAACGCTTTGGTGACTTGATTGCGGCGCTTTCGCAGGTCAGCCATGAGTAGGAGGGGGTACACAGGGGGTTTTCCCGGGGCGCTGATACAGGCATACGGGTGAGATACATAGGTATTTTGTTCGCGGTTGTTTATTCGGTATACGAAGATAACGAGAGGCGACCTGCTTGAGTGGCGAACCTTGGTGCGATTCTCGGCGCCCTCTATATTGCGGTTGGCATCGCCGCTATCGCAGCGGTAGCGTCGGTGGATTGCTGTTTGATATTTACCAAAACTACAGCTTGTTCATCATGATTGCCGGAGGGCGGAAGGCCGCGCATCCCGTGTTAAGGCGCTCGTCGGGGGCTGTGGGGTGACTGGCTGGGATCAACGAAAGAAGGCGGTCAGTTCGGCGGCGACCGCTGCCGGTTGTTCTTCCGGAAGAAAGTGGCCGCAGAACGCGATCGTTCCGTCGTGAACGTCTTCGGCAAAAGCTCTGAGCGGAGCAGCCATGTCCGGAATGGACCCTTGGTCGGAGCCTAGCGCCAGCACAGGCATTTTCAATTTTCCCTTGGCGCATAGTGCGCGGTTCTGTTGCGCAGACAGGGCTGCGGCGCGGTAATAGGCGAGCCCTGCACGTAAGCCGCCATCTTTCTTGAAGATGCGCAGATATTCTTCCACGTCGGCGTCTGAGAACGACTCAGGGTTCGCGGTCTTTCGGCGTAAAAACCAGTCCAGATATTCGCGCTCCCGGCCGGCTATCAGTATCTCGGGAAGGTCGGGTAAGGCATGAAAAGCGAAGTGCCAGGTGCGCCATGCCCGCTCCGGGGCAATAGGCAAGGCGTCCGGCAAGGTGATGCCCGGAATTCCCGCATCCAGCAACGCGAGCCACCGGACTTCGTTGCCAAAAAGCGCTGCATAAGGATAGGCGACCCATGCGCCTACGTCATGGGCGGCCAGGAAATACTCGCTAATACCGAGCTGCTGAAGCAGGCCGTGAACCTTGTCTGCGAGACTCTGTGTGTCGTATCCGTGCGCAGGGCGGTCGGAGTCGCCCTGCCCGGGGAGGTCCAGGGCAACGATCTTATAGCGCTCGGCAAGCAGCGGCATGACCTTACGCCATGCGTACCAACTCTCCGGGAAACCTGCGAGCAGAACGACGGTGTTGCCGTCGGTTTTTCCGCCAGAAACATAATGCAATCTCACGCCGTTGACGGTTTCGAAACGATGCTCGAAGCCAGTCAACCTGGTGTCAGGCCGGGACGCCGGTAAAGCTTCGATCGTGCGGCGTGCAGGTTGTAATGCTGATTCTGTTTGCGGTTGCGTCATGAGTGATACTCCTTTTTTAAAGTGAGATCGGTTGCCGCTGCCACGAAGACCGATAGTGAGTGGCTGTCGGGTCCTCTAACGAGTGCGGGTTACAGTTCTATCTATATGGAAATAATCATTTCCTAAATCAGGAAATTTTTTAAGCAAGCAATCGCATGGCTTGATCGACTGCTGCGATCATGTCGGCGCGCGTGCGCCCGGTCTTGCCGATAACGCGAAAACCTTGCAACAGGCAGAGCAAGACCCGGGCGGTGGCTTCCACGTCTATGTCAGAAGGGATCGAGCCGTCGGATTGGCCAAGCTGGATGAGGGTGCGCAACGACGTCTCGACGCGCCGCAACGCCGTTGTCACCCGTGCGGCCATTTCCGAGTCGAAGGTTGCAAGCTCTGTTGCGCTACCTGCCACAAGGCAGCCGCGCCGCCCTTCAACGCCATGCGACGACTCCGCGTAAAAGGCGAGCGCGGCCCTGATCTTGTTGAGCCCGCTCACTTCGACTTCGAGCAATTGCTGCAGGCGAGCGTTGCGTCGGCTGGTGTAGCGGTCGAAGGCAGCGAGAAAAATCGCGCGCTTGTCGCTGAATGCCTTATAGATACTGCCGGCGGTGAGATCCATCGCCGAGCTGAGATCGGCGATGGACGCGGCGTGGAAGCCTCGTTCACGGAACGTCAGGAGCGCCCCATCCAATGCTTTCTCCATGTCGAACTCGCGAGGGCGGCCCGGACCGCGGGGGTGTTTTGGCGACTGGAGCAATGTCATATTGGACTTTAATAGGAAACGATCACTTCCCATATTAGGAAGTGATCGTTTCCTTGTCAATGGCTGACCTTCTATTTAAGCGCCGTTTTCGAACTGCCCGATGCTGGGATCGTGTCAATTGAGACGGCAAAGCGACGTGCGCCGGGCCTGAATTCGTGCCACTTAGTGCAATGCCGCCCACGCAAGAGACAAGGAAAAGGCAGCCAAGATGATCGACGCACAACGTTGCGCATGCACCGGACTGATCCGCATCAGGCGGCCGCTACCGAGTTCCGCGCCAAATGCGATCCACGCCAGACCGATTGGAATCAGCAGGATCGTGAAGATTGCCATCGCTTCCAGGTAGGCCGCCAAACCTTCGAACGCGGCCGCAGGAAAAATCGTGCCAGCGAACAGGATTGCTTTCGGATTGAGCAAGGTAGCGATGAACAACACGCGCAGGCCGATCGTCCCTTGCGCCGGCGAAGGAAACGAGTTCGCCGTGTGCCACATGCGGACCGAGAGGTAGGCAAGATATAGACCGCTCGCAATACGCAAGAGCGTTGGTAGCCCGGTTAGCGAGGTAGCCGCATGCGAAAGGAAATATCCCCAGGCTGAAATCGACACGAGATAGCCGGCGAATTCGGCGCCAGTCAGATGAGCCGAGCGCCGGACACCCGACCTCAGACCTGCGGTGGCGAGCAACGTGTTTGTTGGACCCGGCATGACCAGCACGATAACGCTACCTAACGTCATCAATGTGGCGCTTGAAGTTGAAAGCATGGATTGGCGGTAGGAGGGCTGGATTCAGGTTATCGGAAACATTGCGCCTTTCAGTACTGTGATAGCTGTGCGGAAAGTCTTCCTTCGGTTTGTATGTGCATTGTTTTGTGCAAAGCGGATCGAGAGGCTTTGGATATGTGGTCGCCGGGAAGCACCCTATTTGTGATTGTCGGCGATCTGGACCGCAATGTCGAACGGTCGAACTGAGCCGCCAGGGCCGCGATGACTCCGTGAAGAACAGGGGCGCGACCTTGGTCGAAGCCCCGCATGGCGCTGGGCGGGCAGCACGGTTCGGGCGGCTAAAGTACTTCAAGCCGATGACGGGCCGTACGCGCATGAGCGGGCTGTTCCAAAGCGTCAGGTATAAGCCATTAGATTCGGATTCCTATTTATTACTTTCCGGCATGGTGAATTGCGGACGCGACGGCCGCCGGGCTCAGCCAGCCATTTAAACAAGGCAATGGCACGGCACCGTCGGGAAGTTTCGAGAGCTACGGTGTGGGAGACATTGACATGCTGGTGCTCGCTTTCGACCTTTTCCCTGACTGCGGGCCATTGCTCGATGAACACATTGCACGCATCCAGTCTTGTGACGCAAAAGTATCACTTGATTTTTTAAATAAATACTAATATAAACGCGAATCATTCGTATTTGTTAAATGAATGGGAATGCGCATGTCGGCATGTTGGCTTGAACCGCCGGCATTCGGGATCGCGCTCACACGCTCATTCGGGGGTTTGTATATATGTGTCGCAGAAAAGGGGCGGGCAGGTGCTTGCCGCTTGGTAGAAAAAATAGAAGAGCTCCGCTCGTCAGTGCTTTGCTCGCGGTGGGCTTGTTTGGTATCTCAGCACGGCCTGCGATGGCCGATATAACCGGCAGCGCAGCAGTTCCCACGACTGATGAGTCCAACGCTCCGCAGCTTCCTCAGGTAACGGTCACCAGCCAGCGGGCACACGGTTTTGCGCCCGCATCCGTCGAAACGGGCCCGTATCGTGGAATGGATGTGCTGGACGTGCCCGCAACCGTGAATGTCGTGACGCGCAGCGTGATGGATGCTCAAGGCGACACCGGTCTTTACGACGCGTTGCGCAACGTGGCGGGCGTGACCCGCCAGCAACTCAGCGGTCTTGCTTACGATAACCTTTCCATTCGCGGCGTCCCGCTCGATAACCGCGCAAGCTTCTATTTCAACGGGATCCTTCCGATCGACAACAACATCTGGATGCCGATGGAGGACAAGGAGCGCGTCGAAGTACTGAAAGCGGCGTCCGCGCTCTACTACGGCTTTGCCGCGCCGGCCGGCATCGTGAACATGGTGACCAAGCGTGCCGGCACCGAGCCGGTCACGAGCGTGTCGCTGCTCGGTGATTCGCGAGGGTCGTACGGCACGCATGTCGACATTGCCCGGCGGTTCGGCACGGACGACCAGTTCGGCGTGCGCGTCAATGCGATGGATGAGCATGTCGAGACTCCGATCGAGGGTGATCACGGCTATCGAAAGTTCATCAGCGCGGCGCTCGACTGGCGTGTGAACAGCCGCCTTACACTGCAGTACGATCTCGAACACATCGAGACGAGTGTTGTCGAGCAGGCGGGTATCGTGCCGCTCGCGGCGAACAAGCAGGGCGTCATCTCTCTGCCCGGTATTCCGAATCCGAACAAACTGCTGTCGGGTGCCGGCTATCCGACGCGTTCAAGCGCAGACACGAATCTGTTCCGCGCCAACTACGCTTTATCGGACAACTGGAGCGTGAACCTCGCCGTAGGCGAGTCGATCACACGGCGCGACCGCTGGAACTGGGTCTTCCAGAAATACAACGTGACAACGGGTGCCGGCACCGTGCAGGCCACCCAGCAGAATGGCCAGCGGTATCAGAACGAGACGGTCCGCCTTGAGACGAATGGCGTGTTCAAGACCGGCTCGATCAGTCACGACCTGACGATGGGTGTCTCGCAGGACTGGATGTATCAGCCGAATTTCACGTCCTACACATTCACTGCACCGCAAAACCTTTACAACCCCGTCGACATCGCCGCGCTGACGCCAAGCGGCACGCCAAAGCAATTCTTCGCGCAGCATGTCCGCAACGGTGGCGCCTATGTGTTCGATCGGATCGACCTGACTTCGCGGCTGCAATTCATCCCGGGGCTGCGGCAATCCGAATACATCACGTCGCAGGCGGGAACGCCCAACTCGGACATCAGCAGGACGACACCCTCTGCAAGCCTGAGCTTCAGGGTGACGCCAAACACCAGCGTCTATGCGAGCTACGTTGAAGCGTTGGAGTCCGAAGGAAGCGCACCCGCGACCGCCGAAAATGCCAACCAGATCCTGCCTGCCGGCGTCAGCAAACAGGAAGAAATCGGCGTGCGGACCCGGGTCACGAACAACATGCTTGCGTCGCTGGCGTTGTTCAACCTGCGTCAGCCATCGGCCGATACCAATGCCGACAACGTCTTCGTGACGAACGGCAATGCGCGGTATCGAGGCGTCGAATTTTCACTGCAAGGGGATCTGACGCGCGATCTGTCGGTCATCGCTTCCGCGGTCTATCTTGATGCGACGCAGGTCGATTCGCCCGATCCGACGCTGGTAGGCAAGACACCTGAAAACGCTGCTCACGTCACAGCGAGCCTGTTTGCCGACTACCGCATACCAGCCGTCGCTGGACTCTCGATCAACGGCGGCCTGTACTACATCGGGCCTCGCGCCGTGAACGATCTCGACCAGGCCTCGATCGGCGGCTATACGTTGTTGACCGCCGGCATGCGCTACACGACGCGCATTTTCGGCAAGCGGGCGACGATCCAGGCGAACCTCGAAAACGCGACCAACAAGCGTTACTGGAGCGCAGTCGGATCGAACCAGATCGGCGTCGGCCTTGGGCGCACGCTCGAGCTTAGTTCGACATTCGATTTCTAGCGCTTCGCGCCTTCCCCCAAGCAAACCCGGACGAAACCATGCACGCAAGCACACTGAAAACCAACGTCGAACCGGCGGCGGGACCCCAAGACAGGGCGCAGAAATCGCGCTCTCGCCGCAGCACCTTCCTTAAGTGGCTGCGCCGCGTCCACGGCTGGATTGGATTGTGGGGCGCGGTACTTGGCCTGCTCTTTGGTGTGACAGGGATTCTCCAGAATCATCGCGCGACGATGAAGATCAAGGTCGGCGGTCCCAGCGTATCGACGATCCAGGTCGCCATTCCAACGCCGCCGCCGAAATCGCCTAACGAGCTTGCGCAGTATCTACAGGCCGAATTGAAGCTCGACCGGCCTGCCGAGCGAGTGACGCGTGAAAAGGCTAAACCCGTTACGTGGGGCGACCAATCCGTGATCCAGCCCGAACACTGGGTGGTCCGCTTCATCGCGCCGCATTATCTGGTAACGGCGGATATGTGGAAAGGTAGCAACCTTGTCAGCGTCGAACGCCGTGATCAGGGTTTGATAAGCACTCTTGAAGGCTTGCACCGCTCCGAAGGAGCCGGTGTCGGCTGGATCCTGTTTGCGGATTCGATCGCGGGCAGCCTCATCCTGCTGTCGCTCACCGGCGTGCTGCTCTGGACCGAGCTCACTCGACGCAAAACGATTGGCGCCTCGATCTTTGTCGTGTCTCTCATGACCATGATCGTATTGGCGTTGCAGTCCGTGTAGCGCGTAGTTGAGGTCAGTCATCCAATCCGATGCGCACGAAACACAACGGATGCTGGCCTCCGAGTTCGCGGGTCTATCGGTTCTTGCAGTGCGCGAAGCGTCAGTCCGCTAGTCCCTATGAGTTCGAGCCACGTGCCCAATGTCCTGAAGTACCAGGGCGGGGCATCGCTGAATTCGGGACCAAACCCTGCCCATGAACCTGTCCGCCAGCCGTCGACGTACGGCAGATCACCGCACGAAATAAGCGGATGCAGCGTTTGTACGATCAAGGCCCCATCCGGCGTGAGCAACATTGGAATGGTCCGCAGCAGACCCTCTACCGATTCCTTGCCGAGCAATGAGAAATTGCAGACCACGACATCGGCGCCAAGTTTGAGCCGCCCTTCTGCAATCTCTTCGTAAGACATCACGCGGCTGTCGATCACGCCCGCCTGCTTCGCGGCAAGGGCTAATGCCGGCACGCCATCTATTGCCGTTACCTCGATCCCATTCTGCTGGAGCGCAAGGGCAAGCCAGCCTTCGCCACAACCGATATCTATAACGGTCTGCGGTCTGCACGCGAGGACCGCGTCCAGGATTGCGCGATCGGTCACCAATCGGCGGCTCTCGATTTCGCCGACACGTACCGCATTCGTCCAGGGCGAAGCGTTCCGCTTCCATGACTCGATTATCTTGCCGTCGCTCAAAGGGTCGATGTTCATCGCTCGTCCATCCGTCATGTCGAGCGCAAATCATCCCACGCAGCCGGCCTGTTCAAACGGCCATCAAAAAAATCCCTAAACCGCGCCATTGCAGCCTGGACCCTCGATCCAGGCGGCCAAGCTTTCGGGAACATGACGCATATCGAGTAAGGGTTATAGCGGATGGCAACCGAGCATTTGCTTGCTATCCTTGGCAAAGATGAAATAAATTACAGCAGACGAAAAAAAAATCACTTTTCGTTTTGCACGTGGAGAAGACATGACGAAATCCGCCGACAGGCGTGATGCCGAAGACAGTCTCGCTATCAGAGCGGCGTGGTTGCATTACGCCGCGGGGCAGACGCAGGCCGATGTCGCCATGCGCCTTGGGGTAAGCAACGTCAAGGCGCATCGGCTTATCACGCGCGCCAACCAGAGCGGCGCGGTGAAGGTCACGATCGACGGCGACGTGGCGGAATGCGTCGTGCTGGAAGCGGAAATTGCCGATCGCTACGGGCTTGCGTATTGCGAGGTGGTGCCGGATCTGCACGAGGTTGGCCTGCCGCTGCGTGCTCTTGGTGTTGCCGGAGCGCACTTCCTGCAACGCGAGATCGCGGCTCGCCAAGGGGGGGTGATCGGCATGGGGCATGGCCGTACGCTTGCGGCTGTCGTGGCCGACATGCCGCGCATGGATGCCGGCAAGGTGCGGTTCGTGTCGCTGCTGGGCGGGGTCACGCGCAACTACACGGCGAATCCGTACGACGTGATCCACCGTCTGGCGGAAAAAACCGGCGCCGTGTCTTATGTGCTGCCGCTGCCATTTTTCGCTAATACGGCTGAAGACCGGGAGGTATTGCTGTCGCAGCGCGGCGTGCGCGAGGTGTTCGATCTGGCCGCGCATGCGGACCTGATGATCGTCGGTATCGGCACCGCACAGCCCGACGCGCAACTCGTTGCGTCGCAGATGATCGAGCCAGCAGAAATTCACGAAGTGCGCGACATGGGTGGCCTGGGCGAGGTGCTCGGTCACTTTTTCGATCACGCCGGAAAATCCGTTGAAACATCGTTGGCTGCGCGCACGGTGGCCCCCAATCTCGCTGATCTGACCGGCCGGCGAATCGTCGCCATCGCGGGTGGCGCTGAAAAAATAGAGGCGATCCGTGCCGTTCTGAACAGCGGCCTTCTCAGCGGGTTGATCACCGATGAAGCCACTGCCCTGGCGCTGAATGATGGAACACTCAGCGAGGAGGCAGCGTGATGGCTAGCGTCGGACGCGATCTCCTGGTCGGTATCGACGCCGGCACCTCGGTCATCAAGGCGGTGGCCTTCGATCTGGCAGGGCGGCAGATCGCCGTTGCATCGGTTCCTAACCGCTATACCACGAGTGCCGATGGCGCAGCCTTTCAGTCGCTGGACCAGACCTGGGCGGATTGCGCGCAGACGCTGCGTGATCTTGGCGCCAAGGTCGAGGGCCTGGCACGGCGCACCGCGGCGGTGGCGGTGACGGGGCAGGGCGACGGTACCTGGCTGGTCGGCGCGGACAACAGGCCCGCGAGCGACGCCTGGCTATGGCTGGACGCGCGTGCCGCGGATACCGTGCTGCGGCTACAGGGCAGCGCGGCAAGCCGTGCTCGATTCGAGGCCACCGGTACCGGGCTGGCGGCGTGCAGTCAGGGCGCGCAGATCGCGCATATGGCGGCAACGACGCCCGACGTGCTCGACCGCTCCGAAGTCGCGCTGCATTGCAAGGACTGGCTGTATCTCAATCTCACCGGGGTGCGCGCAACGGATCCGTCGGAGGCGAGCTTCACTTATGGCAACTTCCGCACCCGGCGCTATGACGACTCGGTGATCGACGCCCTCGGGCTGACGGCGCGGCGTGGCTTGTTGCCCGAGATTGTCGATGGCACCGAGCTCACCCATGCGCTGTCGCCTGAAGCCGCGGCGGCAACGGGCCTGCTGGCTGGCACGCCGGTGTGCCTGGGGTTCGTCGACATCGTGCTGACGGCGTTGGGCGCGGGCATCCATACCGCTGGTGCCGTCGGCGCCACCTGCTCGATCATCGGGTCGACGGGAATGCATATGCGTGCAGTGCAGAACAGCGACGTGTACCTGAACGACGAGAGCACCGGGTACGTCATCGCGCTGCCAATACCAGGTATGTCGGCGCAGGTTCAGTCGAACATGGCTGCGACCCTGAACGTCGACTGGGTTTTGAATCTGGCATGCGACCTGCTCGCGGAATTCGGCACGCAGCTATCGCAAGTTGATCGGGTGAAACGCATCGATGGATGGCTGCAAGCCGGCCGTCCGGGCGCGCACCTTTACCACCCCTATATCTCCGACGCGGGCGAGCGCGGCCCGTTCGTCAACGCCAACGCGCGCGCCAACTTCATAGGACTCACAAGCGAAAGCCGTTTCCCGGATTTGTTGCTTGCCGTAGTCGAGGGGCTCGGGATGGCCGCGCGCGACTGCTACGCGGCAATGGGCGGCGCGATGCCGGCGGAGTTGCGCCTGACCGGCGGTGCGACCCGGTCGCGTGCGGTGCGTGCGGTGCTCGGCGCGGTGGTCGGCGCTCCGGTGCGAACGTCCACGCGCGAAGAGGCGGGCGCGGCCGGTGCGGCCATGATGGCAGCGGTCGCGCTTGGCGTTTATCCCGACATGCAGGCGTGCATCGCCGATTGGGTCACGCCGCTGTTGGGACCGGTCGAGACGCCCGATCAGGACCTTGTGATGACCTACTCGCAGGCGTTCCCTGTGTACCGGGAGGCGCGACGCGCTTTGGAACCCGTGTGGGATGCAATGGCACGGCAGGCGAGGGGCAGGAGTCATCTCGACGCCCTTGGCGCGGTCAGGCAAGAAGTCGAACGGAGGGTGGTGAGATGAGCGACAGCCAGATGGTCGACCTGTTCGTCATTGGCGGCGGCATCAACGGCGCGGGCATTGCGCGCGATGCCGCGGGCCGCGGGCTGTCGGTGATCCTGTGCGAGAAGGATGACCTGGCGCAGGGTACCTCGTCGCGCTCGGGTAAGCTGGTGCATGGCGGGCTGCGCTACCTTGAGTACTACGAATTTCGGCTCGTGCGCGAGGCGTTGATCGAGCGCGAAGTGCTGCTCAACGCCGCGCCGCACATCATCTGGCCGATGCGTTTCGTGCTTCCGCATAGTCCGGACGATCGCCCGGCGTGGCTGGTTCGGCTAGGCTTGTTTTTATACGATCACCTTGGCGGGCGCAAGAAGCTGCCGGGCACGCGAACCCTCGACCTGCTGCGCAGTCCCGAAGGCGCGCCGATCAAGGACCAGTACCGCAGGGGTTTCGAATATTCCGACTGCTGGGTCGATGACGCGCGCCTCGTGGTGCTCAACGCGGTGGATGCGGCGCAGCGCGGCGCGCAGGTGTTCACGCGCACAGCGTGTACCTCGGCGCGGCGCGAAGGTGGCGCGTGGCGCATCGAGTTGCGTAACACGCGCACCGGCGCCACACGTGTGGTCACCGCCCGGGCCCTGGTCAATGCCGCGGGGCCTTGGGTGGCCGATGTCATCGAGCGCGTGGCAGGCGGTCATTCGACCCGCAAGGTGCGGCTGGTCAAGGGCAGCCATATCGTCACGCCGAAGTTCTGGGACGGTCCGCATTCCTACCTGGTGCAGAACCATGACAAGCGCGTGATTTTCATCAATCCCTACGAAGGGGACAAGGCGCTCATCGGCACCACGGATATCCCCTGGAACGGTGCGCCGGAAAACGTGGCGATCGATGAAGCGGAAGTCGACTACCTGCTGGCGGCGGTGAATCGTTACTTCAAGCAGCCGCTGCGGCGCCAGGACGTGGTGCAGACCTTCTCGGGCGTGCGCCCGCTTTACGACGACGGCAAAGGCAATCCTTCAGCGGTGACGCGCGACTATGTGTTCGATCTCGATACCACTGGCGGCGCGCCTCTGCTCAACGTCTTCGGCGGCAAGATCACGACTTTTCGCAAGCTCTCCGAGCACGCGTTGCAACACCTGCGGTCGACTTTTCCCGACATGGGGAAAGACTGGACGGCCACGGCGACGCTGCCCGGCGGTGAGATCGAGAACGCCGACGTGCCGCAATTCATTGCGCGTTTGCAGCGCGAGTTTGCCTGGCTGCCGCGGGCTTTGATGCTTCATTACGCGCGAACCTACGGTGCACGCACGGCGCAGGTGATCGACTCCGCCAACTCGGTTGCCGATCTCGGTCGACAGTTCGGACCGAATTTCTACGAGGCGGAAGTGCGCTACCTCATGACGAATGAGTGGGCCGAGACGGTGCCGGACATCCTGACGCGGCGCACCAAGCACGGACTGCACATGAGTACTGAGCAAACGGCTGCGTTCGGTGCCTGGTTCGACGGCCTCGACAGAAAATCCGCCTGAGCCGAGCCACGATCGATCCACCTACAACACGAGACAACACGAGACGAAAATGGCTTTCACGCTCGCACTCAACACCAACCCATTGGTGAATCGCTTCGCCGAGCCGGATGATCTCATCGACGCCATCGCGTACAAGATGAAGATCCGCGACGTGCAGCTCACGCACGAGTTCATCAACCCGTCGTGGCCCGCTGCAGTGACGCGACGTCTGACGCGCCAGATGCGCGCGGCGATGGCGCGAACCGGCGTGCGGATCACCTCGGGCATGACCGGCCCCTACGGGCGGCTCAACCATTTCGGGCATCCGGATGCCGACGTGCGGCGCTATTACGTCGACTGGTTCAAGACATTCGCTGACATCACCGCCGATCTGGGTGGCAATTCAATCGGCACCCAGTTCGCCATCTTTACCTACCGCGACTACGACGATATCAACCGGCGCGAGGCGCTGATGCAGACCGCCATCGATTGCTGGGCCGAGGTCGCCGAACACGCCAAGGCCGCCGGGTTGCAATACGTGTTCTGGGAGCCGATGTCGGTCGGGCGCGAGTTCGGCGAGACGATCGCTGCGTGTTTGGCGCTGCAAAAACGGCTGAGCGCTGCAAACATGGCGGTGCCAATGCGGATGATGGCCGACATAGATCACGGCGACATTACCAGCGCGAACCCCGATGACTTCGATCCCTATGCCTGGGCACGCGCGGTGCCGCGCGTCTCGCCGATCATCCATATCAAGCAGTCGTTGATGGACAAGGGGGGGCACCATCCGTTCACTGCCGAGTTCAACGCGCGTGGCCGTATCCAGCCCGCTCCGCTGATCTCAGCGCTTCAGGAAGGCGGTGGAAAGGATAACGAAATATGTCTGGAGTTGTCGTTCAAGGAACGCGAACCGAAGGATCGACAGGTCGTCGAGCAGATCGCTGAATCGGTGGCGTTCTGGGCTCCGCATTTCGATACCGGCGTTTCCGACCTGAACATTTGAAGGACGTGACTGCGATGCAAGGCGCGATGACACAGAAACTGATCAACGACGGCAATGCCGCCGTCGACGAGATGCTGGACGGCGTGATGGCCGCTCACGGCGGCTTGCTGCAGCGCCTCGACGGTGCGCCGCGTGCGATCGTCGCGCGCCACGGACCGCGCCCCGGAAAAGTGGCGCTGGTGATCGGCGGCGGGTCGGGGCACGAGCCGACTTTTTTGGGTTTTGTCGGCAAGGGATTGGCCGACGCAGCGGCGGTCGGCAATGTTTTCGCCTCGCCGCCGCCGCAACCGGCTGTTGATGCTGCGCTAGCCACGCACGGAGGTGCCGGGGTGCTGTTCATGTACGGCAACTATGCCGGCGATGTGATGAATTTCGACATGGCCACCGAGTTGCTCGAGTTGGAGGGCGTCGAGGCGCGCACGGTGCTGACCACCGATGACATTGCCTCCGCGCTGCGCGATCAGCGCGAACAACGACGCGGCGTGGCAGGCAACGTGTTCATTTTCAAAGCTGCCGGTGCGGCGGCCGATCTGATGATGTCACTGGACGAGGTGGAGCGGGTGGCGCGTCACGCCAACGCCCGCACCTTCACGTTAGGCGTAGCGCTTGCGCCGTGTTCGTTGCCTCAGACGCGGCGCGCGAATTTTGACATCGCCGCGGGCGAGATGGAAATCGGCATGGGCATTCACGGCGAGCCGGGGATGCGCCGCGAGGCGCTACGTCCAGCCGATGCCGTGGTTGACGAGATCATGGACGCCATCCTGGCTGAGATGGGCGCGGCGAAGGGAGACCGCGTGGCGGTGCTGGTGAACTCGCTTGGCGCAACGCCGCTGATGGAGCTGTACATCATGAACCGCCGCGTCTCGCAGCGATTGGCCGAGGCTGGGTTGATCGTGCATCGCACGCTGGTCGGGCCGCTGTGTACATCGCTCGAAATGGCCGGCGCCTCGATCACCCTGATGCATCTTGACGAGGAACTGCAGCGCTTGCTGGATCATCCGTGCAAGTGCGCGATGTACCAACAGGAGGCTGGCGATGCTGACGACCGGTGACATTGCGCGCTTGTTCCGCCAGCTCGCGGAAACCATTGGCGCGGCGCGAGATGAGCTGTGCCGGCTCGACGGTGTGATCGGCGATGCTGACCACGGTATCGCGATGGCGGACGGATTTGCTGCGGCATCCTCTGCGATTGATGCGCTGTCTGAGGAAGCCACGCTTGCCGATCAATTCAACGCGGCGGCGAAGGGATTCCTGAACGCGGTCGGCGCGTCGTCGGGGCCACTTTACGCCACCGCGTTCATGCGTGCGGCCAAGGCGGCTGGAGCACGCGCAGAAATGCCGATGATCGAAGCGCCGACGCTGATCATAGCGATGGCCGAAGGCATCCGGTCGCGTGGCAAGGCGGAGCAGGGCGAAAAGACCATGGTCGACGTCTGGACGCCTGCCGCCGCAGCGGCGGAGCAAGGCATGGCGAGCGGGCTGCCGCTGCGCGAGATCATGACGCGGATACGCGACGCAGCAACGGAAGGCGCTGAGTCCACCAAATCGATGGTAGCGACCAAGGGGCGATCGGCGCGGCTCGGCGAGCGCAGTCTTGGACATATCGATCCGGGGGCGGCGTCCGCGACGATAGTACTCAATGTGATCGCTGAAGATTGGGGGCAACGTGGCACAGCATGAACTGACAGACGACAGGCGTGACCGGGACAGTAAGCCCTTATGCGCGGTGGACGCGGAAGGATTCAGCACCACGCCCGCTTTGCATTTCCGTAGTTCAGAAGGTCAGGAGGTGTTCTCATGAGCACAATTAGCCCAACGATAAATCGTCGCTCCCGGCGCGGCGTTCGCGCAGCAATCGCCGCAGTGCTGGCGGTGATTCTGATCGTAGCGATGGCCTTGAGCACCAAGGCCGTGAAGATCGGGTCTGCCAGCGATACGCAAGTCAAGACTTTCGATCCCGCTGCCTACGGCGAGGCGCAATTTCCAAAAACACAGGCGGCCATCGAGAGTCGCGCGGTCAGCGCCGACACACTGGCCGCGGCAATCGCCAAGGACCAGGACGCCGCCGGCAAGCAGTACGGCGTGGCAGGCGGTGGCATCGGCCCTGAAATCTCGGTCAAGTTCGACGGCGTGGCAGGTAGTGAGGACAGCGGGATCTATACCGTGAAGGTGCCGAACGTGCCTGACTCGGTGATCATCCGCGTGCAGACCGGCCCGGCGATCAACGGCACCGACTTGCGCGACGCAACCGGCACCATCAGCTTTGAGCAATTCACCAACCAGATCGACTATCAGAACGCCGGATACGCGATCAACACGGCGATGAAAAAGGCGGTGCTGTCGAAGGTCGATGCGGCCAAGCTGACGGGCAAAACCATCTCCGTTGTGGGCGTCTTCCAGTTGATCAATCCGAATGGCTGGCTGGTGACGCCGGTGAAGCTGGACGTGAAATGAGCACCCTGAACCAACCCTCCCAAACCCAATCTGCGGCCGGCGAAGTCCTGCTGTCGGCACGCGACATCGTCAAGTCGTATGGCGGCGTGCATGCGCTGAAGGGTGTGAACTTCGACATCCATCGCGGCAAGGTCACCACTTTGTTCGGCGAGAACGGCGCGGGCAAATCGACCTTGATGAAGATTCTCGCCGGAGTGGAGAGGCCCACATCGGGACATATCGAACTCGATGGTCAGCGCGTCGCTTTTGCTTCGTCAAACGATGCGCGCGATCACGGTATCTCGATCATCCATCAGGAGTTGAGCCTCGCGCCCAACCTCAGCGTGCGCGACAACATCTTCATGGGCCGGGAACTGCGCTCGGCGACCGGCGTGAACTTCGCTGAAGAAGCACGGCAGGCGCGGGCCCTGATGGCCGATCTCGAGGAGGAAATCGACCCGTTGACGCGCGTGCAGGATTTGCGCCTGGGCCAGCAGCAGGTCGTCGAAATTGCTCGCGCGCTTTCCGTGCAATCGCGCATCCTCATCATGGATGAACCGACTTCAGCGCTGAGCGCGTCCGAGGTCGAGGTGCTGTTCAAGGTGATCCGCGACCTGACCAGCCGCGGCGTGTCGATTGTCTACATCTCGCATCATCTCGAAGAGGCGCTGCAAATCACCGACTACGCGGTGGTGTTGCGCGACGGCAGGATGACGGCAACGGCCGAAGCCCGCGATATCGACCTCGCATGGATCGTGCGCAACATGGTGGGAGAGAACTTCGACCTCGGCTCGCCGCCGACAGGCTACGCGTTCGGCAACGTAGCACTGGCTATCGAAGATGTCAGCGTTGCCGATGACGCCGGGTCCGGCATTTCCGTGGTCGATCATTTGTCACTCGACGTGCGTGCGGGCGAGATCGTGTGCATCTACGGATTGATGGGGGCAGGGCGCACGGAACTGCTTGAGGCTGTGGCCGGCCGTTCAGCGGTGACCGGTGGAAAGGTCCTTCTCGAAGGCGAGGACATTGCCCCCTTGAGCATCGCCGGGCGTATTGGCAGGGGCCTTGTGCTGGTGCCGGAGGATCGCCAGCGCGATGGCCTGGTGCCGACCATGAACGTCGGCGCCAACCTGTCGCTCGCGAGCATCGGCACCTTCGTCAGAGGGTTGCTGCTGTCCTTCTCCCGCGAGCGGGCGCTCGTCGATCAGTCGATCCGGAACGTTCACGTCAAGACGGCGGGCCCGGGCGCACCTATCGGCTCGTTGTCGGGCGGCAACCAGCAAAAGGTTGTCATCGGCAAGATGCTCGCCACGCGTCCAAAAGTCATTCTGCTAGACGAACCCAGCCGTGGCATTGATATCGGCGCCAAGGCAGAAGTCTTTCGCCTGCTCAGCGAGAGTGCCACGAAAGGCCTGGCCGTGGTGTTCTCCACGTCCGAAGTGGGTGAATGCTTGAGCATCGCACATCGCATCGTCGTCATGCGCCGCGGCAAGATTTCCGCCGAATTCGGCACCGATGCCACCAAAGACCAGATCATGGCCGCCTCCGGCGAAGCCGTGGTGATCTGATCATAGAAATGCCTGGAGACCTGAACATGAACGACTCCGCCAAAACTTCCACGTCAACTCGCGCCAGCCGGTTCGGCGACGGTTTCGACATCGGCAAGATGCTGCTCGAAGGACGTGCATTCTTTGCGCTGATCGTGATCATCATCGTATTTTCGTTTCTCTCGCCGTATTACTTCGCAGTCGAAAACTTCCTGACGATGGCCTCGCATGTGGCCATCTACGGTATCCTCGCGATCGGCATGCTGCTGGTGATCATCAACGGCGGAATCGACCTGTCGGTCGGGTCCACGCTCGGCCTGTCCGGCGTGGTCGCGGGGTTCTTCCTGCAGGGTGTGACGCTGAACCTGTTTGGCGTCGTGCTGTATCCGGCGGTCTGGGTCGTGGTGGTGCTGTGCTGTCTGCTTGGCGCCTTCATCGGCCTGGTTAACGGCGTGCTCATCGCGCGCTTCAAAGTGCCGGCGTTCGTCGCCACGCTCGGGGTGATGTATGTGGTACGGGGACTTGCTCTCCTGATGACCAACGGCCTGACCTACAACAACCTGGGCGGCCACGCGGATCTGGGTAATGTCGGATTCAACGGGCTCGGCTTTGACCGTCTGTTCAATGTCCCCGTCGGCGTCCTGATCCTCGCGGTCATCGGGATCTTGGGCAGCGTCATGCTTACCCGTACGGCCTTCGGTCGCTGGCTCTACGCCTCCGGCGGCAACGAGCGCGCAGCCCAACTCTCCGGCGTTCCCGTGAAAAGAGTGCAGATCAGCGTGTACATGATGTCCGGCGTCTGTGCCGCCATCGCCGGGTTGATCCTGTCCTCGCAGCTCACGTCCGCAGGTCCGACGGCCGGCACGACCTATGAACTGACGGCCATCGCCGCCGTGGTGATCGGAGGCGCGTCGTTGATGGGCGGCACCGGCAACATCCGCGGAACGCTGCTCGGCGCCTTCGTGATCGGTTTCCTGTCCGACGGTCTCGTGATCATCGGCATTTCCTCCTACTGGCAAACGGTGTTCACCGGTGCGGTCATCGTGCTCGCGGTGTTGCTCAACGCCATTCAATATCGCCGCCGTGTCAAGCGTCCTGCGCCGACCGCCGGTCAACCCACTTCTCCACAAGGCGGCAAGGCCTGAGCCGCGCCACCGGACCCCGAGAAGAATGTCTTATCCCGACGCCATCACTAATCAAAAAAGGAGACTTACCATGACAACCAAGAGAAGAACCCTGCTGCTCACCGCCGCCGTCGCCTTGGCTGCGCCTTTGTTCGCAAGCCAGGCTCATGCAGCGGGAGGGCTCGTGACCATCATCGTCAACGATCCCTCGAACCCCTACTGGCTCACCGAAGGCAACGTTGCCGCCGCCGAAGCGAAACGGCTCGGATACACCGCGAACGTCGCGGCTTCGAAGGGCGACACCAACGCCGAGAGTCAACTGATCGACACCGCCATCACCAACAAATCGGTCGCGATCATTCTTGATCCCGCGAACGCCAGCGGGTCCGTTGGTGCGGTGAAAAAAGCGGTGGCCGCCAATATTCCGGTTTTCCTCGTCAATGCCGAGATCAACCAGGAGGGCCTGGCCAAGGCGCAGCTCGTTTCCAACAACGCACAGGGTGCGGCGCTGGGCGCGCAGCAATGGGTGAAGGACGTCGGGTCGAAGGGCAACTACGTCGAGCTGCTCGGCTCGCCGTCCGACAACAATGCCGCCACGCGTTCCAACGGCTACACGTCCGTGCTCAGTCAGTATCCCGATCTGAAGAAGGTCGGATCGCAAGTGGCTGACTGGGATCGCACCAAGGGCTTTAACGCCATGCAGAGCCTGTTGCAAGCGCACCCGGACATCATTGGTGTGATCAGCGGCAACGACGAGATGGCGCTGGGTGGGATTGCCGCGCTGAAGCAAGCGGGCAAACTTTCGAGCATCAAGGTAGGTGGTTTTGACGGTTCGCCGACGGCGGTTGCAGCGGTCAAGGCCGGCGAGTTGCAGTACACGGTACTGCAGCCGGTTGCCACGTTTTCGGTCAAGGCGGTGCAGGAGGCCGATCAGTTTCTGAAGACCGGCAAGACGGGCGCCAAGACTGAAAAGCAGCTCTTCGATTGCATTCTTATCACCAAGGCCAATGTGGATAAGTACACCTCTGCATTTACGCTTTCGAAGTGATGCTACGGCTTGAACCCGCAGCGCGCCGAAGGGCGCTTGCGGTTTTTCACCCTGCGCGCCGGGGTAGTCCGACTTACCCCGGCGCGGCGTGCAGCAGCACCAGTTCGTGCATCTGATTGACGACATCATCATGACCCATTCCCCTTTCTGGATCGGTACCAGCTGGAAAATGAACAAGACCCTGGCGGAGGCGCGCGCTTTCGCCGAGGGTCTGCTTACCGGCACCGCCGACCCGCGGATGCAGCGCTTCGTGATTCCGCCCTTCACCGCGATCCGCGAAGTCAAGGCAATACTCGCGGATACCACGGTGAAGGTCGGTGCGCAGAACATGCACTGGGCCGATCATGGCGCCTGGACCGGTGAAATCTCACCGTCGATGCTGGTCGATTGCGCCATGGATCTGGTCGAACTCGGTCATTCCGAGCGTCGCGAACATTTTGGCGAGGCCGATGCCACGGTAGGACTGAAGGTCGAGGCGGCGGTGCGCCACGGGTTGACGCCGCTGATCTGCATTGGCGAGACGCTTGCCGATCGCGAAGGCGGGCGAGCAGCCGACGTTCTGGCTGCCGAAGTACGCGGCGCGCTGGCTCGATTGAAGCCGGAACAACACACGGCCCCGATCCTGCTCGCGTACGAGCCGGTTTGGGCTATCGGCGAGGGCGGCATACCGGCCAGTGCCGACTATGCCGATGCTCGGCAGGCGGAGATCATCGCGGTGGCGCGAGACATTCTTGGCCGCCGTGTACCGTGCCTTTATGGCGGCTCGGTCAACCCCGGCAACTGTGCTGAACTCGCTGCTTGCGAACATATTGACGGACTGTTCATTGGGCGCTCTGCCTGGGACGTGAATGGGTATCTGGACATCCTGGAGCGTGTCAGGGCGGTGCTCTGAGCTGTCCGCATGCGTGGAACTTCAAACTGAAGGAGATCATCATGAAACTTGCAATTGCCGGAGATAGCGCGGGGGCCGGACTAGCTCATGTGCTGGCTGAACACCTTAAGGACCGCTTTGAGGTTTTTGAGGTTTCGACCAACGAGGCAGATCCGAAGGAGTTCTATGCGAATTTGTCTGACCGTGTGGCTTCGGGCGTGATACGCGGTGATTACGACCGGGCTATTCTGGTCTGTGGCACGGGGATCGGTGTCAGTATTTCGGCTAACAAGATACCGGGAATCCGTGCTGCGTTGTGTCACGATACCTATTCGGCGGAACGTGCGGCGCTGTCGAATAATGCGCAGATCATCACGATGGGTTCGCGGGTGATTGGGACGGAGGTGGCCAAGAGCATTGCCGATGCTTTTCTGGCGCAGGCCTTCGATGAGAATGGCCGTAGCGCTGGCAATGTGGCGGCGATTAATGAGGTTGATTCCAAGTACCATCGGTGAGGGGCCCGGGCGCGGGCGCTGTCGCCGGAGGGGTTTTGTGGTGGGGGGATGGGATGTTGGGGTTAGGGGTTAGGGGTATGCGCCGGGGTGGTGGTTTCAGTGTTAGCGGTCAGGGGTTGATGCCGGGGTGGTCGGTTCTGGGGTTAGCGGTCGAGGTTAATGCCGGGTTGCTGCTTTCGGCCGTGGTGGCCTGCGAGAGTCGGATTT
Source organism: Caballeronia sp. dw_19 (assembly GCF_018449515.1). Lineage (GTDB taxonomy): Bacteria > Pseudomonadota > Gammaproteobacteria > Burkholderiales > Burkholderiaceae > Caballeronia. Next base: position 287,118 of record NZ_JAAVUQ010000006.1, on the reverse strand, counting down.
TCTCTTTATCACTATTAGCCACTGTGCGTGGCGGCACGTCATTTCTTTGTCCAAAGCGACAAAGAAACGAAGCAAAGAAAACGCTTTCAACCACGCTACCCTAAGTGTCCACAGCGTGCAGTTTCTATTCATAGGTGCCCCAAAAGCACGGTGCTCGCCAGAGCGACGGATGTGTGAACCCCTCCTTCTCGCGAATCCTGACACGAACACGCTTCGCCCCGCACGCTCTCGGGCAAGCACGATTGCTAAGGAACCCGCACGGCCCTACAGGTATTTACGGCTGCGGTTTTTTGACAGGGTTAGCTACCCGGTCTGTGCGGCCGTATTCATAGGCCACAGCTTCATGCGTGTTTGTGTTTACTGCTTCAGTTTTTTGTGAATTGGCTGCGCGTTCTGTACAGCTATTTTCGTCGGTTACGGCCACCCGCATCTTCACGACCTCGTTTCCTGGCGGGTTGGCGACGTGGTTCGAGGCGCGTACATATTTGGAGGGAGGTTATCCGCGGATAGCGCGGGGTGCTCCTTGGGCAGGTTCAATCACTGGTGGCGAAGCGTGTGGTTCCTTGGCAATTGTGCTTGCCCGAGAGCGTACGGGGCGAAGCGTGTTCGTGTCAGGATTCGCGAGAAGGAGGGGTTCACACATCCGTCGCTCTGGCGAGCACCGTGCTTTTGGGGCACCTATGAATCAAAACTGCACGCTGTGGACACTTAGGGTAGAGCGGTTAAAGCGTTTTCTTTGCTTCGTTTCTTTGTCGCTTTGGACAAAGAAATGACGTGCCGCCACGCACAGTGGCTAACAGTGATAAAGAGAAAATCCGACTCTCGCAGACCACCACGGCCGAAAGCACCAACCCGGCATTGACTCCGACCGCTAACACCGAAAGCACCAACCCGGCACATACCCCTAACACCGAAACCACGACCCCCAACCCTAGCAACCTGCCCCCCAACCCCGAGTGCGAACGGAAAAAAACCTCTAATGGATCGGACACACAATGGCGACATATCTGCTGGGCCTAGACAGCGGCTCGACCGCGACCAAGGCCGTTATCTTCGACACCACCGGTCGCACCGTGGCCGTAGGCTCCCGGCGTGTGGAGCAGCGGCAGCCGCGTCCCCGCCACGTCGAACGCGACATGGAAGAAACCTGGGCAGCGGCAAGCGGCGCCATTCGCGATGCGCTCGCGCTTAGCCAAGTGCCCGCCGAGGCGATCGCCGCTATCGGCGTAACCGGACACGGCGACGGCCTCTACCTGGTCGACCACGCCGGTGCTCCGCTCGGCCCCGGCATTCTGTCGCTCGACAGCCGGGCCTTCGACGTTCGCGATCAATGGCGCGAAGCCGGCGTGCTGCAACAGGCACTGGAATTGACCGGGCAGCAGCCGTATCCCTACGCCGCCGTCAGCCTGCTCAAATGGATCCAGGTCAACGAACCCGAGCGGTACGCAAAAATCGGCCATGTGCTCTTCTGCAAGGACTGGCTTCGTCTCTGTCTGACTGACGTCCCGGCAACGGACCCAACGGAAGCCAGTTCATCCTTTACCGATGTCCGCACGCAACAGTACAGCGGCGATGTCCTCGATCTATACGGCCTCGCGTCTATTGGCCACGCGTTACCGCAAATCGTGTCGTCCACGGCACTCGCAGGCCGGGTCACCGCACAAGCCGCCGCGCTAACCGGTCTGAAGGAGGGCACGCCGGTCGCGTGTGGATTGCACGATGTCACCTCCAGTGCCGTGGGACTAGGCAACACCGAGCCGGGTATCTTGTCGATTACGGCGGGGACGTTCAGCATCAACGAGATCCTGTCGGACCGTCCGCAACTGGATCCGCGCTGGTCGTGCCGCAACGGCACACGTCCCGGTCAATGGATGAACATGTCGATTTCACCGGCCTCATCGAGCAATGTCGACTGGTTCCTGCGTGAATTTTTTGCCCACGAAGCGCAACAGGCTTCGCAACGCGGATGCTCGCTGTTCGACCTGATCGGAGACGAATTACAGGCGGCATTCGCCGAGCCGAGTTCCGTCATGTTCCATCCATTCCTGTTCGGCTCCCCCTTCGAGCAGCCCGCGAGCGCCTCGTTTTTTGGCATCCGCGGCTGGCACCGTCGCGCCCATCTGGCGCGGGCCGTGCTCGAAGGCATGGTCTTCAATCACCGATACCATGTCGAAGCTCTGACCAGCGTGCTTCCGGCGCAGCGGGCGGGGCTGACCGGTGGAGGATCATCAAGCCCCATGCTTGCCCAGTTGTTTGCCGATACCATCGGGATTCCTATCGATATTCCGGAAAGTCAGGAAGCGAGTGCACTTGGCGCAGCGCTCTGTGCCAGCGTGAGCGCAGGAGTGTTCGCATCCCTGGCGGAGGCCGCCACGCGCGCATGCCGCATCCAGCGGACACACCAGCCGGACGCGGAACGTCACGGCCAGCTCACCGAGGCGTATACCCTGTACATGCAGCTCATTTCAGGCATGAACCCATTGTGGCCGGCGCTCGACCGCGCAGCCACTACGCATTGACGACGACATTGATCACGAGACAAGCAATGACCGAACGATCCCGCGAATTCTTTCTCGACCGGCTTACGCAACAGCGCCGTGTCAGCGTGCTAATTGTTGGTGGCGGAATTAATGGAGCAGGACTATTCCGCGACCTGTCGTTGCAACAGGTCGACTGCCTGCTGATCGATAAAGCGGACTTCGCCTCAGGTGCAAGTTCGGCGCCATCGAGGCTCATTCACGGCGGCCTCAAGTATCTTGAAACCGGTGAATTTGGCCTCGTTGCCGAATCCACACTGGAACGCAATCTCTTGCTGAAAAACGCACCGCATTTTGTACGGCCACTGGAGACGGTACTGCCGATTCATTCGTACTTTGGCGGCATTGTTGCGTCTACGCTGCGATTTTTCGGTGTCAAGTCGAAGCTCGCCGACCGCGGCGCGATCATTTCAAAACTCGGTCTCACGATCTACGATTTTCTCGGTCGCCATCACCGGACGATCCCGCGTCACCACGTCGCGCTCAGAAGACGTTCTCTTCAAAGTCTGCCATTACTCGATCCCGCCATCAAGGCAACCGCCACGTATTTCGATGCACAGGTGACACAGGCCGAACGACTGAACTACGAACTGGTAGCAGACGGACTGACCGCTTGCGAGGAAGCCGCGGCGGCGAACTACGTTACGGTTGATCACGTGGAAGGCGACACGGTCTGGCTGCGGGATCTCGTGTCAGAGCGGCTTTTTCCTGTGACACCGACCCTCATCGTCAACGCCGGTGGGGCCTGGATCGACAGCGTGAACCAGGCGCTCGGTATCAAGCGAAAGTATATCGGTGGAGCAAAGGGGTCGCACCTGATCGTGACGCATGCTGAGCTCCATGCGCAACTGCGGGGCCGCATGGTGTACTTCGGCTCGAAGGACGGTCGCATTTGTCTTGTCTATCCGTTTATGGACCGGCTTCTGGTCGGTTCGACCGATATCCGCGTAAGCGATCCTGACCAGGTTCGCTGCGAGGACAGTGAGGTCGACTATATGCTCGGCGTATTGCGGGAGATTTTTCCTCGCCTGGAACTGGATGCATCGAACATCACGTTTCGCTATAGCGGCGTGCGGCCGTTGCCCTATTCCGATGCCACGAATCCGGGCGACGTGAGTCGCGATCACGTGGTGCACGTCGATCATCTGCCTGACACTCAAACTGCTGTGCTTTCGCTGGTGGGCGGCAAATGGACAACCTTCCGGGGATTTGCCGAATCCGTCGCCGACGATACGCTCAAGCGTCTCGGACGTTCGCGCAGGGTCAGCACTCGCGACGAAGCTATCGGTGGAGGCCGTGATTTTCCACTGACCTCAGGGGATCGGACTGCGTGGATCAACGAGCTTGCCGCGCGTTGCGGCGTTCCGGTTGAACGAGCTGAAACCTTATTCTCGCGTTACGGTACAAGTGCATCCGTCATCGCAGCGTTCTGCTCGTCGATACACGACGGGCTCCCTGACCGCCCGCTCGCAAGCGAGCCGAGTTATACAGTGCGAGAGGTTCAGTACCTATGCGAGCACGAAGCAGTGACGCATCTTGCAGATCTGCTTTTCCGTCGCACGACGATCGCCATCTCCGGTCAATTGACCGGCGCCGTGCTGGCTGAAACTGCGGCGATCGCGGCGAGTTCGCTGGGATGGGATGCTATCCGCATGCGGCGGGAAATCGAATCGTCCCGCGACATCGCCGAGCAGCGCCATGGAATGGTGATTAGGGATACTGAGCTTACGCATTAGTTCAGTAGTTGGCAGCCTGAACTTAGACGAATCCCGGTGCGGACCTACGCTGAAATGCGGCAGCGGGAGTTGATTGCACCAGGCGGTGATGTCCGCCCGATGCTTGCGGATCGCGTGAGGTCTTTCCGCGCAGCGCGCCGGGTCGCTTGGACTATTCGCTAGTAGAGTCGACGGGAATCCCGGCGTCGCTGCTGGCCGAGGAGTCTCGCCTGGGGCGGCGAACAGCTCTTACCTTCCCGCTGTTTCCACCGCCGCAGAAGAATTGCTCGCCGCCATCGGATTCAAGTCCCGACACGCCGGCTCCGGGCGGCATCTCAAGGCTCTCCAGGACCTCTCCCGTTTGCGAATCGACATGTCTCAGCTCGCTCGCGTCGTCTTCCCAGGTGCCGTGCCAGAGCTCGCCGTCAACCCAGGTGACACCGGTGACGAAGCGGTTGGATTCTATGGCGCGAAGAATCGCCCCCGTTTCAGGATCGACCTGATGGATCTTCCGGCTCCGATACTGCCCCACCCAGAGCGTCCCTTCGGCCCACGCGAGCCCCGAGTTACCGCCGCCACCGGGTGCCGGGATCGTGGCGAGCACCCGGCCGGTTTCAGGATCGATCTTCTGGATAAGATCCCCGGCAATCTGGAACAAGTGTTGGCCGTCAAAGGCCGTTCCTGCATCGGCGGCGACATCAAGCGAGTGCAGCGGGTTTCCGCTCGCCGGGTCGAAGGCGTTCAGCTTGTCTCCGGATCCGAACCAGACATGCTGACCGTCAAACGTGACCCCAGACACGCTGTCGACACCCGGAAAGGGTCCATATTCACGGATGATTTCGGCTTCTGATCGTTTCATGTTGCCATCCTAATCACTGGGTAGTGAAGTGGGGAGTAACAAGCTTGTCGCGAATCCCGGCACGGGCGGTGTCATCCAGCGACGTGCCCGTCCGCGGCCAAACGACTGCACCTTGCCTGCTGCAGCAAGCGAGTCCAATGAACGCTGTACGGTACGCTGGCTGGCTCCCAGCACAAGCGCGAGAGCTGAGCTCGTCCACGACTCACCGTCGGCGAGGAAGACAAGCACCGCCGCATGCTTGTCTTCAACGGGCCGCGCCATCACGACCACTTCGCGCGCAATACGCGGCACCAGCACGAACCCTCGCTTCGTCGCGCTCACACCGGCCAGCGTTCCAAGCACGGTACGAAGCCGTCCGACTTCGACACGCAAGCGCGCGCGATGCGATTCATCGGCGTGTTTCGCCCGGAATGCCCGCGCGATGAGCGTGTCCCTGGGCACGTCTTCGGGCCACGCTTCGCCCAGCGCGCGTGCGAGCGCGAACAAGATTGGACGCCTCGCGAGCGAGACCACGGCGCTTGCGTCGCGTACGAGCTGGCGGCATGCATCTACAACAAGCGCCTTCGACGCCAGTAATACTTCGATATCCTCAAGGAATAGGAGCCGCTCCTCACCATTCGAAATCAAGCGTGCGGCGGGCGTATTCAGTATGAGGGATGCACTTTCGACCTCCGCGATGAGCGCAGGAATACCCGCATGGTGCGCAGCGCGTTCGGCCCGGGCAAGCGCCGCGCGCGCTGTCTTGGTCTTGAGGCGCCGCATCGCGATCCCCGCAACGACCAGTTCGTGGACGGCCTTCAACGCGGGCGGGAAGGGCGTGGGGTCTAGCTCGGCGAGCGTCCGCTCAGCTTCGTCGAGACGTCCGATCAGGAGGAGGCGCCGGACTTCGAGATACCGCGCATGCGCGGCGTTGACGCGGTCGCCGTGTGCTTCGAGTGTCGCCCGCGCTGCGTCGAGCGTCTTCGCAGACCAGCCCAGGTCTCTTGAGGCGAGCGCGATCTCGACCTCGGCGACGACACACCTCGCGCGCGCCGCGGCTTCTTTTGGACCGAATGCCCGCGCGGCACTTCGCATGAGAGCCTTCGCTCGGACAAGCTCGCCGAGCTGCGCCATTGCGATGCCCCGGAGCGCGAGCGCGGGCGCGTCGTCGCGCAAGGCGATCCGGTTAAGTGCGCCGAGAGGGTCACCCGAGGCGAGCGCACGCGCCGCGACCGCAATTAGTGGGTCCATGGTCTATCTGAATCCCGCCACACTTGTCACTCCCATCGTTCGATGCCCGGTACTAATCTATCACCAACCTGCATGTCGGATCGGAAGTTGAACGAACGACGAAGAACACCTGACGGAGGGAAGATGATGACGACACGCATAGCCGGGACACGTGAAGAATAGTTGTCAGCGTGACTCGAGTTGCTCGAGGCGGAGAAGGAATTCACACGACGTGAGGACGAGTTGGCACGGCAACGTCAGGCGCTGCGGTGGGTCTGAGTCGACAAAAACTACCGGTTCGAGACCAGGGTCTCGCTCGCACAAACGGGAGGCGGAAGATGCCACAAAGCATGGTTTCCGAACGAGTTTCCCAGAGAGCTTTCTTTGGCGTCTCGGCGCTGCTTTTCCTCGCCAGTGCAGCGGTGACAATCGTCTGGTGTGCGTCCATGTCGGCGATGGGCGAGATGCCAATGCCCGGCGGCTGGACCATGTCCATGGCATGGATGCCGATGTGCGGACAGACGTGGCCCGGCACTGCGGCCTCGTTCATCGGCATGTGGGTCGCGATGATGATTGCGATGATGCTGCCATCCCTCGCGCCCATGTTGTGGCGCTACCGTCAGGCCATCGGCAGGACTGGCGAGACAGGGCTGGATCGGCTGACCGCGCTGGTGGGCGCCGGGTACTTCTCCGTGTGGGCCGTGTCTGGAATGGCCACCTTTGCGCTGGGGGGCACGCTGGCGGCGGTCGAGATGCAGTCGCCATCACTCGCGCGCGCCGTTCCGATCGCGTCCGGCGTGGTCGTCCTGATCGCCGGCGCGCTCCAGTTCACACCGTGGAAGGCGCATCATCTGGCGTGCTGCCGGGCTATGCCGGGGCAGGGTTGTATGTTGAAGGCGTTGCAGGCGGACGCCCGCACGGCCTGGCGACATGGCCTGCGCCTTGGTCTTCACTGCAGCACCTGCTGTGCCGGCCTGACGGCTATCCTTCTGGTGATTGGTGTCATGGATCTGCGCGTGATGGCCGCCGTGACGGCAGCTACCGCTGCAGAACGTCTTGCACCGGCCGGTGAGCGCGTGGCGAGGGTTATCGGAGCTGTGGTCGTTCTGACGGGGTTGGTCCTGATCCTGCGAGCAATGCGGCTTGGATGAAGCATCGCGCAACCGCGACCATCGTGGGAGCATGTGCTTCGAGCATCCGCCTACATCCCCGCGCCAAGCTCAGCAAAACTGATCATTTTCGCGCTACAAGCCTGCGTAAAATCCACGTCATAGCTCGAAAAGAAAACCGTCCGGTCTTGGCCCAATGTCTTGAACAAATCGATCAGAACAGCGCGCGCGGGGGCATCGAGGCCAGCGACTGGCTCATCCGCGATAACGACCTTCACATCGCCGAGTACCGCCGCCGTCAGGAAGATTTTCTTGCGTGTACCAAACGACATTTGCTCGAAACGCTTCTCGAGATGTGGTGTCAAGCCAAAGCGGTCGGCCAAGTCGAGCGCCTGACTGTCGACGGTGGTTTGTCGGTCCGATGCCACCCGTTCCAGATACTCGCGACCCGTCTGCAGCGAGTACGGCATGCAGTCGTCGGGCACGTACGCGAGTAGCGACTTTGCCTCGATCGGGGCGCTATGCATCGAGTGTTTGTCTATCCATACCTCACCTTCGTCAGGTTCGATCTCACCGGCGAGGATACCGAGCAAGATGGATTTTCCGCTGCCGGTTTCATCGTTCAGCGCCACGCATCCAGTGCCGGCGCCATAACGCAGTCCCTGGAAAATAATGCGCTCGTCGTAACGTTTGCAGAGGTTCTCGAATCTAAGCATGGGTTGCAGACTTTGTCAGAAGAAGAATGGCTGCGCGACTCAGGCGGATGCCGGTTGGCATCGTGCTGGGCGGCAAGGATTGCGCGGAAATTGACACTGCGGCAAGTGTAGCAGCGCACGCAGGCGCGCTTGGACGGACAGGCCAGCGCGCCTGTGAACCACCTGCGCTGGCCACCCGCCATCAACCGTTTAGCATCCGTCCGCCATCCACCACGATTTCTGCACCGATCGTCCACGCGGACTCATCCGACGCCAGATAAACCACGGCCTTGGCCACTTCCTCAGGTGTTCCGAACCGTCCGGCAGGAATGGTATTGATGATCTGTTGAGTAACCTGCTCGCGGTAGGCGTCGGGAATGTTGAGCTTGTCGTATAGCGGAGTATCGACGGGCCCGGGACTGACCGCATTGACGCGGATACCACGCGGCAGCAGTTCGCTTGACAGGGTTCGGGACAGGCTGAGCAGGGCTGCCTTGGTCGCTGCATAGACGCTCGACTGCGCGGCGCCGACGTGCGCATTGATCGACGTGTTCAACACCACCGAGGCGGGTTTGCTGAAGACAGGCAGTAGAGCCTGAGTCAGGAAGTACGGCCCCTTGACGTTGATAGCGAAGGAGCGATCGAACAGCGCTTCCGTCCATTCCTCGATCGGTACCCATACCGATACACCGGCATTGAGGAAAGCGACATCGAGTTGACCATAGTGGTCCTTGACCGCTTGCGCGAGTGCGTTCTGGGCCTCGACACTGGCGGAGTCGGCGCACAGTACGGGCACTTCCTGGCCGAGTATATTGCGGGCGTTCTCGATAGAGTCCGGGTTGACGCCGGTGACAATGACGCGTGCGCCTTCGGTCAGAAACTGCTTCGCAGTTTCCAAACCAATGCCGCTGGTACCGCCGGTAATGAGGGTGCGTTTGCCTTGAAGACGAGGCATGGGAATCTCCGGTAAATGAATGAACAGTCGACGGTGCTTAGCTGGCGCCGCCTCGCTGTACAGGCAGAATGGAGTCATTTGCGCACGGGGATAAGTGGGTCGAAAGGTATATCATTCATGCCCTCATTGCATAAATGATCAGGACGCACCGTGGATCGTTTCCTCTTGATGAAATGCTTTGCCCGGGCGGTCGAGACCGGGAGTTTTTCTGCGGCCGCCAGGGAACTGGGCATTGGCCAGCCTAACGTCAGCCGCTATGTCGCTGCGCTGGAACAGCACCTTGAAACACGACTGATGCAGCGATCCACGCGCAGGCTGACCCTCACCCCCGAAGGTGAGCGCTACTACGCCGAGGCCCGACGGATACTGGACGCTGTCACCGAGGCCGAATCGACCGCCCGTGGTGACGATCAGCCTTCAGGCCTGCTACGCGTAGCATGTCCCACGACGCTTGGGAGGATCCACTTGCTGCCGTTGGTGCGTCCGCTTCTGGAGCGTCATCCCAAACTTGAGCTCGAATTGCAGATCAGCGATCGCTACGTCGATCTGGTCAATGAAGCGGTCGAATTGGCCATTCGCATCGGCAATCTTGAGGACAGTACGCTGCGTGCTCGGCGTATCGGGATGTTCCAAAGGGTTTGCGTCGCAAGCGTCGATTACCTTGCGCGGCGCGGCATGCCGCGCACGCCGGGTGACTTGCGCGATCACGATTGCATCGTCTATACATTGTTGTCGTCGGCCGGAACATGGCACTTCCGCGATACCGAGGTCTCCGTTACGGGGCGTCTGCGCGTCAATTCACCGGACGCTGTCCGCGAGGCGGTGCTGCAAGGCATCGGCGTTGGATATGGACCTCTTTGGCTGTTTGAAGACGCGCTGCGAACTGGGTCCGCACGTTTGATACTGCGCGACTACATTGGGCCGCCGGTGCCGCTGCAGATTGTCTACGCGGCAAGTCGGCTGTTGCCACGACGCGCGGTGGTTTTCATGGATTTCATAGCGGAGGCTTTCGCCGCCATTCCCGCGCTCAACGAAAACGGTCTGGCTGCGATCGATGCGCCGGCAGCCGACGCGTGACATCGTGTGCGCTTGGAACCGGGCATTGAATCATCCGGTCCGAATACGGAATTTATCAGGACACCGTCGTTAACTGAGCGCGCGGGGGAGAGGCTGCGGCGGCGCCGCAAACCTCCCGCTCCCACCCGTTTTTATCCGGCAACCTTCTCAGAATCCGCAACGGCTGCTTTTTCAGCAACCACTGCATTCTCAACAACCGCCGCCTTTTCAGGAGCCGCGGCCTTCGACGCGACTCTTGCCAAACGGCCTTCTTCCAGCTTCGTCGCGCGGACGCCATCTTCAGGCGATACCCGTCCGGCTTCCTCGCCCGAGAGGTCGACCCGAATTGCGCCTTCAACCATCGACGTCCAGTAACGGCTGCCACGGCACCAGATCTTGATCGCCGCCCGCAACTCGGTCTCGGTCAGCGCCAACTCTGCGGCGTGCGCGAGAAGATCTTCGAAAATTCCGATCTTCAGCGGCACCTTGGGCGATGGATTTTTCGGGAACGCTTTAGGAAACCGTTTTTGCAGCTTCCCGATGGTCAATACCACAGGGTCCACGGGTTTCGACCTGACCGCGACGGGAGCGGCAGGCCGGGCTGGCCGAGGAGGGCGCGGCGGCTTGGTGACGGGCTTCGAGACCGGTGTGGGGGCGGGCTGCTTAGAGGCATGCTTGGGGGCAGGCTTATGCGCAGGCTTCGCCACGGGCTTCGATTGCGCGCGTTTCGCCTGTTGCTCTTTCTCGAGTTGTTGTTTCAATACAGCGAGCTGTTCAAAGCCCATAGCACATGACCAGGCAAGTAAAAGGTCAATTCTAGCAGCCCGCCACTCCCGGTGTTCTACTTGTCCGGGCAGGCGGAACAATCCTCAGTCAATTGCAGCACCCGTCGACGCCGCCAACGGCCCGAAAGCGGCCGCCATACGCCGATGAATAGCAGGGTGGACGCGACCTGCATCCACCTTCCATGAACGCTCTCAGGGCCCTCTAATGGTGCCCCGGGCGTGTCGGCCGCCGCCGCAATCGCCATATCGCTCAGAGCGAGATTTCGGTCCCAAGCCGTGCGAGGAACTGACCTAGCCATTGCGGATGAGCGGGCCACGCCGGCGCCGTGACGAAATTGCCGTCAGTGACGGCGCTGTCCACTTCGATGTCCGCGTAGTCGGCGCCGGCCAACCGGACTTCCGGCGCACAAGCGGGGTAGGCGGAAATCCGCTTGCCGCGAATGACGTCGGCTGCCGCCAGCACCTGTGCGCCGTGACAGACCGCTGCGATCGGTTTTTCGGCCGCAGCGAATTGCCGTACGATTTCGATTACCCGTTTGTTCAGCCGCAGGTATTCCGGCGCACGGCCACCGGCGATCATCAGCGCGTCGTAACGGGTGACATCGACATCATCGAAATTCGCATTCAGCGCGAACAGATGACCCGGCTTTTCAGTGTAGGTCTGGTCGCCCTCGAAGTCGTGAATCGCGGTCTTGATCTTGTCTCCGCTTTTCTTCCCAGGGCACACGGCGTGCACCGTATGGCCGACCATTTGCAGCGCCTGGAAAGGCACCATCGTTTCATAATCTTCCGCAAAATCGCCGGTCAGAAATAAGATCTTCTTGGCTGCCATGTTGTTCTCCTGTCAAAGAAAATCACGCGCGAACGCGGCCCGGTCAAACCGGAACCACTCGATTTATCTTAGCTCGTCTTCATGGCAAAACGGGGATACTTTGCCGCTTGCCGGATAAATCGCGATTGAGCATCGCGCCATGGGGAGGCTTTCTTCGGTGCATTTTTTGCCGAAGGCCGGCCGTTTTTGCTAACGTGCTGAACCTTTACCGGACCGCGCGACAATGACGCGGCCGTGGCCCGTCAAACATGATTCCCCCGCAGTCCCTCCCTGACAACCGACCCGCATGACCGATCCGCTGATTCCCGCCACGCTTGCGTTCCGCCCTAACGGGTCGCCGTATTCACCTGAATACGGCGATATCTATCACAGCATCGTGGGCAGTCTTGCCCAGTCGCAGTATGTATTCTTGCAGGGCAACGGCTTGCCTGGACGATGGCAGGAGCGTCAAGCGTTTACCGTGCTTGAAACCGGTTTCGGCATGGGCATCAATTTCCTGACGACATGGGCCGCGTGGCGCGCCGATCCCGCGCGCAGCGAACGGCTCCATTTCGTGTCGATCGAAAAGCACCCGTTTTCGGCGGACGATCTGCTTCGCGCCTACGCGGTGACCGTGGACGATGCATCGGTTCTCGCCCTGGCCGACACGCTTGCCGCGGCGTGGCCCGCGCTGAAACCCGGTACGCACCAGCTCGATTTCGACGATGGCAGCGTCACGTTGACGCTTATTTTCGGCGACGCCGTGGATATCCTGCCCACGCTGCGGTTGCGCGCGGATGCGTTTTATCTCGACGGTTTTGCGCCGGCGAAAAATCCTGAACTCTGGACGCCCGCGATCTTCAATTCACTCGCTGCGCTGGCAAGTGACGACGCGACGTTTTCCACCTACACCAGCGCCGGCGATGTGAAACGCGCGCTGCTGCAAGCGGGTTTTGAATATCGGAAAGTGGCGGGATTTGGGTGGAAACGCGCGATGCTCGTGGGCCACTTTGTGCGGCGCTAAGAGGCCGGCGGAAAGCTGTATAACGCGTGCGCATTGCGGGAACGCGCCACGGTGATCCGCGCGATATTCCAGGCGTTGCCGATCATCACCGCCATGAAACATGCGATCGCGCATTGGCTAAACAATGAGCAATGGCGCACAGTACGTCCAACGCTCAAGCGATCGGAGCGGGTGGCGGCACGCCCGGTCGAACAGTTGACGGCGGTAGGCTTCACTATGCCGGGGGCGTCGCAATAGTCTCTATATACGCTCCCGCGGCCGGGCAAACTGGAATCCAACCGGCGCCCAGGCGCGAACCATCATTTACTTCATAGGGAATTCCCCAGTGACCGATCAATCCGACAAGCCGGCTGACAGACCGGACGACAAGCAAGCCCCGGTCCGCGCGACCGGCATGAAGCGAGGACTTACGTCGTACGGCGACCAGGACTTTTCGCTGTTCTTGCGCAAGGCGTTCATCAAGGGCGCCGGTTATACCGACAAGGCCTTGAACCGGCCGGTAATCGGTATCGTCAATACGGGGAGTGCGTACAACCCTTGTCACGGCAACATGCCGCAACTGATTGAAGCGGTGAAGCGCGGCGTGATGCTCGCCGGCGGTTTGCCGATGGACTTCCCGACCATCTCCATTCACGAAAGCTTTGCGTCGCCGACATCGATGTACCTGCGCAATCTGATGTCGATGGATACCGAGGAAATGATTCGCGCGCAGCCCATGGACGCGGTCGTTCTCATAGGCGGTTGCGACAAGACCGTGCCCGCGCAATTGATGGGCGCGGCGTCCGCGGGCACGCCTGCCATCCAGCTCATCACTGGGTCCATGCTGACCGGCTCGCATCGTGGCGGACGCGTGGGTGCATGTACCGATTGCCGTCGCTATTGGGCCAGGTTTCGTGCGGCCGAGATTGACGAGGAAGAGGTCGCCGACGTCAACAACCAGTTGGTCGCGAGCGTGGGAACATGTTCGGTGATGGGCACCGCTAGCACCATGGCCTGTGTCGCGGAAGCATTGGGCATGACGGTTCCCGGCGGCGCGTCGCCTCCTGCCGTCACAGCCGACCGGATTCGCGTGGCGGAAGAAACGGGCGCACGGGCAGTTCAGATGGCAGTCGACGGTCTCACCATCGACAAGATACTTACCGTAAAAGCCTTTGAAAATGCGATGCGCGTGCTGCTGGCAATCGGAGGCTCGACCAACGCGATTGTTCATCTGACGGCTATTGCCGGACGGCTGGGGCATCGGATCGATCTGGACACGCTCGACCGGATGGGCAAGGAAACGCCGGTGCTGCTGGATCTGAAACCAACCGGCCAGCACTACATGGAAGACTTCCACAAGGCGGGCGGCATGGCTACGCTGCTGCGCGAACTCAAGCCGTTGCTCCATCTGGACGCGCTGACCGTCACCGGGCGCACGCTGGGGGAGGAGATCGAGCTTGGCGGACCCGGGTACCAGCAGGACGTCGTACGATCATTTAGTCATCCGATCTATCCGGAAGGCGGACTTGCCGTACTGCGTGGCAATCTTGCGCCAGGCGGCGCGATCATCAAGCAATCGGCGGCTGATCCGGCGTTGATGGAGCATGAAGGTCGTGCGGTCGTCTTCGACGATCTCGAGGACATGGCCAGCCGGATCGACGACGAAGCGCTGGACGTCACCGCGCAGGACATTCTTGTGCTGAAGAACATTGGCCCGGTCGGTGCGCCGGGGATGCCCGAAGCGGGTTATATCCCCATTCCACGCAAGCTGGCGCGAACGGGTGTCAAGGACATGGTGCGGATCTCCGATGGCCGCATGAGCGGCACCGCGTTCGGCACGATTGTTCTGCACGTCACGCCGGAAGCGGCCATTGGCGGCCCGCTTGCCCATGTCCGCAATGGGGACCGGATTCGCTTGAGCGTGATCAACCGGGAGATTGCGCTGCTCGTACCGGAAGCTGAATTACATCAGCGTGCGCTCGACAATCCCGTCGTTCGTCCGACCGCAGGACGTGGTTACCGGAAGTTGTTTTTGCAGACGGTGACGCAAGCGGATGAGGGCGTGGACTTCGATTTCCTGCAGAGCGAAAGTCTGCAGCAGGAGAAAGAGAATGAGCGCGCGCGGCGACCGCCGCGGCGGTAAGGTCAAGCCGGCGTGCGGCTTCGGCAATCGAGCCGCACTTGAGAACCGCTACGAAACCCTGGATGTATCGGATGTTAATGAAAGCGATTCCAGCACTCCGGACTCTGTTTGGCTCACGGGCAGGGCGGGCCGGGTGGGCAGGAGCACTAGCGTCGCAGACGTTCCAACGGCCGTTGCCGCAGGAATGAACTAGTCCAGGCCAAGACCCGACGGCGTCTCTACATTGCGCATGTTGTAGGCGGACAGGATCCGGTACAGGGTCACACGGGACACGCCGAGTTCGCGCGCCGCGTCGCCGACGCGCCCGCGATTCCTCAGCAGGGCCATTTCGATAGCCTGCCGTTCTCCCACTTCGCGCGCCTGCGCAAGCGACATGGGCACGCATTCCGCAAACTCGCCGAGTTCGAGATCATGCGCGCCGATCAAGCGGCCTTCGGCCATCACGATCGCGCGCCGTACGCGGTTGATCAGCTCACGCACATTACCGGGCCAGCCATAGTTATGGATCGCGGCGATAGCGTCAGGGGCGAAACCGCGCAGACGCCGGTTGGCATCTTTCTCGAATCGATCCAGCATGTGCCGGGCCAGCAATTCAATGTCCTTGCCACGCGAGCGTAACGGCGGCTCCTCGATCTGCAGCACGCACAACCGGTGGTAAAGGTCAGAGCGAAACCGGCCTTCAATCATTGCAGTCTGCATGTCCACGTGCGTAGCCGAGACAATGCGCACATCGACGGAAGTGGACTCATGACCGCCGAGGCGCTCGATCTTGCGTTCCTGAAGGAAACGCAACAGGCTCGCCTGGCTCTCCAGCGGCAAGTCGCCTATCTCATCGAGGAACAGCGTGCCGCCGTTGGCCGCTTCAACACGCCCGATCTTGCGCTGATTCGCACCGGTGAACGCGCCGCGTTCATAACCGAATAACTCGGATTGCAAAAGATGCGCGGGAATGGCCCCACAGTTGATCGCGACAAACGGCTCGTTGCGCCGTACCGACCGCGCGTGAATGGCTACCGCCGTCAATTCCTTACCTGTTCCCGATTCGCCGGAGATAAACACGGGCGCGTCGGTCATGGCCACTTTGCGGATCGCGCGGAAGAGCGCAAGCATGGCGTCGCATGAGCCGATCATGTCGCCTTCGGCGTTGCTGTCGTTCTTCGCGTTAGCGGGGTCGCGCGTCCCTCCGTCATGCAAGGCGGCGATTCCGTAAGCATGGCCCAGCGCGTTCAAAATCCGCTCGCCCGATGCGGGGAGCGTTACATAATCAAAGCAAAAATCCCGGACGAGACGCCGAATAGTTGAATCTTCAAGTTGCGCGGGCGACAAGAGCGCTAACCAGCCCACTGTTTTTACCGATAGCCAGGTTTCAGCCAGCCGCAGATTGGCCAGAACGTTTCGCGCCGAGAAATCGAGCAAACCGCCGCTGGGCTTCGACGAGAAATTCCCCGGCTCACGGTCCAGTTCCAGGGATTTGACTGTCCAGCCGCGCGCATCCAGGAGCGAGCGAAGTTCGAGCGTCAAAGGATCGCCTACGTAAAACAAATGCCTGGGAAGCGATGAAGAAGCAGCCATGAAAGTCATACCGGTTAGTTATAGCGACCGCCGCTATCAAGTCGCTGCGGGGTCAGCACATTTTGGGCACGTGGCGATAAGTTGCAGTTGCCGGCCTCACGAAAACTGCACGCGCTTTAGTTATATCGACTCAGTACGCGGAAACTTGAAGGAATCGAAGGTTGATCGGCTGCGTTGGTCATGCCATAAAACCCCGTTTGAAGTTCGCGTCCCGTTTTCGGAGGAGCATCAAGTAAGAATCAAGTAACAAGTCTCCTGATTCTCGCCGGCAAGCATTTTTTTGCGGCAATAAGCTTTTTACGGCTCTTATTCGCACATGTTATCTGCGCGTGTAGCCGGCTGTTTACCTTTTGCCGCCACGATTCATTATTTCACGTTATTTCACGTTCGCCCATGCGGGTATCGAGCAGACGCGATTGTTATGAGAACGCGACACGGCCGGCGAGTTCGAATCAGGCGCCGTTTAACGGACTTTCGTGATCGGCAATGGAAGCAAATACCAATCTAGGATGAAAACAGCGCTTTAGCTTGATTATTTGTATGAACATAGCAAAGCCCAGACGCAGCAGGGCCGGGTTCCTATCCGGTCTATGGGGTTATCCCTAGCTAGCGATCATTCCAACATCAGCCGGCACCTTAGAGCGCGCATAGCGAATTCCAAGCGCCGGCAGGGCTTGGTCGATGGTTCGCATGTTCGCACGGCGTTTTTTTCGTCCTCGGAGCGTGAAGTCAGCCCGACACATAAGGCCCATGCTGCAGCTCTGATTTCTCCAGCGCTGCCAGCACGGCGTCGAACACGAGCCGGATGCGTGCGGGCACGGGTCCCCGCTGCGGCCTGTACACGTAGACCGGCCACGGCTCCGGCGCGACATCGTCGAGTACGCTTATCACCTTGCCCGCGCGCAGCAACGGCAGTGCGAGATAACTCACGATCTGCCCAAACCCCATTCCCGCCACCACGGCGCGGCACTCGCACTCGCCGTCGTCGGTCTGGAACGCAAGGTTTGTCGGCGTCATTTGCTGCCCATTGGAAAACTGCCAGGGCCACACTCGCCCGGTGTTCCTGTCGATGAATCCTGTCGACGGCAGCAGCGCAAGCTCAGCCAGGTCCGTGGGATGGCCCACGCGTGCGACAAGCTTTGGACTGGCAATCACGGAGAAGCCCACGTGAGATGCAGGACGCACCACGAAGCGACTATCCCGCATGAAGCCGATCCGCACGCCAATATCGATCTGCTCCGCGATGGGGTCGCTGATCGCATCGGATAAACGCAGGTCAAGCGTGATGCGGGGATGCTTCTCGGCGAGCCGCACAAGCGCGGGCATGAGAAAACGTTCGCCGATGGACCTGGGCGCGGTCAGCCGGACCAGGCCGGCAATCTCGGCATCGATCTCGCTGTCCTTCGGTCTTAAGAGATCATCCATCTGCTGCACGAGTTTGCGCGCCCGCTGCGCAAACGCTTCTCCTGCTTGCGTGGCGCGCACGCGCCGGGTGTTGCGATGGAACAGGATTTCGCCCACCAGCGCTTCCGCTTCCTGAACGGCTCGCGTGATTGCCTGAGGCGAGGTGCCCAGCCGGGTAGCCGCTTCCTTAAAGCTCTGTGCTTCAACGGCCGCACAACAGATGCGCAACATTTCAAGGCGATTCTGCATGATGGGTTCTCGGTTTTGCTTCCATAAAATGGAATTATGAAATCGTATCATTTCCATTGAATGGCGGGCTTGAGATTCCCATACTGTGTTCTGTCGCGGGGGCATTCGCCCTCTCAGGAACACAGGAGCCTGTCAATAATGAGCAATCACGCAAGCAATGGAATTGAAGGCAAGGTCGTTGTCATCACCGGCGCGAGCAGCGGGCTTGGTGAAGCCACGGCACGTCATTTGTCGGCGAAAGGCGCGTCGCTTGTATTGGGTGCGCGTCGCTTGGAGCGGCTTGAGAGCATCGCCGCCGAGTTGCGCGAAGCCGGCGGCAAGGTCGAGGTACTGGCCGCCGATGTCACGCGCCGCGCCGACGTGCAGGCGCTGGTCGATCAGGCAGTGAGCGCCTACGGACGCGTGGATGTCATGATCAATAACGCAGGGCTCATGGCAATCGCGCCGATGTCGGAGATGAAGGTCGACGAGTGGGAACGCATGATCGACATCAACATCAAGGGCGTGCTGTACGGGATCGCCGCCGCGTTACCGGTATTCCAGAAGCAGGACAGCGGCCACTTCATCAACATTTCATCGGTGGCGGGCATCAAGGTCTTTAGCCCCGGCGGCACCGTCTATAGCGGCACCAAGTTTGCCGTACGCGCGATTTCCGAAGGACTGCGTCACGAAGTCGGCGCGTCGATCCGCACGACGATCATCCTGCCGGGCGCGGTCGACTCCGAACTGAAGTTCGGCAGTTCCCATGAAGAGAGCGCGAAGGTGGTGGGGCAGTTTTATCAGCAGGCGATTCCCGCGGATTCGGTGGCGCGCGCGATTGCTTACGCGATCGAGCAACCCGGCGATGTCGATATCAACGAGATCGTGCTTCGTCCGACCATGCAGGAATTCTGATCGGCGGGCTCCGGCAGCGCGAGTGCGCGTCGCCGGAGTGGGTGCTGGACGTTGTTATTGTCGATTCGTATCCGGTCCAGTCTCAGGCATTGAACCTGTCCAGACGGAACGCCTTCGGGTCCACTCTTGGCGTGTTTCCGGTCACCAGATCTGCCATCAACGCGCCGGCTGCCGGGCCAATGCCGAAACCATGCCCTGAAAATCCCGCTGCCAGAAAGAATCCTGGAATTTTGCCGACCTCCGAGATAACCGGCACCGCATCTGGCGTCACATCGATAAACCCGGCCCAGGCTTCGGCGACCGTCGCATTCTTGAACGCTGGGAACGCATGCTTTAACTTGTCGAGTGCGCCGTCGACCATCTTCATGGTCGGCGGCGGATCGAGCGTCCGGCAAGCTTCGAATGGCGTGGGGGTATCGAGGCGAAAGTGGCGCGGAATGCTCATCTCTTCTATAAAACGCCTGCCTACGCGAAGCTTTAAGTACTTGCGCTCTGCCATCCACGCCGGCAGGAATTGACGGCACAAACGGATGCTGTCCGGTGTGAGGTCTGCTATCGACGCACCGAGTTGCGACACCGTATACCCCCCGTCAGCGCGCTTGCGGCACGTAAAATCCGACCCATTGATCGCCATCTCCAAGCCGGTCTCTAATGGCCCCGTTCGCAGCACTGACGCGTGTACCTTCAACTGCGGAAAGTCGATCGCGTTGTTGCCGCAAAAAAGCCGTGACCATGCGCCGCCTGCCAGTACCACTGACGCACACTTCACCACGCCAAGCTCGGTGACAACCGCCGACGTTCTTCCCGCGCTGGTCTCTAGCCCGCGAACCGCGCACCGTTCGAACACCATTGCACCGGCTTCGGTCGCCAGTCTGGCGATTGCGGCGGTGGCTAGCGTGGGTTCGGCAACGCCGTCGCCCGCACTGTACAAAGCGCCGATCCACAGGCGGTTCGAGGTGGGAATAAGACGCGCAAGTTCATCGCGTCCCAACAGGCTTCCTTCTGTGCCCGTGTCTTTAGCCGAGTTGAGCCACGCCTGATGGCGGCCCATCTCCTTGTCCGTCTCCGCCAGATAGGCGAGGCCGGTGCGCCGGTAGCCTACGTTGACGCGCGCCTGGATGCCCGCCCACATATCGTTCGCTACGGCGGATAGCGGCAACTCCTTTGGATCGCGCCCGACCGTGCGAATCCATCCCCAGTTGCGCGACGACTGTTCGCCCGCGATCATGCCTTTTTCGAATACAGCGACACGTACCCGCTCGCGTGCCAACGCGAGTGCAGTGCTGATGCCGATAATTCCGCCCCCGACGATCGCAACGTCGATCTCCGCAGGCAATGTCGAACGCATGTTATGTCCTTGAAGAAAAGCGGTCGTTCATGTCAGTGAGCACGGCTTCGGCTAGCCGACAAGCCCACTAGCGCGACCACGCCGATCACGATCACGTAATAAGCCGGCGACATGATGCTGCCCGTCTGCGCGACAAGGAAGCCGACCACGAGCGGCGTGACGCCACCAAAAAATGTCTGCGACGCAACGTAGGCGATCGACACGCCCGTTGTCCGGCACGACGTTGGAAAGAGCTGCGACAACAGCGAACCGACCGGTGCGTAATAGAAGCTGTAGAACACCAGCGACATCGCGCATTGGAACAAGATAAGTGACTGGAACGAGGGCGTATGCGTCAGCATGAAGAACATGGGAAAGACCATGATCAGGCCCGCGATCAACGCAATCCGCATGACCTTGATGGTCCCGAAACGGTCGGCAGCCAGTCCGCCGAAGATCGGGAAGATCGTGCTGACGAGGCCACTGAAGATGGATGCAATGAAAGCGGAGTCCTTAGCTATGCCAAGATTATTGATGGCGAACGTCGGCATGTAGATATTAAGAAAACTGGCTACATTGCCCGCCGCCACGACTGCCGCGCCAATCAGCAGGAAACGCTTGTGAAAGGTAAAGACTTCCGCAAGCGGCCGATGCGGTTTGTCCGCGACTTCTTCGAACTCGCGCGTCTCGTTGATCTTGGTGCGGATATACAGCCCAACGGGACCGATCAGGCAGCCGAAGATGAACGGCGTGCGCCATCCCCACGAATCGACTTGCTCTTGCGAAAGATAGTGATTGATCAGGTAAGCAAATAGCGAGGCGGTCAACACCGCGAGGCCGGAGGTCGAGAACTGCAGGCTGGCGAAGAACGCTTTCGTGCGCGAGTTTTGCTCGGTCAGGTAAGAGTTCGCGCAGCCGAATTCACCGCCGACCGAGAACCCTTGCAGCAGGCGTCCGAACACGAGCAGGGCGGGTGCCCATGCACCAATCATCCGATACGTCGGAATCACCGCCATCAGGACGGTGCCGCAGAGCATCAGGAACGCAGCGATGGTCAGCGCGGCGCGGCGGCCGCGTTTATCGGCATAGATGCCCAGTACGACCGCGCCAACGGGCCGTACGACATACGCACTCGCGAAGGTCAGCAGGCTGTATAACAAGGCCGACTGCGGATTTCCAGTGGGGAAAAACAGGTGCGAGATGGTGATCGCGAACATCGCATAGACGAGCAGGTCGAACCACTCGAAGAATGTGCCCACGTTTGCCGCCACCACGTCACGAATCTTGTGCGTGGATGCCTGCGAGGATGATGGAATGCCGTCCGAGCCGATACTGCCGATCGCCTGCTTCATCTTTGCGTCCTGTGTGGTGAGCACCGGCCGGTCAGGGCGCGGTGTGTCCAGTACAGCTAAGTAGGCGCACAAGACTGGCCGCGCCCGGGCGAAAACCTAAACGTAGAAATGATTGCTGTTGATGACGAGAATGGTGGTGGGCGACTCCCAGCCGTTCTCCCATCTATACCGGTGGCCTGACGGAAACCCATATATGTCCCCGGCTTCCAGCAACATTTCCTGGTCGTCGACGAACAGGCGCAGCTTGCCGCGCACGATATAACCAATCTTGTCGCCGGTCTGCAAGACGAAGTTCACGTCGGACACAGCGCCCGCGCCAATCTCCATGAGGAACCCTTCCATGACCGAGCAGCCCGCGGGTGTCACCCGATATTTAGTGACGCCGCCGACGCTCACTGGCTTGCGGTCCGCGAGCCGCACGACAAAGTCCGCGCCTGCGCCGTCTTGCGGAGCGGGCGTGTTGCTCTCATCGAACAACGCGGCGCCATCGACGCCCAGCGCATGGCAGATGTTGCGAAGCACGCGAATGGACGGGGAACTGATGCCGCGCTCGATCTGGCTGAGCATGCTGACGGACAGGCCGGCTTGCTCTGCCACGTGTTTGAGGCGTAGGTCCTGCGCCTTGCGCATGGCGCGCAAGCGGCCGCCGATGACCACGTCTTGCTCGTGCACAGGGGCATTCGTCAACGGCAAGGAGTCTTCGGACACGGTGTCGCCTTGTGGAGGCAGATGGGAAAATTACACTGTGATGAAGTTTCTGCCAAAAAATTATTGTTTTCAAGCAAACAATAAGGATTGGGTGAAAATTTTGGCTAAGTTAGCCAGACGACGCGTGTCCCGGCTGGCGACGAATGAGTGGGATTAATCGGTCGATTCGCCGAGGCGAGGCGCAGGCAAAATTCGATGAACCGCAGGCGCTGATCGATCCGCTCAGCGGGCTTGCGATGCTGCATAGTTATCTCGGTGACCTGTCCGCCTACGATGTGGACGGTCCTGTCCCGGAGGTTGTGATTAGTGGCAAGGAGGTGCGCAGCATCGCTGAAAACCTGTTGAATCTGTCTTGGTTTGAAGCGTGTGGTTTTCGGGGCTTAGCGATGCGATGGTTTTGTGCAGCCTGTTGCGCGGACCTCTTGCAACAAGCTGCACGCGCAAGTGTTACCAGCGCCGCCCCCTTTCTATGCGAACGATCAGAACCTGTGTGTCATCGCGAGCCGGGCCATCAACTGATTCCCGGTTGAAGAAATCCCCGATGAACCCGGAATATCCGCATTGTCGAACTGCGTTCCCGTGTTGCCATTCACGTGTTGATAGGCTCCTTGAATGTAGACCGACGTACGCGTGCTAAGGTCATAGTCAAGCATCAACGAGAACTGATTGTACTTAGGCATCGAGCGCCCGGTCGTAGCGGAAATGTGAGCGAACGTATAAGTGTAGGCAGCCGCCATCCAGAAATCAGGCTTGAAGAAGTACTGGCCATTGACCTCAAAGTTGTCGAACTTCCACGAGTTCTGAGTACCCGCCACCGGCTGATCCGTAAAGTACGCATTGCCAGTCGGGTTGTACACATCTATATGCGAATACGCGAACGCCAACATCGCCTTGTTCGAGAACGTGTATGACACGCCCGCGTCAATATTCTGTTGCGAGTCAGCCGTAAAGACCGTTGTATCGTTCGACACGGCGCCCGACGCATTGGCTCCGCCACTATTGGTCTTCATGTACGCGAGAGCCGCAGCAAAGCCTCCCATCTTGTAGGTACCCGCGGCACTGTACATGCGGTTCGTCGCGAACCCGCCCGCCTGGTTGCTGAAGCCATACATGGCTTCGCCAGTAAAGCCGCTATAGGTCGGCGACACATACTTGACCGAGTTCTGGATACGATAATCCCAGTCCGAGTTGTCGTTGTCGAACGGATGGGCCGCCAGATCGCCAATGGTGTTGCCCGCTGCCGTGAAGCCGCTCCACATGTCGATGGTGGGATCGTACTGGCGACCCATCGTGAACATACCATACTGATCTGACGATAAGCCAACGTAAGCTTGACGCCCAAACTCAAGACCGCCTTGGCCCAGTTGCCCGTTGTTCGTGTTGAAGCCATTCTCCAACAGGAAGATTCCCTTCAGTCCATTGCCCAGGTCCTCACTGCCTTTCAGGCCCCAGCGGCTACCCACGGTGTCGCCGCTGACCATTTCGTAGCCGCGATGGCCTTGACCGTTACTCGTAAAGTCAAACCCTTCGTCGATCAGGCCATAGAGCGTGACGCTGCTTTGCGCATGTGCAACGGTGCTCAGAAAAATTGCCGGAATCGCAGCGGCTAGCAAGGTTTTCTTCATGATTTTCCAATCCCAATGGTTATAGATTCAGACGCGTGTGTGTCGCTTGATGTCGGTTCTTGCAGCCCGAACGTAATGACGAACTTAAGACTTCATGAAAGCGCCCACGAAGGTTAATGAGCCGTTATTCATAGCTGCGGCGAGTAACTGAAATTCAGACTTTCAGGCGCCGGAAGAGACGCGGCAAAAGAGCGTTGCGGCTTGCTGGCGAGGGGACGGAGTACAGCGTGGAGCATCAGGCAGGGAGGAACGAGAACGATGCGTGTCGTGAATCCGATACAGCCAACTTCCAAACAATTTGAATTGATGTATTGGGACCTTGCCCAATGCTTCACAGAGTCCGTATACGCATCGCCAAAAAGGGACGGCGTGAAAGTACGGCCTCTCCAAACAGGCAGGGAAGTGTGATGGGTGAAATGTGGTTTGTAAGCGAAACGAGCCTTCACGCAAGCAGGGTGTCAACTCCACGCCATCATCGAAAGCCCGGTGCTTCTGAATCAAACGCACTTGCCGGTTCGTTCAATGCGCACCCGGCAGCAGACGATCCTGACGTTCGGCCGGCCCTTGCATAGAGGCTCTGCGCTGACCTTAACAAATCTTAAATTACTCTTCATGTTACAGCGGACTTTCCGTCGTAATCAGTTCGCTATCCTGAATCTCGTCACCCGTCGCTAGACAAAACCAGCGAGGCGCAGGCGACTACTCAAGACCGATATCTTTACGGAGAACACCCATGAAACGCCTTTCCGCTGCATTGATTACGTTTTCACTCGCCCTTACCAGCGCATCGGCCTTTGCCGCCCCAAGCCTCACGCAGGCTGAATGTCATGACTATCCGTTCACGCAACTCAAGCACACCGTTACGCACAAACAACTGATGCAGGAGTTAAGCGAACTGGAAGCGGTCGGATATCAGCCGACCTCCGACGACAACGAATATCCGGATGATCTACAAACCGCCGAAGTCAAGCTGCATCAGGAGTTCCGTCACGACTGCATGCCGGCGCAGGTCGCAGGCGATCCCGCCAGTCCGTCCACGAACTAAGTCCTGAGCGTTGCCTCTGGACAACCGGCCGTGGACGAAGCAAGCCGGCAATTCGACCTGTCGCACCAAGCAATGGTTCGCAAACATTTCAATGTTGTCTTAGAGGCTTTCCCCTAAGCGAATTTCAGTAAATATCTTTTCATGAAGCAGATGACGGACCGTTAAGGGTCACCGCGTAGTCTCAACATCGTCGCAACGCCATTAGCGGACAGCGACGCTTAATTCACCCGATTTCCCAGGAGTAGCGACATGAAAAAATTTTTTTTCGCAGCCAGTCTTCTCTCATGCGCAGTGTGTTCTTCGGCATTTGCCCAGTCACCGGCGAAACCTGCTCAAGACCAATCGTGGAAGCCGCCGGTCTCGACGCTCACCCGCGCGCAGGTTGAGCGCTCGCTTGTTCACGCTGAAAAAGACGGTCAGCTTAATTACCTCGATTCGGTGGTTTATCGCGGCGGCCACTAAGGTCAGGCACCTTTCTGATGCCTGTCCGTCAATTCCATTCGCCGATCTCATCGAGTCGGTTGTGGCATCATTTACCCTCTGGTAGTGCAGACGGCACCCGGTTTTTCGCCGGTGCCGACTTTGGATTGGGAACAATGACGACACGAGTGCTCACGGTAGAGGACGATCCGCTAGCAGCGAATGAGATCGTGGCAGAGCTTGAAAAATGCGGGTTCGAGGTGGACTGGGTGGATAACGGACCCGACGGTCTTGCCCGTGCGATGAGCGGCGACTATGACGTGATCATGCTCGATCGCATGCTCCCGGGACTCGACGGCCTGACTATTCTCACCACTTTACGAACGGTTGGCATACAGGCACCGGTGTTGATGCTAAGCGCGCTTGGCGACGTAGATGAGCGTATTCGCGGCCTGCGCGCAGGCGGTGACGACTACCTGACCAAGCCGTTTAATTCAGACGAACTCACAGCACGTCTCGAAGTACTGCTGCGACGCCGGCGCGAGACGCCCACACGCAATGAAACAACGCTGAATGCAGGACCGCTCCTCATCGATCTGATTTTGCGCAAGGTGACGCGCGACGGCATTGAAGTGTCGTTGCTGCCAACCGAGTATCGGATCCTGGAGTTCATGATGCGGCACGCCGGTCAAACCATCACTCGCACCATGCTGTTCGAAGCGGTGTGGGGTTATCACTTCGATCCCGGCACCAATCTGATTGACGTTCACATGGGACGCTTGCGCAAGAAGATCGATCCCCCCGGTGCCAAAGCAACGATTCAGACCGTGCGCGGTTCGGGCTACATCCTGACGTGATCCCTCTCCTATAAGAACACCTTGGCTGACTCAACGAATCGAACGCATCCCGTAGAAATGGGGCGCCGCTGGCATAACACGACCTTCAGGTGGCTTTCGGTCTACGCCGTCATCTTCGCGCTGTCGGTCATGGTGCTGATCGGATTTATCGGCTGGTCCGCAACCACTCGCATGGAGTTCGATGCGGACTCGGTGTTGCATTGGCAGATCTTCTACTTCGGGTCCATTGAGGACCAGGCACTTCCGGCGACCATTTATCGGCGCACGGAAGGCGAACACCTGAATACCAATTACTTTGGGCTGTTTGCCCCCGACGGCACCCATCTCGCCGGCGATATCCGCGTGCTGCCGCCGGACCTGCCGCTCGATCGTCAAGGTCATACGCTCAACGATAGCCTGATCGTCGCCAACCAGGCGAAGTCGCCGGTCGTTCGAGCCGTGGGCGTGCGTCGGCACAGCGGCGAACAGATCGTGGTGGCCCGCGATCTCACGCACGTGCTGGCTGTTCGCGAGACAATGATCAACGCATTGGTTGGCGGTGGCCTGTTCTGCTTGCTGGTGAGCATAGCCAGTGGCTTGTTGCTCAACCTGCGGCAGATGCGGCGTGTGCGCGATATTCGTAACGTAACCTTGCGGATCGCAGAGGGTGACCTGAACCGGCGTTTGCCGATCGGCGGCCGAGACGAGTTGGACATGCTCGCGCATCTGGTGAATCACATGCTCGAGGAAATCGAACGGCTGATGACGGAGGTCAAGAGCGCGTGCGACGGAATAGCCCATGACTTGCGTACCCCGGCCGCGCATATCCGCACCTTGCTCGCCAACGTGGCCGAACGCATGCACGTGATCCAGGACGACGGCGTCGCGCAAATGCTCGATCGTGCGCGAGTCGAGGCCGATATGCTGCTCGACCGTTTCGGTGCGATGCTCCGCATTTCGGAGATTGGCGCCTTGAAGCGGCGTGGCGGATTCTCTTCAGTGGATCTCACTACGCTGGTTCATGAATTAAGCGAACTGTATAACCCGCTCGCCGAGGACCGGGGAATTAGCTGGGCGGTTGTGGTCGAACAGGTTCCCGCTGTCCATGGCGATCGCGCGTTGCTATTCGAAGCATTCAGTAACTTGCTCGACAACGCGATCAAGTTCGCGCCGGACAACGGGGCCGTGCGTATTGAACTGACGGATCATCCGCAGGGCGCCCTACTGGTCATTTCGGATAATGGTCCAGGTATCCCGGAGCGCGAGCGGGAAGCGGTGTTGCAGCGCTTCTACCGAGCCGATCAGACGCGTCATCTGGCAGGCTCGGGACTCGGTCTCAGCATTGTGTCGGCCGTGATGCGGCTGCACGATTTCGCGCTTCGTGTGGGCGCCAATGGGACCGGTACCACCCCCGGCACGACGATGACGGTTGAATGCTGGCCCCACGCGCTCGAATGATGCGCGTGCTGATTGCCGGCCCTGATTACCCGATCAACCGATTAACCGAGTAAGAGCCACCCCTATGCGCGTTCTGCTCATTTCCACCGTCTGCACTGAAGGCGCTTATTTGCATAAGGCTTTACGCGAAAGCGCGCACAGCCTGCAAATGACCGACGATCTACGCGACGGGCTTCATCTCGCGTCGCAAGACACCTTTGACGCGGTGCTGATCGTAGCCGTCGATACTGAATCCATCTGCAACCTGGCTACGCTGTTGTCCGAGTTCGCGCGTTTGCCGGGTTCGCCCGCGATCCTGGTCGTGCTCGGACGCGCGACGCCTGTAGAGAGAGCGCGCATGCTGCGCGCGGGTGCGGACGCGTGCTTCGTGCAGCCGTATTCGTTTATCGAAATGCAGGAACGTATGCTGGCGTTGCATCGATCGTCGGTGCAGGGCGTGGGCGACCCCACGCTTGACCTTTCGCTGAGGCTGGATCCACTTACGCGGGAGCTGGTGGAAGGAGACAAGCGTTTCCCCCTGACCAAGCGCGAGTTCCTGTTGGTTGAGTCGCTGCTGCGCCAGCCCGATGCCCCCGTCGCGCGCGACCAGTTGATTCGGTATGCGTGGCCCGACAAGGACGTCGTGGATCCGTCGAGCGTTAACCTGGTTGTCTCGCGGCTGCGCCGCAAGCTTGAGTTGCATACCTTCGGTGCGCGTCTTGAAACCGTCAGCCGCTTCGGTTATCAGATCATCACGACCCAACCGCCGCCGGTTCTCGCCTTGTCCGTTTCTCGATCGAACCTTGGAAATGCGTAAGCGCGATGCTCCCGTGTAGGGAGTTCGCGCTTTCACGCTTTCATTGCGCTAGTGTCAGACGAGATCAGGAACCGAAGAAGGGTTGGCAGTAATCCACCGGTCCCACACAAGCATTAGGATCGGTCGATGCGCCTTGCATCGACGCGCAACCCGCCAATGAAAAGCCCAACGCCAGCGCGCAAAGCGGCAATCGTAAGGAAGCGAGTATGCGTCTTAAGCGGCTCATGACATCACCTTGGCGAACACGCCTGTCATTCGAATCTATGGTTTGAACGTTCGCATTGCGGCGAACCAGGATGTGGGCCGGCAGTGCGTGACGGAAGGCGTGAAGCTGCGGCGGCGGAACCGGAAACGGTCGTCACACACAAGCTCATTCCATCCGTCACGGCAAGTGGCAATCGACGCTCCATGCCTAGTGATGCCAGTACAACGTGCGGTTCAGGTAATCGAGTTGGCCATCCTGCTCAGACTTCACGAGGTCCTGATAAACCTCCGCGCGTGTTTTAGGCGCAATGGTCTGTCCATCCGGTGGTACCCATTGACCTGCTTGTGCGACGATGACAGGGGCGGGTGCTTGAGCAGGGGCTTGAGCCGGCGTCGTGCTCTGGGCAAAGGCTGAGCCCGTGGTGGCCAGGCCGGCAAAAGCGAGGGCGATCATCATGGTCTTCATGGTGCTTTCCTAAAAGTCCGTTTAACGAGTGACCGGGCTTCGATGCAGAGGTGTGATCGTTGTCCGGTGAATGCAGATTAACGAAGCAGCCCTATCGGGAAAGACGCTCAAACGTGAAGAGTTGTTCATGTAGAGAAGCTCATGAAACGCGCAAAAAAACAACTAAATAACATCGGATAGCTAAGTTAAATATTTTGTGTCGGCTTTATAAATTATTCTTCATGAAGTAACGCGATTCCGACACGGCCACGTCATGCCCGCCGCCTAAATTTGCCCCGGTCCGCATGGCGAGTCGGGCGGCTGCACTTCGCCATCCTGTCTCCGCCCTGCCGGGGAGCGGAACAGCAGCCGCATCATTCTGGAATTGCACACATGAACAAAGCGTTGATCGCCTCCTTGAGCCTGATCGCGGCCGCGGTCTCTCAAGCCGCGAACGCACAAAGCAGCGTTACCCTGTACGGCACACTTGATACGGGTATCGACTATATTTCCAACCAGAAATCCTCAACGGGTGGCAATGCCGCGTGGGGCATGCAGAGCGGTAACGTGAGTACGGATCGGTGGGGCCTGAAAGGCACAGAAGATCTTGGCGGTGGTCTGGCGGCCGTGTTCGACCTCGAGAACGGTTTTAACATTGACAGCGGCAAGTTCTCGAACGGCGGCGACGAGTTCGGCCGTCAGGCATGGGTCGGTATTTCAAGCTCCGTTTACGGAACCGTTACGCTGGGGCGCCAGTACGACTCCATGGTGGACTTCGTGGCGCCGCTGTCGGCAACCGGTTCGGGCTTTGGCGGGAACATAGCCGATCACCCGTTCGACAACGACAACCTGAACAACGATTTCCGCATGAACAATGCGGTGAAGTTTCGCAGCGTGAACTACGCCGGGCTCGTGTTCGGCGGTGCGTACGCGTTCAGCAATTCATCGAATGGCTTCAGCAACAACAACGCCTATACGGCGGGCGCGTCGTATAACAACGGTCCTTTGAGTCTGGCTGCAGCATACTTCCAGGCCAACGATCCGGGCGGTGTCACGGCACCGGCTAACACCGGTGGCGCGCTCTCGAGCGGCGACGGCGACGCAACGCTGGTCGGCGGTCGCCAGCGCATCATGGGCGCCGGCGCGCGTTACGTGATTGGTGCCGTGACCATCGGCGCGGTGTTCACGCGCACGACACTCGACGACCCAAGCGAGATCTCACAGGGCGGCTCATACACGGCGCTATCGGGCAACAAGCTCACGTTCAACAACTATGAGTTGAATGCCCGCTATGCACTGACGCCGGCATTGACCCTGGGCGGCTCGTACACGTTCACCGACGGCAAGTTCGACGCCGCCACGTCGAGCCTCTCGCCGAAGTGGAATGCGTTCATGCTGCAAGCGGACTACGCGCTGAGCCGCCGTACCGACGTCTATCTCGAAGGTGTCTACCAGCATGCGACCGGCGCAACGGGGGTGAATGCGTTGGGCAATGCGTCGATCTACAACCTGGCTGCGTCGTCGAACGGCAAACAAGCAGTGGTCGCAGCGGGTGTGCGTCTCCACTTCTGATCCTGTCCGACCAGAGCTTGATGTAAATACGCCGCCGAGGGCCATGAAATACCCCCGGCGGCGTTTTAACTTCTACGGCTGAATATGCCTCAGGCGGGCTTCCCGGTCCATCCACCACCGAGAGCCCGGATCAGGGACACCGAAGCCGTCAGCTGTCGCGTACGCAGGTCCAGCGACGAAATCTGCGCAGTCAGTTCTGTGGTTTGGGCCGTGACGACATCCAGATAGCTCACCACACCGTCGCGATACTGCGACGTCGCCAGCGCGAGCGTCTGCTGCGCGGCGCTCAACGCCTGATCTTCGTTGACTGATTCGTCGCCGAGATGATGCAGCAGCGCCAAGCCGTCCTCGACCTGCTGGAAAGCCACAAGCACGGTCTGCCGGTACTTCGCACCGTTCTCGGCGAGTTCCGCCCGCGAATTCGCCACGGCCGCGCTGCGCTTGCCGCCATCGAAGATCGTGAACAGCAATTGCGGTCCCACCGACCAGATTTCGTTGGGTGCCGCGAGCCAGGGCGAGAAGGTATCGCTTTGATATCCGCCGTCCAGGCCGAGTGAAATGTCGGGGTAGAACGCAGCCTTCGCTACACCGATATTCGCGTTCGCCGCCGCCACGCGCCGTTCCGCCGCCGCAACATCGGGCCTGCGTTGCAAGAGTGTTGAAGGCAGCCCAAGGGGCACGCGGGGCAGATAGTTGAACGCAACGTCCGGCGGCAGGGAGAACGACGATGCCGGCGTTCCGGTGAGCGTCGCGATCGCATGTTCGAGCAGCGCACGGCTCGCCTGGGTATCGTCGGCGGCGGCACGGGCGGATGCAAGTTGCGTCTGCGCCCGCGAGACATCCATGCCGGAGGCGAGGCCGCCGTTGTGACGGCTGACGGTCAGCTTCAGTGCACGCTTATACGTATCGATGGTGTCGTTGAGCAGCTTGGCGCGCTGATCGAGGCCGCGCAGTTCGAAATAGGTCGATGCGAGGCTTGACTGAAGGCTAAGGCGCAGCGACTCGAGATCGTCCGCACTGGCCTCTTCTTGCGAGCGGCCCGCGCTGACCTGATTGCGCACCTTGCCCCACAAATCAAGGTCATAGCCTATACCGACACCCGCCGTCGCCGAGTTGTAAGTCGACGGCTGACCTGTGCCGCGCAACGGCCGGTTATCCGATTGCCGTTGCCGCGAGACATCGGATTCGGCACCAATAGTCGGAAACAGCCCGGAACGCGCTTCCTGAAGGTACGCGCTGGCTTCGTCATGCCGGGCGACTGCTGCCGCCACATTCGGATTGGCTGTCGCGATCTTTGCTTCGAGCCTGCTCAATACCGGATCGCGATACATGGTCCACCAGCCATCACGCGGGATGCGGTCCGCGGGTTTTGCCGGTTGCCAAGGGCCGGCTTCCTTGAAGGTGGTAGGAATCGCCGTGGCGGGCACGGTGTAGGTGGGCGCGAACGAACACGCGTTCAGCGCGACAGCGCAGGCTGCCGCTGCCAGGAGACGGCGCTTAACCATGCTCATGCTCCGGCTGCCCGGTCGCTGCGGTGGCCACGGCAGTCGCGGCGCCGCGCACGAGTTCGCCTTCCGCAAGCGAGTCCGGCGGGTTGTCGATGATCCGGTCGCTCGCTGACAATCCCGATTCAATCAGGACATGGGTACCGAGGTCGGTCGCGATCTTCACGTCTTTCAGATGCACGTGGTTGTTTGGGTCGATGACCGCGACCTGCATGTTGTCAGTACGGAAGATCAGCGTGCTCGCCGGAACCAGCAACGCGCTGCCGGCGTTAGGCAGCGCGAAGTGAACCTGTGTGTATTCCCCGGGCAGCAGCAAGCCCGATGCATTGTCCACCGACAACTGCACGAGCAACGTGCCGGATGCAGGCGTGATGGCGTCGTCCGTGTCGACAAGTTTCGCGTCGAAGGTCATGCCCGGCCGCTCCGGCACAGTCAGCTTGGCAGTGAGTCCGGGCTTGATCGCCGCTGCGTCGCTTTGCGGCACGTTCACATAGAGCCGGAGGCGGCGCGCGTCGGAGACAGCGAACAATTCCGGGCCGGTGCCGCCGCCCGCATCGATCAACGCGCCGATATCGGTTTTGCGCGCCGTGACGATACCGTCAAACGGGGCCGTGATGCGCTTGAACGATTCAAGCGCTTCGAGGCGCGCGACGTTGGCGCGGCTGGCGTCGACCGTGGCCTGCTTCGCGATCAGGTCGCTGGTCTTTTCATCGGCGTCCTGCTGCGAGACCGAGTCCTGCTTCAGCATCTGCGTCCAGCGTTTTGCGGTGGTCGCCGCGAGGTTTTCGTTCGCCACCGTATTGGCGAGGTCGGCCCGTGCCTGTTTCAGTTGCTGATCGAGATCGGGCGTATCGATCAGGCCGAGCAACTGGCCGGCCTTCACGTGCGTGCCGATGTCGGCGGACCACGTTTGCAGATAGCCGGACACGCGGGCATAGATCGGTGCATTGACGAAGGCGGCGAGCTGCCCCGGCAATTCCAGCGACTGCTCGGCCGCAGGCAATTGGGGCGCGACAGTTGCCACGGTCGGTATCGCTTGCGCGTCGGTCCAGGTCGTCAGTTCACGCTCCGCGTGCGAGCGGCTGATGATGCCGTCGGTCACCACGCCCGCGGTAATCAACGCGATGATCACGCTGACCAGCTTCAGATGACGCAAGCGCTTAGGGGAATTGATTTCAATTTCAGTGGACATGCGATTCTCCTGATCCGGAAAGTGGGTGATCCTCTTGAGCCTTTTCATTGCGATGCACGAGGCTGAACACAACAGGCACGAACAGCAGCGTGGCGATGGTGGCGCACATCAGGCCGCCGATCACAGCACGGCCGAGCGGGGCGTTCTGTTCGCCGCCGTCGCCGAGACCCAGTGCCATCGGCAACATGCCGATGATCATCGCGAGTGCGGTCATCAGCACCGGGCGAAACCGCGTGAATCCTGCTTCCATCGCGGCGACCAACGCGTTGCCGGTAATGACCAGCCGTTCGCGGGCGAAGGTGACGACCAGGATGGAGTTCGCCGTGGCCACCCCCATGCAGAGGATCGCGCCCGTTAGCGCCGGGACCGACAATGGCGTGTGCGTAATGAACAGCATCCACACGATGCCCGCGAGCGCCGCCGGCAACGCGGTCACGATCACGAACGCATCACTCCACGAATGGAAGTTCACCACGATCAGCAGGTAGATCAGCACGATTGCCGCGATCAGGCCGAGGCCTAGTCCCATGAATGCGCTGTTCATGGTTTGAAGCTGGCCTCGCACGGTCACTTGCGAACCCTTCGGTACTTCCTTCGCGGTCTGGTGCACGATTGTGTTGATCTGTGCGGCAACGGCGCCGAGATCCCGGCCTTGCGTGGTCGCATAGATGTCGAACAGGGGTTCAATGTTGTAGTGCGAAACAACGGCGTTTCCCACGCCGCGCTTGATCGTCGCAATGCCGCCCAGAATCTGCGCTTCGCCGGTCTTGCCGGTGACCATCAGGTTGCCGAGATCGTTGAGCGACGTCATTCGATATTGCGGCGTTTGCGCGACGACCGCATACGACACACCATTGCGCGGGTTGAGCCAGTAGGTTGGGGCAACCTGACTCGTGCCCGAGAGATTGGCCACTACCGAGTTGGTCACGTCGCCCTCGGTAATGCCCAGTTCGGCGGCACGGGTCCGGTCAACCGAGACGGTGAATTGCGGGTAGGTCGTCGCCTGCTGAATGCGCGTGTCGGCAATGCCCGGGATTAGTTGTACCTTGCGCAGCAGTTGCTGGGCATACGCATAGTTGCCGGCCTGATTCGGACCGGCCACCTGGATATCGATCGGGGCCGGTGAACCGAAGTTAAGAATTTGCGAAATGGTGTCGGCAGGCAGGAACGAGAAGGTCATGCCCGGATATGCACGCGGCAGCAGCCTGCGTAATTTCTTGACATACTCAGCCGTTGGCGCGTGGTCCTCGCCGAGCGAGATGAGGATGTCACCGTCCGACGGTCCCATCGTGCCGCTGTTGTTATACGTCAGGTTGATACCGCTGTTCGGTAAGCCGATATTGTCGATCACAGCACGCAACTGGTTCGGTGGAATAGTCCGGCGAACAGTGGCCTCGACATGATCGAAGAGGTCCGCGGTCTGCTCGATCCGCAAGCCAACCGGACCCCGCACATGCAACGCGATTTCACCCGAGTCGATATTCGGAAAGAAGTTGCGCCCAAGGAATGGCGACAGTAAAAAGGACGCCGCGACCACCGCGAGGAAGCCGATGATGAACAGCTTGCGGCTGCTGAGCGCCATCCCCAGCAGAATGCGGTACATGCCGCGAAAGCGCCCGAACAGTTGTTCAAAGCCGCGCTGGAATCGGACCAGCGGATTTTTCGAAGGCGCATGCTGCATGATGCCGTGCGGGTCCATGCTCGCGGCAAGCTCACCGGATGCATGCCCCCCTGACGCGTGCGGCCGCAGCAGGTACTGCGCCATCATCGGCACGAAGGTTCGTGAGAGCACGAATGAGGCGATCATCGCGAAGATCACGGCCTCGGCCATGGGCACGAACAGGAAACGTGCAATACCGTCGAGCAGCAGCATGGGCACGAACACAATACAGATGCACAGCAGCGAGACGAGGGCAGGCGTCACGATCTGCGCGGCGCCGTCGAGAATAGCGTCCCTGACGGGCTTGCCCTGTTCCAGGTGCCAGTTGATATTTTCGATGGTGACAGTTGCATCATCGACGAGAATACCCACTGCAAGCGCGAGTCCTCCGAGCGTCATGACGTTGAGCGTCTCGCCCATCGCCGACAGCGCCGCAATCGCGGCCAGAACCGCAAGCGGGATGGACGACGCAATGATCAGCGTGGAGCGCCAGCTTCCCAGGAACAACAGGATCATGAGCGAGGTCAGCGCGGCAGCAATGATGCCTTCACGCGCCACGCCGCTCACCGCGCCCTTCACGAATACGGACTGATCGCCCATCGTCACGAGCTTGAGGCCAGGCGGCAGGGTTTCGCGAATCAGCGGTAGCTTCGCCTTGACGCCCGCGATGATGTCGAGCGTCGAGGCCGAACCGTTTTTCAGAATACTCATCAGCACGGCGCGATGGCCGTCGAGACGCACAATATTGCTCTGCGGCGGATTGCCGTCGCGAACGTGTGCGATATCGCGGATATAGATGGTTGCGCCGTTGATCGTCTTGACGGGCAGGTTGTTGAGTTGGTCGAGCGCAAGCGGGCTGTTGTTCAGCTTGATGTTGTATTCGAAGTCGCCGATCTTCTCGGTCCCCGCCGGCACGATCTGGTTCTGCTGCGCCAATGCGTTCGCTACGTCCGTAGCGGACAGCCGGTCCGCCTGCAATGCGTGCGGATCCAGGTCGATCTGCACTTCGCGCGTCTTGCCGCCGTAAGGCGTCGGAATCGCCACTCCGGGTACGCTCAGCAGCGCGGGTCGAATGAAGTTGGTAGCGTAATCGGCAAGCTTCTGCTCATCGAGCGTGTTGCTGGTGAGCGCGATCTGCAGGACCGGAACCGTCGATGCGTTGTAGTTAAGGATCTGGGGTGGCGTAATGCCTGGCGGCATCTGCTTGAGTACCGTCTGCGAAACTGAAGTGACTTGAGCAGTCGCCGTCCGGATATCGACGGTCGGCTGGAAGAAGATCTTGACGATGCCATAACCCCGGAACGACTGCGATTCAATATGCTGGACGTCGTTGACGGTCGTGCCGAGCGTACGTTCGTAGTACGTGACAATCCGGCCCGACATGTCGTCCGGTTGAAGCCCTGCGTAGTTCCAGATGACACTGATGACGGGAATGCGGATATCGGGGAAGATGTCCGTCGGCGTACGGAGTGCCGCGAGCGGACCGATCAACACGATCAGCATCGCCAGCACGATGAACGTATAGGGCCGAGTCAAAGCTAATCGGACAATTTTCAACATTGAGAACGGCTCCGTTCAGGGTGCGCATGATTCGCGCTAACTTAGTGACTTGGTGACTTAACAACATCAGGACATCGGACTGATTGCGCAATGACAGCGCCGGTGTCAGTCATTCTGGAAGGATCGGGTTAACACCCACGCACGGGAAAAATGAAACTAGTTTTAGTTTCGAGAAGGCAAGGGGGACGTGACGAAAATCGAGCGCAGCCACAAGGTGCGGAACACCTTGTGGCTGCGCTCGACGATGAAGAAATTAGTCCAGCAAATAGCCGGAGCCGCGAATGGTGCGGATCGCCGGCCGGCCGCTGGCGTCATCCACTTTCTTTCTCAGGCGGCCGACGTGAACATCGATCAGATTAGTACCAGGATCGAAACGGCAGCCCCATACGCCTTCGAAAATCATGGTTCGCGTGAGCACCTGACCTACATGACGCATCATGAATTCGAGCACGCGAAACTCGGTCGGCTGCAGGTCGAGCACACGGCCGTGAAGCGTGGCGCGGCGGCGCACGAGATTGAGCTCCAGGCCATGCACGCGCAAGACCGTTTCGTCGGATGCGGGTCCCGCCTTGCGTCGAAGCAAGGCTTCCACGCGGGCGCGCATTTCATCGTGAGAGAAAGGCTTGGTGAGATAGTCGTCACCGCCTGCTCGCAGTCCGCGCACGCGGTCATCCACATGGCTCATTGAACTGACGATCAGCACAGGCGTGTCTATGCCGACGCCTCGCATGGTCGTCACAATCGTGAGGCCATCCAGGTCCGGCAACATGCGATCAAGCGTGACGATGTCATAACCGCCGCCAATGGCTTTCGCAATACCGTCGCGGCCCGTGCGGGCAACCTGGACCGTATAGCCCGGTGCGGACAATGCACGTGTCACTTCCTGCGCCATCAGTTCGTCATCTTCTATGGCAAGTACTTTCGGCATTACAACGCGCTCCAGAGTGGGGGATGCACGTCAGGCCGCGGCACGAAGTCCTACCGTGTTATCAGGGGCACGGTACTGGCTCACCGAGAAGTCGATGAAATGCCGGACCTTCGCCGAGAGATAGTTGCGACCCGTATAGAGAATGGACACCTGGCGTACGCCACCCGCAATCTGGAACTGGCCGAGGATGGGCAGCAGGAGGCCTTTCGCCAGATCGTCCTTGACCAGCGGTGCCGGCAACAACGCGATCCCCATGTCCGCCAGCGCTGCCGAACGCACCGTTGCACTGCTGGTTGCGTGCAGCGCATTTCCGGTCGCCACGCGATACACGCCGTTCTGATCCGAGAATTCCCAATTACGCGCGGAGCCGTCGGAGATCGACAGCAGATGATGATGCGCGAGCGCTGCGGGATTCACGGGCGTGCCGTTCTGGGAGAGATAACCGGGCGAAGCGACCGTGACCTCCTTGAACGCGGTGAGATGACGGCAGACCAGCGACGAGTTCGGCAGGTTGCGATCGGCAGAAAAACCGACATCGAAACCTCCCTCGATTAACTCGATCGGCGAGTCGTAGGTCGTCACATCAAAGCCAATGCGCGGATACGCTGCACGATACGCCGCGAGCAGATTGCTCAAGCCGCACGCGGCGTAGGTCGTCGACGCCGCCACGCGCAACGTTCCGCTGAGATCGCGGGTTGAGCGCACGAGGCTCTCTTCAATCGTATCGAGTTGCTGGATGATCGTGCGGCAACCGTCCACATAGGACTGTCCCGCTTCGGTCAACGAGAGCCGACGCGTGGAGCGATTCAGGAGGCGCATGTTCAGGTGCGCTTCCAGCATGCTGATGCTACGGGTGACTGCTGCGGCCGACATGCCGAGTTGCTTGGCGGCCAGACTGAAGCTGGTGAGATCGACCACGCGGGTGAACACGCGCATTGCTTGTAGCTGATTCATGACGGGCAGCCTGTATCGATTTGACTGACCGCATGATCTGCTACGTGACGTAACAAGGACGCGCCTGCTTTATTAAGTCTTTTTTAACTTTGTCGGCCGTTCTTAAGGCAACCATAAATCAATGGCGTGGCGCATTCGATACACGCAAACCCTCGATGATGGGAATGCCACAAAACAAGAACAGCGCTCAAACCTAGCGCACGTCTGCCTTCGCGCTGATCGCCCAAGCCTTGCTTTCGAAAACTGAAAATCTGTCATTCAGTTCGACCACGCTGCCTGGCGACGCTCGCTCCGTAGACTTCGATGCTCTGAGGTCAGGGCCGCACTCAACGCTGCATGTCCTCCCGCTCGAAGCATTGCCTGCTTCGCTTAAGCGTACGGCCGAAGTCACGCAGCGTTGCAAGCTGCCTCCTGACCCGGAACCCGTTATCTATGTGGAGTTCAAGATGAAGAAAGTTCTGTTGGCTGCAACTATTTCCAGCCTGTTCGCAGTAGCCGCTCACGCGCAAAGCAGCGTCACGCTGTATGGCGTGATCGATGCCGGGGTGGTGTATGCGAACAACTCGCACACGCCGGGTTCGGCCTCGTCGGGCCAATCGTGGGGTGTGGGTAGCGGCAACGTCAGCGACACGCTGTGGGGCTTGAAGGGCAGCGAAGACCTGGGTGGCGGCATGCACGCCATCTTCAAGTTGGAAGATGGCTTCAACGTGAACAACGGCGCGTTCTCGCAGTCGAATGAGATCTTCGGCCGTCAGGCATATGTTGGTTTGCAATCGAACCAGTACGGTACGGTGACGCTCGGCAAGCAATACGATTCCACGGTTGATTATCTGGCGCCGCTGTCGGAAGCCGGCCAGGGTCTGGGCAACAACCTTGCCGCCCACCCGTTCGATAACGACAATCTGGACAATAGCTTCAGCATCAGCAACTCGGTGAAGTTCGCGAGCATTGATTACGCCGGTTTCAAGTTCGGCGGTTTGTACGGCTTTTCGAACAAGGCGGGCGCATTCTCGGACAATCGCGCTTATAGCGCGGGCGCGTCTTACTCCAATGGCCCGTTGAGCTTCGCTGCGTCGTATTTGCAGATCAACAATCCCGGCCAGGGCGACAACGCGAATGGTGCAGTGTCGGGAGCGAATAACACATCAACGTTCGTCGCCGCGCGTCAACGCACGTTCGGCGGTGGTGTCAACTACGCTTTCGGCCCGGCCACGGTGGGATTCGTGTACACGCACACGAAGCTTGACGGCCTCGATGCGATCAACATGAACGACGGTTATACGGCCTTGTCGGGTAACAGTCTGCGTCTGGACAACTACGAAGTGAATACGCGTTACGCGTTGACACCGGCGATGAGTCTCGAAGGCGCTTACACGTTCACGAACGGCTCGTTCAACACGGCGGCCGGCGATGCTAAGCCGAAGTATCACCAGTTCTCGCTGCTTGCAGACTATGACTTGAGCAAACGCACCGACGTATATGCGGAAGGCGTGTTTCAACACGCGTCGGGTGGCGACGGCACGGCGTTGGGTGATGCAGCGATCAACGGCCTGAGCCCGTCTACAACGGACAAGCAAGTGGCCGTAACGGTCGGCATGCGTCACCGGTTCTAAGTCGCTGGGCGTGAGTGAGTAAATGATCGACGCCGCGTGGTTTCATGCGGCGTCGTTTTTTTGCTTGTAGATGGGTATGCGGGGCGGATAAAAAAACTAAAGGCTAGCCGACAAGGAAATCGGCTAGCCTTAAAGTTCTTAGCGGCTTGTTGCATCGAAGTTTAAAGATTTTCGATCGTCCAGCATTGCAGTTAGCGATGTCTCGGCAATGCTGCACTCCCGATTCAGCGGACGTGATGAACCTGCGGGCCTGAAGACCCACGCACCTGCCTTGAAGGACACGAACGAAAGGGCGCATTGCCCCGGACCTTCGGCGCGCGCCCGTCTCCATTTCTGCTCCTGATAGCAGTAGCGGGCTGTTTCGCGCCACATCACAGCCAACGTGTTGGCAGTGGGGTGACTCAGCACACGTACGACAAACGTGCCGGCGGCACGCGTGTTCAACTCGGTATCTGGCTCACTTCAAACGACTGTGGCACCGGCTTGACGATAGCGTCCTGCAGGCGCTCGAGGCTCGACTGAGGAATCGCAAAGCCAGCCCAACCGAGCCCGGTATGACGCAGCAGCAGCACGACCCCGTCGAACAACGGATTCTTGTCCAGATACCAGCACGGATCAATTTCGATCACATAGTTATGCGTGCGCGACGGTTCGTGCGGCAAGGCCGGCGACAGCCCCGAGCGAATCTGGCCAAGACGTTCTATCAGCAGGTCGACGTCATCGACATCGAGGATTGCCGCGTTCGATCCAATATCGAAGCGTACTGCCTGACGCCCGGAATCGTGGACCGCCTCGACTAATAGTGTTTGGTACATCGCGAAACTCCCAATGTGTAATCGGTCCATTCATTATGTAATTTCGCGACTTGCGAAATCTGAAACAACGCTATCGGAGAATGAAGTTTTTTTTAGATTTGACCGGATCGTGGGCGCTGCTGCGGTCGCTGCAGGCCGCTTGCCGGCCAACAATGGGTGAGTGGTTCGGCGAAATACATAGTCATACGAAGTAAATGACACTGAAGATCTGGAACGAAATGACGATTCCCGGGCCGACTCGGCCCGGCGTTTTCGCGGTACGTCCGAATCCCGTCTAGCAGCGTAGAGGTGCTTCACCTATACCGACGCTGAACGGATCTGATTTTCCGTGACAGTGAAACGAAAGCACGACTGTAAGAAACGTTCGAGATAGCCCCACGGGTTTTCAACCCGCCGGATGCTCGTCGAGACGTCCCATATTGCGGGTCATGCTTCCGAAAAATATTGTGCGTTCGCACATTTTTATGGTCCATCGGACGTCATGAAACACTTTTAAATCAAGCCACAAGCCTGCATCACGAAAAATTCATCACTGTTGCGCTGCAAAATATTTGTGACTGAATTATGCTCGTTAACCCTTACGCAGGATGCTCGTACTCGCTGGCGAGCTTTCGTTTCCTTACGTCCACGGTTTAACGACAGACCGGGGGAAACAGGCTAACGATTGACTTTCATTCTTTCACACTTAGTAGCGGATTTGCCCCAGGCAGTGCCGATTAGCGCTCAAACAAGGTCTTATCTCAGCGATGTCATCCTTACCGCTTCTCAGTCTTGCCATTTGGCTTCCAATCATCTTTGGCGTCGCGATCCTCAGGATCGGGTCCGACCGCAACCCGATGCCTGCGCGCTGGCTCGCGCTTGCCGGGTCGGCCGTCTGCTTCGTCGTCACGCTGCCGCTGGTCAGCGGATTTGAAACCCATTCTGCTGCGATGCAGTTCGTCGAACGCGTGAACTGGCTGCCGGCTTTCGATATCTCGTATCACCTCGGTGTCGATGGCATCTCGATGTGGCTCACGGTGCTCACCGCGTTCACGACGCTGATCGTGACCATTGCTTCGTGGAACGTGATCACGGTGCGCGTTGCGCAATATCTCGCGTCGTTCATGTTTCTGTCGGGCCTGATGATCGGGACCTTCGCCTCGCTCGACGGCATGCTGTTCTTCGTCTTTTTCGAAGCGACGCTGATTCCCATGTATTTGCTGATTGGCTCCTGGGGCGGAACCGGACGCGTGCTTGCGGCCGTCAAGTTCTTCTTCTTTTCGCTGGTTGGCTCGCTGATGATGCTGATGGCGATGTTGAATCTGTATCAGCAATCGCATACCTTCGACCTCGCCAGCTGGCAGGCGCTGCCCATGAGCTTCACGCCGCAGGTGCTGGTGTTCATCGCGTTCTTTGCGGCCTTTGCCGTCAAGGTTCCGATGTGGCCGATCCATACATGGCTGCCACAGGTCCACCTTGAAGCGCCCACGGGCGCTTCGGTCGTGCTCGGCATGTTGAAGCTCGGCGCATACGGCTTCCTCCGGTTCGCGTTGCCTGTCACGCCGGACGTGGCGCATTTCTTTTCGCCGGTGATCATCGTGCTGTCGTTGATTGCGGTGATCTATGCAAGCCTGGTCGCGCTGGCGCAAACGGACATGAGCAAGCTGCTCGCGTACTCGGCCATCGCGCACATGGGGCTCGTCACGTTGGGGCTGTTCCTGTTCAACGACATCGGCTTGGACGGCGCCATCGTGCAGATGATTTCGTATGGCTTTGTCTCGGGCGCGATGTTTCTGTGCATCGGCATTCTGTGGGAGCGGATGCACACGCGTTCAATGGATGCCTACGGCGGCGTCGCCAACGTGATGCCGCGTTTCGCGGTCTTCGCCATGCTGTTTTCGATGGCTAATGTAGGCTTGCCCGGCACCTCGGGTTTTGTCGGCGAATTCATGGTCATCATGGGTGCGGTCAAGTTCAATTTCTGGATCGGAGCGCTGGCTTGCACGACGCTGATCCTGAGCGCTTCGTACACGCTGTGGATGTACAAGCGAACCATCTACGGACCGGTCGGCAATGCGGGCGTAGCCGGTCTCGGCGATCTCGGCAAACGCGAGTTTGGGATGCTGGGTGCGCTCGCGGTGCTGGTGCTGGCGATCGGCGTTTATCCGAAACCGCTGACCGATTCTATCGATGCATCCGCTGCCAATCTGCTCAAGCAAGCTGATGAGTCGAAGCAACCGCACACGGACTATCTCCCCGGGCCAGACACAGGACTGCACGCGTCGATTCACTCGCCGGCACCGTTTCTGGTTCGTGCAAAAGGGTTTTAGTGCTTGAGGAACGTGAGGCGCATCGCGCTGGATTCGGCGAAGGCCTTACGTAATTCAAAGATCAAGAGTGAACGAGATCACGCGTTTGCAATGCCCCGGACTTTGATACAACGGTCCGGGGTCTACCCGGACCGTCGCATCATCTCCCGGTCGTCATCGGATCGGTGGCATAACCACCTGCTGGATGGCCGGTTTTTACTGCACCGGCCGGTTCCGCGCGATCGGTCGTCAAGCCGAGCGCCTGCCGTTCGAACAACCGCCGGTACAAGCCGTTATTGAGCTGGATCAGCTTCTCGTGG
The DNA here is from genome assembly GCF_018449515.1 of Caballeronia sp. dw_19. Lineage (GTDB taxonomy): Bacteria > Pseudomonadota > Gammaproteobacteria > Burkholderiales > Burkholderiaceae > Caballeronia. The sequence continues at coordinate 243,499 of NZ_JAAVUQ010000006.1, read as the reverse complement.
CTGCCTTCCTCAGCAATCCTGCCTTTGTCGAGCACCAGCAGCCTGTCCAGCGCCCGCACCGTTGAAAGCCGGTGAGCAATCACCAGCGTGGTACGGCCGACCATCAGCCGCTCCATTGCCTGCTGGATCAGCACTTCGCTCTCGCTGTCGAGGCTCGACGTTGCTTCGTCCAGGATCAGGACGGGCGCATCCGCGAGGAACGCCCGGGCAATCGCCACACGCTGGCGTTCGCCGCCCGACAACTTGATGCCGCGCTCACCCACGAGCGTTTCGTAACCCTGAGGCAGCGCCGCGATAAAGTCGTGGGCGCTGGCCTGCCGTGCGGCCCGCTCGATTTCCGCACGCGTAGCACCGGGCCGGGCGTACGCAATGTTCTCCGCGAGCGAGCGATGGAACAGCACCGGCTCCTGCTGGACGATCGCTATCTGGCCGCGCAGCGACGCTTGGCTGACATCGGCAATGTTCTGCCTGTCGATCATGATCCTGCCGCCCGAGACGTCGTACAGCCGCTGGATAAGCTTGATCAATGTGGTCTTGCCGGACCCCGAATGCCCGATCAACCCTACGCGCTCTCCCGGCGCAATCCGCACCGAGAAGTCCTCATAAAGCGGCTTCGTGTGGCCGTCGTAGCTGAAGGTCACATGCTCGAAGCGGATCTCGCCTTCACGGATCGCGATCGGCCCGGCGTCGGGCTTGTCTTCCACGCCGAGCGGCTGACCTTCAAGCGATACCAGCTCTTCCATGTCGTTGACCGAGCGCTGCAGATTGCGCACGTGCATGCCGACTTCGCGCAGATAACCCTGCAACATGAAGAACATGGTCAGCGTGAACGTGATGTCGCCCACGCTGGCCTTGCCGGCTTCCCACAGCAACAGCGCAGCACCCAGGATTGCCGCCTGCATGACCACCAGCATGCCGCCCTGCACACCGCCGTTGATCGTGCCACGCGCCCATGTGCGCCGCGTCCGGTGACGCCACTTGCCGATCACGCGGGCAAGCCGCGCTTCCTCGCGCGTTTCCGCACCGAAGGCCTTGACGACCGTGTTGCAGCTCACCGCATCTGCCAGCGCACCACCCATGCGGGTGTCCCACGCGTTGCCTAAACGAGCGGCCGGTGCGACAAAGCCAAGCGACAGGCCGACCGTCACCGCGATGTAGAGCAGCGACCCGAGGCCCACGACCACGCCCATGACGGCCCAGTGCATGCCGAGCAGCACGGTCGCGCCGACCAGCATGACGAGTGACGGGAGCAGGGCGATGAGCAACGTGTCGTTGAGCAGGTCGAGCGCCCACATGCCGCGCGTGATCTTGCGCACGGTCGAACCGGCGAAGCTGTTGCCGTGCCAGTCAGAGGAAAACCGTTGCACGCGATGAAACGCGTTGGCGGCAATCTCGCTCATCATCCTGAGCGTCAACACGATGATGTTCATGAAAACGAGCTGACGCAGCAGCGTGGCTGCCAGCCCAAGGCAAGCCAGGATGCCGAACGCCGTCGTGGCCGCGCGCCATGCCAGCTCCTTGCCAGCCGCGCCGGCGGCGAGTGCATCCACGAGCCGGCCTGCGAAGAGCGGCGTGAGGACGTCGGCCAGTGCCGACAGCAGCGCGAGCACGACAATGGCTACGATGCGCCACGGTTGTTTGCCCCAGTGAACCACAGTGAAACCAAGAACGTCTTTGAACGCCCGTCCGCCGAAGTCGAGTTTTTTTGTGTAAGCCATTTGCCACAGCCCGTAGCGCCCAAGCGCGACGAGGCTATCCGGTCGAAAGAAAATGAGAGCGACAGCCACAGTTCGCCCGCATGTGCGGGCGAACTGACAACGGACTGTCTGGAAATGGCGCGGGCTGCTGTGCCCGCGCGGACGGCGGCTTAAACTGGCCGGCGCGCCATGTAAGGGACGACGGTATTGAATGCGAGCATCTTTTCGCCTCCCTTTGAGAAATGAAAGTTGATTGACATGGAGCCGGGCGGCTATCCATGTCCCAATATTATCAGGCGCTTATAGCGCTTGCCAACCACTTTCGGCCACACACATGTTGTCGAGCCGAAACAGCGCAAGGGACTGCTGCAGAGTCGCTGTACGATCGATCCCGATGCATGAATGTCCCTGCGCTGCAGGCACATTGACGAAAAGACCGGGCTCGCGCCGAGCGCTCAGGCTCAGGTTCAGACTCAGGCGAATCCGCCGAAGACATCGTTCAATTGCTTGCTGGATGCGGCGCCAGCGAGGCCATCGAAAGAGCCGGCCTTCATTTGCTCGGCGGCCGTCAGCATGGCCTGCCATGCAACCCGCGCCAACCCTCCGCCAACACTGATTCGCCGCACGCCAAGGTCGGCCAGTTCGGCGACGCTCATGCCGGGCCGCATCATCAGTACGTTGAGCGGCTTGGGCGCCACGGCACGAACCATGACCGCTATGTCGGCCTTATCGACCACGCCCGGCGCATACAAACAGTCCGCACCAGCGGCTGCGAAGGCCACGAGTTTGTCGATGGACTGGCTGAGCGCGGTTGGATCGCTTAGCAGGCCTTCCGTGCGCGCGACCAGGATGACGTCGTCGCCCGACCGGTCGATCGCCGCACGGGCCGCACGAACGCGCTCGACCGAGAGAGCGGTGTCGTAGAGTCCGAACGGTGCTTCCACGTCGCGATCTTCAATCGATAAACCCGCTACGCCCGTCTGGATCGCGAGGCTCACGTTGGCCGCGAGCGTGGCCGGGTCGGAGGCGAACCCGGACTCGAAATCGGCGTTGACCGGCAGGTCCACCGCCTCGCAGAGGGCGCCCAGATGCTGCAGGACATCGGCGCAGGTCACCGCGTAGTCGGGCCGGCCTGTAGACCACGCGAAGCCCGAACTGGTCGATGCCAGCGCGGCAAAGCCGAGATGCTGCAGCATCCGCGCGCTGCCTGCATCCCAAGGGTTGGGCAACACGAAACAACCTTGCTGGTGAAGCGCGCGAAAGGCGGCGCGTTTTTCGGCGACAGTACGGGTCATCGGAACCTCATCGTGTGTGGGCGAATAGTGTACGAATAAGCCGGGGTTGGAAATACGATTCCGCTCAACGAGCTTTGGTACGGGTAGCTTCCGGATTCATCGAATCGGCGCGCAAATCCGGCTCAAGCGCGGGCTATTGCAGCGTGCTCGCGGCATGGCGTTGCCTGTAACGCTCGGCTTGGCCGAGGGGCTCGACGTGAAGTCCATCGTACACGAGAGCGGCAGCCCGGTTTTCACAATCACAACGGGCTGCAGTAGGGGTTTTCGTGGCTATCGGATCATGAAGGCGTCACGAGAAGTCCGTCGAGCGCGATACCTTTTCCCACGTTTCAATCTCGCTGCCGAGGGCCGCCAATTTGTCCCTGACCAGGCTGAGCGCGTCGGTGCCGAGCAGCAGATGTACTGGCGGATGTTCTGCCGCAATCACCTCCAGCAGCACGCGGGCCGCCTTGACCGGGTCACCGGCCTGCTTGCCGCTTTTCGCCTCTCGCGCCTGACGGATCGGGGTGAACAGCGCATCGTAATCCGCGATGCTGCGGCCCGCGCGCACCATCGAGCGGCCAGCCCAGTCCGTGCGGAAAGAGCCGGGTGCAACGGCGGTTACCTTGATGCCGAAACCCGCGACTTCTTTCGCCAGCGTTTCAGAGATGCCTTCGAGCGCGAACTTGCTGCCGCAGTAGTAAGCAATCCCCGGCATGGTGACGAAGCCGCCCATCGACGTGATGTTGATGATGTGACCCGACCGGCGTTCGCGCATGGCGGGAAGCACGGCTTTGATCATCGCGACGGCGCCGAATACGTTGACGTCGAACTGACGGCGCAGGTCTTCCAGCGGCGACTCCTCAAGCACGCCCTCGTGGCCGTATCCTGCATTGTTGACCAGCACGTCGATAGAGCCGATTTTTTCCGTTATCGTCGCGACAGCCGGACCGATCGCCGCGAAATCGGTCACGTCGAGCACAATCGCGTGTGCACGGCCGGCTGCGAGCGCCTCGAATGTGTGTATGTCGGCTTCGCGGCGCATCGTACCCGCGACGACGTGGCCGGCATTCAACGCGGCTTCTGCGAACGCGCGGCCGAAACCCGAGCTCACGCCGGTAATGAGGAACGTCTTCTTGCCCTGGATGGGGTTCATGGTGCTGCACTCCTTGTCGGTGGTCGTGGACAGGCTGAGCGTCGCGATGCATCGCCAATGACACATGACACGCGCGACTTCAGCAATGGCCGCATGTTAGGAGCGCCGCGCCGGAACGCGAATGCCGGTTCATCTGTTGTGTTTGCCTAATCCTATGAGCCGGTGGATTTCGGCGCTGGCAAGTGGCACATTGCAAGCTGGCCGCAAAATCTGACGAGACCGGACGTGACCTCTGAACGCGATGAACCCGATGACCGGACAACAGCGCAGCAACGCATGGCCGCGTTGCTGGAGGTGTTGGCGCCTGCGGAGGGATACAACCTGACCGCGCTGCCCGACGTGCGGTTCCTGCGATCGAACCGTCCGTTGAGCCGGACCCCCGTGCTGTACGACCCGGGTATTGTGATCGTCTGCCAGGGCACCAAGCGCGGATTTCTGGGCGACGACGTCTATGTTTATGACGCGCAGCACTATCTTGCGGTATCGGTGCCGGTGCCGTTTTCGATGGAAACCGAGGCAAGCGAAGCCGAGCCCATGCTGGCCATCTACTTTCGCCTCGACTTCAACGTTGCGGCTGACTTGATGCTGCAGCTCGACGAACGGGCGGGCGGGGTTCCAGCGAAGCCGAAAGGGATGATGTCGACTCCGCTCGACGCCCGGCTGGCTGCATCGGTACTACGTTTTCTGGAGACGATGAGTTCGCCCCTGGAGGCTGGGATTCTCGGACCCGGCCTCGTGCGTGAAATCTACTATCGCGTGCTGACAGGCGAGCAGGGCGGGTCGATGCGCGCAGCACTCACGCGACAAGGGCATTTCGGCAAGATCGCCAAGGCGCTCCGAAAGATCCATATTTCATTTCGCGAACCGCTGGACGTCGAACGGCTTGCGTTGGAGGCGAGCATGAGCGTGCCGTCATTTCATTCGCACTTCAAAGCGGTGACCAATACCTCGCCGATGCAATATCTGAAGTCGACGCGGCTTCATCAGGCGCGCCTTTTAATGGTGAGAAACGACGTAACCGCGGCGGTTGCGTGCGCGCAGGTGGGCTATGAAAGTTCGTCGCAGTTCAGCCGCGAGTTCAAGCGCCTGTTCGGGCGTAGTCCGATAGAAGAAGCGGACCGGATGAAAAAGACCTTCGCTGTTCCTCAGGCCGGACCCAATTCCATTTATGTTGCGTCGCATTGATCCAGGCATGATGATGCGTGATCCGGTTTGATCACGATCAAGCGGTGCGCAAACAGGGGGCTCGCTTCTGCAAATAACGTCCTGATATCGATCCGCAAATTGCTGTAACTGCTGCAACACGACATTCCATTAATTGGAATTGTGAAATCGCAATATTTCCATTGAGCGGTTGGCCCAGAATTCGCATACTGTTCTGTGAAGGGGCGCTCGCATCTCCCGGGCGTTCGGATTCAGATTCAGATTCGCACACGAAGCCCGGCAACGCGCATTCAGGCGCATCTGCGATTGTGCAACCGCACAATCGCAGATGCCGATACACGTGAAGCTGGGTCAGGTTTTGACGCGGTTCCAGACGTCGTCAAGCCCAAGAAGCCTTCCTGCAAACTTGTTGCCTACCGATCGGCGTTGTGACGCAAGTTGCCAGGGTTGCCTGCCGACGCGGATGTTCGCGGTTTTTGAACGGACAGCGAGCGCCCCCGGTATCGACGAACAAGCAACGAACACACAACGAACCAACGAATCATTTCAAGGACCACACCATGTACAAGACCTATGGCTATGCCGCGCACTCAGCCAGTACGCCGTTTGCTCCTTTCGCCTTCGATCGCCGGGACACCGGTCCGCACGATGTCCGCATCGAGATCCTGTATTGCGGCGTGTGCCATTCGGACCTGCACACCGCGCGCGGCGAATGGGCGGGTACGGTGTACCCGAACGTGCCGGGACACGAAATTGTCGGCCGGGTGACTGAAGTCGGCTCTGAAGTCACGAAGTTCAAGGTGGGCACGCTGGCGGGTGTCGGCTGCATGGTGGATTCGTGCCGGACTTGCCCGTCTTGCAAGGAAGGCCTCGAGCAGTATTGTGAAGGCAGTGGTTTTGTCGGCACCTACAACGGGCCCGACAAACACACGGGCGGCGTGACGTACGGCGGTTATTCCAAGTCGATCGTCGTGGACGAAGCTTTTACGCTGCTTGTTCCCGAGAACCTTGAACTTGCCGCCGTTGCGCCGTTGTTGTGCGCGGGGATCACTACGTACTCGCCGCTGCGTCACTGGAATGTCCAGGCCGGGCAGAAGGTCGGCATTGTCGGGCTCGGCGGGCTCGGTCATATGGGCGTGAAGCTCGCGGCGGCGTTCGGCGCGCATGTGGTGCTGTTCACGACGTCGGCCGGTAAGGTCGAAGACGCGAAGCGGCTTGGCGCGCATGAAGTCGTGATCTCGAAAGATCAGGAACAGATGGCTGAACACGTCAACTCGTTCGACTTCATTCTCAACACCGTCGCCGCCTCGCACGACCTCGACCAGTTCACCGCGCTGCTCAAGCGTGACGGAACAATGACGCTCGTCGGCGTGCCGGAGCATGCGCATCCGTCGCCATCTGTCGGCAACCTGATTTTCAAGCGCCGTGCGCTGGCCGGTTCGTTGATCGGCGGTATCGCGGAAACGCAGGAAATGCTCGATTTTTGCGGCAAGCATGGCATCACGTCGGACATCGAGATGATTCGCATGGACGAGATCGACAAGGCGTACGAACGCATGGTCAAAAGCGATGTGAAATATCGCTTCGTGATCGACATGGCCTCGTTGAAAGAAGCCGCCTGAGTATCGGCGAACCTTGGGCGAACCCAGACCTAAACCCGGCCGGACCGGTGGCTGTCAATCCGCCGGTTCCGGCCGGGCCTTATCCTCAGAAATGAGGATGCGCGGCGCACTCTAATCAGTTAAGTTGTTACCCAGAGCCGGGGGGCTTCACGTCTACACCGCACTCCGATGGCAAAGCGAACGTGCCAAAGAATGCCCGCGCGTTCCGCCATACGAAACTGAGAGACTAAGACCCGCCTGGTGCGGGTCTTTTTTTGGGTCTTCGCTTCGTGAACGGCTGATTAACGCCAGCGGCCAGTCGCGCTTGGCTCGCTTGGCTCGCTTGCCGAAGCGCCGCTGTAATCATACGGAGGCGACATATTATCCAGCGGGTTGTTCCGCACCACACTCCCGCCGAGGCTGCGAATCACGGCGCACACCGCATTGATACCGGTCTGCAGCGCACCTTCCACCCATCCGCCGGTAAACGAGCAACTGTCTCCGGCCAGATAGATGAACGGATCCGTCGCGGGTTGCAGGCTGTCCTGGAACTGGAAGAACAACTGCTGGCTCTGGGCATCGCCACCGGCAAAATTCAGCTTGAACGCGCCGTAATACCCTTGCTCCAGATCCCAGTCGACGGTCTTCACATAGGTCTGGTAGTCGTTATTGATCGGCACGACGTACCGCGCGAACGCGGCATTAGTCTGTGCCAGGTCAGCCACGAGCCGCTGCACGCGCTGCTGATTGCCGCCAAGCGCGAGTTGCTTGATGGCGTCGTCTTCCCACGCGTAACTGAGCAGCACGACGCCCGCCGAATCGGGGTCCGCGGGCGCGTAATCAAGGCAATACACGCCCCGTACCAGCGTATCGGTCTGGATATTCGCGGGCAGGTTCTCGTCGAGCCAGAATTTGCGCTGCGTCATCACGAATACTTTCGACGAACTGGTCAGGTGCACGTCATTGACCGCCGAGCACTGCTGCGCGGAGAGCGCGGACGCCGGGGCGGTCAACGCCATGTCGATCTGCATCGCCCGCGTGCTGGCCGTCACGATCACACGGTCAGCGAACTGGACCGACCCATCCGCCAGCGTGAGCATCACACCCTCGCCATTACGAGTGACGCGTGACACCGCCGTGTTGACGACACGCTGCGCAATCGAGAGACCGCCAAATACTTGCGCACTAAAGGCGTCTGCCAGCGATTCAATGCCCGCCGGAATGAACAACTGGTCGGTTTCCAGTTCATCGACCATCAGGCGCACGATCTCCAGGAAAGCGACCGGGTACATCGGCCCGAGTCCGCCGGATCCGACACCGAGCGCACCAAACAGCTCGTAGTCGTCCGGGTTGCGCCATTGCTTGCCGCCGGGAGGATTCGCGCCGCTGAACAGCGTCTGCAGCGCGCTATAAAAGCTCTGGTTACCGAACATGTCGATATACGCCTGCCACGCGGCCCGCGCCGCCCCTAACTGTCCATTGCGCAACAGATTGGTGATGGCAACCGGCGCGAGCAGGGCCGGTCCGGAGGAGGGCGTGAAACCATCGCTGATGAACGCGCTCCAGCCCGCATGGACGGTCGCGAACATATCGGGCGGGTTGCCTTGCGCCGGCCACGTGTAGGTCTGTCCTTGATAACCGAGATTGGTCAGCACTTCGCCGGGATCGGGGAAATTCGAGTTTGCCTGGATACCGAAGCGGTTGAGGTAGTGGAACAGGCTGTATTCGCTGGGCGGGAAACGCATGGCGCCGAGTTCGGCCAGGAATGCGGGCGCCTGATCCGTAAAGGCAATGCTGTAGGCGCGGCCCCCAATGCGCCCGGACGCTTCGTACAGCACGACATTCGACGCGCCGGCGCGCAGAAGTTCATATGCCGACACGAGGCCGCTTATGCCTGCACCGATAATCGCTACTGTCCGGTTGCCGGCCGCAGGCAGTTTCCCCAGCGAATCCGGCGATTCAGCGAGCAAAGCGCCATAATCGAAGAGGGTATCGATATAACCAAAGCTCGGTTGTGAAGCTGGGGCGGTTTCACCGGCTGCAATAACGGGCTTGCGGCGACGTAGATTAGGAATGAAGGCCATGCATTTTCCCTGTTTGGTAAAAGTACTTCCGCGTTGGTAGAAGTCGGGATTGGGTGCCGGCGGCCTGATCCTGTTCCGCCGCCGCTTCGTGATGCGATGTGATGCGATGTGATGCGATGTGATGCGATGCGTTCAAGCAACTGGCCCGTCAGTTGAAACGACGGCAAACTATTTAACGGCACGAATAAAACAGACTTGAATCGGCAATATCGTCCGTGTAGTCTGCGGGGCAGCATCTTAAAATATGCAGGCTTGCGCGTGGAGAAAACGTACGCGAGCCATTGACCCGGGGACCGACCAGCATGTCCGTGAAATGTATTTGACGAGCCGGGAGACCGGCCTGGTTTCCGATATCTTCGCCGTGCTTGCTGATTCACTTCCTGAGCAGTTGATGCGTCAGGAGGTGGGCGTTCGCATGCTCAGCTTGCTGCGCGCTGACCATCTCGGGTCGTATGTCTGGGACGAGACGAAGAAAGAATTCGTCAATCGGGTCTCGTTCAACATGTCGGAAGATAATCTGTCCGAGTATGAGCAGTACTATCAGTACCGCGATACCGTGACCCCGCGGCTACAAAATTTCCGTGAAGCCGTTCGTGTGACCAACGTGATTCCGCAGGGCGAGCTGATGCGGACCGAACTGTTCAATGACTTTCTGCGTCGCGACGGTTTGCACTGGGGCATGAATGTCTATGCGTGGGCCGGCGATTCGAACATAGGTGACCTGCGTATCTGGCGCGGCAAACATCGGGAAGATTTCTCCGATCACGACCTTGCCATGGCCGAGTTCGTTCGCCCGGCTTTTACCGCGGCACTAGCGCGGGCGCGTGCCGCGGCGGGCATGACGCAGCCGTCCGGACCGCAAGCCAAGTTGATTTCAGAGGACGTGCTGAAGAACCTGACAGCGCGTGAGCGGGATGTAGTCGGGTTGGTGGTGGAAGGTCTGCTCGACAAGGAAATTGCATTCCGGCTGGGTATTTCTTATACGACGGTCCGTACGCATATTGACCGTTCTTTCCATAAGCTGGGCGTTGGAAGCCGCTCCAAACTGATTCGCGTGGTGCAGACGAACGGGCGGTAGCAGGGCGGCACACGGGTGAAAAGTATTTTTATAAATACCCGCTGCTCGGAAATAATCTTCTCTAAACACTGCGTTCGGCCAACGTGCGGTTCGAATTGGCGTGCGTAGACAGTTGAATACAGTGGAATAACTGCTTCAACAGAAGTCCGGCGAAAATGTCAGTCTGGCATGCCAATTGAATTGAAGTCGGTCTGGTTATCGCACGCTCTGGACAATATTCCCCTTTTATTTAATAACGGCCATTTGTCGCACTGGCATGGTGCGTCCGCGCTATTTATCGTTTTTGCCTGAGGCGATGACTAGACGTTACCGTCTAACGTAAATCCTCAGAATTGAGGATTCGCTGTCGGCAAAGTCGCGGTAATGTCGGCTGCCTTGTTACTGGAGCATGAGCCGTGAGCCTTGACCAGACCTTCGAAGCAGCCCCCCGACATCCATTATTGGTCGAGCAGGAAATTGCGCATCTGGAGCGGATCGTTCCGCGCTGGAGCGACGAGGGCAGCGGTTCGCTACTTGGCCAGGCTTATTGGCGCAAGCGTGTCATCGATCTGGCGCGTTATCCGGAACTGACGCCAACCCAGCACGCCACTATGCAGCGAATGCTCGAATGCGTGAACCCGGTAGTTTGATAGTGGCGCGGAGCGTTATGCAACGAATTGTGCGGTAAGGTGAATTAAAGGACCGTCGCACGCAACATTCAGTTATGCGGGTTTGAGTTTCACGTTTTTGACATATTGATTCCAAAACGTTGCGCATAGACGCATTGACAACTAAAACGTTTCTGGTTTTTTACTCTGGCTTCCATTGCATCAACCTATGAGAGAGGGCTGAATATGGAAATGCAATACCGAGGATCGACTATACGACCCGTGGTTGCCCCCGCCCGGGGCGCCTTTGATTCATTTGTGATCATCCGGGACGAGCATGGGAATCAACGCTCGCACGGCACACTTGGCCGTTTCGCTTCGCATAATGCCGCCACGAATTTTGCGGTCGTCTGGGCGATAGCCACTCTGGACGGAGATACAGTACCGAGAGCGCCGTTCCAGGTTCTTTGAGGACGGGGGCCGATACCGGGTGGGTAGCGGCCCGGTTCTATGAACCGGCAGCAACGCGCCGCGTGCGACGGCGCAAATTTTGAAGGTTGACGCACCGAACGTATAGATCACCCAGCACAGCGCGCCCACCACAATCAACGCGTTCGCCGAGTAATGCCGAGGCTCGTTCAGCAGGGCCGCATATCGCCTTTTGTCACGACCAGTGCGACCCCGGCAAACGGCACAGGATAAACAGAAACGAATACAGCGGCGGCGCAATCCTGCGCGATCGAATTCACAATCAGGCCCATCGTCGGCTGCGTTGCCATCATGATCGATGCAGTAAGCGTGCCGTCGCGTCCGGCCAATTGTTGTCCGAGAAAAACAAAAAGAACCGAAACCGGAGAAACGCCGACGCCGTTAAATGCCGACTCAACCCAGTTGCCCCGTCAGCGCCGGATTACCCGCCAGGGTCTCTACCAGGAAGTCGATGAACACCCGGACCTTGGTGGGCAGGCGGCGGCCGGCGGGGTGGACGGCGCTGATGGCCAGTGGGCCGGGAGCGTAGTCGGCCAGCACGACGCGGAGCGCGCCCGAGGCGATCTCGGGCGCGAACGCCCAGACCGGACCGTGGGCCAGGCCGAGGTCGGCGAGCGCCGCGGCCCGGATCTGCTCGGCGTCGGCGGTGCGGAAGTTCGACCTTGGATGATGCAGAACGGACTTCGACCCGTCCCGGAACTCCCACGGTAGCGGTTCGTGGAGCGGGGCAAAAATCAGGCAGGCGTGGGTGTCCAGGTCGGCGGGGGTTCGCGGCTCGCCGCGAACTGCGAGGTACGCCGGCGTGGCGACGGTCGCGAAAGGCGCCATGGCGATGCGGCGCACGATCATGCTCGAATCGGCGAGCTCGCCGTTGCGGATCGCCAAGTCGACGCCTTCCTCGATCAGGTTGATGTTGCGCCCGGAGCCGGTGAGCTCGACGGAGATGTCCGGATAGCGAGCAAAGAACTCGGGGAGGCGCGGCACTATGTAGAGTCGCCCGAACACCGGGGCGACGGTCACCCGGATCAGGCCGGACGGCGCCGACTGGCCGCGGCCAACCAGGGACTCCGCTGCATCGAATTCGTCGACCAGCCGCAAGGCGGATTCGTAGAAGATCTGGCCAGCGTCGGTGAGGGTCATGCTCCGCGAGGTGCGGCGCATCAGTTGCGCACCCAGGTGAGCTTCAAGGGCGGCGATCTGTTTGCTGACCGCCGACTGGCCGACCCCGGCTTCCCGGGCAACCGCCGAAAAGCTGCCGCGCTCGACCACACGAACGAAGAGGCGCATTGCGTCGAGCCGATCCATTGAAGGGTCCCAATAATTCCTATTGGGAATGGATTGTATTCCAGGGTCCGGGGTTCTACGCCAGATGGAAATGGATGATTCTGTCGGCAGATGAGGGCCGGTGGTTTCCGGCCTCAAAAACCTGAGGAATATCCCATGACCACGACCACTGTTGCCACGACAGCCTTCGTCGAGACCCGGCACGTTTTGTCCGACGACGAGCGCCAAATTGAGCAAACTGTGCTCGCCGAGATCCACCAGTTGTTCTCGAACCCGACCGGCGATCAGCGCGAGACGTATGACACGCTGATCGCCAGGACGCCGATCGCCGATGGCGTCACTCTGGAAGCCATCGACCGCGACGGCGTTAGCGGCTGGTGGGTGCGCCCGAGCGGTGCCCCGGCCGATCGGACGATCCTCTTCCTGCACGGCGGCGCTTATCTGCTGGGCTCGGCCAAAGCCTATCGTGGCATGGCCAGCCAGGTCGCGGTCCGCGCCGGAGTGGCGGTGTTCGTGGCCGACTATCCACTGGCTCCGGAGCACGTATTCCCGGCCGCGCCTGAGGCCGCCGCCGCTGTTCGCCGCTGGTTGGGCGGCCAGGGCCAGGGTGTTTCGCAGGTCGCGCTGGTCGGCGACTCCGCGGGCGGCGCGCTGGCCCTTAGCGTGCTCGGCGATCCGACGACTTCGCCTACGATAGCGGCCGTCGCGGTCTTTTCGCCCTGGCTCGATCTGGCGATGACCGGCGCGTCGTTCACTAGTCCCGACATCCACGACCCCATCTTCGAGCCGGAAATGCTTGCCGGGCCTGCAGGAACCTATCTTGCCGGCGCCGATCCGAAGGACGGCCGGGCGTCACCGCTCTACGCCGTGCCCGAGGTCCTGCCGCCGTTGCTCATCCAGGTGGGCGGCGACGAGATCCTGCTGGACGACGCGCGGCGCTATGCGAAGGCGGCCGCGGACAAGGGCGGCGAGGTGCGGCTCGATATCTTCGACGGGTTGCACCACGTATTCCAAGGCTCGACGAGAGACCTGCCGACCGCGCGCCGCGCGCTCGACGAGGTGGCGGCGTTCCTGAGCCGTCACTGGGCCTAGCGCGACGCGTTCAGGAGAGGAGCCAAGACCAACCAGATCCCGGCGCTCTTGCGAGAGCGCGGCTTAACCCGATTTTCCGTTCCCCTGCGCCTTGGACCCCAATGAAGCGGCATCCCTCACCGTGGCAGAACTGCACAGACAGACCCGGCGAATTGCACGGTGACGGTTTGCTCATTTCTCGTATGCCGCTGGACAAGGCCGATTTCACGCGTGAAGGTATCGTCTCCAAGAGACAACGCGCGCACGGTCTCCGGTATATGCAGCGCGGACGATTGCGGGATGAGCGCAATGCCTGCCCCGTGCGCCACGAGCCCGACGATTCCCTGCAATTCATCCAGTTCGACCACGTCCTGCACCGTCACGCGAATCCTTCTGAGAAAGCGGTCGACGAGGCGGCCTCCAAAGGAGCTCCGCTCGTATCGGATGAAGGGCTCTGACTTGAGCAGCGTGCGCCACGGCCGGTCCGCAAGCTCGCGCGGGACCAGCAGCACGAAGGTTTCGGTGAGCAGCGTGCGCCATTGCAATTCGGCCGGCAACGCGAAAGGGGGTTTGATGATCACCGCGACGTCGACCTCGCCGGAGTCCACCTGCGCGAGCAAGTTGAGCGACACGCCAGGAACCACGCGGATTCGCCACCCGGGCGAAGTCCGCCGGAACAATTCGATTGCGCTGACGAGAAACGAAGCCTGCGCCGAAGCAATAGCCCCCACCCGCAGCAGGCCGGACTGTTCCGCCGTGCCGCCACGCGCGGCGAGGCGTGCGTAAACCGACAACAATTCCTCGGCCGTGTCGACCGTCTGCTTGCCGGCGGCATTGAGCGTGGCCGAGCGTCCGGTCCGGTCGAATAGCAGGAAACCCAGATCTTCCTCCAGCCGCTGGATCTGCGCGCTGACAGCCGATTGCGTCAGTCCGATATGCGCTCCGGCGCTCGCGAACGTCCCGAAACGCACCACCGCCAGAAAGGTTTTCAGCTCTCGCATCATGGTTTTATCGACGGTTTTAGTGGATCTTTGGCAGATTTTTATTAATCGATTTTATTGATGCTGAGCTAAAAAAACTATCATTATTCAACTATTCTCGTTGCCCCTAAACTGTCCATCCATGGCGTGACATCCATTTTTCGCGCACCATGAACGCGGTGCGGACGGACCTCGTCCGCGTCGTCGAATACGTAATTCAACCGATATCCGAGCCTGCCATGAGCGACACCACTGCTGCCATTTCCCCATTTCATCTCGCCTTTCCGGTCCATGACATTGCGGCCGCCCGTGAATTTTATGGCGACCTGCTCGGTTGCCCGGAAGGCCGCAGCTCTGCCGACTGGGTGGACTTCAATTTCTACGGGCACCAGATCGTGGCCCATCTCGCGCCGGACGAAATCGGTCATCGGAAGACGAGCGCGGTAGACGGCGATGCAGTCCCGGTCCGGCACTTCGGCGTGGTGCTGCCAATGGATCAGTGGCAAGCGACATCGGACAAACTCACGGCGGCCGGAGTGGAATTCATCATCGAGCCGCATGTGCGCTTCAAGGGCGAAGTCGGTGAACAGGCGACCATGTTTTTCCTGGACCCGTCGGGAAATGCGCTAGAGATCAAGGCGTTTGCGAACATCGCTTCGCTGTTTGCGAAGTAACACCGGGCGCCATCTTTCCACGTAGCGAACCGATGCGCTGAACTGCTGCGTCAGCCGGGCAATCCGGCGGACGCAGCGTGGCCGTTCCCCGATCATTTACCCGCGGATGTGGTCCAGCAGGCATACCGGCCTGCCGGGATCGCGGCAAGCTACGGCCATTACCGGATGCAGCCGCCTGTTTGCCCACCGCACGGTCGCCACGGTCGTTATGTAGCGCGCCATTCCCGGCGAACGACCCGATGAAACAGCACGAGGCGCAACAGTCCGTTGTATTCAGGTGTTTCAGGGGTATTAGCGTGAACCGGGGAACAGGACATGAATAACGAAAGCACCCGCAAGCTGTTTCGGGAGGCCATGGCGTACCTGTCGGCGGCCGTCAACATCATCACCACGGACGGTCCGCGCGGCCGCTGCGGCATGACCGCAAGCGCGGTGTGTTCGGTTACCGACACGCCGCCCACCATGCTTGTCTGCGTGAACCAGTCCAGCGCAGCGCATGCCGTGTTCGCGGGCAATGGCAACGTCTGCATCAACGTGCTGCCTGCCGATCACCAGGAGTTGGCGCGTCATTTCGCCGGCATGACCAACCTGCCGATGAGCGAACGATTCGAGCAGCAGGCATGGACTGCTGGACGCCTCGGCTTGCCCGTTCTCGCCGATGCGCTTGCCAGCCTTGAAGGCCGCATTGTCGATACTAAAACAGTTGGTTCGCACTCCGTGATGTTCGTGGAAGTGGCGGACATCGTCGTGCGCGGCGACGGCGACAGCCTGATTTATTTCGGTCGCCACTTCCATAGGCTGGCTCGCACGGCGCCTGCGCTTTGCTGAATTTTCCTGGTTGAATACGTCGTGCGGATTACTGAGGTTCGCAGACCACGCTGAACCTCACCAGCGTGGTGGCGCCGAACGTGTTGCTCAACGCGACGTCGGCGGCGTCGCGGCCTCGTGCCATCAATACGCGTCCGGTGCGCGGCGCATTGTTGCGCGGATCGAATGTCTGCCACGTGTTGCCCAGATACACCTCGATCCAGGCGCAGAAATCCATGGGCGCGTAGGGCGGCGGCAAACCGACATCGCTGATATACCCTGTGCAATAACGCGCCGGAATGTTCATCGTGCGGCATAACGCGACGGCCAGATGAGCAAAGTCCCGGCACACGCCCACGCCTTCCCGGTACGCTTCGAACGCCGTCTTGGTCGGACGCGCGCAGTTATAGTCGAACCGTATGTGCCGATGAACGAAGTCGCAAATAGCCTGCACCCGGGCGCGTCCGAGGGGCGTATGGCCGAACATCTGCCACGCGGCATCGGACAGCAAATCGGTCTCGCAATAGCGGCTGCCGAGCAGGAACTGCATGCACTCGTCGGGCAGTTCTTCAACGGCATGCTGATAACCGTTTGGCTCCGGCAACTCCATATAAGGCGGCACGTCGATCAATCCCTGCGTGGATAGCGTAAGCCAGCCTTGCGGCGCAACCAGCCGGCTGCACAGGTTGCCGAATGAATCGTGATACTGCGAGTAGGGCACCGGCGGGTTGACCCTCAGGATGTCCGGGACGAGGATGTTCTGCGCCCGCGATGCGTGCATGTTCAACATCAGCAGCATCGGGGTTGGCTGCACGCATTCGTAGACCAGTTCGTAACCAACGCGGAGCTTCATCGGACTGACCTTTTTAGGTTGGGGCGCATGAGTGGCCGGGGAGTTAACACATCGCCCTCGCTTGCTTCACCAGGACGATGTTCAAGGCGGAGTTAAAACCATCGAACTCCTTATTAATTTACGATCAACCCGTTGCCGCCGGCTGATCCTGCTTGATGTCTTGCTGAACGTCAGCAGTCGCTTCGTTCGCTTGTTTCTGGGCACTCGCGCTCGCAATTACCCTATGCACGAAACGCAGTTTGGCGACGACCTTTGGCGAGAGCGTGAACGGATACGCATCGGCCAGGCCCAGGCTTCGATTCAAGCTGTTCAATGCATACATGAGCGGAAACCATTGCTTCATGAGGTTATCGAAACTGGTGTTCTCGACCGGTTCGATCTCGGTAAGCGACGGTTCGTTGTCGGACTTCGGATCGAGCTTGAATCCACATGCGGCCGCAGTGTCCACCGTGTCGACGATATGCAGGTAATGTGCCCACGTCTCCGCCCAGTCTTCCCACGGATGTGTGGTGGCGTACGCGCTCACATAAGACTGGTCCCAGTCGGCCGGCGGTCCATTGTCGTAATGGGCCTGAAGTGATTGGGCGTAGTCGGCGCGCTCATCGCCGAACATCTCGCGAAACGGCTCTTCCCAGCTCGTATTCGCCACGAGACGGTCGAAATAGTAGTGGCCTATCTCATGCCGGAAATGCCCCAGCAAGGTCCGGTACGGCTCGTGCATGTCCGCGCGCATGCGTTCACGCAGGGCGTCGTCGGCTTCGGCTATGTTCATCGTAATGAGGCCGTTGTCGTGACCGGTCAGCACCTTCGCCCCCCTGTCGCCGTCTTCAAGAAACTCGAACTGCAAACCGGTTTCCGGATTGGTCCGCCGCGAATCCGTGTTCAGCCCGAGCGCCGAGAGCGCGAACAACAGGCGCCGCTTGGCCGTCTCCAGCTTGTACCAGTAGACGCGATTTTCCGGCTGGGACAGGTTGGGGATGGTCCGCGTCAGGCTGCACGCCGGGCACAAGACGTCCGGCGAGTCCGCCGGGATCATCCAGTTGCAGACATTCTCGAGCGCGTAGTTGTTGCACTGCCGGAACAGCGCACCGTTCGCCGATGGATTCAGCGTGCGCCATAGCGTCTCGCCGGCCGGTTCGAACGCACAAACTTCAGACAATTCAGGCACGAAGCCCAGCAACGCCGCGCAGGATTCGCATTTCACGTTCTCGAAAAAAACGTGATGCTGGCAACGGCCGCAATGGAATGTTTTCATATTGAAGAGATAGGCTGGAAGGCGGGCGTAGTAACTGCGATGGTGGTTATCAAGCAAGCCACGTGCCGCCGCAGGAACGGTCCGGTCCAGCCGTAAAGGGCGTTTTACGCTCTAGTTTGGTGCAACAGTGGATGATGAAAACGGTTTAATCGCAGTATTGAGTGCATGGAAGTTCCCGGGAGCCTTGCCCGATGGTGCGTTCGACCAAACGGCATGGAGTTTGCTTTTGAAGAGTGCCAAAATTCGTCCAGGAGTCAGGTGTGTCAATCCGTGTCGCGTTGAACCATGTCACGCACTACCGTTATGACCGCCTCGTCGGCCTTTCACCGCAGGTCGTGCGCCTGCGGCCTGCGCCGCATTGCCGTACCCCGATCATTTCCTATTCGATGCGGGTCGAGCCAGCCGAACACTTCATCAACTGGCAGCAGGACGCGTTCGCCAACTATCAGGCGCGGCTTGTCTTCCCCGAGAAAACGCGGGAATTCAAGATCACGGTCGATCTGGTCGCCGAAATGGCGGTGTACAACCCTTTCGACTTCTTCCTCGAGCCCTACGCCGAGAAATTCCCGTTTGCGTACGAACCGGAACTCGCGGCTGAGCTGGCGCCGTATCTGATCAAGCGCGAGCCAACGCCGTTGCTGGCGAAGTTTGTCGAGAGCATCGACAAGACGCCCAAGATAACGGCCGATTTCCTGGTCGAACTGAACCAGCGGCTGCAACACGACATTGGCTATGTGATCCGCATGGAACCCGGCGTTCAGACGCCGGAAGAGACGCTTGAAAAAGCGTTGGGATCGTGCCGCGACACGGGTTGGCTGCTCGTCGAAACCTTGCGTCAGCTCGGGCTGGCCGCGCGTTTCGTTTCGGGTTACCTGATCCAGCTCACCCCCGACCAGAAGTCCCTCGATGGCCCGAGCGGCACCGAAGTCGACTTCACCGACCTGCACGCGTGGTGCGAGGTCTTCTTGCCCGGTGCGGGCTGGATCGGACTCGACCCGACCTCCGGGCTGCTGGCCGGCGAAGGGCATATCCCCGTTGCCTGCACGCCTGAACCGGGAAGCGCCGCGCCGATCTCCGGCGCTGTCGATGAAAGCGAAGTCGAGTTCGAGCACATCATGCAGGTGCAGCGCGTGCTTGAAACCCCGCGCGTGACGAAACCGTATACGGAAGAAGTGTGGACCGCGGTGCAGAAGATGGGCGCGCAAGTCGACCAGCAACTGACCGACATGGATGTGCGCCTGACGATGGGCGGCGAGCCCACGTTCGTCGCCGTGAGCGACCGCGACGCGGCGGAATGGAACACCGACGCACTGGGGCCGACGAAGCGCGGTTATGCCGTCTCGCTGATGGACAAGTTGCGTGCACGTTATGGCGTAGGCGGCTTCCTGCATCTCGGTCAAGGCAAGTGGTATCCGGGCGAGCAGTTGCCGCGCTGGGCCATGTCGCTGTTCTGGCGTGCCGATGGCGAGCCGATCTGGGAAGACCCCAAGCTATTCGCCGATGAACGCGATCCCGGTCAGTACACGGCCGAAGATGCAAGGCGGTTCATCGAGCATCTGGCGAGCAAAGTCTCGCTGGATCCGTCGTATATCCAGCCCGGCTACGAAGACACGTTCTACTACCTGTGGCGTGAACGCCGCTTGCCGGTGAACGTGGACCCGTTCGAATCCGAACTCGACGACGAGATGGAACGCATGCGCTTGCGTCGCGTATTCGATGCAGGCTTGTCGCAGGTGACGGGTTATGTGCTGCCTATAGCGCGCGAGCGCGATATCCCGATGCAAGCGCCGGCATGGGTCAGCGGCCCCTGGTTTTTCCGCGATGGCCGCATGTACCTGATTCCCGGCGACTCGCCGATGGGGTATCGCTTGCCGCTTGAATCGCTGCCGTGGGTGAGTGCGGGGGACTATCCGTATCAACATCCGCACGATCCGTTCGGGCCGCCTGCGCCGTTGCGTCAGGCGATGGAATTGCGCATGCAATATCGCGGGGAAGCGGTAGTTGGAGAAGGTATAGAAGGAGGAACGGGCGAGGGTGTGGAAGCAGGCACTGGCGTGGCCTCAGGCACCGGGCATGCGGCTGCAACCGCGCCTGCAACGTCAACCCGCGAGCCCTCACGCGGCGAGTCCGCTTCGTGGATCCGGCGTACGGCGTTGTGCGTTGAAGCGCGAGATCCGGCGCGTGCGGCGGGACCAGAAGTTGAAGAGAAATCGTTTGGAAGCGGCAAGAGCCTGCTGCATGTATTCATGCCGCCGCTGACCGAACTCGATGACTACCTCGACCTGCTCGCGGCCATTGAAGCAACCGCTGCCGATCTGCGCATGAAAGTGGTGATAGAAGGGTATCCGCCGCCACGCGATGCCCGTCTCAAGATGCTGCAAGTCACGCCGGACCCGGGCGTGATCGAGGTGAACATTCATCCGGCGTCGAGCTGGGATCAACTCGTCGATCACACCGAGTTCCTGTATCAATCGGCGCATGAAAGTTACCTCAGCACCGAGAAGTTCATGACGGATGGGCGGCACACCGGCACGGGCGGCGGCAATCACTTCGTGCTCGGCGGCGCGACGCCTGCCGACAGCCCGTTCCTGCGGCGTCCCGACCTGCTTGCAAGCCTGATCGCGTACTTCATCAACCATCCGTCGATGTCGTACCTGTTCTCGGGATTGTTTCTCGGACCGACGAGCCAGGCGCCGCGGGTTGACGAAGCACGCAACGATCAGCTTTACGAGCTGGAGATCGCGTTCAAGGAGATCGAGCATCAACTCGAACGCCTGGGCGGCCGCGACAGTGCATTGCTGCCGCCGTGGCTGATCGACCGGACGTTGCGCAATCTGCTGATCGATGTGACTGGCAACACGCACCGCGCGGAATTCTGCATCGACAAGCTGTATTCTCCCGATGGTCCCACCGGCCGCCTCGGCCTGCTCGAACTGCGGGGCTTCGAAATGCCGCCGCACGCGCGCATGAGCCTCGTCCAGCAATTGCTGTTGCGGGCGCTGGTCGCGCGGTTCTGGGATAAGCCGTACACCACGCGCCTCACGCGCTGGGGCACGGAACTGCATGACCGTTTCCTGCTTGGTACGTTTATCGAAATGGATTTCCACGATGTCATCGCGGACCTCAACGAAGCCGGTTATGCGTTCGATACCGCGTGGTTTGCGCCGCATTTCGAGTTCCGGTTCCCGCTGGTGGGCGCGGTCCAGACGAACGGTATCGAACTGACCGTGCGCAGCGCGCTGGAGCCGTGGCACGTGATGGGCGAGCAGGGGTCGCCGGGCGGGACGGTGCGCTATGTGGATTCGTCGGTGGAACGGATGGAAGTGCGGGTGCTCGGGCTCAACGACAACCGCCATGTGGTGACGGTCAACGGCGTGCCGTTGCCGTTGCAACCCACGGGCCGGGTGAGCGAGCATGTGGCCGGCGTGCGTTTCAGGGCATGGTCCCAGCCGACGGCGCTGCATCCGTCGATTGGCGTGGATGCACCGCTTACGTTTGACATTGTTGACACCTGGAGCAACCGGTCTATCGGCGGATGCCGGTATCATGTAGCCCATCCGGGTGGCCGCAATTACGTGACCTATCCGGTCAACGCATACGAGGCGGAAAGCCGGCGGCGCGCGCGCTTTTTCAGAATCGGCCATACGCCTGGACGGATGGTCGTGGAAGAACCGAAGCGCAGCCTGGAGTTTCCGTTCACGCTCGATTTGCGCCGACGGTAGCCTCATCAACTCTTCAACGGTAGCTGCTCAATTTGGCCTTCCAATCCACGCTTCCGTTTGAAGCAATCACGAACCGCGCGAGTGTGTCGTCACACCTTCGCGCGGTACCGGCCCGGGAGGGTCATTGGGACGAACTGCGCGACGCGTCGGGCCAGTTGCGCGCTCCCTGGCGGCAATTCTTCGATGCTCTCGGCGACGACGGCATAGCCGGCCTCGACCGGGCGACCGCTTCCATCGCGCAGCAGGTCCGCGACAACGACATCAGCTACAACGTCTACGCGGACAAGGGCGAGCCGCGTCCGTGGGCGCTGGACCTGCTGCCGTTTCTTATCGATGAAGGCGAGTGGTCGGTGATCGAGCGCGCGGTGACGCAGCGCGCGAAGCTGCTCAATGCCATCGTTGCCGATATCTACGGGCCGCAGACGCTGCTGCATGACGGCCTGCTGCCGCCCGCGCTGGTGTTCGGGCATCCAGGCTATCTGCGCTCGGTGAAGGGCTTCGTGCCTCCCGGCGCGCAGTATCTGCAGCTTGTTGCCGTGGACCTGACGCGTGCTCCGAACGGCACCTGGACCGTGATGGCGCACCGCACGGAAGCGCCGTCCGGACTGGGTTATGCGCTGGAAAACCGGTTGATCGTTTCCGACGTATTCACCGAGCCGTTCCGCTCCATGAAGGTCCGGAGGCTCGCCCCGTTCTACTCGCAACTGATCGCCGCGCTGGTCCAGGGCGGCCGGGCGATGATGTCGGGCGAAGGCTCGCCGCATATCGCATTGCTGACGCCTGGGCCTTTCAGCGAAACCTTCTTCGAGCACGCATTCCTTGCGCGTTATCTCGGCGTTACGCTGGTCGAAGGCAAGGACCTGACCGTGCGCGACGACATGCTGTTCCTCAAGACATTCGCCGGACTGGAACGGGTTCACGTACTGATGCGCCGACTGGACGATGCCTTCTGCGATCCGGTCGAATTGCGCGCCGATTCGACCATCGGCGTGCCGGGCCTGTTGCAGGTGATGCGGGCCGGCAACGTGATGGTGTCCAACGTGCCGGGTTCGGGTTTTGTCGAATCGCCGGCGCTGCATGGTTTCCTGCCGGCCATCTCGCGTGCGCTGCTGCGCGAGCCCCTGGAACTCGCCAGCGTGCCCACCTGGTGGTGCGGTGAAGCAGCGGCGCGCGAAGCTGTGCTGGCACGTCTGGACAAGGCATTCGTGATTCCCACCTGGCCGGGCTTGCCGCTCAACGGCGGCGGTCCGCGCGGTTTCGGCGACGGCCTGCAACCGCTGGCCGGCTGGCGCGCGCGGATCGACGCCATGCCGGACGCGTTCACCATCCAGAACCTGTTCCCGAGTTCCCACGCGCCGCGTTACGAAGACAACACGCTGACGGGCCGGCCGTCGGTGCTGCGTGTTTATGCGATTGCGAACATCGATGGCGGCTGGTCCGTGATGCCGGGCGGATTTACGCGGCTTGGGGCTGAGCGCCAACCGTCGGTATCGATGCAATACGGCAGCAGCAGTGTCGACACCTGGGTGCTGTCGAGCAAGCCGGGTTCAACCTTCTCGCTGCTCCCCACGCCGATCAAACCGGCGGACCTTGCGCGCAAGCATCGGACGGTATCGAGCCGCGCTGCGGAAAACCTCTTCTGGGCCGGACGATACGGAGAACGCGCCGAGAACAACGTGCGGCTGCTGCGCGTGATCCTCTCGTCTATTGATAGCAACGACTCCGAGGGCATGCTGGAGACCATGGTGGACCTCGCGTGGCAGAGCGGCCTTCTGCCGCCGGGCACGCCGCTCCAGGGGCACACCGCGCGCGGGCTCGAACGTTTGCTGGTCGCCAACATAGGCGAGAACGGCACGGCGGCGAGTATCGGCCAGAACCTGGCGAGCCAGGTGCGCGCGAGCAGCGAAATCCGCGGACGTCTTTCGACCGATCACTGGCGCACCATCCTCGCCGCGCGAAACGATTTCCGCGATGCCATCCAGCAGTTCAAGCCGGGACCGGGCGTGGAGCGTTACGACCGGGTGAAGCTGACGCGAACGCTTGAAGCACTATCGACGCAACTGCTCGCGATCAGCGGCGCGCAGGGCGACCGCATGACGCGCGACGAAGCGTGGAAGCTGGTGTTCGCGGGACGGCACATCGAACGGGTATGGACGATGACCACCTTCCTGCGCGTAGTCGCCGAGCATGGCCAGATGACGACGCCGGCCGGGTTCGATCTGCTGCTGCAATTGTTCGACAGCACGCTCACGTATCGATCGCTTTATCCAGGGCGTTTCGAGGTTCCCGCGCTGATCGACCTGCTGGTGGTCGAGCCGACCAACCCGCGCGGGCTGTACGGCGTGTACTCGCGCTTATGCACGAAGCTCAACGAGATTTCGATTGCGGCCGGCAATACAAACCACGGCGCGTTCAGCGACGCAACGCTGTTGCTGAAGTCGCTGCGAGGACTCGAGCAACTCTGCACGACCGACGAAGAGGGCAACTATGGCGAACTCATCCAGGCCTGCGAGGCACTCGGCGATCACGTGAGCGCCGCTGCGCATGAGATCAGCGCACGTTACTTCAGCCACGCGAATACGCAGGCATTGCAGGTGTCGTCGTGAAGATTCCGAAAACCGTGTTGTGGGTGTCGCACCGGACGACCTACCGCTATTCAACGTACGTGGAAACGGCCCAGCATCTCGCGACAATCCGGCCGCAGAATTGCGCGTGGCAACGCGTGATCTCACACACCGAAAGCATTGATCCGAAGCCGCCGTACATCAATAGTCGCGTCGATACCTTCGGCAACGACGTGCTGTATTTTTCGCTCGAGTCGCCGCACCGCTCATTGCAGATGGTCAGCGAAACAACCGTTGAACTGACGCCGCGATGGGCCTCGCTCGATCCGGCGACCACGCCGGCGTGGGACGAGGTCGCGAAGGGTATGCGTTTTAGCGCCAGTGCGCCGTTTCGGCCTGAGACAGAGTTTTGCTTTGCGTCGCCCAATATCAGTCTCGGACAGGACCTGCGAGATTACGCGCTGGAGAGTTTTCCCGCGGGCAAGCCGCTGGCGGAAGGCGCGATTGACTTGATGCACAGGATTCACGCCGACTTCAAGTACAAGCCTTTGGCAACGTCGTATGACACGCCTGCGCATCGCGCGTTTGAAATGCGCCGGGGCGTCTGCCAGGATTTTGCGCAGGTGATGATCGGCTGCATGCGTGCGCTCGGGTTGCCGGCCCGGTACGTGAGCGGATATTTGCGCAATGATCCCGCGCCGGGGCAGGAGAAGCTGATCGGCGCGGATGCATCGCATGCGTGGGTGTCGGTGTTTTGTCCCGGCAGCGGCTGGATCGATCTTGATCCGACAAACGATGTGCTCGCCGATCTCGAACATGTGACGCTCGCCACGGGGCGGGACTATAGCGACGTATCGCTGCTGCGGGGGATGATTCTCGGCGGCGGGTCACATCGGATCGATGTAGGGGTGACAGTGCTGGCGCTGGACGCTGAGCCTGCCGCCGATGCTGATTAAGCTGGGGTTGCGCTCGCATCAAACGTACCGCGAGCGCTCCTCTCACCTTTGCCCAACAGTAAATAACCGCACGGCGTCATCGAGCACATCGGCTCGTTCGGCCAGCCGTTGCGCAGTCACAGCAGCTTGCTCGACCAGCGCGGCGTTCTGCTGGGTTGAACCGTCCAGATGCGCTACCGCCTGGTTCACTTGACGAATGCCCTCGGCCTGTTCGCTGCTCGCATTCGCCACCTCTCCGATGATTGTCGACACCCGCAGCACGGCCGCGTCGATTGCATGCATCTGGAGGGTTGTGCGTGACACCAGGTCGGTCCCTTCCGCGATCTGTGCCACGCTTGTTTCCACCACCGCCTTGATCTCCTTCGCCGACGCCGCGCACCGCTGCGCGAGATTGCGCACTTCTGTTGCGACCACCGCGAACGAGCGGCCCGCTTCGCCTGCACGCGCCGCTTCCACCGCCGCGTTCAATGCGAGGATATTCGTCTGGAACGCGATACCGTCGATCACGCCGATAATGTCCGCGATACGCTGCGACGCCGTGTTGATGCCGGCCATGGTCTGCTCGACCTGGATCGCGATCTTGCCGCCATCGCTGGCTGCGGTCTGCGCGTCCTTCACCAGATCCAGCGCGCGCACGCTCGCGTCCGCGTTGCCCTTTACCGTGGCGGTCAACTGGTCCATCGTCGCGGCGGTTTGCTGCAGCGACACAGCCTGCAATTCGGTCCGGCGCGACAGATCCATGTTGCCGCTCGAAATTTCCCGCGTGGCATCCATCATCCCGCCGATCTGTCCACGTACATCGAGGACCATTGCGGACAGGTTCGCCTTGAGCTGGTTCAGCGCGCGCTGGACGTCGCCGAGGTCGTCGCGAGCGCCGGTTTCCATCGCCGCCGTCAGATCGCCGGCCGCCATGCGCGCGGCAAATCGGGACATGATGCGCACGGGCGCGCCCACGTGATGTGAAACGGTCACCCAGCCGATGGCGCCCGTCAGTGCGCTCACGCCAAAGGCGATCCACAAGGGCAGTGGCGGAAGTCCCTGGTAGGCGATCAACCCGGTCGCGAGCACCGCCAGCGGTCCGGCTGCATAGCCAATCGCAATACGCGACGCGACCGGCATGCGCATCAGTTCCCCAAGCTTGCCGGCCAGGCCGGTGCGTACAAGCGCGCCTCGTTTCAGGCGCAGCGAACCCATTGCGCCGGCCTGCATCCGCGCATACAGGCCGGACGCGCTTGCTACTTCGTCGCGGCCCGGCTTCACGCGCACGCTAAGAAAACCGACGGCCTTGCCATGCTCGATCACCGGCGTCACGTTCGCGCGAACCCAGTAGTAATCGCCATTCTTGCGACGGTTCTTGACTAGGGCAGTCCACGGGCGACCTTCCTGGATCGTCGACCACATGTCGGCGAAAGCCTCGCGGGGCATGTCGGGGTGGCGGATCAGATTGTGCGGCTGGCCGATGAGTTCTTCTCTCGAATAGCCGGAGACTTCGACAAAGGCGGGATTGCAGTATTTGATGTTGCCTGAAAGATCCGTGGCCGAAACGAGCATGTCTGATGCGGGAAAGTCGTACTCCTGCTGCGAGACGGGCTGGTTATTGCGCATTTATTGTGTCCTTTCTTCGATCTGGAACGTAACGCGAGAACGCGTTTCGCGTTACAAGGACATAACGGCAGTTAACCACTTCTTCTTTAGGGTTTTTACGTTTAAGAGATAGCGTGCGGCGTCCGGCCGCAGGAAATCGCACCCGAGGAAAGGCGTCTTTGGCTGCATGGCCGGCTCGGATGACGGCTTGAATCCTTCGCCAGCCCTCACTCACTTAGGCGGAGTGCTCTCGAAAGCAGGCTGTTGCTCCGCGAATGCGGAGAGCGATTGGATCGCTTATTTCGTGCTCCGTCGCCTCATTCTTGAATCATTCTCACCTCATTCTTGAATCAAAAATGGCCCCTTAAATCAAATTTTGATTTAAGATTGATTCAAGAATCATTCTTGAATCATTTTTAGGTGGCCACCATGGCAAAGCGCGAGCTGTACAGCGCCATTTCGGACCTTCTTGTGAGACGGGCAGCAGCAGGCCAGGATCTGTTATCACGCCGCGAGATCGCCGAGGCAATGGGCGCTCCGTCAGCAACGGTCCTGCGCTATCTGGACCGACTCATCGGCGACGGCAAGGTCGAACGGGTTGGAGCAACTTCGGCCGTCCGTTACAGGTTGCCGGGGCGCAAAGTCGAACCCATGGCTCCGGTGGTGGCTGCAAGCCCGGCCAAGGCGAAACTGACGGCTTCGCCAGCCTGGTCTGAGGCTGCTGCGGCGCTTATCGATGAACTGAACGTCCCGCTGGGGGCGCGTCAGCCCATCAGCTATCAACGGCATTTTGTTGACGGTTACGTGCCAAACCAGAGCTACCTTCTTCCCCAAGCGCTCGCCAACGATCTGTATCAAGAAGGACGATCACCGGGCCAGCAACCCGCCGGCACGTACGCGCGCAAGGTCATTGAGCCGCTGCTGATCGATTTGTCCTTCTCCTCATCGCGTCTTGAGGGCAATCGATATTCGAGGCTCGACACCGAGGTCTTGTTCGACGCGGGAACCGCCGATCCAGCGGATAAAGACGCCACCATGTTGCTCAACCATAAGAGGGCGATCGAGTTCCTGATCGACGACGTGCCATCGTACGGATTGACTGCAATGGTCATTCGCAATCTGCACACGTTGCTGATGCAAGGACTGCTTAATGATGAGGGCGCACTTGGCTCGATTCGCGAAAGAGTCGTGAGTATCAGCAATACCGTTTATATCCCGTCTCATGTGCCTTCTTTGCTTGGTGAAATGCTGGAGCAGATCACCGAGAAGGCGCGTCACATTAAAAATCCCGTCGAAGCCGCATTTTTCCTTTGGGTGAACCTGGCCTACCTCCAGCCTTTCGAGGACGGCAACAAACGAACCAGCCGCCTCAGTGCCAACATCCCGCTGCTGCTGTACAACTGCGCGCCGCTTAGCTTCCTGGATGTGGGTGACGAAGACTATGCCCGTGCAAAAATCGGTGTTTATGAGCGGCTCGACACGAGTATTGCAGCCGATCTCTTTGCCTGGACTTATCGGCGCTCTATTGCCAAGTATGCAGCGCAGATCGACGCCGCCGGAGTGCCAGATCCGTTCCGTGCAAGGTACCGCGAAGCCATCAATGAGATGGTCTCGCGGATCGTGCGGGATCGGGAAGCACTGGGAACCGTTATCGCAGAGTTCAAGCTTCGGGACGACGAAGCGGCGCGCCTTATCGACATGGTGAGAGGCGACATTTCCAGGCTCGGTGAACACAACTTTGCCCGTTACAGGTTGCGGCTGAAAGAGCTGGAGCAATGGGTATCGGCCGGTCGCCCATTAATCGACTAGCAAGAGCGATTGTTTCGGCACGTTAGCCGGAAACGCTGGAATCCACCCGTGAAAATACCTAAGAATTTTGAATGCTGAGCGCTTACTCTTAAGCCTCTGTTTACCTATCATAAAGAGGTAAGTGCAGAGGACGCAGGAGGGCATCATGGACGAGTTTGTGAATACGGTAATGGATATCCTTGGATCCGCGTCGCGACTAACCTTGCACAGTTCCGCCATCGATTTAATCAACGTACTGGTCGGCCTCGGCGGCTTGGCGCTGGTGGCAATTATTCTGTTAATTAACGAGTCGAAATGGCCCGCTCAAACACGCGAGCGCACGACTGATCATCCTCGGCATTGGTGGATGCATCATCGGCACTGAATAGAGCAGGGCAAAGCAGGCGTAGCCAAAGCAGGCTACGAAGCCCGACGTTGGCCGCGCTGCTGCTCACGCTCAGGTCAGCTCAGAAGAAGCGAGCCAAAACGATCCTTCCATCACGCTGACACATTTGCCGCCAATGCGGACTCTTGTCTTGCCGTTGTCAGTATCCACGCTGGCGATCAAGACGCTCGGCCGCCCCATGTCTACGCCTTGACCCACGCGCAGCACCAGATCCGATTGTCCCCGGACCTGAGCGACGAGCGCTGCCATGGCGGCCGTTGCGCTGCCTGTCGCCGGGTCTTCCGTCATGCGGGGCGTGAACATGCGGGCTTGCAGATCGCAGTCAGCGTTAGTCGCGTCGCGGCTTGCATCCCGTGTATAGGCGTAGATGGACACAGCGCCGTCAATGGGCAGCAAGCCTTTGTAAGCGACGAGGTTCGGCGTACACCGGCGCAGTGCATCCCGGGACGCAAGTTCAACAACGACGAACGGGAGGCCGACCGAGGCGACCTGTGGCGGGTGAGCGTCGACCAGGATATCGGCGGGATCGAGGGAAAGACAAGCTGCTACGCGCTCCCGCGGCACGTGCGACAGCCGGGCAAGCGGCTCTGGCGCAATGAGCTCAGCCCCGACCAGCTTCCCGTCTTCTTTCAGTTGAGTAACCGGAACCAGACCCGCGGCCTCCTCAAACACGAGTTGATCTCGCAGAGGCGTCTGACCCGATGCCGCTCTCGCAGCCAGCACAAACGCCGTACCGATGTTCGGATGTCCGGCG
The DNA here is from genome assembly GCF_018449515.1 of Caballeronia sp. dw_19. Taxonomy (GTDB): domain Bacteria; phylum Pseudomonadota; class Gammaproteobacteria; order Burkholderiales; family Burkholderiaceae; genus Caballeronia. Next base: position 213,671 of record NZ_JAAVUQ010000006.1, on the reverse strand, counting down.
AAAGGAATTTCGCGGCTCGGTGTAAAGATTCTCACCCAGGCCGTGTTGGCAGGATCGCGGGGCGGCAATACAAATGTGGTTTCGCTATACCCAAATTCTGCTGTGATCGCCTGCATCTGGTTTGTCGACAAACCTTCAGCGTCCAACACGACAGCGACCGGATTTCCTTTGAATTTTTCGTCCGTGAATACATCGGCTGTGACATAGCGACGGTCCATGAGTGCCCCCTGGCTTGATAGTGCTGACCAATGACGAGCCGTTATTATTGCTTCACGGACCGCCAAGGCGCCCTATACAGATAGGCGAGGATGGATCGGGCCAGTCACTTTGATTCGATGCGCTCATGGCCCGCCAATAAGGCCGCTTCACTCAGTCCGAAGCAATCCGCGTTTGCGCAACATGGGTTCGGCGCGTGGATCGCGGCCACGAAAAGCTCGGAACGCCGAGCCTTGTTCGCGGCTGTCGCCAGCGCTGTACACGTATCGATGCAGCTTGTCCGCCAGCGCGGGATCGAATGCGTTGCCGGCTTCTTCGAATGCATCGAACGCGTCGGCTTCCAGGACCTCCGCCCACATATAGACGTAATACCCGGCGGCGTAATATCCGCCGCTGAAGATATGGCCAAAGTGGGGCAGCCGATGGCGCATGCCGACCTCGCGCGGTACGCCGAGACGCTCCCGCTCAGCTATCTCGAACCGGGCGATGTCGATGCCATCAAGATCGTTCCGCAGATGCAGCGCCATATCGATCAAAGCTGACGATGTATAGGCGACTGTCTGAAACCCCTGGTTGAAAGTCTGGGAAGCTCGGATACGCTCGATCAACGCAGCCGGGATAGGCTCGCCAGTCGTTACATGACGCGCGTGCTTCGCAAGCACTTCCGGCACCGTGGCCCAGTTTTCCATCAACTGGGAAGGAAGTTCCACATAGTCTTGCGGGACATTGGTACCCGACAGGCGACCGTAGTTCACATCGGACAGCAAGCCATGCAGGCCGTGGCCGAACTCGTGAAACAGCGTGCGTACGTCATCGAAACTCAGCAGCGTCGGACCATCGTCGGTGCGGGCGAAGTTGTTGTTGTTCACCACGATCGGCGTCACCTTGCCGCCATGACGCCTTTGCTTGCGATAAACGTGCATCCACGCGCCGCCCTGTTTATTAGGCCGCGCATAGTTGTCGCCAAGGAAGAGTCCCACCTGTTCAGCTCCGCGGCGCACCTCCCACAGGCGCACGTCCGGGTGATACAGCGGCACGCCGGTCTGTTCGACAAACTGCACGCCGAACAGGCGTTCCGCGCAATCGAACATGGCGGCGAGCATAGCGTCCAGACTGAAGTACGGTTTCACTTGCGCATCGTCGAGTGCGTAGCGGGTAACCCGTACCTTCTCGGCGAGGTAATACCAGTCCCACGGTTCAATGTCGGTAGGTTCGCCCAGCGCGGCAGCCTGCGCGGCCAGTGCCTGCCGCTCCTGTTCAACGCTGGCCTTCGCCGGCTCCCATACCTGACTAAGCAGCGCATGGACCGCAGACGCCTTGCCCGCCATGCGATCGGCAAGCGCGTAATCAGCGAAGTTTTCGTAGCCGAGCAAACGTGCTTGTTCTTGCCGCAGCATCAGTATTTCTCGAGCGATCGGCCGGTTATCGCGTGCAGGGTTTTCTCCGCGGCTGGTCCAGGCGCGCCATGCCGTCTCGCGCAGATCGCGGCGGGTGGACCACGTAAGAAAGGGCTGCACCAGCGAACGAGATAACGTGATCACGTAGCCCTCTATACCGCGTTCTTTTGCGGCGCTACGTGCCGACTGGCGCAGAAAATCAGGCAACCCGGCCAGTTCCGCTTCCGATGTCAACGGCAACTGGTAGCCGGATTCATCCGCGAGTATGTTCTGCGCGAATTGCGTCTGCAGATCAGCGAGCCGCGTGGCGATGGCCGCGAAACGCTCGCGGTCGAGGCCTTGCAGCGTGGCCCCCGTACGGACGAAATCGGTATGCATGCGTTGCAGCAGACGCTGCTGCTCTTCGTTAAGATCCAGCACGGCAGCTTGCCGGTGGACAGCGTCGAGTCTCGCGAAGAAACCAGCGTGCATGGACACCTTGCTGTCGTGCGCGGCCAGCAGCGGCGCCATCTCGCGCTCCACGGCCTGCAACGCAGCCGGTGACTCGGAGGCGCATAGATTTTCGAAAGTCAGCCGCACACGATCAAGCGTGGCGCCGGCGGCATCGAACGCGGCCACGGTGTTGTCGAATGTGGGCGCGGCCTGATTTTCAGCAAGTGCATCAATTTCCGCCAGATGCTGCTCGAAGAGCACCGCGAATGCGGGTGCGAAGTGCTCGGACTGGATCTGCTTGAAGGGCGGCAATTGGTAGGGCGTTTGCCAGTCTTGTAGCAGCGGGTTGCCGTTGTCGGTCATGTCGATCTGCCTGTGGGGTATTGATGGTCGCGAAGCAAACATGATATGACATCGCGGTTAAAGGTTTTCGAGCTGGGTGTGATTGCAGCTTTGGGAGGTCTGGGCAGCGCGCCCCGCTCAAAAGTTGGATCATGAACCCTGCGGCGCGTCTCTTCCGCATCTCCTCCTATGGGATGCTGTGTCGGCTGCTTCTACCGCGCCCGGACCTGTGATCGGGCAGTAAGCAGCGAGTGCTACTCTGGATAAGTGACAATGCAAACCATTATTGTGTCGAACTGGCAGGAGTTCATGAGTCTCACCATAGAACTCGATGGCTGGGCGTTTCGCGGTCAGCAAGACGCGCGATGGCCGTTGCAAAGTTCGTTATCGCGCTACCTGTCCGCATTCGTGCCTGACCGCTCGGCGTGGCGGATTCAGGAGCAGCGCGCCATTCGCATCTTCAGGCGAAAGGCGCATAACTATCTTTCCGATGTCCGCGCGCTGTCCGACGACCTGCGTTGCCTCGGGCTGATGCAGCACCACGGTGCGCCGACCAGACTGCTCGATTTCACCAAGTCGCCATTTGTTGCCGCGTTTTTTGCGCTTGAGCGCGCTGTCACTGACGCAGCTGTTTTCGCGGTAAACACCCCTGCGTTGTGGACGGATCGCGCAGTCCCGGTTTCGGCACCGCATCTTATACGAGAGATGATCGATCCACGCTTGCCCGGAAATTTCGAAAGGTTTTATCTTAGCGACGAAAACCCGGTGATGTGGTTTGGCGAACCCGCCGAAATGGATCAGCGGCTGATCGCGCAAGCGGGCACGTTCGTGTTGCCCGGCCTGCTGCATCAGCCGCTCGACATGATCCTTGATCAATACACCTGCAGCGACGAACTGCTGCGCAAGATCGTGTTGCCATCGACTTTACGGGACGAAGCCATGCGTTCGTTGTACAGGATGAACATCACGAACGCATCGCTTTTCCCGGACCTCGAAGGACTGGCGCGTTCAATTGCGCTGGAACTGGAGATCGTATGGCCCGCGCAAGTGGTCAAGACGCGCGATTGATTCCGAGTCGATCGGGGACACAAACTCGGGGGAGGGTTTGCCTTCGGCATGCGTGCGTCGCGGCGCTAAGCTAGAGCGATTAGCGCCTTTATATTTTTCGATAAAATATTATGAATTGTTTGATAAACCACTAATACCATTTATCATCCCGTCATCTAGCATCGCTTGCCTGCGGTGCACTGAAAAACCATTCTGGAGTAGAAGCAGTCAGCTAGTGCTGATCGTCGACATCGCCCATACCGAGCGCATGGCGATGGCACAAACGCGACTTTTAAGATCCGCGTTTTCACATGTTTCACACGTTAATGCGTAAGCATGCTGCAGTGGTGAATTGAACCCAAACAATGCGTGGCGTGGAGACGAAAACGAATGCTCAAGCTCGGTGAGCCGAAGTCACAATTCAAAATCAGGCGTCACCCGATTAATTCTTCAGACAATATATCCAGCAATTTTCATAAGCTCCTCGATACGAGCTTAATTGGATTCGCAGTCGGCTTAGCGACATTGCCCGTTCTGATGAAACCCGCACAGCGCGCCGGTATGGGGCCGTCTCGAGCGAAAAACATTACCCGCCCGACGAACTTGCGCCGAGTAGTGGGCGCGCCCCTGTCCAGGTTTATGCCAGCAACACCACTGCCATTTCATGCAAGGCGCTGCCTTCTGCAGAAATAGCGCTGTACCTAAAAATGCTGGACTCCCGCCTTTTCAGGCCGGGGGTTTTTATCTTTCCACACCGAAATAAACGATGATAAAACTCGATAAAGTTTCGATGTTTCTTGTGATCAGCAGCGTCATCCTGAGCGCGTGCGGAGGCGGCGGAGGGAGCGGTGACACCGGTACGTCGGGTCAGCCCAACGGCGTTTCCGGCTCAGCAAGCAGCCCATCTTCTGCCAGCGCACCGGCGGCCGCTTCGTCGGGTTCAGCCAACTCAAGTAACCCTGCTTCGTCTCCAGCATCGTCGGGCGGTGCAGCGGGCGGATCCAGCCTTGGGCAGACCTCTCCCACCAATGCCGGCACATCAACGTCAGGCGCCATCATCATGCCTCTCGAAGTGATGAGCGCCGCCAGCGGCAAGATCGTGAGCACGACGCTTACTATTCCAGCCGGTGCGTCGGCTAAAGTCCTGACCATGAAGGTCAACAATTTATCGTACGACGCTAAAGGTTCCGTTCAGATCAATGGCGGGACCTGGATCGATCTAACCAACGCAAATGTCACGGTACTTGGTAATGCTAAATTGTATGGCGGAATAGGAGGCGGCTACGACACCATTAGCTTGAATGTGCCTGTCTCCGGCGCGGTCAATGGCAGCAACGTTATTAATTTTCGATACAACACAACCGATGGCGTCAGTTCAGGTTATCGGGTTTTATCGTTTAATTTGCAGGATGTGTCGGGGCAAAATTTAATCCCGAGCACCAACTTTACTCAAGACGATCCAACCCAATGGACCGCGCCGCTTCCGGGAGCGAGTGATATCAGCGCGGGCCAGGCATTGTGGCAAAGCGCTACGCTGATAGACTCGCCCATCAACGCCGGCCAGCAACTCAAGGCTCATTGCATGGACTGTCACGCCGCCAGCGGAAGCGACTTGTTCAAGTTCAACTATTCGAATAACTCCATTGTTGTTCGAAGTGAATACCACGGTTTGACTCAAAACCAAGGCGTGCAGATTGCCAGCTACATTCGCAGCCTGGCTAGCCGATACCCAACACCGGGCGTCAATTGCAGACCGTGGAACCCGCCTTATCAACCGGGCCCTGGCCTGGACAGTGCGCCAGTCAGCGACTGGACATGTGGAGCGGGCGTAGATGCGGTGTCCGAGAACGACCTGGACACGCTCGCCGCGATCTTCCCCAGCGGCGTAAATAAAGTCGCCATAGCGACCAAAGGGCAAATCAATATCAGGGAAATACCCATTGGTTTTCAGTTGCCCGATTGGAATCACTGGGTCCCGCATATCCATCCGAAAGATGCGTGGGGCGACTATTTCACCAACAGCAATCTAAACAAGTTATACGCGGGAGAGGGCACCGGGAACGGAACATACAATATGAAGACCCAGCTTGCCACGGGCGGGACGCCCTACGCTCAAGGCAAGACGGGCGATATATTTAACGACCTTTATTACTGGGGCGTCGCACTTGGCGAAGATTTCGCACCGCCGAGTGCGGGCGTGTCCGGAAGTTATACGATTCCTCAACAAGAGAATCTCTACGGGACGGTGCAATGGCAGCTTTTGAAGTCCTGGGAACTCGCCCAGGACTACTCGCTGGAGACAAATTGCCCGGTCGCATGGGTTAATGAAGAGCAGGCGCCGAAAGCCGAAGCACGGGGCTGGTGCGGATATTGGCGATTCATATTCAATGTCTCCCCGCATATACAAAATTTTCCGCCCAATAACAGCATGTTCGGCAGTGCCGTTGGCCACTATGTGAAGGCCAATCAATGGTATTACCTGCAGATCCTGCTGAACCCTGGATCGGGCGCGCACAACGTGCATTTGCCGACGGACTGGCAATACGCGTATGGCCTGCTCAACAACCTGTATCAGAGCAGCGGCAGGGCCGAGCCGATCAGGAACTTCCTGTATGTCTTGAAGGGCGCCCAGGAAATGGATAACGGCGTGGGAGTCACCAACGTCGACCGTGGCTGGACGATTCGCGATTCCAGTCCTCTCGATGTATGGAATGGCGGCCAGACCGGTGTTTGGAAAGGCACGAGCCTGGCGACGGAGCAGGCGGTTGTCGGCGCGTTCCTGTCGAACTGGATGGATACCACAACCAGCTTCAACATTAACTCGTGGCAGCGCGAAGGGCAGACGAATGCTGTGCCTGGCGAGACGACCTGCTATTGGAGCATGAGGAGCTTATGCGCGATCGACTATGTTCACGGGACATTGTCCGGTGGCACGGTCGAGAATTTTCCCACCTGGACGTGGAACCAGATCCCCCTGATGCAAGGGGAGGGAATTGATAAAACCCAGGTAAACCGCTTGGCGACGTGGCTGAACACCGCGTATCCGAGCGGCAATTACCTGAGTCTGCTTCAGAACTGATCAAGGGCCTGGAGGCCGGGTGCTGGGGCACGTGCTTGATGATGCATCCGGCGGCTGCCTTACCGCGCTGCTTTTGCATCTTGCACGAGTACGTCGGGTTCACAGCCGAGCCCGACGACTGCACACCACAACAGTTTTGCTGCGATTTACCCCACTGGTGCACCAAGCGTAAAGGGCGGTGGGCGCCAAGGCTTGAAACTTTTTGGAAGCGGCTGGCCGCGCTTGATAAAAAGCCGGGCCAGACAGGAGGCGGACACGACGCCGACCGCCATCGATGCAGCCAGCGCCCGGGGTGCCTGACACGCCTGGAAGTTCTGCTGCACGTGCAACATGCTGCCGCGTTTGATAGTCGCCGGTTCTTTCGCCTGTTGACCCACGAAAAATGCGGGTGAGACGGCGACGGGACAAAGGGAATTCGTCAGCAACGTACAGTCCCGGATTCGCTGAAGCATGCGCTAGCGATGGTGCTCGGACATTCCGGATAGGGCCGGTATTCAAGACTGGGGCGTAGTGACTTTTCTATGCTGAGCGCCAGGATGATTCGTAGGCAGGCGCGCTTCAGTCTCGAACAACTTTTCCCGATAGGACCCTTGCTCGTAGTGCTCCCGATAAACGCCGCGCCGTTGCAACTCAGGCACGAGTAACTCCACTACGTCCTGAAAGGTGCGGTGCGCCGAGACATAGGTTAGGTTAAAACCGTCAAGATCAGTCTCGTCCATCCAGGCCTGCATCTCGTCGGCGACCTGTTGCGGCGTTCCAGCAATGACAGGTCCACGTCCGCCTATGGACACGTACTCAACGGCTTCAGCGACGGTCCATACCCGCGACGGATCCGCCGATGAAAACGAAGCGAGTGCGGAACGGCCGGCGTTGGTGTCAACGTAAGTTAGCTCGTCTTCCGGTTGATAAGTCGATAGGTCGATTCCGGTCCATCCTGACAGCAGCGCAGCCGCGCCTTCGGTGCTCGCGTGCCGCTGGTATTCCTGAAACTTGGCAAGCGCCTCTTCCTGCGTGCGGCCAAGCACAACCGTGAACATCGCGAAGATCAGCACTTGCTTGTTGGCGTCGCGACCATTTGCGCTCGCTGCCGCGCGGATATCCGCCACGTTGCGCTTTACGATGCCACGCGTTGGTGCTGCGACGAATACGCATTCGGCGTGTTGCGCGGCGAATTGCTTGCCGCGACCAGAGCTGCCTGCCTGAAACAGCACCGGCGTGCGTTGCACTGAGGGCTCGCACATATGGAAGCCGGGCACCTTGAAGTAACGGCCCTCGTGAGCGATTCCATGTACCTTCGAGGGATCGGTATAGATGCCGCGCTCGCGGTCGCGCACCACCGCCCCGTCTTCCCAGCTCCCTTCCCACAGTTTGTAGCAGACCTCCATGTATTCGTCGGCGAGATCGTATCGTTCGTCATGGGACAACTGCTGGTCGAGGCCGATATTGCGGGCGGCGCTGTCCAGATAACCTGTGACGATGTTCCAGCCGATGCGCCCGTTCGTCAAGTGATCCAGCGTGCTCATGCGGCGGGCAAAAGTGTACGGATGCTCATAAGAAAGCGAACACGTCACCCCGAAGCACAGATGCTCCGTTACCTGGGACATGAGCGGAATGACGGCCAGTGGATCGTTCATCGGAACCTGCGCCGCGTGACGCAGTGCTGCATCGGCGCTCGAGCCGTAAACGTCGTAGGCGCCGAGGACATCGCCCAGGAATACCCCTTCGAAAAGTCCTTGCTCCAACAGACGCGCGAGGTCGGTCCAGTACACCGGGCTTAGATAATCGACGGCGCGATCTCCCGCGGCGGTCCATTGCCCCGGCGCAAGATGTCCGACGCAGTTCATCAGGAAGGCATTGAGCCGGATCGGTCTGGTCACAGGATGGTTTCGCGAAAAGTGAAAGGATGAAGTTTAGGGCTCGTCAATCCGATCGCAAATCGTGATGGACGATTTGCTTATATCTGCACGTGTTATGGGAGGCGCTGCATACGAAACGCACTTGTGCCAAGCACAGGAAAATGCCAATTGATAGCTGACATTGTTGGTTTGCTGGACGGTACGGTTCTGCTATTTTCGAACGTCCGCGAAAGCCGGATCACACCTTCGCACCTTCTTATCCGCCGCCCTTCATCAATGCCTCCTGCTGTCACACCGCGTCTTCTGGACGTTCGTAACCTCAACGTGTCCTACGGCACGCATCGCGCGGTCACCGCTCTCGACTTGCACATTGAAGCAGGGGAGGTCCTCGCATTGGTCGGCGAGTCTGGCTGTGGAAAATCCACGACGGCAATGGCGTTACTGCGCCTGCTTCCTCCCGCAGCCCGCGTCCACGGTGAAGTGCATTTCGATGGCGTCGACCTGCTGGCCCTATCGGAGTCGCGCTTGAGCGCCATACGAGGTCATCGGATATCGATGATCTTCCAGGAGCCGACGACCTCCCTCAACCCGGTCCTGAAGATTGGCGATCAGATTGGCGAGGCATTGCGGCTGCACCTCGGAATGTCCAGGCGGGCCGCTCGCGCGCGGACGCTCGAACTTCTCGATCTCGTGCAGATTGCCGAGCCCGCGAGGCGCATAGACGACTACCCTCATCAGTTTTCCGGCGGTCAGCGTCAACGCGTGATGATCGCCGCCGCAATCGCATGCGAGCCTAAGTTGCTCGTTGCCGATGAACCCACCACGGCGCTGGATGTCACTATCCAGGCCGACATCCTGGCGCTGCTGGACAGGCTGCGACGCGATTTGTCGATGGGCTTGCTGCTGATCACTCATGATCTTGGTGTGGTCGCGGACTGGGCGGATCGCGTGGTCGTGATGTACCGCGGCCGCGAGATGGAGCAGCAAACCACGCGGGCGTTTACAGCGAAGCCGAGGCATGCCTACTCGCGCGGCTTGCTGGGCGCGTCGCTGCACCTTGGGGCGGATCGCCATTACCGGACGTCGCGGCTCGCGGAGGTGCGAGTGAAAGAGACGCCGGAAGGCGAACTGGCATTCTCACTCGAAACGCCGTCTGCAAAGCCTGAAAACCAGGTGAGTTCCGCCGATGCAACGCCCGTGCTTGTCGTCGACCATGTGAACACAATCTACCAGACCGCCGAGGGTCCGCGGCACGCTGTCCGTGATGTCAGCCTCACGGTCAACCGCGCGGAGACGGTGGGGCTCGTGGGCGAATCAGGTTGCGGAAAAACCTCGCTGTCGCGCACGATCATGCGGCTCGTCGATTCCGCATCCGGTCGCATTCTGTTGAACGGACAGGATATCTCGAGCCTGTCGCGCAAAGCGCTGCTGCCCCACAGGCGGCACTTGCAGATGATCTTCCAGGATCCGTTTGCATCGCTGAATCCTCGGCAAACGGTAGATCAGATCTTGCAGTTTGCGTTGACCGTGCAGGGCGGCCTGTCCAAGGGTGAAAGACGGGCAAGAATAAACCAGATACTCGATGCCGTTGGATTGCCGGCCGACGCGCGGCACCGCTATCCGCATGAATTTTCGGGTGGCCAGCGGCAGCGCATTGGCATTGCAAGAGCGCTGGTGCTAAAGCCGGCCATGCTTATTTGTGACGAACCCGTGTCGGCACTCGATGTATCGATTCAGGCGCAAATACTGAACCTGCTGGTCGACCTGAAAGCCGAGTTCAATCTGTCGATGTTGTTCATCTCGCATGATCTTGCCGTGGTTCGGTATATAGCGGACCGGGTGCTGGTCATGCAAGCTGGCCGCATTGTAGAAAGCGGCGACCACGATGCTATCTGGTCCCGCCCCGCGCACGCCTACACGCGTTCCCTGATCGCCTCGGCGCCCGGGCATCGGCGCGCATTGGAGCGCGCGCGGGACGGCGTCATTGTTTGATCAACTCAGTGAGCAGGAGCGCCTGCCACATCTTCTTCCACTTCAATTTCCAGCGCTTCATTGAATCGTGCGAAGAATGCGTAGAGTGAAGCCCGCAAGGTTAGCTCGACGACCTGTTCTTGAGAAAAGTGCTCGCGCAGGCGTTCGACCAGCCGGTCCGTCACGCGCTGCCGCGTGACTGCTGACGCATAGTCGCGAACCAGCCGTTCCACCGGATCGAGCCCGGGTACGTTGAGGTCGAGAATGTTCTCGACAGTATGGGTGTCGATACCCAGCGCGCCCAGTTTCGGCGCGTGATGCGAGACGCAGTATTGGCACTGATTTTCGCGCGACGCCGTCACGAGCACGATTTCCAGGTGCCGTCGCGTAATCAGTGCGTCTTTGGCCGACTGCAGCAGTCCATAAATATGCTCGATGGACGCCGGACGATGGGCGAGCACGCCAAGCATGTTGCCGAATGCACCGTAGTCACGCTCGACAATCTCGAACACTTCGAGCGCGCGTCCTTCAAGTCCTTGTTTGCCGATGTTGTCGATGCGGCTCATGTCAGTATCCTCAGAAAATCGGTCGTTGCCATTAGTCGTTTCCGCGCGGGTCGAGTACTTTCGCCAGCCCGTCGCTAAGAAGATTGAGCGCCAGCACTGTTACCACGATAGCCAGTCCGGGAAGCGTGGCGATATACCAGTCCGTGCGCAACACTTCGCGCCCCGAGCCCACCATATTGCCCCAACTCGCCACGTTCGGATCGCCGAGTCCCAGGAACGCCAGGGCGGATTCGGTGAGGATCGCGGTTGCGACCAGCAGCGATGTCGACACCAATATTGGCGTGAGCGTATTCGGAAGGATATCGCGGATGATGATGCGCCAGTCGCTCGCGCCGAGCGCAATGCTCGCCTGAACCATCTCGCTATGACGCAGCTTCTGCGCCTCGGACCTGACGAGGCGCGCGAGATTCGGCCATGACGTGATACCGATCGCGATCGCAATGGTCGCCACGGAGGGCCGCACGATAGCCACGATGGCGAGCGCGAACAGGAAAGGGGGCATGGTCTGGAAAAACACGGTGATGCGGCTGATCTCGCGGTCGACGCGCCCGCCAAAATAACCGCCCGCTAGTCCCCCCGCGATGCCGAGCGCCGCTGCGATCAGGGTCGCGACACTCGCGATCAAGAGCGAAGCCCGTGAGCCGTGGACAATGCCCGCAAGAATATTGCGCCCGAGCATATCGGTGCCGAGCAGGTACGCGGGATCCTGCCCGGGACGCAAAAAGGGCTCGGCCACGAGTTCGAGCGGATCGCCAGGGCAAAGCCAACCTGCTGTCGCCGCCATGACAAGAATGGCCAGCAGCAGGCCACCACCGATCACGCAGGACGGCGAGCGCAGCAGGCGCATCAACCACGAACGCCGTTCGTATGAAACCGCGGCAGGGCGAGGGGTGATTGGTTCGATTGAGCTGGACATGTCAGTCTTTCGCGATCCGGGGGTCAAGTCGACGATTGACGAAATCAGTGGCCCAGTTGATCAGGACGACCAGGATGGAACTGCACAGGAGAATGCCGAGGAGCACGTTCAAGTCGCGCTGTACCAGCGCGTCAAAAGCGAGCCTTCCAAGGCCCGGCCACGAGAACACGGTCTCAACGACCACCGCGCCGCCGATGATCGAGCCGATCTGCATGCCGAGCATTGTGACGAATGGAATCAGCGCGTTTCTCAGGACATGCACGCGAAACAGCCGCGCCGGCCGTACACCGCGCGCAACCGCTGTCCTCACGTAAGCCTGCCGTCTCACGTCGATCACGCTTGCCCGGATCAGCCGGGTATAAATCGCCACGTAGAAGAGCGCAAGCGTGATGCTCGGAAGAATCAGATGATGGAGAACGTCGACCAGGTAGGCGAGGCCGGTCAACCCCGACGAGACCGTTGCCATGCCGTCGACCGGCAGCCAGTCGAGCCAGACGGAAAATACAACGACCAGCATCATGCCGACCCAGAACAGAGGCGTCGCGAAGCACAGCAATGCGAGCGTGGACACCAATATATCGACGAAGCGACCCGCGTGGTAAGCGGCCAGAGCGCCCAGCGTGACGCCGATCACGGCGGCCAGCAGCACGGCGCTGCCCATCAGCAGCAACGTGGCCGGCAGCCGGGTGCCTATCAGATGCGCGACCGACATACCTTGTCGATACGAATAGCCCAGGTCGAAGTGCGCCAGGTGGCCGAGGTACTTGGCGAACTGAACATAGAGCGGCTGGTCGAGGCCGAATTGCTGCCTCAAGGCGGCAATGTATTCAGGCGATGCCGATCCGGCCTCACCGGCGATGACCTGAACCGCGTCACCCGGCGCGAGGCGTAACAAAAAGAAGTTGACGATCGCCACACCGAGAACGATACCGGCGAGCTGCCACAGCTTCCTGAGCCATCTCGACACAATCGAGGAATGAAACCGCGATGGGCGAGTCGCGTCAGAGTCACTCATGTTTTGAAGGATCGGTGTACCAGAAGTTCTTGAACGAGCCGTACACCTGGTCGACACCGCTCACTGTATCGTGGAGATCGGATGCTTCGAGCGTGAAGAAGTGCATTTCGAGCAGCGGCAACGAAGGCAGATCGGTTTGAACCTGACGCTGGAACTCCTTGAACAGCTTCACGCGCTCAGCTTGGTCGCCGGAACCCTGGGCATCGCGAATCAGCTGGTCGACCTTCGCGTTGCGATAGCCCGGACCGTTGCTGAAAGGAATATTCTTGCCGATGCTGTCCGACTGGTAATTACGCGTTACCCCGACTTGCGGGTCTGAAAAGCCCGCATACCACTGGATTGTCACATCGAAATCGCGGTCGCCGTAAATTCGGTGCGTGTAGGTGGGAACGTCCTGGTTACGAATCTCCGCATCCACGCCGACTTTCTTGAACGCCTGCTTGATGAACTCGGCGCTGCGTCGAAACTCGTCGCCATAAGGCAGATAGTCGATAACGATCTTGAAGCGCGTACCGTCCGGACCGGCCTTGTAACCCGCTGCATCGAGCAACGCGTTAGCCTGCTTCACGTCATACGGATACTTCGGCACGTTTGGTTCGAAGAACTCCGTCAACGTGGAGACCACTGGGCTGACTGCCGCTTTGCCGAATCCGGACCAGACCACGCGGATGTACGCATCGCGATCGATCGCACGGTAGAGTGCTTCGCGTACCCGCACGTCCTTCAGGTAGGGACGCTCGACATTGGTATCGAGGAACAGCCAGGGTGAGAGCCATTCGTAGCCCTTGGTCTGGATGCGCAGGGTGGGCAGCTTCGCCAGACGTTGCGCATCACGGGCAGGCACCGGGCTCAACGACGCATATTGCACGTCTCCCTTTTCAAGCGCGGCGGTGCGCGCGCCGCCGTCCGGAATCACGCGATAAATCACTTTATCCAGATAGGGCTTGCCCTTGTCCCAGTAGTCCGGATTACGTTCGAGCAGGATGTAGTTGCCCTTCACCCATTGCTTGAAGATGAACGGACCCGTACCAACCGGCTTGTTGTTGTACGGATTGTTGAGAATGTCCGTGCCTTCATACAAGTGCTTTGGAAGCACTTGTGCGCCATTGCTGTTGAGCGAACTCAGTACCGCGAGCGAAGGTTTGGAGAAGTGGATGACGACGGTGTAGTCGTCTGGGGTATCGACCTGATTTGCGTTCGCAAACAGAGCCTGGTTACGCGGATGGTATTTTTTCCAGACGTTCTCAAGGGTCCATTTGACGTCAGCGGATGTGAATGGCTGGCCGTCATGCCACTTCACTCCGTGACGCAGATTGAGCGTCAGGGTCTTGCCGTCTTTCGACAGGTCCCATTTTTCCGCGAGGCCGGGTTTCAGGTGAAAGTCGTTGTCGTATTCGATCAAGCCATCGAATACATTGGTACTGAAGGTTCCGGTGGGTGACGATGTGCTTAGCGCTGCCGTCAGGATGACAGGCTCGGGCTGCGCGATGACGGTCAGCGTGCCTCCGCGTTTGGGAGTTTGTGCATGAGCCAATATTCCCTGACTTAGCAGGGCGACGATCATCACGCTACGCCCGAGCATGCCCCATGCGGACGTTTTCAACTGTATGGACACCGTTATTCCCTCTGTGTGACTGCGTGTTCGAATGATTCGCGTGAGGAGTGCTTCCCTGGAGGCCGCATACACTATCAGCGGAAAAGGCGAAGGTGAACCAACAAATCGGAATGTCGTTATCGCGAGGAGGTGTAAGTATTTGAGGAAAGCTGCGCAAGGGCGGCTTATTTGAAAATATTGAATGCCAAGCAGATACTCGACGAGCTATCGGCAGATATTCATCACTTTCAGCGCGTTGCCAAGTACCGAAAAAAGGACGACTGCCGGGCGATTTAAGATTTTTAAATCTTCAGGCGAGCACTTAGCGCAGGTAGTCGGGGCGCGTGAATCCCTTGAATCGCTCGTCGACCACGCGCCTGAACTCGGGAGACTTGTAAGCGTTGGCGATGTCCTGAACGTACGGCTTTTCGAGGTCGCTACTACGCACGGCGACGAGGTTGAGGTAGTGAGGCGGAATCTTTTCGAGCAACAACGCGTCGGTAAGCTTCAGCCCGGCGGCCAGCGCGAAATTTCCATTGATGAACGCGTAATCTACGTCGTCGAGGGAGCGGGGCAATTGCGCGGCGTCAAGTGGCAGCAGCTTGAGCTTATGCGGGTTGGTGGCTATGTCTCGCTCGGATGACGTGACCGGATTGGTCCCCGGTTTGAGCGTGACCCAGCCGATCTGTTCAAGCAGCACGATTGCACGCGCCTGGTTAGTGACATCATTGGGCAACGATACGGTCGCGCCGTCCTTCACGTCCGCAAGACTTTTGAATCTGTGGCTGTAGGCGCCGATCGGTGCGGTCGGGACCTTGATCAGTTCGGAGAGCTTGAGATTATGATCATCGGAGAATTTCTTCAGGTAAATCTCATGCTGAAACGCATTGGCGTCGAGCGCTCCGTCCGCCAGGGCGAGATTGGGCTGTACATAGTCGGTGAATTCGATGATCGTGACCTTATAGCCTTCCTTCTCCAGCACCGGTTTTATGCCATAGCGAATCTGGTCGGCATAAGGACCCGCTGTCGCGCCAAAGCGGATCTCGTTTTTCGCGGGATCTGCCGCGTATGCAGACACCGCCACGACCGGTACGAGCAGGAAAGCACAAATGCCACGAACCCAATTCATCTCAATCTCCACGTAATTTGCTTTAGTCGCAGCAGCGCCACGAGCCTTTGTAGTCTTTTGACGCCCACTCTTTCAGGAAGCCGACGCGAAGATAAGCGAATCAAATTCTGGCGCAAAGCAAGCAATTCTGCTTTGCTAAGAATCGGGTGTGTTTTCGTCCGTGCTGCGATTGCCCGATGGTCTGATCAGTGGGGCAATGCCTATCGAAGAGTCTTCAAGTCCCTGTGTCTTTAGTGGCCTGGTTCGTTATGCAACCCGCAGCTTGAGCCGCCCAGCAGGCCTCAATCGCGGCACAGCCATAAGCAAAGCAGGCATTGTTCGTTGGCGACGCATGACATGCGTTCTACGATTAAATCGTCTTACTCGCCACCCTCTCCCGTGTTGCGCGCGAAGCGACGGCGGTGCCGAGCGCGCCGTGCGGTAGCCGGCCGGGGATTACAGGATGAGCGGAGGGCAGCACATGGCACCGGACAAGGAATTTGCCGTGAAGACTGGGCTTTGGGCAAGGCTCAGAAATATCCTGCGACGCGGGCCGTCAAGGCCTGCTGCAGCGGCCTGTGCGAGTAAGGCGGGACAGCAGGAGGTTGGGCCGGCACTGCACGCTTCGGAGCGGCTGGAGTGCATCGCTGCGTACGCACGTGCGGGCTATTTTGACATGGGCTACGTCGCGGATCTGTTCGTTTTTATCCCCGAAATTCCCTTGAGCGACTGGCGGGATGAGCCGTGACGCTTGTCCGTCACGTCACCGGGAAAGCCTGTCTATCCTCTATCCAACGCGGCGAGGTCACCGCGTCGATTGTGACGCTTGAGAAGCTCGCGCGCTTTCGACGTCCCCAAAGGAAATTTACGTCAGGGCGCCACGCTTCGTGAAAACGCCATCTTGGTGTTCGCGCCGGGCTAATCTCGATTGCTGATAAGCAACTTCCATTTTGATAGTAGGCCCGTGAGATTGGCACTGTTCCAATTGAGGATAAGGATCCGTTTCGGTGACTACCCTTCGCGGTGGCCGCACCGCTCCGGTGTTCGGCAGTAGCGCTTTGCGATTTCCAAAATATCGAAAGCCTGCGAGCAACCTTTCCCTCTGGAACAATCATGTCGACGAGTACTATCGCAGGCGCTGAATTGCGCTTGCCCAAACTTCCCGATCCGGACCGCGTCCAAGGTATTTCAAACGACGCACACGCGCTGGACGCGGCTCGCCGTCTGGCCGATGAATTCGCGCCCGGCGCCGCGAACCGGGATCGGGAACGCTTGTTACCCTGGGCCGAACTCGATCTCTGGTCCGAAAGCGGGCTCGGCACCATCACGGTACCGCGCGAATACGGTGGTGCCGACGTGTCGCTTGCGACCCTCGCCGAGGTATTTGTCATACTATGCGCGGCCGATCCGGCGTTGGGACAGATTCCGCAGAATCATTTCGGTGTGCTGGGCGTATTGCGCGAGATCGGCACGCCCGCTCAGAAGCTGCGCCTGTACAACGAGGTCTTGGCTGGACGACGGCTGGGCAATGCCGGACCGGAGCGCCGCTCAGCCGAGTCCTCGACCATCCTCCAGGGCACCACGCGTCTGCGCACGACCCCCGATGGATTGCGCCTCGACGGCCGCCGGTTTTACTCCACGGGTGCATTGTTCGCGCACCGCGTGCCGACTCGAGCGACAGACGACGAGGGCCGCGCGGTCCAGGTCTGGGTACCTCGCGACGCGCCGGGACTCAGCGTGATCGACGACTGGAGTTCGTTCGGTCAACGCACCACGGCCAGCGGCAGCGTGGTGTTCGATCAGGTCGCAATCGACCCGCAAGACGTGCTTCCAATCTGGCAACTCGCCGATCGTCCCGGACTATACGGTCCGACTTCGCAACTGATTCAGGCCGCGATCGACCAGGGCATCGCCGAAGCGGCAGTGGCTGATGCCATGACTTTCGTGCGTGAACGCGCCCGGCCGTGGATCGATTCGGGGCTGGAGCATGCTGTGGATGATCCGTACATCATCGCTGATGTCGGCCGCCTGCAAATCGACCTCCATGCCGCCCACGAAGTCCTGCTTGAGACCGGCCGTACCCTGGATGCGATCGCCTCCTCAGGAACGCTTGACGCCGAGCTCAGCGCACGCGCTTCGGTGGCGGTTGCCGAAGCCAAGGTATTAACCACGCGCATTGCGCTCGAGGCCAGTGAAAAACTGTTCGAGCTGGCCGGCTCCTCGGCCACGCGCGCGGCCCATAACCTGGATCGTCATTGGCGCAACGCGCGTACTCACACGCTTCATGACCCGGTGCGCTGGAAGTCGCACCTGATCGGCAACTACTATCTCAACGATGTGCTGCCCGCGCGGCACTCCTGGAACTAAGCCATGATTTTTTCTGTATCCGAGGGCAGCACGGCCGCCGCGCTCGCAGGACCGATCCCCAGCCCGCGTCCGGCTCGCGTACCCGATCTGATAAAAGACGACGCGCAGGCGCTAGCGGTCGCACAACGGCTCGCCGCTGAATTCGCGCCGAATGCGGCGTTGCGTGACCGCGAGCGTCGCT
Organism: Caballeronia sp. dw_19; assembly: GCF_018449515.1. Classification (GTDB taxonomy): domain Bacteria; phylum Pseudomonadota; class Gammaproteobacteria; order Burkholderiales; family Burkholderiaceae; genus Caballeronia. The sequence goes on along the minus strand of NZ_JAAVUQ010000006.1, from coordinate 195,584 downwards.
TGCCATGGGCGGAGCTGGATGCCTTCGTCCTGAGCGGCCTGTGGGGTATCACCGTGCCGCGCGCATACGGCGGCGCAGGCGTCACCAACGGTGTGCTGGCAGAGGTGACAGCGATCATCTCGGCAGCCGACGGGTCGCTCGGCCAGATTCCGCAAAACCATTACTACGCGCTCGAAGTCTTGCGCGTGGGCGGTAGTCACGCCCAAAGACGCTTTTTTTACGAGCGTGTCCTGGCGGGCGAACGCTTTGGCAATGCGCTCGCCGAGATCGGCAACAAGGACTTCAAGCGACGCACCCGGCTCACCCGCGCGCCGGGCGACTGGCATATAGACGGCCAGAAGTTTTATTGCACCGGCGCCCTCTATGCGCACTGGATTCCCACGCTGGTCGTGGCGGACGATGACGGCCGTGACGTGACGTACCTGGTGTTCGTGCCGCGTGGAGCGCCGGGAGTAACCGTCACCGACGACTGGGACGGCTTCGGCCAGCGGGTGACCGGCAGCGGGTCGGTCCGCTTCGAACATGTAGCGGTGCAGCCGGAATGGGTCATACCGTTTCAAACCTCGTTTGATCGCCCCACCACCATTGGTCCGCTGGCGCAGATCATCCACGCGGCCATCGATCTGGGTCAGGCCCGTGGCGCATTCAATGCGATGTTGCCGTTCGTCCGCGAGCGTTCGCGGCCGTGGATCGATGCGAAGGCTGCGCGTGCCAGTGACGACCCGCTGACGATCGCCCAGGTCGGCGATCTCGCGGTGCGCCTTCGGGCAGCGGAGGCCCTGGTGCGTAGAGCAGGACGGGCAGTCGACACGGCGCAAGCCGATCCCACCGAGCGCTCGGTGGCAGAAGCCTCCGTCGCGGTGGCTGAGGCACGCGCTCTGACGACCACCGCCTCACTCGATGCCGGCTCGCGCCTGTTCGAACTCGCGGGTACGGCCGCTACGCTCGACGGCCTCGGTCTTGACCGCTTCTGGCGCAATGCGCGCACCCACACGCTGCATGACCCGGTGCGCTGGAAGTATCACGCCGTGGGTAACTTCTATCTCAACGACAAGCTTCCGCCCCGGCATGGAGCGCTTTGATGGTTGGGTGGGCGAGTGAATGCCGGGGCACGAGGATGTTGCTGAATCGGGACACGGACCAAGCGGCAATTTCGTGCCTTATTCCCCAAGTCATGAAACGCCCGCCTGCACCTCCGGCACCACTTCGGTGCTGCGTTTTCTTCGCAGCCGCGGATTGAATGCGGTATGCAGTGCGTCGCTCAGCAGGTTGAGTCCGAGCACGGTCAATGCAATCGCCGAGCCCGGCACCGCGATCATGTACCAGGCAGTGCGCAACGCTTCGCGTCCCGTGCCGACCATCGAACCCCAGCTCACCACATTCGGGTCACCGAGCCCGAGGAACGACAACGCCGCTTCCGACAGGATTGCATTGGCGACCAGCAGCGCGGTGGAGACGAGAATGGGCGTCATCGCGTTGGGCAGGATTTCGATGAAAATCAGGTGCGCATCGCTAGCACCTATCGCTACGCTCGCACTGACAAACTCGCGCTCTCGCAACACAATAAACTCGCCGCGCGTCAGGCGCGCGATGCTGGGCCATGCTGTCACGCCGAGCGCAAAAACGATGGTGGTCAGTGAAGGCGTCAAGATGGCGACGAGAATGATGGCAAGCAGGAAGGGCGGTACGGTCTGGAAGAACTCGGTGAACGCCATGAGAACCTGATCGATCAGACCGCCGAAAAATCCTGCGATGCCACCAATCAGGATGCCTAAAACAAGTGCGATGACTGCGACCGATCCGCCCACGTACAGCGAGACGCGTGCCCCATGAAAGAGCCCTGCCAGCAGGTCACGTCCCATCAGGTCCGTGCCGAGCGGATACGCACTATCGGCGCCGGGCCACAGGTAGGGTGCGGCGACCATATCCAGCGGATCGCCCGGAAAAAGCCAGTTCGCCGAAAGCGCCGCGCCCAAGGCCAGCACGAGCAGAAGTGCGCCGAAGAACGCCGACGGCTGACTAAAAAAATGCAGGAATTTTTTCATTGCCGGTGCCTCGTACGCGGATCGATCAAGCCATAAAGCAGGTCGACAACCAGATTCAACACGACCACCAGAACCGCCGACAGCAGCAACACGCCGACCAGCAGATTGACGTCCCGGCTCTTGATCGCTTCGAACGAGAGTTGCCCAAGTCCCGGCCAGCCGAACACCGTTTCCACGATGATCGAGCCGCCGAGCAACGCGCTGCTTTGCAGGCCCAGCATTGTGAGAACGGGCAGGATGGCATGACGCAATGCGTGGTGCGTCACCACGTACCAGGGCCGCCCACCCTTGGCGCGGGCGGTGCGAATAAAATCTTCCTGCAGCGTCTCGATCATCGAAGCGCGCGCCAGTCGTGCGAAGACGGCGACGTAATAAAGCACGAGCGTGGCGGCAGGCAGCACCAGATGACGCAGCCGGTCGAGCAACAGCCCGAAGCCGCGATGAGCGATGTTGGTATCGACGATACCGCCGATCGGGAACCATTCGAGATGCACGCCAAACACCACGATGAGCATCAGCGCTGTCCAGAACATTGGCGCGGAATAGCCGAGGGTTGCAAGCGTTGACAAGAAGGTGTCGACGAAACCATGCGGCCGGCGCGCGGCGAGCACGCCCAGCAATACGCCCAGCAGCACCGAGATGACCAGCGACGTGCCGATCAATACCAGCGTGGCGGGCAAGCGTTCAAAGATCAGCGTCGAGACCGGTTCACCGAAGCGAAACGAAAAGCCGAGATCGAACCGTAGCGCATGCCCGACGTAATGCAGCAACTGCCACACGACACTATGGTTGAGCCCGTAAGCCTCACGAAGCTGGGCCACGTACTCCGGCGAGACGTTGCCGCTTTCGCTCGCGATGACATCGACGAGATCACCCGGCATCAGCTTGAGCAGCACGAAGTTGAGCACCGTGGTGCCGAGCAGGACCAGCACCAGTTGAATCAGGCGCCGTCTGATCCTGCCTCCGTTAATGCCAGATGTCCGTTGCAGCATGGTTTTTACGCCTTGTCGAACCAGACTTGCGCGAAGTTGGCACGCGAATGGCTGGCGGTATCGGTGACATTGCGCAGGTTTTTGGCCCACACGCCGAACCAGCGGAACTCGAACAGGTTGATGAGCGACAGGTCGCGTTGAGCGATCTTTTGCAACTGGAAGTACAGGTCGCGTCGTTTGGCCGGATCGGTTTCCGTTTGTGCCGCTTCAATCACATGGTCCATCTCGGGGCTTGCATAGCCGGACGCGTTGAACCAGGGCGTGCCTTTGGCTTCCGCCTTCGACCAGTAATGCTGTTCTATGCCGATCTGCGGATCCAGTCCGTCTGTGCCCCAACTGCTGATGAGCTGGAAGTTGTAGTCCGTGAAGACGTTCTTGATCCAGGTCGGCAGATCCTGTCCCCGCAAGGTCACGTCGATGCCAACCCGGCGCAGCGCCTGACGCACGAATTCACCGGTACGACGATAGTCGTCGCCATACGGGATGAAATCGTGATTGAGCTTGAAACGCCAGCCATCCGCTTGCTTCGGGAAGCCCGCTTTGTCGAGCAGGGTTTCGGCGAGTTTGGGGTCGTACGGGTACTGCTGCGTGTCGGGCGTGTAGAACGCCTTCACCAGCGACGATTCCGGGCCCGTAGCGGGCACGGCGTAGCCACCCCACACGGTCGTGACCAGGACGTCCCGGTTGATCGCGTGCGCGATGGCCTGACGAACTTCGAGCTTGGCAAGAATGGGGTCGCGCAGGTTTGGTTCGAGCCATAGCCACGCCGCGTAGCCGTTGTAACCTTCCTGCGAAACCACGAGGTTGGGCAGTTTGGCAAGCCGGTCCGCGTCCGCGAACGTCACCGGGTTGCGCTCGCCATATTGCGCGGCGCCCGTCTCGAGCGCTGTCGCGCGCCCCGACACGTCGGGCGTGATCTTCCACGTCAGGCGATCGAGATACGGCTGACCAGGCGCCCAGTACTTGTCGTTGCGATCCAGCACGATACGGTCGCCGCGCAGCCATTCCTTGAATACGAACGGCCCGGTCCCCACCGGTTTGTTGTTGTACGGATTGTTGCGGATGTCCGTATTTCCGTAGAGATGCTTCGGCAGGATCGGCGTGCCGAGCGAATCGAGAATGCCGAAGGTGGCAGGCGTCGATTTCGATAAATGCAGAACGACCGTATGCGCATCCGGCGTGTCGATTCGTGTCAGGTATTGCAGCACACGCCGTGATGCCGGGCTGATCTTGAGCCAGACTTCTTCGGCGGAAAATTTCACGTCGGCGGCGGTGAACGGCTGGCCGTCGTGCCAGGTCGCGTTCTGACGCAGCTTGAAGGTCCACGTGAGACTGTCGGGCGAGACGGTCCAGCTTTCCGCCAACTGCGGACGCGGCTTCAGGTCGGGGCCGTATTCAACAAGACCATCGAATATCTTGCTCGCGACCGCTCCAATCATGGTGGCGGAATTCACAAAGAACGCGAGGGTCGGCGGTTCCGGATGAATGACGGCGGTCAACGTGCCGCCTCGTTTGGCGCCCTGCAAGGTGTTCGGCAGCGGTTCGGTCAACGCCCATGCTTCGCCGGTGAACATGAACGGTGTTGCTGCGCCCGCGAGCAATGCGCCGGCGCCTTTGAGCAAGCGCCGCCGCTTGAGGTCGGCCACGGCCGCCCCTAGCGGATCATCGCGAAACAGGAGTGTCGAGGTCGAAGGCGGGAGTGGCTTGGGGCGCTTGGATGTCACGATGGATTTTCCTTGTGGTGAACGGCAACGGCACATGCGACGACGGTACGGCGTCGATCAGGGTGCGGGTGTAGGGATGCTGCGGCGAGGTCCAGATGGAGCGGTGATCGCCGGTTTCGACGAGACGTCCCGCTTGCATCACGAGCACGCGATCGGCGATATAGCGGACAACAGAAAGGTCATGCGAGATGAAGAGCAGCGCGAGCCCGAGTTCGGCCTTGAGGTCGGCGAGGAGATCGAGAATTTGCGCCTGGATGGATACATCGAGGGCCGACACCGGCTCATCGCAGATCACCAGTTCAGGTTCGAGCACAAGCGCTCGCGCAATGCCTATGCGTTGTCGCTGGCCGCCGGAAAATTCGTGCGGATAGCGCTGCAGTGCCGAAGCGGGCAGGCCAACCGCATCGACTATGCGGCGAATTTTTGTTTCGCGTTCGCGTCGTTGCGACACGCCATGAATCGCCAGGGCAAGGCCAAGCGTTCGTTCGACGGTGTGACGCGGATTGAGCGAGCCGTACGGGTCCTGAAAGATCATCTGCACGCGTCTGCGATACGGGCGCAATGCACGGCGCCGGCGATGCGTGACGTCGTCACCATCGAATACGATGCTGCCCGCGGACGGTTCCAGGAGTCGCGTCAACGCGCGGGAAAGCGATGACTTTCCGCAGCCCGATTCTCCGACGAGTCCCACCGTCTCGCCTTCTCGAATGTTGAACGAAACACCGTCGACTGCGCGCACATTGTGTCCCGCGCCCGGATAGTCGACCTGCAAGCCGGTTACCTCGAGCAAGATGCGCGGGGCGGTACTCGCTATTGCGTTTGTGGCTTCTGTGGCTGTCAGCCGCTCGCTGATGGTCTCTGTCAGGCGGCCGTCACGATAATGCAGTCCCGCGCCGAAATGCAGCGACGCGCCAAGGAGCGCGCGCGTGTACGGCTGCGCAGGATGCGCGAACAACGTCGCAGCGTCGGCTTCCTCCACCTTCGTGCCGTCCTTCATCACGATCACGCGGTCTGCCCAGCGCGCGACGACACCGAGGTCGTGCGTGATCAGCAATACCGCCATCGACAACTCGCGTCGCAACTGATCGATGAGTTCGAGGATTTGCGCCTGGATAGTGACGTCGAGCGCCGTCGTGGGCTCGTCGGCGATCAGCAGGCTCGGGCGGCACGCTACCGCGATCGCAATCATCACGCGTTGTCGCTGGCCGCCCGAAAGCTGATGCGGATACTGATCGAAGCGCAGTGCCGGCTCGGGCAGACGCACGAGATCCAGAAGCTCAAGGGCTTGCTTGCGCGCTGCTGAAAACGACAGCGGCCGATGCAGCGTCAGCGCTTCGGCGACCTGCCGCCCGATCGGCTGAAGCGGGTTGAGCGACGTCATCGGCTCCTGGAAAATCATGCCGATGCGATTGCCCCGCAACGCGCTCCATTCGCGTTCTCGCAGCGTGAGCAACGCCTGGCCTTCGAAGCGTATCGATCCTTCTACATGCGCTTGCGTGGGCAGAAGTCCCATTGCAGCCAATGCGATGGTCGATTTACCGCTGCCCGATTCCCCGACCAGCGCCAGCATTTCGCCATGTTGAATGGAGAGGTCGATGGGGTGAACCGCCGGACGTCCGCCGAACGATACGGCCAGCTTGTTCAGTTCGAGCAGTGGAGTTGTCGGGTTCATGTCGACCGTGCGCCCGTCTGTTGTTCTGGCAGTTGCGCCGCGCTGCCGGGATAGCCGATCACCATGTTCCCTTCGGTTCTTTCATTGATGAGATGCTCGATTGTCGAAAATCGTCGCTTAAGCAGATAAGGCGTTTCGCAAGTCCGGTCCACGTTGATGTCGAAGCCGTCACTGCTGAAGAAATGCACGATGAAAGCACTCAGAGGGATGTTCTGGCTCATGGCGGGCCATGTGACGGACTAATGAAATGAAAGAGGAGCGATTGCCTTGCAGCGTTGGGCAGTGCGCGAGCGACAAGGCAGGATCGCTAGGATGGCATGGTTGCGTTTTTTGGCTAACCATCGAATTGACATTTGCATTCCACGAAAGCGACGTGACCCCACGATGCGACGGCCGTGGCGATGGCGCACGCAGGTCAGCGGCAAATTGCTTCCCGAATCACGTTGGCCGGTGCTAAGTGCGGCGCGCGCAGCAATACCGCGCAACAGCGCTTTCGACGGTGCACGAATCTGGCAGCAAAGAACATTGCAATGGCGCCGCTCTAACGCGTCGCGACGCGCCAGCCCACGGTTGCACGCGAGACCGATCGCAAACCCTGCCGGCACCTGGCAAGGAACTTTCAATGAAACGTTTCATTGACAACGCCAGGGACATTGTCTAGATTAGGGCGTGCTGCGGGGCGTGCTGTGATTCGGGGTTTCAAAGATCTGATCCGCGGCGGTGCCATAACCCGGCGAAAGGGCTTTCTCATGAGCGAACGAGATCCTACGGTGGTGGAGCTTGGGGACGATTTTCCCGAGATCCGTACAGCTATCCAGGCAATCTGCAAGCGGTTCCCCGGCGACTATTGGCGCGCTCTGGAAGACAAGGCCGCTTATCCGGACGAATTTGTCGGGGCGTTGACCAAGGCCGGCTATCTGGCGGCCCTGATTCCTGAGGAATACGGCGGCGCCGGGTTGCCACTGCGCGCGGCAGCGGTGATTCTCGAAGAAATTCATGCGAGCGGCTGCAGTGCGGGAGCATGCCACGCGCAGATGTACATCATGGGGACGCTGCTGCGGCACGGCAGCGCCGCGCAAAAACAGAAGTATCTGCCCGAGATTGCCGCCGGACGCTTGCGCCTGCAAGCGTTCGGCGTGACCGAGCCGAACACGGGCTCAGACACCACGCAACTCCGGACTCGTGCTGTGCGCGATGGTGACCACTACGTCATCACCGGGCAGAAAGTGTGGATATCGCGCGCCCGTCAGTCCGATCTGCTCTTGTTGCTGGCCCGAACCAAGCCATTGGAAGAGGTCACGAAGCGCTCCGACGGCCTGTCGGTATTCCTGATCGACATGCGCGAAGCCGTCGGCCACGGACTCGAGATCCGCATGCTCGACGCAATGATCAACCACCAGACCACGGAGCTCTTCTTCGATGGCTTGCGGATCCCGAGCGACAACCTGATTGGTGAGGAGAATCGCGGGTTTCGCTACATTCTCGACGGCATGAACGCGGAACGCATACTCGTGGCATCGGAGGCGATCGGAGACGCGCGTTTCTTCATCCGCAAGGCGGCCGCCTATGCGAGCGAGCGCGTGGTATTTGGCCGTCCGATCGGGCAAAACCAGGGCGTGCAATTTCCCATCGCGCGAGCCTACGCCGAAACCCGGGCCGCCGATCTCGTCAACCGCAGTGCCGCCGCGTTGTTCAGCGCCGGGCGTGATTGCGGCGAGGAGGCGAACCTGGCCAAATTGCTTGCCTCCGAAGCCACGTGGCATGCGGGGGACACGGCGATGCAGACCCACGGCGGCTTCGGCTTTGCGCGCGAATACGATATCGAGCGCAAGTGGCGCGATACGAGGCTTTTTCAGATCGCGCCGATCTCGACCAATCTCATCCTCTCGTATCTCGGGGAACATGTACTCGGCATGCCACGTTCGTACTAAAAACAAGTGGAACACAAGTAAGACTTGACGGGGGAGACACCATGTCGAGGTCCGGATTCAGACTGACGAGATGGCTGCTGGGAATAGTTCTCGCGGTAATTTGTGAGACAAGTTTTGCAGCTTATCCAGACCACGCCATCCGTCTGGTCGTACCGTTCGCCGCGGGCGGTTTCACCGATACGCTGGCACGCGTTGTCGCGCAGAAACTGGGGCAGAAGCTCGGACAGGCGGTGATCGTGGATAACCGTGCCGGCGCGGGCGGCAACATCGGCGCCGAGGTGGTAGCGAAATCAGCGCCCGACGGCTACACGCTGTTTCTCGCGACCAACGCCACCCACGGCATCAATCCGACCCTCTACAAGGACATTCCCTTCGACGCGGTGAAGGATTTCACGCCCGTGGTCCTGATGGTATCGACTCCTAACCTGTTGCTCGTCACGCCGTCGCTGCCGGTCAAGAGCGTGGCCGAACTGGTCGCGCTGGCGAAGTCGAAACCTGGGCAACTTAGCTACGGATCGACCGGCATTGGCACGTCAACGCACTTGCAGGGTGAGTTGTTCAAGTCGGTCGAGGGCATCCAGATGACTCATGTTCCGTACCGGGGAAGCTCGCAGGCGGTCATTGACCTGATCGGCGGCACCGTGCAGGTGATGTTCGACAACATCCCGTTCGAGTATCCGCAGATCAAGGCGGGCAAGGTCCGCGCGCTGGCGGTGACAAGCAAGAAGCGTTCGCCGCTGTTGCCGGACGTGCCGACCATGACCGAGCTAGGCATCCCCGGGTTCGAGTTCGGCGCCTGGTTCGGCATTGCGGCGCCGGCCAATACGCCGCCGGATATCGTCGCGAAGATCAACGCGGACGTGAACCAGATACTCGCGATGCCGGATGTGCAAGCCAAGCTTCCCGGCACCGAGATGCTGGGCGGTTCGCCCCAGCAGTTCGCCGCGTTCATTGGCGCCGAGATCGCCAAGTGGCGCACGGTGATTCGATCAATCAACTTACAGGCGCAATGATGACAGACACACTCGGGCAGAACGCGGAGCCGTCATGGGACGAGGAAGCGGAGGTGGTCGTGATCGGCGGCGGTTTGGCGGGGCACTGCGCGGCCCTCGAGCTGGCGGCGCGGGGTGTCGAGGCGCTGCTGCTCGAAAAGCAGCCGGAAATAGGTGGCTCGACGGTCCTGAGCGGCGGCTCGTTCGCCTTCGCCGGCACTGAACTGCAGCGCAGCAACGGCATCGAGGATTCGGTTGCGCTGCTGTTCGACGACCTGCGCCGGGTGGGCGGTTTCGGCAATGAAGAGCGCCTGGTGCGCGTGTACGTCGACAATCAGCTGGACACTTATCACTGGCTGGCCGAGCACGGCGTCGTGTTCGAAAAGGTGTTTCTCGCGGCGGGTCATTCGGTGCCGCGCGCCCATTCCCGCAATCCGCGTGTCGTACTCGATACGCTCGCCGCAGCGGCGCAAGCCTCTGGACGGGTCTCGACGCGCACGGGCGCCGCCGTGCGGCGGCTGGTGCGCACGAGTAGCGACGGGCCCGTCGAGGGCGTCGTGGTGGACGTGGAGGGCCAGCAACGCGCGATCCGCGCGCTGCGCGGCGTGATCCTTGCAAGCGGTGGCTTTTCCCGGAACGACGACCTGCTGAAACTGTTCGCGCCGACCCAGGCCGGCGCCATGCGAGCGGGCGGTCCGGGCAACGTCGGCGATGGCTTGCGCATGGCCTGGCGCCTCGGCGCCGGCATGCGCGACATGGGCTACATCAAGGGCACCTTCGGGGGTTATCCCGGGGCGAAGCCCGGTGAACATGCGCTCATGCTGCCGATCTACGTCGGTGCGATTGCGGTGAACGCCCAGGGAGAGCGATTCATCGACGAATCGAAGTCGTACAAGCTCATCGGCGACGCGGTGCTGCAACAGCCCGACGCGACCGGCTTCCAGATATTCGACCAGCGCATCTTTGAGCGCGGCCAGCCCGACATTCCGACCATGGCGTTCCAGGCGAAGCTTGCGCTCGGCCAGGTGGTGAGCGCGCCGACGCTGCGCGAACTGGCCGCGCGGCTTGGCATCGACGAAGCCGGCCTGATAAAAACGGTCGACGCCTATAACGCCTACGTGGAAGCGGGCAGCGACCGCACGTTCGGGCGTTCCGCCCTCAGCAATGGCTATGGAAAGCTGGAACGGATCGACGCGCCGCCGTTCTACGGATATCCATCGAAGAGCGTGATCGTGGCGACGTATTGCGGCGTCGCGGTCGATCCCGGCATGCGGGTGTGCGATGTCTACGACACACCCATCCCCGGGCTTTATGCAGCGGGAGAAGTCGTGGGCGGCCTGCACGGTAACGCCTACATGACGGGCTCGTCGCTTGGCAAGGCGGCGATCTTCGGCCGGCTCGCGGCACGCGGCGCACTCGGTGTCGCTCTGGAGCGCGCAGGAGCGTCGGCATGAGCGATGCTGCGCTTCCCTGGGAAACCGACCTCATCGTGGTGGGCGGCGGCCTCGCGGGCTACTGCGCCGCGCTCGAAGCGGCTGAAACAGGCGCCTCGGTACTGTTGCTCGAACGGGAACACAAGATCGGCGGCGCGACTATTCTCAGCGGCGGATCGTTCGCTTTCGCGGGCACGGAATTGCAGCGCCGCCTGGGCATTGAGGACTCCCCACAGTTGCTGTTCGATGACCTTCGCCGCGTCGGCGGCTATGAGAATGACGCGGCGCTGGTGCAGGTCTATGTCGACCTGCAACTCGATACCTACGCGTGGCTGGCCGAGCGCGGCGTGCGCTTCGAACAGGTGTTCGTGGCATCGGGGCAGTCGGTGCCGCGCGGCCATTCGCGCAATCCGCTCCAGGTGTTGTCGATGATCGCGGCGCGTGCGCACGAAACCGGCCGCGTCCAGACCCGCTTATCCGCCCGCGCGCTGCGATTGATCAGATCCGGTGCCGATGGCGAGATCGAAGGCGTGAGCGTGCGAACGGCGAGCGGCGTGGAACAGGTCAGGGCGCGCCACGGCGTTGTGTTGACGACGGGCGGATTTTCGCGCAACGAGATGCTGCTGACGCTGTTCGCGCCCGGGCAGGCCGGCGCGCAGCGCATGGGCGGCCCCGGCAACACGGGCGACGGCCTCCTGATGGCGTGGCGGGAAGGCGCCGCGTTTCGCGACATGGCCTATATCAAGGGCACCTTCGGGAGCCATGTCAGCGCCGGAGCGGAAGACCATTTCCTGCTGTTCCCCATGTATGCGGGCGGCATCGTGGTCAACGCGGAGGCGCAGCGTTTCGTCGATGAATCGCTCTCCTACAAGCTGATAGGCGATGCCTGCCTGCACCAGACGGATTGCCGCGGCTACCAGATCTTCGACCAAGCGATTTTTGAACGGGGCCGCCCCGGCATTCCGTCGATGGATTTTGCGGCGGATCTTGCCGCCGGACGCGTCATCACGGCGCCGACGCTCGACGAACTGGCGCAACGGCTCGGCCTGGATCCGCCACAGCTTGCCGCGACTGTCGCCGAGTACAACTGTTTTGTCGCGAGCGGGCGCGATCCGGCATTCGGCCGCGACGGCTTGTGCAACCACTACGGCGCGCTCGTGCGCATCGAAACCGCGCCGTTCTACGCATTCGTCAGTACAAGCGTGGTACTCGCCACGTATTGCGGCCTGAGCGTCGACGCGTCGGCCCGGGTACAGGACATATTCGGCGCACCGATAGAACGCTTGTTTGCAGCGGGAGGGGTAATGGGCGGATTTCATGGCAAGGCCTACATGACGGGCACGGCCAACGGCAAGGCGGCGATCTTCGGCCGCGTCGCCGCGCGCGCCGCGTTGGCATCATGAGCGCGCAAGGTGCGCTTCGCGCGCGGGATCATCGCTCAGGCGAGCGGACCGTTCGATACATCGACGAAGGAACGGGACCGGCGCTGGTGCTGCTGCATGCGTTCGCGGAAGACGGCACGCTCTGGTCGCCGCAGATTCGCGCGCTCAGTACGCAACGCCGGGTCATCGCGCCCGATCTGCGGGGCGCGGGCGGCTCGGGGCGCATGGATGGCGCGCACGCCGCCGTGGTGACAATGGATACCCATGCCGATGACATCGTGGATCTGATGGACCATCTCGGCTTGCAAAAGGCGGTGATCGGCGGCATTTCGCTCGGCGGCTACGTCGCGCTTTCGCTGGTTCTGCGTTATCCGGACCGGGTATCCGGACTGATTCTCGCCAACACGCGCGCCGGCGCCGACTCGGAGCAAGGGCGCGCGCAACGCGAGGCGCTGGCGCTCGAAGTCGAGCGGCGCGGCCCGCAAGCTGTCGTCGACAGTTTCGGGGAGCGGCCTTTCGGCCCCGATTGCTCCGAAGACGCGAAGACCTTCGCGCGCTCGATCACCCTGCGGCAAAGCATCCCGGGACTCACCTCGTTCATCCGGGGCATGGCACAGCGTCCGGACCGGACGCCGGCGCTCGCGTCGATCCGCACCCCGACGCTGATCGTGAGCGGTACCGAGGACATCCTGATTCCCTCAGCCGAAAGCGATGCGATGCAGCGCTTGATCGCGGGCAGCCATTTCGTCGATATTCCGCGCGCCGGGCATCTGTCGAATATTGACCAAACCGATGCGTTCAATGCGGTGGTCGAGAACTTCCTGACCGGCTCGGGTTTCGTCGCTTGACTGTCTGGTCATCCTTGCCGGATTTCATCCGTTTTTGGCGTGAAACGTTTCATTGACAGTGCTATCCTTCTTGCATAGACTTTTTGAAACCTCGACTTCCGGGACTGCTCCATGGATCTCCCTCTCGCAGGCATCACCCTGGTCGAAATGGGCCATAGCGTCGCGGCGCCCTTTGCCGGTCAGATATTCGGGGATCTGGGAGCGCGCGTCGTCAAGGTCGAGAACCCCGCTGGCGGAGACGACGCCCGTTCGTGGGGACCGCCGTTCTGGCATGGCGCATCGGCGACATTCCAAAGTCTCAACCGCAACAAGCTCTCCGTGGCGCTCGACCTCAAGGACCCGGCCGAATGTGAACGGCTGCGCGCTTTCATCGTGGATGAAGCCGACGTGGTGATCCAGAACATGCGCCCGGGACTGGTCAAACGGCTTGGACTCGACGACACGTTGCGCCAACTCAATCCGCGTCTTGTCTACTGCAATCTTGGCGCGTACGGCGCAGGCAGCCCGATGGCCGACAAGCCCGGCTATGACCCGTTGATGCAGGCGTTCGGCGGCATCATGAGCGTGACCGGCGAGGCGGGCCGCGCGCCGGTTCGGGTGGGGCCTTCAATTGTGGACATGGGCGCGGGACTGTGGACGGTGATCGGCGTGATGGCGGCGCTGGAACGGCGTCATCGTACCGGCGAGGGCTGCACGGTCGATACCTCGCTACTGGAGACGGCGCTCTCGTGGATGACCGTGCCGGTCGCACTCGCGCTCGCGTCGGGCAAAGATCCGCAGCGCACGGGTTCCGAGGCGGCGATGATCGTTCCGTATAAAGCGTATCTGGCGGCGGACTGCTATCTGATCATCGCCGCAGGCAACGACGCGCTGTTTCGGCGGCTGTGCAGCGTGCTCGACCGGCCCGACTGGGCCACCGATCCCCGCTTTGCGACCAACGCGGCACGGGTCGAACATCGCGAGGTGCTCAATGCACTGATCGACGCAATCGTGCTGACGCGTAGCGCTGATGAATGGGTGACGCGGCTCGATGCGGCCGGCGTGCCGGCAACGGTGCTGCAGTCGGTCAGCGAAGTCCTGGCGCATCCGCAGACGCGGGCGCTGGATATGGTCCGGCCGCTGCCCGACGGTTCCATGTCGCTGATGAGCCTGCCGCTGCGCTTCGATGGTGAACGCCTGCCATTCCGCTCCACGCCGCCGGCTCTCGGCGCGGACAACGGTACCTTCTTCGAGCTGACGCAACCGGAGCCTTCGTAATGAGCAGCCGCTACGAAACCTTGCTGGTCGATGAAGTCTCCCCGCGCGTCATGCAGGTCACGCTGAACCGCCCGCATGTGCGCAACGCCCTCAACACGCAGATGGGCAGGGAACTGCGCGAGCTGTTCCTGCCATTGAAGTTCACGCCGGGCGACTGGCGCGGCATCGTGGTCACCGGGTCCGGCGTGCAGGCGTTCTGTTCCGGCGGGGACCTCAAAGAGCGACGCGGCATGAGCGATCACGACTGGCGCCTGCAGCACGCGATCTTCGAGGAAGCGTATTACGCGATCATGGACTGCACGGTTCCGGTGATCGCGGCCGTGAACGGAGCGGCCTATGCCGGTGGCTGCGAACTGGCATTGGCGTGCGATTTCATCTACGCCTCGGCCGAAGCACGCTTCGCGCTCACGGAAGTCACGCTTGGCATCATGCCTGGCGCCGGCGGCACGCAGAATCTGCCGCGCGCCATGGGCGAACGCCGCGCGAAGGAGATCATCCTGTCCGGTACGCCATTCAGCGCGCAGCAGGCGTTTGACTGGGGCATGGTGAACGCGGTGCACGCGCCCCACGAGGTGCTGCCCGCCGCGCTCGCCACCGCGGCGAAGATCGCATCGAACGCGCCGATCTCGGTGCAACAGGCGAAGAAGGCGATTCACTACGGCCTGCAAGGCGACTTGCGCAGCGGGCTGGTGCTGGAAGTGCAGGCTTACGAACGCATGATCCCGACGGAGGATCGCCGGGAAGGCATAGCAGCATTCAACGAGAAGCGTCCGCCGAAGTTCGTCGGCCGATAGGTAGTCAGGCCAGCAGACGCGGGGCCGTTACAGGATCTGTGGAGCGCGGGACATGGAAGCCATTGCCGGAAACAGGATCAGCGTACGCGAAGTGGGTCTGCGCGATGGCTTGCAGAGTATCGCCACGATCATGCCAAGCGCGGTCAAGCTCGACTGGTGCGGGCGCGAATTTGCAGCGGGCGTGAGCGATATCGAAGTCGGCTCGTTCGTGCCGCCGAAGCTGCTGCCGCAAATGGCCGATACGGCCGAGATCGTGGCCGGCGCCCGCAAGCTCCCGGGACTGACCGTATCCGTCCTGGTGCCGAACCTCAAGGGCGCTGAACGCGCCGTGGCCGCGAACGCGATGAAGCTCAATTACGCGATGTCGGTCAGCGAAGGACACAACTGGTCAAACGTACGCCGCACCGTTGCTGATTCGGTCGCTGACTTCGGGCAGATCGTCGCGCTGTGCCGCCAGATCGATCGCAGCGAAAGGCCGGTGGTGAGCGGCGGCCTTGCAACCTCTTTCGGCTGCACGATCGAGGGCGAGGTGGACGAGTCCCGCGTGCTGCGGCTGGCCGTGGAACTCGCGGAACTGGGCGCGCAAGAGATCGTGCTGGCCGACACCGTCGGCTACGGCAATCCCGCCGCGGTGCGCAGGCTGTTCGGCGCGGTGCGCCGCGAACTGGGCGACCTGCCGCTGGCGGCGCATTTCCACGACACGCGCGGCCTCGGGCTCGCGAACGTGGTGGCCGCGCTTGACGTCGGCGTCACGCGTTTTGACGCCTCGCTCGGCGGCCTCGGCGGATGCCCGTATGCACCGGGCGCGACTGGCAACATCGTGATGGAAGACCTCGTGTTCCTGCTCGAATCGATGGGGTACTCCACCTCGGTCGATCTGGCCGCGCTGATCGAAGTGCGGGCGTTCGTGCAGGAGCGGCTTGAGCGGGAGTCGTTCTACGGCGGCATCGCGAAAGCCGGGTTGCCGAAGCATTATCGACCGGTGCTGGCGGGTGGTTGAGGCGCGTGAACATGCAGGGCGGAAGATAACAATAACAACGTGTAAAGCGATCACAAGATAACGTGTCAGGAGACAGCAATGTTCAAGGGAAGATACCGTTTCGCGATTGCCGCCATGTTGTTTCTCGCGACGGCGATTGGCTATATCGACCGATCCGCAATCGGTATCGTGGCGCCCTTGCTGACCCCGGAGCTGCACCTGTCGCCGTCGCAGATGGGCGTGATCTTCAGCGGCTTTTTCTGCGGCTATACGGCGTTTGCGTTCATCGGCGGATCGCTCGCCGACCGCTTCGGCCCCGTGCGCGTGATGTCGTGGTCCATGGGCATCTGGTCCGTGTTGTGCGGACTGACGGCGGTGGTCTTCAGCTTCAGCTCATTCTTCATCCTGCGGGTGTTCTTCGGCATGGGTGAAGGCCCGACACTCACTACCATCAACCGCACCGCGGCGAACTGGTTCTCGCGCCGCGAAGTCAGCACCATGGTAGGAACGATCTTCTCGGGGCAGATGTTCGGGGCGGCCATTGCCGGGCCGATTGTCGGGCTGCTCGCGCTGCGGCTGGGATGGCGTGTCTCGTTTGTTGTCATCGCGGTGCTCGGGCTGGTCTGGCTGGCGGTTTTTCGCCGCATGGCGACCAACCGGCCCGCCGATAATCCGCGCGTGACGAGTGACGAACTGCAACGCATCGAAGCCGGCCGCGAAGAACACGAACTGCAGGCCAACGACAACCGCACGCTGCGGCAGTGCCTCATCAGCCGTAATACGCTCGGGGTGTGCATCGGCCTGTTCGCGGCGAACTACACGATCAATAACCTGCTGTTCTGGCTGCCCACGTATTTCGTCTCGGCGCAGCATGCCGGGGTCCAGCAGATGAGCCTGCTCATGGCGATTCCGTGGATCGCGGGGATGATCGGGTCGTCGGGCGGAGGGTTGGTATCGGATCTCGTCTACCGGCGCATGAGCAATCCCGTCAGCGCGCGCAAGCTCTGCGCGTGGGTGCCGCTGGCGCTCTCGGGCCTGGCGGCGCTGCTGTTCAGCACGGCTTCTTCGCTCGTGACGGCGGTCCTGCTCGTGACCGCGGCGATCACCTTCATCTCGGCGGCGGGGCAGGCCCACTGGGTGATCAACCATGAACTTTATCCGCGTCGCCACGTGGGCGGGGTCGGAGGGTTCATCCACTTGATGGGCAATATCTCGGGCATCGTGGGGCCGGCCATCACGGGGATGGCAGTGCAGCATTTCGGCGGCTTCGAGGTGGCGTTCAAACTGTGCACGGCAATCGACGCCGTCGGCGTGCTGGCGATGATCCTGCTCGTGCACCGGCCGCTCGAGCGCGTCACCGAGCTTGTGGCGAATCCGGGCGTATGACCTGAGACCGGGGAGATCGACTGTGATGGTTCAACCAAGGGATGTGCAGGAAGCCGCGTGGCGGGTTCAGCTTGGCGGCGATGCCCACCTGTACTGCGCGCTCGACGATTACACCGACGCGTGGCGTCCCGCCGATACAGTCGTGCTGCTGCATGGCATCGCGGAGCACGGCGGCATATGGCGGGCGTGGGTGCCTCATCTCGCGCGCCGCTATCGCGTCCTGCGGCCAGATCTCCGTGGCTTTGGCCGGTCCAGCGCGCTTCCGGCAGGGGGCGCGTTCACGCTCGCCGACTGGGCCGACGACATCGAACGCATGATCGATTCGATCGGGTCAGGGCGGGGGCCGGACGACGCGCCTCCCCGCGTGCATCTGATCGGGACCAAGCTCGGCGCGCTGGTCGCATTCGAACTGGCGCAGCGCCGCCGTCCTTGGATTGCGTCCATGACGCTCGCCGGCATGCTGCCGTCGCCGAGCAAGGCACTGGGCCCCTGGCTTGACGAATGGGTCGGGGTTATCGAGCGGGAGGGCGTTGAAAGCTGGGCGCGCCTGACCATGCCCGGACGCATGGGCAAGACGCTGCCGCCCGAGGCGCTGGAGTGGTGGGCGCGATTGATGGGCACGACCTCGGCGGCCACGGTGCTCGCGTGCATGCGCTTGCTGCCCGGTATCGACGAACCGCCGAACCCGGAAGGGATTGCCTGCCCCACGTTGTTCATCGTGCCGGGCGCCCATGAAACCGGCGGGACCTACAATCAGCGTCCCGCGCCGGCCGACCTGCTGCGCCTGCAATCCCGGGTGCGAGGCTCCACGCTGCGCGAGATTCCGGCCGATTCGTACCATATCGCCGCGACTCATCCCGATGCGTGCGCGATCATGGCAGCCGAGTTTATAGAGGAATGCTGAGGAGATGACCGATGTCCAGTAATTCGATCAGCGGGCAGTTTGCGCAGGCCATCGTCGCGATGTCGACGAACACGCTGCCGGCCGGCGTGGTCGAGAAGGCGAAGCTGCGCATTCTCGACTCACTCACCACGGCGGTCGCCGCCCATGGCCTGGCGGTGCCAGGGGTTGCCGCGGCCCTCGTCGGCGAGAACCACGGCAAGTCAACGATCATCGGCCAGCAGCAGAGGGTGCCCGCGATCGATGCGGCATGGGTCAATGCGACGCTCGTCAACGGGCGCTCGCAGGACGACTTCCTGTACAAGTCGCACCCGGGTGCGATCGCGGTTCCGGCCGCGCTGGCCATTGCCGAGCAGGAGGGCGGCAGCGGCGCGGACTTCATCGCCGCCGTGGTGGCGGGCTATGAAATCACCGGCCGGGTCTACCTGGGCGGTCCGGGCATGCTGCCGAAATTCCGGGCGACCGGTGTGGCCGGAACAATAGGCGCGGCTGCCGCGGCCGCGCGCATGCTTGCCCTCGATGCCGAGCGCACGCGGCACGCGCTCGGCTGCGCGGCGGTGTTTGCATCGGGCTTCGGCGCGGGTTTCCTGAGCGGCACGATGGAGGTCAAGCTGAACGTGGGCATGGCGTGCCGCAACGGTGTGAGCGCGGCATTGCTCGCACAGGCCGGTGCGACCGCGAGCGATCTCGCGTTCGAGGGCGAGGCCGGCTTCTATCTGGCCATGGCCGGCACGACCGATCACGCCAGCGCCGCGACGCAGGACCTCGGCGAGCGCTATTTGCTCGGGGACACCGTCTACAAGGAATATCCGGTCTGCATTTTTGTGCAGACACCGATGACGCTTGCTCGCGAAATTGCGCACCTGTACCCGCTGCACGTCGACAGGATCGAGCGCGTGACGGTGCAGGTGTGTGAGCTGACTTACACCAATCCTGGCTTCACCAATGTCGCGCCGTTCACGAGCGCGCTGCGCGCCCGCGTCAGCGCGCGTTTTTGCGTGGCCGCCGCGTTGCTCGGCAAGCCGATCGACGAGCACGATTTCTACGCATGCGTCGACGATCCCGATGTGCTCGCGCTGGCTGCGCGCATCGACCTCGTGCTGGACCCGCAAAGCGTGGATACGGTCAGGGTGGCGGTGGAACACGGTGGCCATACGCTGGCGCTTACCGGCATAGAAGGGGAAACGCTGCGTCCTTCGCGCGAGAAAGTGATCGCAAAGTACCGGCGGCTGACGTCGGAAATATTGGGTCCGAAGACGGAAACGGTGCTGCGCCAGATCCTGGACCTTGAGCACTTGCCTCATCTGCACGATCTGATGGGCTCATTGCGCGGCGCCGGCACACCACCGGCTCAGCGCTGAGCGCAGGAATCGCGCAAGACGAGCTCGGTCGGGATGGTGATGCGCTGAGGATCGCGTGCGGAGGCGGTCGAGTTCATCCGCGCAAGCAGCAGTTCGGCTGCGGCCGTCCCGACTTTGGCAAGCTCCCAGCGCACGGCGGTCAACGCGGGTTCGAAGAGACTTGCGACGTCGGTATCTCCGAGCGTAATGAGGGATAACTGGCCCGGCACCGCCAGCTTCAGCATCCGCACGACCTTGAGGACCTGCGGCATCTGATTGGCGCCCGCGACGATCGCGGTGGGCGGCTTCGACGAGACCAGCATCCGGTAGGCCGCCTGATAGCCCGCGTCGGGCAGGAAGACGTCCGGCGACAGCAAAGACTCGTCGACAGGAATGCCCGCCTCCTGGTGTGCGCTGCGGTAGGCCAGCCGGCGCTGCCGGCCGGGCAGCGCGGCTTGCGTCACCGTTACCAGACCGATGCGCCGGTGCCCGAGCTTGATCAGGTAGTTCATCGCCTGGAGCGTGCCGCCGAAGTGGTCGACCGAGACGGCGTCGATCGGCAGGCTCGATTCGCGCTCAAGCAGAATGGTCGGGATGGTGCAGTCCGCCAGCAGCTTGAGGGTGGCGGGATCTTCTTCCCTGCTCAGGGTGATGATCAGGCCATCGAAACGGCGGCGCTGGAACAGCGTCAGGATCTCGGCTTCCGTGTCCAGACGGTCGCGGCTGTTGGACAGCATCATGCTGTAGCCGTGCTGGTGCAACACCTCTTCGGCGGCGCTGACTGTGGCGGAGAACAGGGGGTTGGAGATGTCGGAGACCATGCAGCCCACGACCTGCGTCGACTGGGTCCGCATGCTCTGGGCGACCGAGTTCGGCACGTAACCCAACGCACGGGCTGCCTCGTTGACGCGTTCGCGCAGCGCGGGCGCCACCGACTCCTTGTTGTTGATGACGCGTGAAACGGTTCCCAGCGCGACGCCGGCGCGGACCGCCACGTCGACGATCGTCACGCGCTTCGCCTGCTTGCTGGCGGATTCGCTTGGCGGTGGGGAGGATTTGCGGCGAGGTGGCATGCGTCGGTTCTGGTTGAGATGGCACTTGAGATGGCACGGAAGTGACCGGATTATAGGGGCAAGAGGGCGGCATATCTTGATTGATCGCGCGGTTTCATGCGTGCATCGGCATTTTGTATGAAACGTTTCATTGACGTTGGGACGAAATTTACCTAGGCTAGCAGCGTGTGGTGCATTGACCGTCGAAGCCCGATCCAGGAGGACGAATGTGTATACCGAACGACGCATCGAACCGGCCAGCGCCGATCATCAGGGGAGCGTCGACATGAGTGCATCGCACGCAACGCAACTGACGCAGCTTTACGACTCGTGGAGCGGCAGTTCGCTCACGCCGTCGAGCCGGGCCAGTGCGCGGATGGGGATACTAGATATTCTCGGATGCATCGTCGCGGGTTCGCAAACGCATACGGCGGCGACCGTGCGTGAGCTGGCCATCGAGCAGGGCAGTGCGCAACAGGCGGCGGTGTTCGGTACGGGCGTGCGCCTGTCGGTGCCGCTTGCGGCCCTGGTCAACGGCGTAGCGGGCCATGTGCTCGATTACGACGACATGAATGCCACGCTCATTGGACATCCGAGCGTGGTACTCGTGCCTGCAATCATGGCGCTTGGCGAAGCGAGGGCGATGAGCGGATCTGCTTTCCTCGACGCCTACGTGCTCGGCTTTGAAATAGCCGCCCATTTCGCCCGGACGATGGTGCCTCGCCACTACGACGCGGGCTGGCATACCACGTCGAGCATCGGCATCTTTGGCGCGGCGGCGGCCTGTTCGCGCGTGCTCGGGCTCGATGCGCGCGGCATGCTCAACGCGCTGGCCATCGCGGCGTCCAATGTTGCCGGCCTGCGGGCCAATTTCGGTTCCGAAACCAAATCGCTCCATGCGGGCCAGGCGGCCGAGGGCGGTGTGCGCGCGGCCATGCTGGCTGCTCGCGGCTTCACCGCGAATGTCGGTTTGTTCGATGCGCCGGACGGCCTGTTCGCCACCTACGGCGCCAACCCCGTACCGAAGGAAGCCCCTTTGGATGAGGCGCTGGAGATCGATGCTTCTGGGATCGGAATCAAGCCCTATGCGTGCTGCGGGGCGGGCATCTCCGTGATCGACGTCATGCTCGACCTGCATGAAGGCGGCTTGCCGCCGGTGGAAGACCTGCTCGATATCGACTGCGCGGTGACCAGCATAGCAACGCGCATCATGCCGCTGCAACAGGCGGCCAACGGACTCGAGGGCAAGTATTGCATCGCGTATTGCGCCGCCGTGGCCTACCTGGACGGCGCGGGCGGCCTCGCCCAGTTCGACGATGCACGCGTGCAGCGCGAGGACGTACAGGCGCTGATGAAACGCGTGAACGTGCGTGTCGCGCCTCATCTTGCCTCGGGTGCGGGCCGTTTTGGCGTGGAGCTGACGCTCAGGCGGCGCGACGGCACTACGCTCGCGGCCCAAGTCGAGCTGCCGCGTGGTCATCCGCACAGGACGCTGTCGTCCGCAGCCCTGCTGCGCAAATTCACCGATTGCGCGACGCCGGTGCTTGGAGGAGAGCGGACCACAGAGGTAGCAGGAATCGTCGCTGCACTGGAAGAGCTTGCCGATATCCGGCAACTGTCAGCAATGCTGCAGCCATGACCGACGCGCGGGACGCACGGCCGATTATCGTCATGCTCGACGACTACGAGCGCTCGTTTCGCGCGCTGGCGGACTGGTCCGGCATCGACCGGCTGGCAAGCGTGCGGGTCGAACATGCTCCGCTTTATGGCGACGCATTGCTGGCGGCGCTCGTAGATGCCTCCGCGATCGTGCTGCAGCGAGACCGCACGCCGTTCCCCGGGGAACTCATCGACCAGTTGCCGAAGCTGGAATACCTGGTTTTTACCGGTTCGCGCAACACCGCGCTCGATCTCGACGCGCTGAACCAGCGCGGCATTCCCGTGAGTTTCAGCGGCCGCGCGGCAACCCGCGACGGCACCTGCGAAATCGCCTGGGCGCTCATTTTCGCCGCGGTGAAACGGCTGGAAACCAATTTCGCCCTGATGCGTGCCGGCGGCTGGCGCGAGACAGGCCGATTGCCCGGCTCGCTCGCGGGCGAACGTTTTGGAATCATCGGGTTGGGTGATATCGGCCGGCAGATGGCCCGGATCGCGCAGGCATTCGGCATGGAAGTTGTGGCGTGGAGCCCGCACATGACGCCCGAACGCGCCCGCGAGTGCGGTTGCGTCGCAGTGCCGCTCGACGAATTGCTGTCAAGCTCGATAGTCGTCAGCTTGCATATCGTGCCAAGCGAATCAACTTACCGGCTTCTCGATGCCAAACGGCTCGCGCTGATGCGGCCCGAAGCAATCCTCGTGAATACGGCGCGTGCGGAACTTATCGATACCGCCGCGCTGATCGACGCGCTGGACGCTGGCCGTCCCGGTGCGGCGGCGCTCGACGTATTCGATACGGAGCCGCTCGCGCATGACCATCCGCTGCGCCAACGGGCGGATGTCGTGCTGACGCCGCATCTGGGTTTCGTGATCCGTCCGGTCCTGGAGACGTTTGCTCGCGGCGTCGTGGAATGTCTGTCGGCGTGGCTGGAGGGCCGGCCGTTGCTGAGAACGCTTGGGTGATGGCGGCGCGCCTCTTTGAACAACGGGTTTCGCCGGCGGCGGAGTCAGCGGAGTCAGCGGCGGATTGTCGTGGCATAGATAAAGCGCTCGGGATGGTAGATCGAGCGCCCGGCGACCATCGGCATGCCGTCGGCGCCGATCAACTGGCTCTCGCGCAGCAGCACCGGCGAATTCGGCGGGATGTTCAGCAATTGCGCTTCCTCCTCGGAGGCCGCCGTCGCGCGGATGGCCGTGTTCGAGAGCAGGGTCGGCAACTTGAGCGTGCGCTCGATCGTCTCCCATACGGTTTCGTGCACGAGGTCGGCATCGTCGAGCCGCTCGAAGATTTCCACCACGATATAGCGATAGTCGATGCTGACCGGATGACCGTCCGCGTGGCGCAGGCGCCTCATATAGCCGACCGGCTGGCCCGGTTTTATATTCAGCGAGGCCGCGACCAGCATGTTTGCCGCCGTGACGTTGCGCTCGAGCAAGCTGATGCGCACATCGCGACCCTGCACGCGCCATTCGCTGAGCGTGGCCTCGAAGTGATCGACGGAACCTTGTGCCGGCTTCTGGACGACGAAGGTCCCCTTGCCACGCTGTCGCGTGAGCAGGCCGCTGCGCACCAGGTCTTGCAGGGCCTGACGCACGGTCAGCGGACTCACGCCGAATTCGCGGGTGAGTTCCTGGTCGGTGAGACCGGTCAGGTCGGTACCGTGCTCGGCGATACGCTGGCGCAAGATCGCGGCAATCTGCATCCAGCGCGGTACCGATGAATCCCGGTCAATGAGTTCAGTGTCCATGTCTGCTGCTAAGTAACGTTCCAGGTAATGCGTTCAATGGGACCGGTGGGCAGGCCGCGACTTCCGCGATGATGCAGCGATGGCAAAGCGCAAACCGCGTTATCTCGGGGACGTGAATGCCCGGTATGAAGCTCCCCGATTACGCTGAACTTTTCGAATACATCATGACGCGATGTCAACGGCGGCTCGGCGAATACTATAGAGTATTCACCCCGCTTTCAACGGCCCGTCCCGCCTGGACGTTTCGCCACCATCGGCTCGATCACCCCCGCTTCATGCAGTTCACGCAGCCGGGCGGGCGTCAGGCCAAGGATCTCACCCAGCACTTCGTCCGTATCCTGCCCCAACGCCGGCGCCGTGTGACGGACTTCGCCCGGCGTGCCGCTCATCCGGAACAACAGATTTTGCATCTTGACCGGCCCGAGGACGGCATCCGGCACATCGGTGATCGTGTCGAGCGAGCGGTACTGCGGATCCTCCATCACCTGCGAAATGTCATAAACCGGCGCGACCGCCGCGCCGGCCTCCGCAAAAGCGCGCATGACTTCGTCGATGCCGCGTTCCCCGATCCACCCGCCGACCACCGCATCCAGGAGGTCCGCGTGCTGCGCACGTTCGCCCCCGCTTGCAAACCACGGCTCGTCCACCAGGTCAGGCCGTCCCGTCAGACGCAACACCCGTTCGGCGATTGCCTGGGAGCTGGTGGATATCGCGACCCACCTGCCTTCCTTCGTCTTGTAGGTGTTGCGCGGCGCGTTGTTGTGCGTGCGGTTGCCAGTGCGTTGCTGGATCTGGCCGAGCTGGTCGAAGACGGAGGCCTGTGCGCCCATCAGATGCAGGATCGGCTCGATGATGGCGATGTCGATCATCTGTCCCTCGCCGTCGCGCAGGTCGCGGTGATAGAGCGCCAGCATGACCGCGTAAGCCGCCGACAAGCCCGCGATGCCGTCCGCGAGACCGAACGGCGGCAAGGTGGGCGGCCCGTCGGGATGACCGTTGATATGGGCGAAACCGCTCATGGATTCGGCCAGGGTGCCAAAACCCGGACGCGCCGAATAAGGCCCGGACTGGCCGAAGCCGGTCATGCGCAACATGACCAGGCGCCGGTTCACCTCGTGCAGCTGCTCCCAGCCCAGATGCCATTTCTCCATCACGCCGGGCCGGAAATTTTCCAGGAGCACGTCGCTTTTGGCCGCGAGGTCACGCAGGATCTGCTGTCCGTCGGCGCTCGACAGGTCCAGCACGATGTTGCGCTTGTTGCGCCCGTAGAAAGCGTAGTTCAGTCCCACGCCATTTTTTTGCGGACCGCTCAGGCGCAGGCCATCGCCGCGCGGATGCTCGACCTTGATCACTTCCGCGCCATAGTCGGCAAGCAGCATCGCGCCGAACGGCGCGGCGATGATGGTCGAGCAATCGAGCACGCGTACGCCTTCCAGCGGACGCGGCCGGCCTGCGGCGGTTTGCTTGTCTGTCATGGAAGTCTCCTCCGTGGCTGGGCGCCTGCGTCTCGCGTGCCGCTTGCGCGAGCCTTGCGTGATCCTAGGTAAATATCAGTAGTTGACGTTACTAATACTAGATAATAGTATCAAATACTATATAGATTTAACCTTGGCCGCAACCCTCCATGATCATCGACTCCCACCTGCATTTCTACGACATGCTTGTCGAGCCCCCCGGCGATGTTCATCACGATCACTTGCCGTTCGAGCGCGTCATTGCAGAGGCGCGCGAGATCGGCGTCGGCCAGATCGTGCAGGTCACGCCGTTCGCCGCCGGTTATGACAACCGCCACGGTTTCGCCGTCGCCGAGCGTCATCCGGCCGACGTCCTCGGCGTGATTGCGCGGATCGATCCGCTGCACGCGGACGTCCAGCAACACCTGCGCGCGTTGCTCGAGCATCCAAAGATGCTGGCACTGCGCCTGACACTGATAGAGGACAACGAACACTGGCTGGCCGACGGCACTGTGGATGATTTTTTCCGGTTGGCCGAACGGCTGCAGGTACCGATGGAACTGTTCGCGCCGTTCCATGTGGCGCAGATGCACGACACCGTCAAACGTTTCCCCGGCGTGCGCTGGCTGATCGACCACATGGGCCTGCGTTACTACGCGGGCAAGGACAATCGCCAGGCATTTCGCCAATGGGATGCGTTGCTCGATCTCGCACAGGAACCCAACGTGTGGATCAAATGCAGCTACTTCCCTGAAGCGGCGAAGGACCTCGAAGACTATCCATTTCCTCTCGCGCGGAGTTACATGCGCCAGTTGTACGAGCGGGCCGGCGCGGCGCGACTCATATGGGGTTCCAACTTTCCAAACGTTCGGCGGGCATGCACTTATCGGCAAGCACTCGATTTCATCCGGACCGGGTGCGACTTCATGAGCGTGACCGAGCGCGAGGCAATCACCGGCGCCAACTTCTTGACGTATGTGGCTCGCGAAGCTACACCGGCGTGAGACCGGCGCTTATCGCTCAATCATCGTTCAATCATCGTTCAATCGACCAGGAAATCATCATGGAATCGAAGCCATTCGCCATCAAGCCGTTAGCGCCGTTCGGCGCTCAGGTCGTGGGCCTGGACATGCATCAGCCCGTGTCCGAAGCTGAACGCCAGGTCCTGCGCGAAGCGTTCAGCGAGCATGCGCTGCTGCTGTTTCGCGATCAGGATCTCGACAAAGCCGACCTGCTGCGCGTTGCCGATATCTTTGGAAAAGTCTCCGAGCAGGGCGAGGCGCCCGGCGGCTTCAACTATGTGTCGAACCTGCATCCGCGCGGCTTGAACGCCGCGGGCGAGATGATCCTGGCCGCGGGCGACGGCGAACTGCAATTCCACTTCGACCACTGTTTCCAGGAAAACGTCCTGAAGGCGATCCTGCTGTACGGCGTCGAGATTCCTCCAACGGGCGGCGATACACTTTTTTCCGACATGCGTCTCGTCACCCGTCACTTGCCCGACGAGATCCGCGAACGTATCGACGACAAGATCATCCGGCATAAATCGGACACCCGTGCGGGTTGTCCGCAAGCCGATCACCCGATCATGTATCCGCATCCACGCACGGGCGAACGGGTTCTCTTCTTCAGCAAGCTGCACGCGCGGCAGATCCTGGGCTTGTCGGTGGAGGAGAGTCAGGCGTTGTTCCAGCGTTTCATTTCCATGATCGAAAACAAGGAGATCATGTATCGCCATGTTTGGGCGAAGCGTGACCTGGTGGTGTGGGACAACCTCGCGCTACAGCACGCGCGCGAAACCTTCGACCCGAAATATAAGCGTCACTTGCAGCGCCTGCAGATCGACTAGGAGGGCGAACGCCATGGGCTTGCAACAAAGATCCGGCCTGCCGTTCTGGCGCTCGCTGCTGTTCGTACCGGTCAACGTGGAGAAGTACGTGCAGAAGGCGTCCGCGTGCGGCGCCGATGCGATCATCCTCGACCTCGAGGACAGCGTGGCCCCCGCCGACAAGAAAGCCGCGCGCGCACAGGTTGCCGCAGCGGCCGAGCGATGCGGTGCCGCGGGAGCGGACATCCTGGTGCGTGTGAATCGTCCGCTCGAACTCGCTGTGCGGGACATCGAGACGGTCGTCGCTCCGCAGGTCAGCGCGCTGATGCTGCCGAAGGTAGACAGTGCGGGGCACGTGAGGCTGCTTGCCGAACTGGTGGAAAGCATCGAGCGGCGAAAGGGCATGGCCGTGGGTCACACGCGGTTTTACGCGGTGGTCGAGTCGGTCACCGCGTTTGCGCAGATCTTCGAGATTGCCGCCGCGCATCCGCGCATCGTTGCTTTTGCGTGCGGAGCGGAGGATTTCACCGCGTCCTGCGGCGCACAGCCGGACCCCGACGTGCTGCTTTATCCGAAGCAACAAGGGGTATTGGCGGCGCGCGCGGCAGGCGTGCTGCCGCTCGGCATTTTCAGTTCCAGCGCGAACTACCGGGACCTCGACGGCTTTCGCGCCGCTGTCGCGCAAGCGCGTCGCTTTGGCGTGGAAGGCAGCACCTGTATTCATCCCGCGCAGGTGCCCATCCTGAACGAAGGCTTCAGCCCCGGCGCTGACGAAATCGCCGCCGCGCAGCGGATCGTCGATACCTACGGCGAAGCGTTGCGCAGCGGCCGTGGCTCCGTCGGCCTGGACGGCCGGATGCTGGACGTGCCCGTGGTGGAGCGCGCCGAGCGCATCCTGGCGATCGCCGCGCGCATGCGCGCCTGACGGCGTTCGCCACGCGCATGGCGGCATTCACGTTTCTCTGCGCTGCATGCGCGCCACATCGAGATTGTGGCGTCGACGCCGCGAGGCACGCAGCGCGAAGAACACTTGCGCGAGTATCAGCAACGCACCGGCTGCGATGAACGTGGCGCTGATAGGCCGTTGCAGGAAAACGCTCAGGTCGCCGCGTGAAAGCAGCATGGTGCGCCGGAAATTCTCCTCCATCAACGGTCCGAGTACGTAGCCCAGAAGGATGGGCGCCACTGAAAACCTGAGCGCGATCAACAGTGCCCCCAGCACGCCGAATACCAGGGTTTCGCCTATCTCGAACAGGGCGTTGTTGGTGCTGTACACGCCCACGGCGATAAAAAAGAGCGCGGACGGAAACATGAAACGATAGGGCACCTGCAACAGCTTCACCCAGATGCCGATCATCGGTACATTCAGCATCACTAACAGGACGTTGCCGATCCAGAAGCTGGCGATCAAGCCCCAGAAGATATCCGCATGTTCGGTGATCAATTGCGGCCCGGGCTGGATCCCCTGGATCAGCAAGGCACCGAGTATCAGCGCCATCACCGCGTCTCCGGGAATGCCGAGACTCATGGTGGGAATGAAGTCCACCTGGGTCTTCGAATGCGATGCCGCCTCCGGCGCCGCCACGCCCTCGAGCGCTCCGTTGCCGAAACGTCCCGGCGTCCTGGAGATCTTTTTTTCCAGCGCGTAGGCGATGAACGTCGTGATCGTGGGTCCGGTGCCCGGCATCGCGCCGAAGAGCGTGCCGACCAGCGTCCCGCGCACCATCGGCAGGAACGCCTGCTTCATTTCAGCCTTGCTCGGGCGCATGTCCTTCAGGCGCAGCTTCGTGCCGCTGCCGACCACCTGCATGCGGTTGACGTTGCACAGGAAGTCCGCCACGCCGAACAGTCCCAACGCCAGCGCCACCAGTTCGACCTTGTCGGAAAGCTCGATGAAGCCGAAGGTGAAGCGCATCGTGCCGCTGTTGACGTCGGTGCCGACAATGCCGATCAGCAGCCCGAGCGCGGTCATCGCCATGCCCTTCAACGCGGAACCCTTCGCCAGCGTTCCGCCCGCCAGCAAGCCGAGCAGCATGATCGAGAAGAGTTCCGCCGGCCCGAACTTGAACGCAATGGCGACCAGCGGCCGTGACAGAAAGATCATCACAAGGATTCCGAACGATGCCGCGAAGAACGACGCCATCATGGCAATACCGAGCGCCGTTCCGCCTTTGCCCATCCGGGTCATCGGATAGCCGTCGAGACAGGTGACCGCGTGCGGCGGATGGCAGGGCAGATTCAGCAGAATCGCGCCGATCGCGCCGCCGTATTGCGAACCGTAGAAGATGCCGGCCAGCATCAGGATGGCCGGCACCGGATGCAGCGTGTAGGTAAGCGGCAGCAGCATGGAGATGGCGGACAACGCGCCCATCCCCGGCAATACGCCGATCAGGTTGCCCATGAGTACGCCGAAAAACGACCACATCAGGTTGTGCGGTTCCAGGGCAACGCCAAACCCCTGCATCAGGTCCGTCAAGGTTTGCGACAGCATCGCTCAGGCTCCCCAGGCGAACAGGGGAAACTGCAGCTTCAGCGCCCACCAGAACACCACGACGCAGATGGCGCACATTGCCAGCGCGAGGATCGCCGCACTCCTGAGCGTGTTCTGCCGGTCGCCGAGCGCGGCAATGAAGACGATCGCGAACGTGGCGGGCAACAGGCCGCCGAACCGGCCGATCACGACGAAGGCGGCGATGCTGAGCATGATGCAAAACCAGCCGCGCCATTCGGGTCGAAGAGGGGCATCGTCGGCTTCGGCTTCGGCTTGTTGCCGGGCGCCCGCACTCATCGCGATCAGCATGCCGAGCAGCGCCAGGATGGCGCCCACGGAGACGGGAAAGAATCCCGGCCCCATGCTGCGCAGGTCGCCCATGCGGTACTGGAAGCCTATCCATGCCGCGCCGAGCCCGATCAGCAGCATCAGCACGCCGCCGTAATAGTCCCGGTGGATGTGGCCCGGGAAACCAGCCAGGTTGCTGCGTTCCATGTCAGGTGTCTCCTGATTGACGGGCGCGCAGCCGGATACGGGTTGTTCCGGCTGCTGCCCGTCTTGTTATGTGTTCGAAGCGGGGAAAATCGTACCCTGCGCCAGGCGTTGCAGGCTCAGTCTCGCAGTAGCGCTGTCAGGTCATGCAGGTTCGGCAAGTGTTCCAGCCGCAGAACATCCCGCAGCACGGTCTCCGTCTTCGGACCCAGAATGGGCGATGTCAGCCGACGGAATTTGGCAATGACCTTGTCGGACGAAGAAAGCAGCGTCTCTCCTTCGATACCTTCCAGAGCGCGGCTCCCGTTACCGTCCGTGATCGATACCGTGACGCGGTCCTTGCTGGCCGGGTCGATGACGAGGTCGATGCGTTCGGCCAACGCGAGTACGTCGGCGGCGTCGAAATGTTCGTAGAACGCGTAATCGTCAATGGGCTTGTCCAGCAGCGCAGCCGCCACGCAAAAGCGGGCGCTGACTTTGGCATGCAGCGAACTCTTGAAAGGGGCGACGTTGGTAAAGCCGGGGAAGGCGTATGTCGATGGGGACACCGTGACCGTGATCCGGGAGGTGGTGTCGGCCGGGAGGGGGCGTTGGCTGACCAGTTCCCGGGCAAGGGTCATCGGCGTCTGCACGAAAATGCAGACCGGGAATTCCTTATAGACGGTTTCTTCCAGCAGATAGCGTTCGCCGAGACCTTGCGTCGCGTACTGAATATCGTCGAGCGTGCCGGCCATCGCGCGATAAAACCCCGCCTCGCCTTCGAATGCCAGCGGACTGGCGGTCGCGCCGCCACGCGCGAGGAGCGCCGCGCTTACCCCATTACGGCAGGCCATGCCAACGTTGAGCTTGACCTCCGCCGTGCCGGTCAGGAAGCCTGCGCCGAAGCCGGACGCGAACACCGCCGCGCAGCCGAGCGCGTGACTGGTCTGCGTGGCGTCCAGCTTGAGCACGCGGGCCGCGGCTGCCGCGGCTGCGATCGTTCCCGCCACGCCCGTCGCCCTGAATTTCGACACCATGCCTGGTCCGCCCAGATACACCCGGCCCACGATGTCGTAGCCCACGATCACCGCCGCGATCAGTTCGGCGCCGCTGGTGTCTTCCTGCTCCGCCAGCGCGAGCGCGGCGGGAAGCGTGACTGCGCCGGGGTGTGACTTGCAAAGGAAGTCGTCCTGCGAGCGGCCGTTCACGAGCGTTGCGTTGACCAGCGCGGCGTCGATGGCGGGTACGGTCCGGGCTTGCCCGATGATCGTCGCGCGGCCGCGATTGTCGCCGACAAGGGCTGCGGCAATGGCAGGGACGGGAAGGTCCCGTGCGGCAATCGCCGTGGCAAGCGAATCCAGGATGCGGATTTTCGCTTGTTCGATCAGCGCCGGTGGCAGGGTCTCGAACGAGAGCGTGGTGATGAACTGAGCAAATTGCTGGCTGATCGTTGTGTTGGACATGTCCGGAGTGCGCTTTCGAGGCGAAAGGAAATGTGAACGCGGAACTGCCGCCATCAGTTTCGATGGGGATACGGTTGTCGGCAATAGATAAGGTATTGATCTCACTCACTGTAGAAGTGTTGACACATGGATGTCAAGTATCTACGATCCCTAGTATCAAGCGGCGCTTGGGGCGGGGCGGATTGCCCAAGCGTGATATCGGTTTTCAACGGTTTGTTTATCGTCGCGTTCCTGTTGCCGAATTTTTGCCGACGGCTGGGCAGGCGAGGCGCACCCGCGAAGGGGCATCATCCATGCAGAGCATCAGGAATCACGCGAAAGCGCGTCTCGCTGCCGGAGAACTGGCGTTGGGCATGGGGTTGCGGCAGGCGCGCACCGTCGATATCGCGCAGATCGCGCACACCAGCGGTTTCGACTGGCTTTTCATCGACATGGAGCACAACTCGATGGATGTCGATGCCGCCGCGCAAATTTGCCAGGCCGCGCTCACGTCCGGCGTGACACCCATCATCCGTGTGCCGGGTCATGAATCCTTTCACGCGACGCGGCTCCTGGACAACGGTGCGATGGGCATTGTCGTGCCGCATGTCAGCACCGCCGCGCAGGCCGCCCGCATCGCCGACATGTGCCGTTTCCCGCCCGCCGGCAGCCGTTCCATTCCAGGCCTGTTGCCGCAAATGGGTTTCGAGGCGCATCCCATCGCGGATGTCGTGCGGGCGGTGAATGACGAAGTCCTGGTCGTTGCAATGATCGAGACACGAGAGGGTCTGGAAAATGTCGACGCAATCGCGGCGGTGCCGGGTATCGATGTGCTGCTTGTCGGTGCGACGGATCTCGCGGCCGAGTTGGGTGTGACGGGACAACTGGGCCATCCGCAGGTAGACGCGGCGATCGACGCCGTGTGCGCCGCCTGCGCGAAACACGGGAAGGTGGCGGGCGTGGGGGGCGTCTATATCGAGGCGCTGATGAAGGCTTATATCCAGAAGGGCGCGCGCTTCATTCTCAGCGGATCCGATCTGGCCTTCCTCATGGCGGGTGCGCAGGCTCGCTCGGTCATGCTTCGCTCGATCCCGCTGCATGCCGCCAGCCAGACGGTGACATCATGAAGCCGATTGAGTCGATTGAGCCGATTTCCGACCGCGTACGAATGGATTGAACATGCCGCAAACAAAAACCATGTTGGGAGATGGACCCGTCATAGAAGTCAAAACGAATGCACGCGCGCCCGAGACAATAACCTCGAAGCTCGATGGAATACGCGAACAGGTTCGTGGAATGATTCAACGAGGGGAACTGCGACCCGGTGAACGCGTCAATGAGCAGGCCTTGGCCAACCATATCGGCGTGGGGCGCAACTCGGCGCGCGAGGTGCTCCGCGCGCTCGAGCAAGCCGGTCTCGTGCAGATCGTGCCCAATCGCGGCGCGCATGTAAGGCGTCTTTCTCTCGAGGAGGCCATGGACTTGTACGAAGTTCGCGCAGGCTTGGCGCGTACGGCGGGCCGGCTGGCGGCATTGCGCATGACGGGCGACGAGGAGCGTGCGCTGTGTGACTTGCTCGCACGCATGGACCTCGCGTCCGAGGCTCATGACGCGCAGCTTTATCAAAGCCTCAACATCGAGTTTCATCATCATCTGATGCTGGCAACCAAGAACCCGCGACTGATAAAAGTGAACCGGGCAGTCGAAGAAGAATTGACGCTGTACCTTCACAAAGGCGTTTACTCGCCCGTGCAGATGCGCCGCTCGGCAAACGAGCATCGCAATATTTTCGATGCACTGCGTAACGGCCAGGCCACTCAAGCCGCAGAGGCGTTCGAGTTCCACGTGCTGACCGGCAAGCAGCGAATGCTCGATACAGTATCGGTCCAGCCGGTTGGCTTTTGATCAGGATAGGCCGTCATTCATTCAGGTTTGCGGGATGGTTGGTTATCCGGCGGCAAGATCTGAAATAACGGAGCGGGCGAACGTAAAGCACGCGTTCGTCAAAGCAGCGGCCGGGCTGAACAATAGGGCTGAAAACACTCATCAGCCGATACGCGAACGCCGCATGCCCCAACGGGACTTTCTTCGGAGCGGGTGCGGCTTTCGCGAACCCTTTCTCTACCCGCATTCCTCTCGATCTTTGGGTCGATCCGGCAACACTTCCGAAAATCCACCGTTCGCTTTCTGAGGGATGCGCGTCCCTTCTGCTACTACGCCTCGCTCGCGACAAGTTGACGAAGCCACGCGGACTTATGCGAATTGATGACTTAATTTAGTTTGCACTACAAATAAAATATTTGGCTTGAAGTCGATTTTTCCTACGGCACCGAGATTCCGAAGTAACGGAATTGACGCGGTCTACGGCAAGGGTGTCCGGTCACCGCGCTGCGTTGCACAAGCGAATGCACGCGCTTGGCTCAGCGAGATGTAGTTGCATCATCGCAATACCTCCTAGTCATCAAGGCGTTTAGCGTAATGCCTGTTGCAGGTAAATCCAGCAGGTTTGCAGACCTTCCTTAAACCAAATGCCTTCTCTGTGACAACGGACGAGTCATGGCTTTTAGAGAGACCAATACATATACGCACCGTGGATACTCGCAATAGATTGTGTGGCTCCGCACATCGCCTTTCTCCTCAGCCATAGACACTTTCAACAAAATATGGGCGCGGCGGTCGTATGCATGTACGCAAGTGCGAAGCCTCCATGCCCGAATGAACTGGAGACGATCTATGACTGCGCACGCAGCGCGTCCGCCTTTGCCTGGGCGGCCCATGGTGCATGCCGAGGCCGCTACATGGTGGGGTTTATCACCCGATGGCCAGGCACGGGACTTCCCCGTTGATGTCCGGAGATCATCTCGTTCAAGAGCAACTTATTGCGTTGCAACGCGGTCCCATAAACGGTCGGCGTGTCAACGGCAACGCTCTGCATCTGAATCAGAAAATGGAAATGGAAATGGACAAAGCTGGTATCTGCTGACTCGGCCGATGGTGACTGGCCCGATTCTCAACGTCGCTGCGCAATGTTCGAGAACACAAAGACAAAGGCCATTGCGGCAGCGCACCACGGCAGCTTCGTTCTCCTACCGTACAGGTGCAACATGAGCGTTTTAGAGAACCTTGCCGGCCGTACGACTCAATGGGTGATAGTCGATACGTCGTATTTCGATTCCACCACGCATAGCTTTATGCGCGGCGACATCGAAATAGACGGGTCGAAAATAGAACGCATCCTCCCGCCGAAAACATCGCGGCGCACGGAGGTTCTTCCTGGCCATGAGATTGTCTGCGTGCCGGGATTCATTAATGCCGATACTGGCCTGGATCAAGAAGACTGGCCTGAATACTCGCACGAACTCGCGCGCTGCGGAATCACGACTGCCGGTTCGTTCAATCGCGACTTACCCGATTGCGACGGATTCGAAGGCGAGAGCAGCGTAAGACGGCTGATTTACGTTGAGTTAGCGGAGAGCCAGTCCGGACCCGCAGGAATCGACAGGCAAGCATTGGAGAGATTCGAGCGGGCCGCCAATTCAAGGGCATTCGACAGATGCACCTTATTGCCTGCCGTGGTTCCTCGAGAAATATGGTCGGCGTTGTCGTTGATAACAGTCACGTCACTTGCGGAGCGAGTAGGGCGGCGGCTCTGCGTGCGGCTTTCCGGGACAAAAGCCGACGCTAAAAATTACGTGGAAACGCGATTTTTTTCGGAAATCGGCCTTCTTTCGTATCTGCACATTCTGACAGCCCATGTGACGATTTTCGAGCTTTCCCAGCTTTCTCGTCGAGACGTCATTATGCTGCGCGACTCTTCAGCGAGTCTCGTGTGCGCACCCAAGGCCATGAGCGAACCGTCGACTGGGCAGGGTTGCACGACACCATCGTTCAGAGATCGTGCGATTGGCCTTTCCCTTGGCAAGGATTCAATCGCGGATCTGAATCGGCATGCATCGATGCTCATGTCGTCGGCAACGCTGATGCACGCGACCGAGAACAACACGCAAATCTGCAACGCACTCGTCGACGCGCTCACGCACTCGGCTGCATCGGCACTTGGACTCAACGACATCGGCGCAATAGCGGCGAATATGAAAGCCGATCTTTGCCTCTTCGATCGACCGCCCGACCTCTACGGCGGCTACGACAGTCTTCACGACAGTCTTCACTTCCTCAGACTACTGGTTAGCGGAAGGCCACGCCACGTATTGATTGATGGCTTGCCCTTAGTGGTCAACGGCGTGTTTGTTGGAGAAGCCGCTCATGTTTGATTCATCGATACGCAATGCGCAGCAAACTGGCTTGCCGACACGCCGGACGAGACGTGTCATGGCACCTGATCGAGAGTGTGTGGCTCCGCACATCGACGGGTAGTCGTGCGCTACACAATCTCGTACACAAGATTAGCGCGCTAGTCGAACCCTTGACGGCACCAGGACGATAAGTTTTGGAATCCGACAAAACCGACAAGACCGCGCTACATAATCAAGACGGAGACAATCAATGAATGCGCGCGCAGATATTCCACCGCTGCACCGGCAACTGATGCAGCACGACGATATCCTCGGGTACAAATTCGCACCGGGTCTGAAAGTGAGAATCCCCCATGAGGGCGGTGGTTATCTCGTCAAGACCAATAAAGAAGGCTTCCGTTGCGATAACGAAGTGACGTCTAAAAAGCCCCAGGCACGCCGGGTCCTTGTGTTCGGCGACTCTTACACGGCAGGGGATGGCGTCAGCAACGGCAAACGGTATTCGGACGTTCTCGAGCAAACGCTTGAAGATACGGAAGTCCTGAACTTCGGATTGAGCGGCAGCGGTACCGACCAGCAATATCTGATCTTCCAGAAATATGCAGAAGAGATTGAATATGACGCCGTGGTGATCAGTGTCCTCGTGGAGAACATTGAGCGCAACGTCGCAAAATCGCGGGAATGGACGGACCGCTCGGGAGAATCGCTATATGTATCCAAGCCGTGGTTCGAGTTATCTTCGTCCGGCGACTTGAGCCTGAAGGGCGTGCCAGTTCCGGTGCCACAGAAGAAAGGATCGGAACAAGTCCCGGACCCGGGTGGAATGGACGTCCTCGCGACAGCCCGAAAAATGGTGAACAGGTTGGGACCCGGCTTCAAGGACAAGGTCCAGAAACTCACGCGATTCCAGCCCCTTCCGGATTACGACTCGGCGGATAACTATGGCTGGCGGCTTATGCAAGCCATTCTCACCAAGTGGGTATCCGAGTTGAGCGAGTTGAACGTGCCGGTCATGATCGCGGTGATTCCCGTCTACCAGTACGTGGAAAAGACCGCAAGTTATGCGGACGTCCGCAAACGCTTCAATGAGTTTGCGAATGCGACCGGGGCACCCGTCCATCACGTGATAGATGACCTTTGGCCCTACCCCGCCGACGTCCGGAGATCGTACCGATTTCAATCGGACGTTCACTTGACGCCACTGGCGCATAAAACGATCGGTGAATCGATAGCCGGATATCTCGCACCGTTGCTCGGGGAAAAATAATGACACGATACGTACTGGGTATCTCGGCGTTTTATCACGACTCAGCCGCGGCGATCCTGAAAGACGGAAAGATCATTGCGGCAGCGCAGGAAGAGCGATTCACCCGGCGCAAACACGATCCGGGTTTCCCGCGTGGGGCAATCAATTATTGCCTCGAAGAGGCGGAGATCGACGGCAGCGACTTGGCCGCAATCGCTTTCTACGACGATCCTGCATTGACCGCCGACCGGATCATCAGATCCTCGATTGCATTTGCACCCGAGTCGGAAAAATTCTTCACGAAGGCCGTCAAATCGTTTTTCGGAGTAAAGCCTTATTTCAAGGAGCAGGTTGAGGAAATGCTCAACTGCGACGTGCCCATTTACTTTGCGCGCCATCACTATTCACACGCCGCGTCGGCTTTTTTTCCGTCCCCTTTTGAAGAGGCTGCGGTGCTCTGCGTCGATGGCGTCGGAGAATGGGCTACCACGAGCCTCGGAGTAGGCCGGGGCAGCAAGCTCGATATCCTCAAGGAAATCCGCTATCCCCATTCTCTCGGGCTGCTCTACAGCGCCTTTACGTACTACTGCGGGTTCAAGGTGAATAGCGGTGAGTACAAGTTGATGGGACTTGCACCCTATGGCCAGCCGATTTACGCCGACAAGATCAAGGACCACCTGATCGATATCAAAGCTGATGGCTCATTCAGGCTGAACCTCGATTTCTTCGATTATCACCGGGGTTTGACGCTGACCAACGATCGCTTTCACGAACTCTTCGGTGCAGGACCTCGCCAGCCGGAGTCCAGAATCAGCCGCCGCGAAATGGATCTGGCGGCATCGATCCAGAGCGTGACAGAAGAAGTCATGCTCAAGATCTGCAGGTCCTTGCGAGCGCTCACTGGCGCTTCGAAATTATGCCTCGCGGGCGGTGTCGCGCTGAACTGCGTAGCCAACGGCAAGATCCTGCGCGCAGGCATTTTCGATGAAATATGGATACAGCCCGCGGCGGGCGACGCCGGCGGCGCCATTGGCGCCGCGTATCTCGCGGACTTCGAGATGTCAGGGGGTCATAGGCCGGCCGTATCGGCGGACTCGGACTCGCAGGGTGGCAGTTTCATCGGGCCTGAATACAAGAGCGACGAAATTCTTGCTTTCCTGCAACGCTCGGGCGCCGTCTACCACCCACTCGACAGTGCAGACGGTGGCGCGGCAGAGATTGCGGCATTGCTCGCCGAGGAGAAGATCGTCGGGATGTTTTCCGGGCGCATGGAGTTCGGTCCCCGGTCGCTTGGCGGCCGCTCCATACTCGGAGATCCGCGCGGCGCGTCGACGCAGTCACGCATGAATCTGAAAATCAAGTTTCGCGAATCGTTCAGGCCTTTTGCGCCGATCGTTCTGCGGGAGCGCGCGTCCGAGTATTTCGAACTCGATTCGGACAGCCCTTATATGTTGCTGGTGGCGCCAGTCAAAGAGGCTCATCGTTTGACTCCGGATGCCGCCTCCGATCCCGACGACATGCTTCAGATCGTCAACGCGGTGCGAAGCGATGTTCCTGCCATTACGCATGTTGATTACAGCGCCCGTATTCAGACCGTGACGGAGGACGTCAATCCGCGCATGTTCTCCGTGTTGAAAGCGTTCGAATCGTTGACCGGATGTCCGCTCCTCGTGAACACCTCGTTCAATGTTCGCGGCGAGCCGATCGTGTGCACGCCGGAGGACGCGTATCGCTGCTTCATGAGAACGGAAATCGACGTGCTTGTCCTGGGTGACTATGCATTGCATCGCGTTGAACAGACGGTGACTGAAACCGACGATTCCTGGAAACTGGAGTATGAACTTGACTGACGCCGACCTGAATCAATTCTTCGCTTCGAAGCTTGCGCCGCTTCAGGCAGTCGTTTCGCCGTTCATTCCGGTGAAGGCGGACCCGAGTTGCGAGTCCTACTTCGAAGATGTGTTCGAGCCTGAACCCATTATCAGCCAGGCCGATACGATCACGTCGCTGGTGGATATCTGGCATCGGCTTGGACTCGAACCGCTTGCCGCGCTGGAACCGGATTTCCGCAAGCTCGCGAACGCACTGCGTGCGACTGACGTGCAAACGCAAAAGGTATCGAACTTCATCTACGCGATGTATTAGGCGTTCGCGAGTTGAACGGGCGGGCATCGACACGGCAAGCCACGTGCCTCCGTCGCACACCAAGGCTTCGCGTTCCGCTGCGCACCCACATCAGTCCCGCTGTGTGGCCCACGGAAGTTTCGTGACCAGTTCGTCGAACACCAGTCGTATTCGCTTCGGCACGGGTCCCCGCTGCGGCCGATACACATGCAGCTTCCACGGCTCGGGCTCAAGGCGGCGCAGTATTCGCAGCAGCCGTCCGCTTTTTATATGCGGCCTTATGAGGTACTCCGTGCACTGGCTGAAGCCGATGCCCGCGCATGCGGCATCGATTTCAGCCTCCGTATCGTCTGTCACGAACGCAGGTGAATGCGGCTGGAAATGCCGCTCGCCCCGAAACATCCAGGGCCATGGCCGGCCGCTCGTGCGGTCGATCAGACTGGTGGCCGGCATGGCTTCCAGATCCTTCAGGTTCTTCGGCTCGCCCCTCCGCTCGATCAATGCGGGCGATCCGACTACCCAGATCGGCAGCGGTCCAATTACGCGCGCGACGAAACGGTTGTCGCCAATCACGCCGGCACGCACGCCGATGTCGATCTGCTCATCGACCACGGCGGACGGTGTATCGGAGAGACGCAGGTCCAGGACGATACCGGGGTGGCGCGCCATCAGATCGTTCAGCAGGGGCTGCACGTAGTGCCGTCCCAGTCCGCTCGGCGCGGTGATCCTGACCGTGCCGGACGCCTCGTCCGAGTCGCCCGCAATCGGGCCGAAGAGCCCGTCAACTGCGCCCAGCGCCGCTTGCGCTTTAAGCGCGAACGACTGGCCGAACGCCGTGATCTGCATGCGCCGCGTGCTCCGATGGAAGAGCGTTTCCCCCAGTGACTGCTCCAGTTCGCGCACCGCGCGGGTGACGACCTGGGGCGAAACACCGAGGCGCCTCGCCGCCTCGCGAAATGTAGGCGAAGCTGCCGCAGCCGCGAAGATCTTCAGGATTTCGAGTCGGTTCAGCATCGTACGGGGCGCTCCTTTATTCCAGTTGGAAGAACGACGGCTGTTCTATCGTTTCGGTTTCCTGTTCTCGCCGTACCCGGGGAGGCTTCGTCAGGCGACGACCTCTGGCGTTCCCGGGAGGGGAATTTTCAATGCCTGATTGTTCCATTCTAATTCATCTGTTTCTTACCCATACTTGGCTGCAGGCGTGAGGTGACAGTGATGGATATACCTCACGCTCACTCAACCAATCGGCGGTAACGCCACAGCAAAGAGGGATGAAATCATGAACGCAGTCACGACAACGCAACGCCAACTCGAAGGTAAGGTGGCGCTGGTCACGGGGGCCAGTTCCGGCATCGGCCGCGCAACGGCGCTGGAGCTCGCCCGGCGCGGCGCAAAGGTAGTGGTCGCGGCCCGTCGCAAGGACGAACTCGATCAGGTGGTCCGCGAAATCGCCGCAGCGGACGGCGAAGCGGCAGCCATCACGGTGGACGTTGCGAACGAGGACGACATCAGGAAGCTGGTGGACTTCACGGTATCGACCTACGGACGGCTGGACGTCGCATTCAACAATGCGGGTACCGAGGGCGTGTTCGCGCCACTCGTCGAACAGGATGCCGCACGCTACGACATGGTGTTCGAGCCCAACGTGCGAGGCGTGCTGAATGCGATGAAGTACGAAGCCCAGGTCATGCTCAAACAGGGATCGGGAAGCATCATCAACAACGCTTCGATGGGCGGCGTGATCGGTTTCGAGAACGCGTCGGTGTACATCGCGAGCAAGCACGCGGTGGTCGGCATGACCAAGAGTGCATCGATCGAATGGTTCCGCCGCGGCGTGCGCGTGAACGCGCTGTGCCCGGGTCTCATCGAGACGCCGTTCCATCACCGTGGCATCTGGCCCTCGGTGGACGTGCAGCAGTCGTTTGCCGCGGGCACGCCAGCGGGGCGCTGGGGCTCGGCCGAGGAGATGGCCACCATAGTGGCGTTCCTGGCATCGGACGATTCGAGCTATGTGTCAGGCCACGCGCTGGTCGCCGACGGCGGTTACTCGATCGCCTGATCCAGGCGGGTCGCTTACGCAGGATTGCCAGGACGGTCTTGGCAACGGGTGAGCGATGGGCCCGCTGGCTGGCGCGCAATATGTTCACTCACCTCTCATGATTTCGCCAAGGATGAATGTCATGAAAGCGCGTCAACTTTTGCGGCTCAGCGTCTCCGGCATGGCAGTGGCCCGCTCGGCGAGGCCGATTTTGCGTACGGCGATCACTCGCGGCTTGTCGTTGCCGCGTCGGCACAACCGGCCGAGGATGGATGGCCGAAACCCGGGACGCTGACGCTGGAAGGCATCGGATAGATCAAGACGGCCTTCCTCGCGGCGGCGCGCCAGCCAAGGCCGATCGCTTATACCTCCGGGCCTTGCCGGCCCAGCTTTCGTTTGGGAATCCTCATTTATCCCATTCGTTTTGCGCTCGTCATAGATTGAGCATCGACATTTCGTTGTCGCCGTAGCGCTTGCCTTCGACGGCGTGCTCCGCAATGACGGCCTCGATCGCGTCGCGATCGGCTTGCGTGAGCGTCACGCTGGCTGATGCGATGTTCTCTTCCAGACGCGCGCGCTTGCGGGTGCCGGGAATGGCCGTGATCCAGGGCTTCTGGGCGAGCACCCAGGCGAGCGCAAGCTGACCCGGGGTGATGCCCTTGCCGCTGGCGATGTCGGTCAGGCCGTCAACCAGCGACAGGTTCTTCTGCATCGCGTCCGGCTGGAAGCGTGGGTGCCGGCGGCGCAGGTCATTTGACGCCAGCGCGTCACCGCGCTTGAATGCGCCAGCCAGAAAGCCGCGGCCGAGCGGGCTGTAAGAGACGAAGCCGATGCCCAGTTCTTCGAGCGCACCCAGCAGTTCCGCCTCCGGGTCGCGGGTCCAGAGCGAATATTCGGTCTGCACGGCCGTGACCGGAAACACCGCATGTGCCCGGCGAATTGTCGCGACGCTCGCCTCGGAAAGTCCGAAGTGCTTTACCTTGCCCGCCTTGACGAGATCGGCGACCGCGCCCGCCACGTCTTCGATCGGCACGTTCGGATCGACACGATGCTGGTAGAAAAGATCGATGTGGTCTGTGCGCAGCCGTTTGAGCGCTTCGTCCGCCACCTGCCTGATGTGCTCGGGACGGCTGTTGATGCCGACCGGCATCGGGCCGCCGGCGGGATCGAGTTCGAAGCCGAACTTGGTCGCGATCACGACTTGTTCCCGCACCGGCTGCAACGCTTCGCCGACCAGTTCTTCGTTAACCTTGGGGCCATAGACCTCGGCTGTATCGAAGAACGTGACGCCGAGCCCGACCGCGTCGCGGATCAGCGTGATCGTCTCCTGCCTGTCGCTCGCGGCGCCGTAGGCCCAGCTCATTCCCATACAGCCAAGGCCGAGCGCGGATACCTCGAGCCCGCTTTTTCCGAGCGTGCGTTTTTCCATCATGTCATCTCTCCTTTGGTTAGCAGGCGCAGCCTGCTGTATCAAGGCTGCGCGATAAGTTCAGCGGCCCTCGCATGTGCTGCGCGGCGGCTTTGTTGATCTGCTTGCGGACCTAGCAGCGTACCTTCCACGACGATCGGCTCGAAGCGGGTGATGCCCACCATCCGGCCCCAGGTCCGCAGATACGCAACCTGATGATCGAAGTCCGCTTCCGGGTAGTCGCCGCCAAGCGGCGCTCCTCTCGCGGCGATGACGATGAGTTGCTTGCCGGTGAGCAAACCGTTGAGGCTCTGTCCGTCGAACGTGAACAGCAGGTCCTTCTGCGACACCGCATCGATCAAGTGTTTGAGCCGATACGGAATGCCAAAATTCCACATTGGCGTGCTGATGACAATGACGTCGGCGGGTGTAAAGCGCCCGGCGAGTTGCCCGATCTGCTGCCATGCCTGATCCTGTTCGGCGCTCAGCGGCGTGCCCTCAAGACCGGCGTATTTCGCGCCGAGCGCCGGGCCATCGAAGGGCGGTAAGTCGGTGTGCCAGACATCGAGGGTATCCACCTCGCCTTGTGGATAGCGGGCACGCCAGTGCGTGATGAGACCGTGGGCGACATCGAGCGAAGCGGAACGCTCGGCGCGTGGTGACGCGATGACGTGAAGCAGGCGCATGGGACCTTCGACAGGTGAGGTGGGCTGCCTGGATTATGGGCGCGC
The DNA here is from genome assembly GCF_018449515.1 of Caballeronia sp. dw_19. Taxonomy (GTDB): domain Bacteria; phylum Pseudomonadota; class Gammaproteobacteria; order Burkholderiales; family Burkholderiaceae; genus Caballeronia. The sequence goes on along the minus strand of NZ_JAAVUQ010000006.1, from coordinate 151,966 downwards.
GAAGAGCAGGAATATAGGGGAACAAGTCAGCATTCAAAATTCCCCGCTGAGGAACAGTGACGTCTTAATCTGCCTGCAATGCCGGTCGCTGTCAGCTCAGTTGCTTGTCGCGTTGAACCTTGCCGAAATGAAGCGACAGGTAGATCCCCATCACAAGGCCGCCTGCAAGTCCCGCTACGGCATCCAGCCCGATATCCGGCATGCTCGCGTGGCGGGCGGCGACCAGAAGGCTCAGGGCCAGGTTGGCGAATCCCCACAGGACGTTGACGATCGGCGGAGAATTTCCCACGCCTCTTGGCCGGGCAAACGGCGTAGGAAATGAAAACCCCTGCAAGCCGGAAGCAAGGTGCGGGACGCAATTGCACAGAAGCGCTCCGGCGAGAAACACCCAAACATGCTGCATGTGATTACCTCGATGGTAGTAGGAAATTGAATGGGGCTGACGCGCCGTGCCGCCGCCTCAGCTATCTGTTGATGAAGCGGCGGCGGCGGCGGCGGCGTTCGCGTTCGCCGTGGCACGCCGCGCGAGGAATCTGGCGGTGGCGGGTCCAATGGCCAGCACGGCGAGAAAGCGCGCCATCTGCATGGCCATCACGAAGCGGACATCGACGTTGCTCGACGCCGCGATGATCGCGACAGAATCTGCGCCTCCTGGACTCGTCGCCAGATAGGCCGTGAGGGGATCGACACCGGCTACCGCGACAAGCACTGCGCCTATCGCGCCGCACACCACGATCAAGGCCAGCGAGCATGCAATGATGCGAGGCAACGCCCGAGCGGCATGAGCGAGAAGAGGGCGCGTGAATCTCAGGCCGATTCGCCAGCCGACGAATGCATAGGCAATGGCCGGCAACCAGCGCGGCAGCTCGATGCTCAGCCAGCCATGGTGAACCAGGACGACGCCCGCCACGAGGGTCACGAGCATCGGGCCCATGGGGATTCGCAGCCGTTGTCCGAGGAGAGGACCCAGCACCGCGAGGGCAAGCGTCTTGGCGAACGGCAGCCACGCGATTGCAGGAAACCAGGTGACGGCCGCCACGGCGTGATGCGGGTTCGCACCAACTACTTTCGCCAGGACGGAAGCGATTGCCGCGACCATGAGGACTCGCAAGTATTGCATGACCGCAACCAACTGCGCGTCTGCGCCGAAGGCCTCGGCCATCAAGGTCATCACGGTTGCCGCCCCCGGGCTGACTCCCCACAAGGCGGTCGTACCCGGCAGGACACGCATGCGGACCAGAACCCACCCGAGGATGCCGCTTGCCACGATCACGGATAAAACGCCTGCTGCAAAGACCGGCCAATGGATTCCAAGCTCGCCCCCGGTTGATGACGGCAGCATCCTGGCAATCATGCAGCCGATGATCCCCTGGACCGGCACAAATGCATGCCGGGAAAGCCGCAGTTTTCCGCCATTGCCGCTGATAACGATTCCCGCCAGCAGCGGACCGATCAACATGGCCGCGGGCACGCCGAGCCAGAAGAGGACGGCGCCGAACCCGAGCGAGAGGCCAATGAGCGCGGTCCACTGGACGGCTGGTCTCGATCTTTCGATCCACCCCGAGGGCCGCTGAAGCGTTTGTTGAGTCATGACTGAATGAGACGCGGGTTGTGCCGTTGTGACTTATGCGATGTATGCGACGGTCCGTTCAGGGCGTCGGGGAAAAGTGTCGTACGTGCCGACAATCAGCGAAGGCGAGCGGCCAGCCGGTCTGCATGGAAGGTACGGCGCTTTTGCGAGGGCATCTTCGCAAACAATGTTAGAGGGCATCCTCGCATAAGTCAACGGGGATGCGTAAACCGGGGAACGATTCATGCACGATAAAACAGTCAGCGAGTAGAGAGAGTCCGAATCACGCGGCATGCTAGTATGCGAGGAATACCTATCAAATACTCGCATATCGGAAGAGCAGCATGACTTCGTCTACGCCCACTCAGGACTCCCCGCGCGCTTGCGAACCAAAAAGGGAAAGGGGGCGCCTGCGCGTCGCCGCGATCATGGAGGCCGGGGTCGAAGTGTTCACGGAAAAAGGCTATGACGCGGCCACCATGACCGAGATCGCCGCCCGCTCGGGGACCGCGATCGGCTCGCTTTATCGATTCTTTCCGTCCAAGGAATCGCTCGCTGACGCGTTGCTGCTTCGTTACGCGCAGCAGGTAAAGATGGGGCTCGCTGAACTGGAGCAGCAGGTACCGGACATGACGCTTGAAAGCGTGGCCGATGCATTCGTCGACTTCATGCTCGTGCTTCAGTCGCGGCGCAGCTTCGCGGTCGCGCTCGTGGATGCACGCGGGGGCAGCGTCGACGAACGCAAGCGGTTTCGCCAGGCGATGCGCGGGGGCGTGGCGAACATCCTGCGCCAGGCGCTTCCCGACCTGAGCCCGGCGAGGGCGAAGGTCATGGCGGTGGTCCTGCTCCACCTGCTTAAGGGAGTGGTCAGTATTGCCAACGAAGAGGCCGCCGCGCGCGCCATGCTGATGGCCGAAATCCGCGAACTCGTTCGCCTCTATCTGGTGTCGGCATCAGGGAAACGGGCTCAATGAAGCGGGCGCGCCGCGATCAGCTGCAGGCATGCGCGGGCAATTCGGCCAGCACCGGCATGCCAAGACTGAGGCCCGGCGTTTCCCGCTGCGTGGGCGGCTGTCAGCATGAAGCCGGCGCAGTTGATCTAACGACGAGCCCACGGCGGTTTATGCCAGGAGGATGGTTCTGGTCATTACCCGGAAGAAGGGCAAGACGGACGCGCCACGTACGCGATTAACTCTGCTTGGCTCGTCCGTCTGTGGCAAGACTGCTCTGTGTATCGGAGTGATGCAGACGCAAAGGGCGAACAGCGGAGACAAAGACGCCACCGAGAATGCCGACCGCACCGAGCACGCCAAAGGCCAGTGAAAAGTTGCCGGTCATCTGCTTGAGGCCTCCCACCAGCAGTGGCCCGATGAACCCTCCCGCCAGATTGCCGATCCCACCCGTGACGGCAATGGTCGGAATCGCGAGTTCGCGGGGAAAGATGTCCGTGATCAGGGCCGAGACGAGCGGCACGTTCATGAACAGAAAGAACCCGATCAGCGTGAAGACCACCATTTGCAAGAGAATCAGATGGGCGCCCAGACGGGAACCGACATAGAGCAGCACCCCGATCAGGATGAGCGGGATGGCCACGTGCAGCCGGCGCTCCTGGAAGCGATCCGAGCTATGGGTAATGAAAAGCAGGCCGAGCACGCTCGCGAGATAGGGCAGCGCATTGAGCCAGCCAATCATCTGCGGGCTCACATTCAGCGCGCTGGCCGCCTTGATGGCCGAAGGCAGCCACAGGCCGAATCCATAGGCGACCATGTTGGCCATCGAGTACGTTGCCATGAAGAGCCAGACCGCGGGCTGGCGAAGGACATCGCGCCAGCGTTTGGACAAGCCCGCGCCGGCAAAGGCGGCCTTTTCTTCGGCAAGCCCTTTTTCAAGGCCGGTGCGCTCGTGATCGGGCAACCAATGAGCGGTCTCGATGCCGCTTGGAATGGCTTTCCACCAGACGATCGCCCAGAGCCACGCCGGCAGGCCTTCGAGTACGAACATGGTGTGCCAGTTCGCGTGGGTGAGCACGAAGCCCGAGATCGGACCGGAGAGCAGCGCGCCGAAGGGGATGGCCAGGTTCCAGAAACCGAAGGCCCGGCCTCGCTCGGACTTGACGAACCACTGCGAGAGCAGCAGCGACATCGACGCCCATACGGGTCCCTCGGCCAGACCGAGCAGAAAGCGCGCAAGCGACAATTCATAGACATTGCGCACGAGGCCGGTGGACATCGAAAAGAAACCCCAGAGCAGCAGCGCGCCGAGGATCGTGCGCTTCGCCCCGAAGCGCGGCGCAAGCCAGCCTCCAGCAATGAAGCTGATCAGATAGCCCCAGAAGAATACCCCGGCGACAAAGCCCGCTTGCGAGGACGACAGATCGAGGTCATGCGACATGCTCGGCAGCGCCATGCCGATATTGACGCGATCGAAGTAGGCAATGGTGTAGAGCAGGAAGATGACGGGCATCAGGCGGCGCCAGCGTACCCAGCCGAGCGTATGGAAGGCGTGATCGGGCATCATCGTCCTCCTTGCCGGATCTGTGGCGACACCGTGCAGGGACCGCCACAGCAGCGGGGCGGCGCACCCGCCATGCCCGCCATGCCGACAGGAAATCGCGAAACTGTCATGAACGTCTCCATTGATATTGTCGGATCGCGCTCGCCGGCGCGATTGTCGGGTGCCTTGATCGACGGCTGACTGCTGACTGCAGACGATCGGCGGCGTGAAAACACACGGACCACTATTCCAGAAGCATCCTGCGCATGACCTTGCCGGAAGCAGTGGTGGGAAGCTCGCTGCGAAATTCAACCTGACGGGGCACCTTGTAGGCCGACATGTTCTCGCGGCTCCAGGCAATCAACTCGCTCTCGCTGACCGAGCCGGACGCCTCGCCCTTCAGGACCACCACAGCCCTCACCACTTCGCCGCGGTTCGCATCCGGCATGCCGACGACCGCCGCCTGGCGCACCATTGGATGCCGGACCAGAATGGCTTCCACGTCTTCAGGAAAGACGCTGTAGCCCGAAACCTTGATCATTTCCTTCGTTCTACCAAGCAAGGTAAGGTAACCGTCCTCATCGAGCTTGCCGATGTCGCCGGTATGCAGCCAGCCGTCGCGCAAGGTTTCGGCGGTTTTCCCCGGCTGCTTCCAGTAGCCGTGAAAGTTGCCCGGGCTGCGCAGGACGATTTCACCGTGCTCGCCCACGGGAAGATCGCGTCCGTCAAACGCGTCGACGATCCTGCATTCCACGCCGGGAAGCGGGCGGCCGTTGGTTCCCCAGCGCACCGTGCCCGGCAGCGTGATGACATCGCCCGTATGGGTTTCGGAGAGACCGTAGCCCGCTTCTGTCGCCATGCAGCCCGTGAAGGCTTGCCAGCGCAGCGAGAGCGCTTGCGTCATGCGGATACCGAAACTCGACGCGCTCGTCACTTGCAGCGACGAAAGGTCGAAGCGCCCGGCGTCGGGCGCATCCATGAGCGCCACGAGCATCGGCGCGATTGCTTTCCAGTAGGTCACCTTGTGCCGCGCGATGGACTCGAGGGTCGAGACCGCGTCGAAGCGGTAGTGAAGGACCGAGGTCGCGCCGCTGAAGAGCGGGATGTCCAGGCCATAGAGCATCCCCGAGATGTGATAAAGGGGAGGGACGGCCAGGTGCACGCCGTTCGCGTCGAGACCACTCAGCTTCGTGATGCCGCTGGTCTTGAACCAGGCGTTGCCGTAACTCAGCATCGCCCCCTTGGGCCGGCCCGACGTGCCCGAGGTGTAGATGAGCAAGGCAATGTCATCCATGTGAAGCCGAGGGCGCGGTGGCGGGTCCGTGCAGCGCGCCATCTCCGCGAGCAGGTCGCTAGTCCCCGGCGCGACCACGCGGGAATGGCGGATCTCCTGCGGCACGGCGTAGGTGGGATGCGCCGGCAACATGTCCTGATAGTGGACCAGCAGTACGCTTCGCAAGGCCGTTTCGTGCCGGACCTGCTCGACGACCGGATAAAGCGTATCCGCGGCGATGACGACGCGCGCACCCAGATCGCCAAGCTGATACGCCAGTTCGTGACGCTTGAACAGCGGACTGCACGGGCTGACGATCGCGCCCAGTTTCTGGATGCCGAGGAATGCGACCACGAATTGCGGGCAGTTCTGCATGAACAGGACGACGGGCTCGCCTTGCTTCACACCTTCGCGGGCCAGAACCGCCGCGCATGCGTCGCTCGATTGATCGAGCTCCGCGTACGTGATTTCGCGTCCGTACCAGACCAGCGCCACCTTGCCGGGTGCGCGCCGCGCGTGCTCTCGCACCTGCTCGTGCAAAGGCGTGGGCATCCCGTGAAGAGGAAGGGAAAACGGCGCAACGCTTTGTGTCATGGGTGACCCGACGCCAATCCGATCGACGATGTACTGACCCGGCGCCGCCTGCGTCACTGTGTCAGCCAGGCGGCGATTCGCTGCAAAGCTCAATGAAATGGACCTCGGCCTCGCGATTCAAAAAAAGAATAGACCAGTCTGTTCAAAAATACAATAATGTTAACCGACGACCCAACGCAACGACCCAACGGACCCGCCAGCCTATCTGATGAGTACTCGACACAAACCCACCGAAGACACCGAACACGTCGCGCCGCCTGCGCGAATCGACCGAAAGACGCGTGCGTCGGCGCGTACCGACACGCGCATGGCGCTGATCCGATGCGGCACGCAGATGTGCACGGAACGCGGCTTCCAGGTAACGAGCATCGACGAACTGCTGCGGCTGGTCGGCGTTCCGAAAGGGTCGTTCTATCACTTCTTTCGCAACAAGCATGAGTTCGGCGAAGCCGTCATAGAGAACTATGCGGCGTATTTCCAGCGCAAGCTGGATCGGCTGCTGAGCGATTCGTCCCGTTCGCCCTTGCAGCGAATGGGCGATTTCGTCGACGAGGCCGTGCGCGGCATGGAGCGCTTCGGCTTTCAGCGCGGCTGTCTGGTGGGCAATCTCGGACAGGAACTCGGCGGTTTGAATGACAGTTTCAGGCATCAATTGGAAGCCGTTCTGCTTGCCTGGCAGCATCGCACCGCCGACTGTTTCCGCGAGGCAATCGCATGCAACGAACTGTCCCCTGATCAGGATTCCGAAGCATTGGCGCAATTTTTCTGGATCGGCTGGGAAGGCGCGATCTTGCGTGCGAAGCTGACGCGCGATGCCGGACCGATGCGGCTGTTCGCCAATATGTTCTTCATGACGCTAGCGAGGAAGCACGATGTTTAAAGCACTGCTGCTTGAGCAGGACGGCACGGATACCCGCGCACGCGTGGCCTCCGTGGATGAAGCGCTGTTGATGCCGGGTGACGTGACGGTCGCCGTGGAATATTCCACGCTCAACTACAAGGACGCACTGGCCATCACCGGGCGCGGTCCGGTCGTCAGGCGCTGGCCCATGATTCCGGGTATCGATTTCGCCGGCGTGGTCGAGTCGAGCGAGCATCCGCGTTTTCATGCGGGCGATAAAGTCTTGTTGAATGGGTGGGGCGTCGGGGAAAATCATTGGGGCGGTCTCGCGCAAAAGGCGCGCGTCCCGGGCGATTTCCTGATCGCGTTACCGGCGTCCATAAGCGCGCGCGACGCCATGGCGATCGGCACCGCCGGCTATACCGCGATGCTGTGCGTGCAGGCTCTTGAGCGCGCCGGGATCGCGCCGGATCAGGGCGAGGTGCTCGTCACCGGCGCCAACGGCGGTGTCGGCAGTTTTGCCGTGGCAATACTCGCGGGGCTGGGCTATCGCGTGATCGCATCGACGGGCCGCGCGGAACATGCCGAGCGCTTGCGGGCGCTCGGCGCGGCGGAGATCATCGATCGGCAGACGCTTTCGGAGGCCGGCAAGCCTTTGCAGAAGGAGCGCTGGATCGGCGCGATCGACAGTGTCGGCAGCCATACGCTCGCCAATGTGTGCGCGGGTACCCGATACGGCGGCGCCGTGGCGGCCTGCGGTCTCGCGCAAGGAATGGACTTCCCGTCGACGGTCGCGCCGTTCATCCTGCGCGGCGTCACGCTGGCGGGTATCGACAGTGTCAAGGCGCCGATCGAGAAACGTCTGTCCGCGTGGGAGCGGCTGTCCAGGGCGATCGATCCGAAGATGATCGCGGCGATTGCCACCGAGATTACGCTTGCAGAAGCCATCCCGACCGCGAGCGCCTTGCTCGACGGCAAGGTCGAAGGGCGCGTCATAGTCAATCCGGACATCTGAAGATGACACCGACCGAACAGTTCGATTCCGCGCTGCCCGCGGCCGAGCGGGCGTTCATCGAACGATGCCGCCGCTTCGCCGAAATATCGATCGGGCCGCATGCCCGGCAATGGGAATACGCGCGTTCCTCGCCGCGCGATGCCTTGCGGGCTGCCTGCGTCGAAGGCTTCGCCGCCGTCGAACTGGAACGGGAATCAGGCGGCCTGGGCCTGCTGTATTCGGCGAAGATGCGCATGGCGGAGGAGTTCAGCAAGCACGATCTCGCCTTCACCTTCGCGTTGATGCAGCAGCACAACGTGATCGTCAGGCTGGCGGAATCGGCCGCACCGGAGGTCGCGCAACGGCTCGTCGCGCCGATGCTCGAAGGAGAACTGATCGGTTGCACGGCCATGACCGAACCGGGCGCGGGCAGCGACTTCGCCGCCATTGCGACCCGCGCGCGCAAGGTTCCGGGCGGCTGGCGGCTCGATGGCGAGAAAGCGTGGATATCGAATGCATCGGTGGCGGATGTCTGCCTGACTTATGCGCAGACGGACGCCTCTCTCGGCAAGGACGGGATTGCGTGCTTTGTCGTGGAAGCCGCCCGTGACGGCTTCACGCGGCTGCCCGCTTATGAGTTGCACGGCTGCCACGCCATTGGCGTGGGCGGCTTTACGCTTGCCGACTGCTTCGTTCCGGACGACACGCTGCTCTATCCGCCCGGCCAGGGATTCAAGGCGGCGATGCAGGCAGTGAATCGCGCGCGCGTGCATGTCGCGGCGATGAACGCGGGCATGCTCGACGCCTCGCTTGCCACCGCGCTGCGCTATGGCGCCGAACACCAGGCGTTCCGGCAGCCCTTGCTGGATTTCCAGGGCTTGCGCTGGTCCCTCGTCGATGTGGCGACGGACCTTGAAGCCCTGCGCTTGCTGACGTATCGCGGTGCCCGGCTGATCGATGCGGGCGCCGACGCGCAGGAAGCCGCCGCGATGGCCAAGAAATTCGGCAATGACTGTGCGTCGCGCGGCATTGCCGCGTGCGTCCAGGCGATGGGCGCGAACGGCCTGCTCGCCGGGATTCCGCTTTCACGGCATCTCGCCGCGGCGAAGCTGCTGTGCTACACCGACGGGTCGACCGAGATGATGAATGAACGTATCGGCCACCTGCTTCGCAAGCGCGCAACGCAATGAACGGCTTTCCCGGCTGCCCGGCCTTGCACCTGTCGTGCATGCCGGGCGCCGGTCCATCATGCTTTCATCGGGGCTGCCACCATGAAGATCGTCGAGGTTCGTTCGTTTCCCATTTCCTTTCCTGTTCCTGCCGACAAGTCCGTGACGCTGAGCCTCGGCCGCACCGTCAAGCGCGATGCCGTGCTGGTGCGCGTGGAGACTGACGAAGGGATCGTGGGCTGGGGTGAAGCGCATCACGGCCGATGTCCGGGGGCGGTAAGCCGTGTCGTCGATACGACCTTGCGCGATCTGGTGCTCGGCAAGGATGCGTTCGACGTGGTCGGTATCTGGGCCTACGTCTACAAGATGCAGTTGGCCAGTCACGGCGTGGGCGCTGCCGCGAGCATGGCGTTGAGCGGCCTGGATTGCGCGCTGTGGGATATCCGTGCGCAGGCGGCCGGATGGCCGTTGTATCGCCTGCTCGGCGGCGCCAACAAGCCGATCAAGGCTTACGCGGGCGGCATTTCGCTGGGCTGGCAACCTGCGGACATGCTCGCGGACGAAGCGCTCGGGCTTGTCGGGATCGGCTATCGTGCGCTCAAGCTGCGCATGGGCGACACGCCGGCGCGGGACATAGAACGGGTCCAGGCGGTGCGTCGCGCGGTGGGGCCGGACGTCGATATCCTGGTGGACGCCAATACCGCGTACACGGTCGAGGACGTGAGGAAGGTCATGCCGGCCTTCGAGGAAGCGGCCATTGGCTGGCTCGAAGAACCGTTTCCGCCCCACGACCGCCGCTCGTATGCGCAAGGCGCGGCGCTCGGCCGGGTACCGTTTGCTGCCGGCGAAAATCATTTCACGCGGTTCGACTTCAACACGCTGCTCGATGACCGCGTGGTGCGTTTCGTTCAACCGGACTTATCGAAGACCGGCGGCGTGACGGAAGGCATGCGCATCGCGGCGATGGCCAGCGCGCAAAAAATCTCGGTCAACCCGCATACGTCCACCACCGCGCCGAACATGGCGACCTCGATCCACTTCCTGTGCGCGATCGAACAGCCGGGTTATTTCGAAGCCGATGTCACCGTGCTCAATCCGTTCCGCGACCATCTGACGAACCGGCCGCCTTACGAACTCGACGCGCAGGGATGCGTCAGCGCTTATGACGACGTGAGCGTGGGTATCGTGATAAACGAAGCGTTCGTGAAGGAACATCCGCTGATCGACGGCCCCTGCTATGTCTGAGCGCCCGGCGCCGAGGCGAGACGCCCGAGGTGCTCGACCAGCGCGCGGGCGGCGGACGGCAGGCTATCCAGGTCCCTGATCATGATGCAGATCATCGGATGCGCCCACGGGTCGGTGAGCGGAATGAACCGCAGGTTGTGCATCCTGCCGTAGGTCGTTTCCAGGAATGACGGTACGACGCCGATGCCCAATCCCAGTCCGATCATGTTGCAGACGCTGTCGAATCCCCGCACCCGGATGCGCGTCTTCTTGGCCGCTGAACTTTGCCGGGCCGCATAGTCCAGCAGTTGCGACAAGGCGCTGGCCTGATTTTGTTCGACTTGCTCGTATTTCAGCGTCTCGGCGTAGCGGACATCCTTGCGTCTTGCCAGCGGGTGTTTCGCGGGCACGGCAACCGCGAGGTCATAGCGCTTGTACGGGATCAGGCGCAAGCCTGCATGGCCGAAGAAATCGGGGCCGAGGCCAATATCGGCGCGACCCTCGGCCACGTCGCGCACGATGAACGGCGTCTCGTGCTCTTCGAGGTCGATCTTGACGCCCGCATGCTGCTTGACGAACTTCTGTATCTGCGAGGGCAGGCCGGCCGCGAGCGCCGATGCGCTGATACGCACGCGAATGTGGCCGCGCACGCCCTGGGCGTACTCGGACATCTCTGTCTGCATATGGTCGAGCGCCTGGACGACCATGCGGGCGTGGTGTGCCATTGCTTCCCCGGCAGGCGTGAGCCGGATGCCGTGCTGGCCCCGCTCGACGAGCGCCACGCCCGTCATCGACTCCAGTTGCGAAAGCCGTTTGCTCACCGCCGAGGCGACAATGTGTTCGCGGGCGGCGGCCTTCGCGATACTGCCTTCCTCGGCGATCGCCACGAAGAGCCGGGCGGAGGTGGTATCCAGTCTGCGCATAGGTGAGCCATCTCATTCGGAGAGGGGGGGAGCCTTCAATCGTCGCTTGGCGGTTTGCGCGCGTCGCGGCGATCATACGTGTCGGCCCGGGGCTGCCGAAGCAGGTAACCGATTGTCTCACCAACGGTCTCAACAATGCCCTCACCAACGCCCCGTCATTACGACAGCCTGGAGATCCACACGATGAACCCGTCCAACGCCGAGCCGCAACCCCATCACGACGATCGATTCGTCGAAGTCACTGAAGTCGGCACGCGCGACGGATTGCAGATCGAACCGGTCGTGATCCCGGCCGCCCGCAAGATCGGCTTGATCAACGACATGATCGCCGCAGGCATCGGCAGCATCGAGGTGACGTCGTTCGTTTCGCCCAAGGCCGTGCCGCAGTTGGCCGACGCGGAGGAGGTGATCGACGGCATCACGCGCGCTCCCCATACGCGCCTGCTGGCGCTGGTGCCGAACCTGCGGGCGGCCGAACGCGCCGTCGAGACCTCGCTCGACGGCGCGGTACTCGTGTGTTCCGCATCAAACACGCACAACCGCAAGAACCTCAACCGCAGCGTGGACGAGACGCTCGCCGGTGTCCCCTCGGTCGTCGCCCGGCTCGCTGAAGGCAACCGCCGCGAGCGTCGCATCGACGTGATCGGTGCGGTCGCGACGGCGTTTGGCTGCCCGTTCGAAGGCGACATCGCGGTGGACGACGTGCTGAAGATAGCCCGGGCGTATGTCGAGGCCGGCGCCAGCCAGGTGACGCTCAGCGACACGACCGGGATGGCGACGCCGGCCAACATCCGCACGCTGGTGCGCGCGGTGCGCGCCGCGTTGCCCGGCACGCCGCTCGCACTGCATCTGCACAACACGCGGGGCGTGGGGCTGGCGAACGTGCTCGTCGGGCTGGAAGAGGGCATCCGCCGCTTCGATTCGTCGGTCGGCGGCCTGGGCGGCTGTCCGTTCGCAGCGGGCGCAACCGGCAACATCTGCACCGAGGACCTGCTGTTCCTCCTGGAAGGCAGCGGCTACGAGACCGGGGTGGACCTGGAAGCGGCCATTGCCGTGGCGCACAAGATGGAAAAGTTGCTCGGCAAGCGCCTGGTGGGGCAAGTCATGCGCGCCGGTCCACGCCTGCGCCTGCATGACGCAGGCACTGTCGCCACGGCCGCGGGCTGAGTGATGACGCGACCCTTGTCCGGCGTCCGGGTTGTCGACCTGACGCGCATCCTGTCGGGCCCCTTCTGCACGATGCTGCTTGGCGACATGGGCGCCGACGTGGTGAAGATCGAGGCGCCGCGCAACCCTGATCCGATTCGCACCCAGGGCACGATCGTCAACGGACTGAGCACGTACTTCGCGGCGTTCAATCGCAACAAGCGGTCGATGACCGTCGATCTGCGCACTGAAGAAGGCAAGCTGCGGATGGCCGCGCTGCTGGCGCGCGCGGATGTGCTCGTCGAAAACTTCCGGCCCGGCGTGCTCGCGGCAATGGGATTTTCCGCCGAGCGGCTGGACGAGATCAACCCGCGGCTGATCGTGGCCAGCATCAACGGCTACGGTTCGAGCGGACCTTATGCTCAACGCCCCGCTTTCGACTTCGTCACGCAGGCCATGAGCGGCTTCATGAGTCTGAACGGCGACGAAGGCGGCAAGCAGTTTCGCGCCGGCATTCCAGTGACGGACCTCGTCGCTGGGCTCTACGCGGCGTTCGGGATCGTCAACGCATTGCGCGCGCGGGACCAGACCGGCCGCGGGCAGCGCGTCGAAGCGGCGATGATGGACTCGATCATGAGCCTCTTCGCCTGGTATGCCTCCGATCATCTCGCGACCGGCGAGACGCCGCGCAGAACGGGCAATGATCATCCCATCACCGCGCCATATGGCATGTTCAACGGCAGCGACGGTGATATCGCCGTGGCCTTGAGCACGGAAGCGGTGCTCGACCGTTTCCTTGAAGTCGTGGGTCTCAGCGACCTGCGCGCCGACCCGCGCTTTCGCACGAATACCCTGCGCATGCACAACCGCGATCAGCTCAACGCTATTGTCAACGAACGCATTGGTTCGGATACCCAGGCGAACTGGGTTCATCGGCTGAACGCGGCGGGCGTGCCCTGCGGTCTCGTGCAGAGCCTGCCCGAAGCGTTCCACGATCCGCAGACACTGCATCGCGAGATGGTGATCGAAGTCGATCACCCGGGACACGGCCCGGTTCGCATGCTCGGTTTTCCGGTCAAACTCTCCGATACCCCCTGCACCGTGCGCTATCCGGCGCCAAGGCACGGCGAGCACACGCAGGAAATAATTTCGGAGTGGGAAATATAACGGCCGCTATCGAACACGGGAAAATAAACGATGTCTTATCCACTGGATCCGGGCTTCTCCCTCGACTTCACCGATTTGCGGATTGTCGCGCGGGGCCTGACACGCCCCGAATGCGTGCTGGCGCTATCCGATGGCACGCTCGTCGCAGCGCATGGAGGCGCCGGCTATTCGCTGATTGACGCGCACGGCCGCGTCGAGCACACGCTGATACGGCAGCCCGCCCCGCGCGCCTATCTGCCCAACGGTATCGCGGTGGCGCCGGACGGCCGGGTTCTCTTCGCCGATCTCGGCAAGGACGTTGGCGGTATTTTCGCGATCGATGCCGCCGGCAATGTCGAAGCGATCCTCGACTCGCTCGACGGGCAGCCGCTGCCGCCGAGCAACTTCGTTCTGGTCGATGGCGAACAGCGGCTCTGGTTCACCGTCAGCACCCGCAAACGGCCGCGTACCGACGCATGGAATCATCGTGTGGCGGATGGCTTTATCGGTGTCGTGGATGCGCGCGGGGCCCGCATCGTCGCGGATGGCATCGGCTATACAAACGAAATCGCCTTCTCTCCCGATGGCCAGTGGCTCTACGTCAACGAAACCTATAACCAGCGCGTCAGCCGGTTTTCACTGCAACCCGGCGCCGTGCTGGGCGCCAAGGAAGTCATGGCCGAGTTCGATGGCGCGGATCTGCCCGATGGCCTGACCTTCGACGCCCACGGCGGCGCGTGGATCACGTGTATTGGCAGTAACCGGCTCGTGGTCCTGCGCCCGGATGGGAACATGCAGACGGTGCTGTCGGATACGGATACCGCCTATGCAGAGGGGCTGGCGCGCAAGCTGCGCGAGGGCGCGCTTGCGCAGGAGGACATGAAGACTGCGGGACATTCCCGCCTTGGGAATATTTCCAGCCTTGCGTTCGGCGGTCCGCAACGGCGCACCGCCTATCTTGGTTGCCTGCTCGATGATTGCATACGCGCCTTCGAGAGCCCGGTGCCGGGCCTGGCTCCGGCCCACTGGCAAAGGCGCGTACGGTCGCAGCCAGGCGGACGACTGGCCTAGAACCTGTGCCGCATGCCCACGGTGACGCCCAGCTGCCGGTTGTTGTTCGACGCCGTGGACATGCCGAAGATATCGGCGCCGATCTTCAGCCCGTCTTCGCTCACCTGTTGTACCTCGGTCTGGATATAGACGTCGGTACGCTTGGACAGCAGGTAGGAGGTCTGGAGGCTGACCTGGTTCCACTTCGGATTGCGCCCGTTGAGTTTGCCGTCCGTGTAGGTATAAGCACCGGAAACCGACCAGGCCGGCGTGAACATGTATCGGACATTGGCTTCGTAGTTGTTAAAGCGTGCGTTGTCCCCGTTCAGGCTGAGTCCGCCGCTCACCCCGGATGAACTGGCAAGGATTGCGAATGGATTGTCGAGCAAGGTCTGCGTGAACACCAGGCCGAGCGTAAGCTGGCCGAGCGTATAGTTGGCGCCGGCGCCCCAGGTGCGCTGGCGCGAGGCGGTAAAGGTATTGTCCGAAACAATCGCGCCATTGCTGTTGCTGATCTGCTGCACGCCGCCGGTGAGCGCAACGGTATTGTTGAATTGCAGGTAGGACGCCACGAGATTCAGGCCGCCGTAGATATACGACGTGGCGAAACTGTAGGCGCGGTTGTTGGCAAAGTCCCCGGCCGCGTTCGAGAAGCCGTACATGCCGCTCACGAGCAAGCCGTGGAAGCGCGGGCTCGTGTATTTGACGGAATTGTCCACCCGTAGCGATCCATTGAGGTTGTCGTTGTCGAACGGATGGGCGAACTGCGTGCCGCCCGCGATGGTCCCGGTCAGCGAAAGCGGCCCGAGATAGTCGAAGATGCTGGTGTACTGCCTGCCGAATGTGGCTGAACCGTATTGGTTGCTCGCGAGGCCCACGAATGCCTGCCTGCCGAATTCGCGGCCGCCCTGCGCAAGCGTGCCGGTCGGCAAGGTGAAGCCGCTTTCCAGAGTCAGGATGGCGCTCAAGCCGCCGCCGAGGTCTTCGACTCCGCGCAGTCCCCACCGGTCGCCCTGGATCTGACTGGTCGTTTCCTGGATGTTGTGGTGGCCGTTCTGATTGGTGGTGTAGGTCAGGCCGGCATCGAGCAGGCCATACAGCGTCACGCTGCTTTGCGCATGAGACGTCTGCGCGCACAGGCCGAGAATGGCGGCCAGACAGGCAACAGTTTTCACTCTTCACTCCTTTGGGTTGGAATCGTATGGGCAGCCGGATGCCGGCCGTCAAGAAAACGCGGCATCGCATGGACGAAGGGGAAAGCAATCGCGGTGCAAGGTCCGTTATTCCGGACCTCGCGCCGTGGACAACGAGTTCTAGTGCGTCACGACAGTGTCCGCCGAAGCCTCGTACTCCTGATAATTCGGCTTGGCGATGATGTAGACCACCATCGCCGCCGCTGCGAACAGGGCGTAGCCGAGAATGTAGAAGCTATTGGAGAGGTTGCCGCCCCGGGCAAAGAAGCCGACCACGAGAGGGCCGACCACGCCGCCGCAGCTCGCGAACACGTTGATCAGCGCGACCGACGGCGCGGCCTGGTTGCGTGGCACCTTGCTCAGCACCCAGGCCCACCACGTCCCGCCGGGCGAATACAGTCCGGCGCCCGCAATGCAGAACATCACCATCGAGAACGGCAGGCCGCCGTCCACATAGTGCTGGGTGAGCAGCGCGACACCCGAGACGATCAACGGCAACGCGACAAACCAGCCGCGCGAGATGGTCGACGGCCGATCCGAGAGCCATGAGTTGAGGAACATCGAGATGGCGCCGAATAACGGCGGCAGGGCGGTCAGCCAGCCCACGGCCTGGAAGCCACTGACGAAATGCTGCTTGATGAGGCTGGGCATCCAGAGGCCGAAGCTGAAGATCACCATGATCCAGCAGAGCGCAGCAAAGGACAGCAGCCATACGGTCGGGCGCAGCAATACGCCTGAGAACGTACCGTCCGCGCCCACGCCGGCGAGACGCCGCTGGACAATGAAGTCCCGCTCGGCAGGGCTGATCCAGCGGTCCTTCGCCGGATCATCCGAGACGAAGAACCAGACCAGCAGAGCCATCGCAACGGCGGGGATGCCTTGCAGGATGAACATGGTCTTCCAGTGAAAGACATCGATCATCCAGCCGGCAAGCGGCGCCATCACGACCGAAGACAAGGGCAGTGCGTATTGCGCGAAGGCAATCCCGCGCGCGCGTTCGCGAGCCGGGAACCAGCGCACGAAAATGACCGCGAACGATGGCCAGATCACGCCCTCGGCCAGTCCCATCACCACCCGTACCGCCAGCAAGGCCGGAAGACTGTGAACCAGGCCCGTGAGGCAGGCGGCTACACCGGTGATCGTCATGGCCACCGCGATCACGCGGCTGGGGCCGATCCTGCTCGCGAGCCATCCGCCGGGAATCTGCGTGACCAGGTATCCCCAGAAGAACGCCGACAGCAGCGCGCCGGTGATCGTGGTGCCCAGTTGCAGGTCATGCGCCATCTGCGGCGCCGCCACGCCGATGTTCGAGCGGTCGGCAAAGGCGATCAGATAGCTGATGAACACCAGCAAGCCGATGCGCTTCCATCTCGTTTTCCCGATTTTCGCTCCGTCGTCCCGAATCTGCATCTTTGTCTCCTGAATTTTGCGGTTAGCAAATGTCTTTGTTTTCAGTGCGGGCATTCAACACTTCCAGCGCTTCCTTAGCGCGATGTTTCGTTTTCGAACGACGCCAGTTCTTCAGCGAGAATCGGCAGGGTGACTTCGAAACTGTGTATGCCCATGATGCTGGCCAACTGCATGACCTCCAGCACTTCCGCCGGGGTCGCGCCATACGCGAGCGCGTTCTCGATATGCACCAGGGTGCCGGGCAGGTATTGATGGGTGACGGAAACATCCACCGCGATGTACATGAACTCCTTCACCTTCGGGTCGAGCGTTCCGCTTACCCACGGAACCGCCGAGAACGTGGTGAACGCTTCGAAGTAGTCGGGATCGAGCGCGAGCAGCCCGTCCCAGATCGGGCTCCAGTAGCCGCGCTTTGCCTCGAAATCGGCCTTGATGGCCTGGCGCCTCGCGTCGGGGTGGCTCAGGTCGAGCGCGCGTGCGGGATCGTGTGCGACCTTCTCGGCGAGGGCCGGCATGCCGATCACGCAGGCGTGCACGCCGATCACGCTCACCAGTTGCAATACTTCGAGCAGTTCTTCCTTGCTGGCGCCCAGACGCAGTGCGTCGCGGCAGTGCCTCCGTACGCCCGGCGCGTAGAGGTGGGTGACCGAGGCGTCGAGCGCGAGACTGACGAGAGCCTTTGTCTTGGGGTCGAGCGGCCCCGAGCGATGCGGCGAGCCCGCAAAGTCCAGATAGGCGCGTACGAATTCCGGGCTGCTGTCTATCAGGGACGCGAGCGTGTCGGGCCAGTAACCGCCATGGCGGACAAACGTTTCGACCTGTTCGCGTAACGATATCATTCAGTAATCCTTTATTCTGTTGATGAGGCATGGGTGACAAGGCATTGACTTGCGTGGCCGGTGAATCCGCCGGCTGGCCAGCTTCCCACTTGTACGGACAGGTGAATCATATGAGCGCAGCGCGGGCTGTGCAAATGGATTGTCAGCAGGCGGCGAATGTTGCGCAGCAGCGTCCCGGTTTTCACCGGCACGCCTCAGGGCCTTTTCAGGAAAGGATCGGAGGCAGACTGGCAGGTCGTGACGCGGTGCATTATTTTGCGTTCCTTATGACGCAGTTTTGATTATTTCAATAGACGACTCGCCGGGTCGGGGTCGACCATCGCATTCAATCGAACCATTCAACGGGAGTGGCATGAAAGCTTTGGAAGGCCTTCGGGTGCTGGATCTTGGAACCTTTGTCGCCGGTCCTTTCTGCGCCACGATACTCGCGGAATTCGGCGCCGAGGTGATCAAGGTGGAACCGCCGGGCGTGGGTGATTCGCTGCGCCGCTTCGGTACCGAAACGGACTGTGGCGACACGCTGATGTGGCTGACTGAAAGCCGCAACAAGAAATGCGTCAGCCTCAATCTCAAGGATCCGAAAGGGCAGGAGATGCTGCGCCAGCTCGCGGCGAGCTGTGACATCGTGGTGGAGAATTTCCGGCCGGGCGTCATCGAAAAATGGGGGCTCGATTTCGATACGCTTCACGCGCTCAATCCGCGCACTATCCTCGTCCGCATCTCGGCGTATGGGCAGAACGGACCGAGCCGGCTGAAGCCCGGTTTTGCGCGCGTCGCGCATGCGTTCTCGGGGCTTTCCTACCTCGCCGGCGAACCCGGGCGAATCCCCGTGACGCCCGGCTCGACGTCGCTCGCCGACTATGGGTCGGGCATGTACGGCGCGATCGGCGCCCTGATCGCGTTGCAGGCGCGTGAGAAGACAGGACGCGGGCAATGCGTCGATCTCGCCTTGTATGAATCGATGTTCCGCGTGCTCGACGAAATGGTCCCCGTGTATCACAAGCTCGGCAAGGTGCGCGAGCGCATGGGCGCCAACGCGGTCAACGTCGCGCCGCACAGTCACTACCGGAGCCGCGACGGCCGCTGGATCGCCATTGCCTGCACCAATGACAAGATCTTCAAGCGCTTCGCGAGCGTGATGAACCAGCCGGAACTCGCTTCCGAAGACCGCTGGGGCCGGGTGGGGCCGCGCGTGGCTGCCGTTGACGAAGTCAACCAGGTCGTGCAGGAATGGGTCGGCATGCGCAACCACGACGAAGTCCTCGCGCTGTGCGACCAGGGCGAAGTGCCCGCCAGCCTCCTGTACAGCGTCGCCGACATCTTCGAGGACGAGCAGTACCAGGCGCGGGAAAACATCCGCGTGATGGACTCGCGCGCGGGCGAGGTGGCCGTGCCCAATGTGATCCCCAAACTCTCGGAGACGCCGGGAGCCCTGGAGTGGCTCGGCGAGGAACTCGGCGGCCACAACGATGAAATCTTCCGCGACGTGCTCGGCTTGAGCGTAGCGCAGATCGAAGCGCTGCGCGTGTCGGGCGTTATTTGAGCCGCCGCATGACAAAACCGGAGACCCGCATGTCTGAATCAATCCGTTCCTATCTGTTCGCGCCCGCCACGCGTCCTGAGCGCTTTGCGAAAGCCGCGCAGTCCGGCGCCGGCGCGGTGATCGTCGACCTGGAAGACGCCGTCGAGCCGGCGCGCAAGGAAGCGGCGCGCGTCTCGCTCGCCAAGACCATGCCGGGCCTGATTCGTGAAGCCCGCGCGCGCGACGTGGAAGTGCTCGTGCGCATCAACAGCCGCGGCAGCGACTGGTATCACGACGATCTCGCCGCCTGCGCCTCGTTCGAACTGGATGGCATCGTGATACCGAAGGCCGAGGACCCCGATGCGATCGCCAGCGTGGCGCAGCGCCATCCGCTCTGGGCCTTGCACCTCCTGATGGAAACGGCCGTGGGCTTCGAGCATATTGGCGCGCTGGCGAAGGCGCCGGGCGTGCGGCGCATGATGTTTGGCTCGGTCGACCTCATGTTCGACCTCGCGGCGAATGAAACTGGCGAGCCGTTGAATTACTATCGGAGCCAGATCCTGCTTTATTCGCGCCTGGCGGGATTGATCCCGGCTGTCGACGGCGTATGCACCACCCTCGACAACCCGTCGGTCCTCGAGGATGAAGTGCGGCGCGCGCGGGCTTTTGGCTTTGGCGCCAAGCTGTGCGTGCATCCGCTCCAGATCGAGCCGGTCAATCATGGGCTCGGTCCCACGCCGCAGGAGCTGGCGTGGGCGCTGCGCGTGTGCGAGGTCGTGTCGAACGGCGCCGCGGTCGCGGTGGACGGACGACTCGTGGATGCACCGGTGCTGGCGCAGGCACGCCGCATCGTGGCGTCCGCCGGCCGTGGCTGAGGTCATCATGAAAGAAGGCGCGCAACGCTTGCTACGAGTGCGCGCGCCCGCGCCTTTCCCGATGACCCTTTTGAAGAAGCCGATGCCCGGCGTGCTGTCATGCCGCAGCGTCAACGACCTTCAGCACATCCGCGCGTTCGTCGCGGTGGCGCGCGAAGGCAGCCTGACGCGCGCCGCGCAGCTGCTGCATCTCACCCAGCCCGCCGTCAGCCTGCAATTGAAGAGCTTCCAGGACCAGTTGAACCTGCGCCTGCTCGCGCGCTCGCCGCGCGGTCTCACGCTCACCACCGACGGTCTCAAGCTGCTGCCGTATGCGGAGAACATCCTGCACGCGATCGGCGATTTCGAGGCGGCGGCGGGCAACATGCTGACGGTCCTGAGCGGCACCGTATCGATCGGCACGATCCTGAATCCGCAGACCATCCGCCTGGGCGCAATCCTGCAGCACATGGCGAGCCACTACCCGGAAGTGCGCACGCGCCTGCGCCACGCCATGACCGGCCAGGTGCTCGACCAGATCCGCAGCGGTACGCTCGACGCAGGCTTTTACCTGGGCATGCCGGGGGATATCGACGGGATCGAGTTCCATGCCATCGCGCTCATGCCGATCACCTATTACGTCATCGCGCCCAAGGGCTGGCAGGACCGCATCAATGGGCGCGGCTGGACGGAGCTGGCCGCGCTGCCGTGGATCTGGACGCCGCCTACCTCGACGCATCACCGCATGCTCTCGCACGCGTTCGATGCCGCCGGGGTCCGGCCTCAAGTCGCGGCCGAAGTCGATCTCGAAGCGTCGATGGTCGAGCTCGTGCGCGCCGGCGTGGGCTTGTCGCTCGCGCGCGAGTCGGTGGCTATCGACGAAGCGCAGAAATACGGAGTCGCGATCTCGCGGGAGTTGCCGATCGAGATTCCGCTGTCGTTCATTACCCAGGCCCGCCGCCGGGAGGAACCGCTGATCGAGGCGATCTTCCTTGCCGCGCAGATGGCGTTCGCATGATGCGCTGCATGGCCGGCAGCACATAACGATATAGGAGACAACATGTCGGCTCGCACAGCAAACGTGGCACAACGGCTCGATTCGCTGGAGATCGGCCCGTTTCACTGGCGCCTTCTCGGGCTCATCGGCGGAGGCATGTTCTTCGATGCCTTCGACAACTTCCTCTCGGGCAGCGTGCTCGGCGCCCTGGTGCACCAGGGGCTGTCCGACATCCACATGAACGCCCTTTTCATATCGATGGGGTTCGCCGGGCTCACGCTCGGCGCGTGGTGGGCCGGCATCGCGGGCGACCGGTTCGGGCGACGCTTCTCGTATCAGTTCAACCTGCTGGTGTTCGGCGTGACGTCGCTCGCGGCGTCGCTCGCGCCCTCGATGACCTGGCTGATCGTGCTGCGCTTCATCATGGGCATCGGGCTGGGCGCGGAGATCGTGGTGGGCTACAGCACCTTGAGCGAGTTCATGCCGGCGCACGCGCGCGGACGCTTCTCGTCGCTGCTGAACCTGATTACCAATTCTTCGGTACTGGTGTCCGCCGCGGCCAGCTACCTGATCATTCCGCATTTCGGCTGGCGCTGGATGTTCGCGATTCCCGGCATCGGCGCGCTGGTGATCTGGTACCTGCGCAAGTCGATGCCTGAATCGCCGCGCTGGCTGGCCGCTGTCGGCCGCGACACCGAGGCGCAGGAAATCGTGCAGCGCATAGAAGGTGAGAGCGTGCGGCTCGCCAACCCGCCTCCCGCCGTGCAGCACAGCGAGGAGCCGGGGCGCCTGCGCGACCTGTTCGCTCCCCGGCAACTGGCCCGCACCGTGGTGGGCATTGCGGTGATCTGCATTTCGTTCACGGCGATGTACGCGTTCATCGCCTGGGCGCCGACCTTCCTCGTGAAGCAGGGCTTTGGAATTTCCAACTCGCTGCTGATCACGGCGGCCATGTTCGCCGGGGGCCCGGCGGGCTCGCTCATCAGCATGGCGATTGCCGACCGGATCGGCCGCAAGTGGGGCCTCGTGATCTTCTCGCTGGCGGGCGCAGTGATCGGCATGGCGTATCCGTTCGTGAAGACCCCGGTGACGATCGCGCTGGTGGGTTTCGGCGTGACTACCTGCATCTACGTGACATCGGCGCTTGGCGTGGCCTGCTATGTGACCGAGCTGTTCCCGACCCGGCTGCGCCTGCGCGGCGTGGGCCTGTGCAACGCCGCGGGACGCTTCGTCAACGTCGGCGTGCCGTATGCGGTTGCGGCGGTATATGCCTTCGCGGGCCTGCTCGGAGTCGTCTCGTTCATCGGCGTGCTGTTCCTGGTGCTGGTCGCCGTGTTGCTCGCGCTTGGCGTGGAGACGAGGCAGCGCACGCTCGAGGAAGTGCAGGCGCCAGTTGAGCCCGCCGATGACATGGCGGCGCAAACCAAACTTCATATAGGAGGCATGTAATGAAAGACGGGCTACAAACGTATGAACTCTTCGCCATCAAGTATGCGCGGCGCGACGGCTGGCGGGCCGACAACTTCATCGGCGGCGATGACGACCACAGCAGCGCGATGCCACTCGACTACTACATCTGGGCGGCACGCAACAGCGAGCGCTCGGTGGTCATCGATACGGGCTTTAACGCCGAAGTGGCCGCCCGGCGAGGCCGCAATATATTACGTTGTCCGATCGATTCACTGAGGTTGGTGGATATCGATCCGGACGCCGTGACGGACGCGGTGATCACGCACCTGCATTACGATCATGTGGGCAATTTCACCTTGCTGCCTTCGGCCTGCTTTCATATCCAGGAACCGGAGATGCACTTCGCGGCCGGGCGCCACATGAAGCACGCGCATTTCGCCCATCACTACGAGCCTGACGATGTCGCGGCCATGGTGAAAATGAATTTCGCGCAGCGCGTGGAGATGCACAACGGACCGGCCACGCTTGCGCCGGGCATCGAACTGATTCCGGTGGGTGGCCATACGCCGGGCCTTCAGATCGTGCGGGTTCATACGGCGCGGGGATGGGTGGTGCTGGCGTCCGACGCCTCGCATTTCTACGACAACATCGAGAAGGGCAAGCCGTTTTCGAATGTGTATCACGTCGAGGAAATGCTGGAGGCTTATGGCACGGTCTACGCCGCCGCCAGTTCACCGCAGCATGTGATCCCGGGGCACGACCCGCTCGTGCTCGACCGCTATCCGGCTCCCACGCCCGAACTGCAGGGGATCGTGGCGCGTCTCGACGTGGCGCCGTCGAACGGCTGAAAGGTTGGCTCCCGGATGACCGTGGCACGGCGGCTTGACATCGCGCCCACGGCCGTCATCCTTCATGTACGGTTGTACGTACAAGATATTTGAAAAGCATTGACCTCAACGAAGAGAGACATCAGATGATTGTCGGAGATGAAAGCGAATTGCGCATCATGGCCGTGGCGGGAAACCTGGGATACGGCTTCCCGGAGAGTTCGTTGAAGGCAGGGCTTGCACGCAAGCCGCACCTGATCGGCGCCGACAACGGCTCGTCGGACCCGGGCCCTTATTACCTGGGCAGCGGCAAGTCCCTGATCAAGGACGAGCAATTGCGCCGCGACCTGGGGTTGTCGCTCGCGGCTGCGCGCTCGGCCGGCGTGCCGTACGTGATCGGCACGGCAGGGACCGCGGGCGGACAGCCGCACCTGGAAGGCTTCCTCGATATCCTCGACGAAGTCTCTCGCCGCGACGGCCATCGTTACCGGCTGGCGACCATTCCGGCGGAGATCGACAAGGCCGTGATCAAACGCGCCATTCGCGAGGGCCGGGTCAAGTCGATGGGCGTCTTGCCGGAACTGACGGAGCAAACGGTCGACGAAGCCGTGCGCATTGTCGGGCAGATGGGCACGGACCCGTTCGTCGCGAGTCTTGAGGCGGGCGCGGATGTGATCGTGGCCGGGCGTGCCTGCGATACCGCTATCTACGCGAGCCTCGCGGCATTCAGGGGCTTCGACATGGGTCTCGCCTTCCACATGGCGAAGCTGCTCGAGTGCGGAGCTCAATGCGCGGTGCCGCTTGCGGCCAACGATTGCCTGCTCGGCACGCTGCGGCGCGATCACTTCGAACTTGAGCCGATGAACCCGGAGCGCGGCGTGACGCCGGTGTCGGTGGCGGCGCACATGATGTACGAGCAGCCGGACCCGCATCACTTCTTCGAGCCCGAGGGCATGGTCGATCTCGAGCACACCACCATCGACCCGATCGATGCACGCCGCGTGAAGGTGCGCGGCAGCAAGCTGGTGGACATGCCACCGAGCATCAAGCTGGAAGGCGTCAGGTTGCGCGGCTACCGCACCATCACCGTGGCGGGCATGACGGACCCGCGCCTGCTCGCGAGCCTCGACGAAGTGGAAGCCCGCGTGCGCGACGACGTGGCGCGCCTTGTCGCGCATGACATGAAGCCCGGCGAGTACGAACTGAACTTCATCTACTACGGCCGCAACGGCGTGCGCGTGCAGCAGCGCGTGCCGCGACTCGCTCATGAAGTGGGGATGGTCATCGAGGCTATCGCGCCGACGCAGGAGCTGGCGAGCATGGCGCTCTCGCTTGCGCGCAGTTCGTTCCTGCACGGCTATTTCAAGGGCCGCAAGGCCACCGCCGGCAACCTGGCGTTTCCGTTCTCGCCATCGGACCTGATTGGCGGCCCCGTGTACGAATTCACGATCTACCACGTCATGCAGGTCGACGACGCGGCCTCGCTGTTTCCCATTACCACCACCCAGATCGGATGAGCGCCATGGATTTTGCCCAAGCCTTCGACCCCGCCCGCGGCGACAGGATCTACGATCTCGCCGAAGTGATGCGCAGCAAGAATGCCGGACCGCTGTACTTAACCTTCGACCTGATCTTTCCTGATTCACGCGTTTATCGTCGGGTGCTCGACAGCGGCGTGCTGACGGCCGAACTGGTGAGCGCGCTTTACGACGTGGGGGAGACGTTCGTGAGCATCGTTTCGTTCGACGCCGCCAACGCCATCAAGATCACGATTCCGCGCACGGGGCCCACCTCGGGTGCGCCGGGCGACCGTGACGTGTACGGCGCGCAGCAGCACGAACCGTTGATCGGCATTCGCATTCCACAATCGGCTGAATCCAATGGGACAATCGGCACATGATATGCCGGACGACCGCGCAACGTTGATCGGAAAGGTGGGGGCGTTTGCGACTAAGGCTGCTGTCCGGAATCTCGCCCGATACGCACCTTGGTCGTGTGCACGAGTCGATCCGACGGATAGATGCCCACGCTGACCTGCGTCAGCCGGTGTTGCTGGTCGACGAAGCGGCGCGTGATCTGCAGGCCGTGCGACCCGGCCGGCGTGTTCAGCCGTTCGCAGATGTCCTGGGGAAGCAGGACTGAGGCAATGTCCTGTTCCATTTCAACCAACCGTATCCCATAGGTCTTTTCGATCAGGGAGAAGTGAGGATGCCGGCTGCTCTCTATCTCCGAGACGATCGAGGCGAATTCGGGGAGCAAGTAGACCCACAGGTGACCAATGGGATCGGCGCCGCTCGCAGCGTAGCGCAGCAGTGACAATTCGAGCCATGCCTGTCCAGGCGGGCAGTGCAGCGACTGCGCGGCCATTTCGTCGGCAATGAAATGGCGCTGGCCGATAAGGCGCGTGCGGGTTGCTTTGGAGAACTGCACCAGGTCGTCCATGGTCGCTCCCGTGTGCACGAAGCGAAACGTGGTGCGCTGCGCGCGCACCGTGGTTCCAATGCCTTGCTGCGTGCTCGTGAAGCCCTGTTCGTTGAGGTGGCGCAATGCCTGCCGCACGGTTTGGCGGCTGACGGCAAACATCTGCTGCAGGGTGGCCTCGCTCGGGAGCGTGTCGCCGATCGAGTAGCGCCCCGACTGGATATCGGTTATGAGGGCAATCGCCACGGCCGAATATCTCAAGCCCTGGCGCCCTGTGAAAGCGGGCGCCTCGGCAGGAGACGTTTGGATTGATTTTCGCATCGGCGATCCTTCAACGGGCTGATAGAAGTTCTTTCCGGCGATATTGGACACAAAGCGTCACCCAGTGATGCTGGCGTATGCCATCTTGCATCTCGATCCTGGTCCAATGAACCGGATGAATCGCACCGGACGCGGACACGACGTTTGGGATTCGCATAGTTCCATTTCGACGGAGCGGCTTGCTTGTTGCACCGGCGAATCTAGCACATAAATTTTCGTCGAGGTCTGCGCTGCCGAGCACGCGCGCCACAGCTGAATTCATGGTCTGCTTCGGCTATCACATGCAATAAGAATGTCCAGGCGAGAAAATTCCAGATGATATGGATAACTTATTTTTTCAACGAATAAAACAGCCCGGCGAAATTCTGCCCGCTCCGCCTGTCTTTCAATTGCCCCTTCTTGACGCTATCCAGTCACTGACAAATTTTACGCTTTGTAAATATAAGTACTGCTAGGCATAGTGATCTCGTTCGCGCTGCGATTTTGCCGTACAAATCGTTCCGGGGAGCCTCACGCCGTCAGGCAGATTGTTTTAGAAAATCTTAACTACCGCTCAGAATAGATCCCCTATTCATTCTTTTTTTGAATTCCTAAGCTAGCGCTGTATCAATGAGCCAGCACCCGGCCGGATTTCGGTCGATATTCCTGGCGCGGTAGTGATCGGCTCAATTGATAAATATGACTACTGGCTCGATCAAGAGGATGCAAAAATGAAAAGGGTATTTGCTGGTCTGGTGATCTGGATGACCGCATTTTGTGCGCACGCCAATAATGCCGGTGAGCTTCGATTTGGCGTGGATCCAACTTACCCCCCGTTCGAATCAAAGGCGTCGTCCGGGCAACTGGCAGGTTTCGATATCGATTTAGGCAACGAAATATGCCAGCGTCTTAATGTTAAATGTATCTGGATCGAAACGGCGTTCGACGGAATCATCCCGGCGTTACAGGGACGCAAATTCGATGCAATACTTTCCGCCATGTCGATCACGCCGAAGCGCGAAGAACAGATAGCGTTCTCGACATCTGTATACAGCACGCCGAGCGGCCTGATAGGTAAGCAAGGAAGCACCATCCGCCCCACTATCCAGTCGCTGAAGGGAAAGAGTATTGGCGTCAACCAGGGCGGGACACAGGAAGCTTATGCAAAGGCGTATTGGGCGCCTGCAGGCGTAAATGTTGTCTCCTATGCCGATCAGCAGGAGGTTTATGTCGATCTTCGGTCCGGGCGCATCGACGCGACATTGACCGATATGATTTCCGGCAGCCAGTTTTTGAAGACGCCACAGGGCAAGGAACTCGCGTTCCTGGGCGATCCGATTACCGATCCGAAGACGCTCGGCAACGGTGTTGGTATCGGGCTGCGTAAAGATGAACCCGCGCTACGCGAAAAAATCAATCAGGCAATTGCCGGAATAATCAAGGATGGAACATATCAGAAAATCGAGCATCGATATTTTGATTTCGATATTTTGAATCATTGAAATGGGACATGCCGGTAATTTTTAGTATCGCGATTTTAATTTGGAAATAATGCTGGATTGATTTGTACCGAGACCGTTCCGGCACCCCTGCGCTGCTTCGGGCGTCCTTCCGTGGGCCAGGCCGATCGACCGACGGCCAAACATTCAACGCTTTACCGCGCGACGGGCCTCATTTTGTCCGTCACCTGTCGAAAGAATATCGCCCGGATGCAACTGATGGCTTCTGACGTCGGTTAGTCGAGACGCCGAGCGCGTTTGCATGTCCGCCATTTTGCCTGTCGTTGAACTGACCTTGTTAATCAGATCTTGTTAATCGGATGACTTTCCAATCGGAGATGAAAGTGAAGAAATCGTTATTGGCTATGTGCGCGGTGAGCGCAATTACCAGTGCTGCTCATGCGCAAAGCAGCGTCACGCTGTACGGTTTGATCGACGAAGGGCTTGATTATACGAGCAATGCAGGAGGGCATAGCCTCTACGCATTATCCAGTGGAGACGAAGTCGGTTCGCGCTGGGGCTTGAAGGGAACAGAGGATCTGGGTGGTGGTGTGCGCGCGATTTTCGACCTTGAATCGGGTTTCAACGTAGACAACGGAAAGTTTGGGCAAGAGGGACAAGCATTTGGCCGCCAAGCCTTTGTCGGACTGTCTAGTTCGAAACTGGGGGAGTTGACGTTCGGGCGGCAATATGACTCGCTCGTCGACTTTCTGAGTCCGCTCACTGTCAACGGCAGCTGGGGCAGCACGCTATTCGCCCATCCCTATGATAACGACAACACGAACAATACGTTCCGTCTCAATAACGCGATCAAGTACACGAGCCTCGACTATCGTGGTTTCTCGTTTGGGGGCGCTTATGCATTCAGCAACTCCACCGGCTTCGCCATGAACCGTGCCGAAAGTATTGGCGCACATTACACCAACGGTCCGTTGAGCGTCGCTGCTGCATACCTGAATGTCGACAACCCTAACGACGGAACTAACGGAGCCGTAGCGATTGGCCCCAACGGCAATCCAGACGGTAGCTGGACTGCCAACCGCCAACGAATCTATGGTGTAGGCATCAACTATACGATTGCGCCAGTAACATTGGGATTTGTATTCACGAACACCGATTTGTCGCAACCAACCGCGACGCAGTACGCGACACTTTCGCCAAGTCCAACGATCGGTGCGGCGTCGTCGATCAAATTCAATAACTTCGAGTTCAATGCCAAGTATCAGTTGACGCCTTCGCTATTCGTCGGCGGCATGTATACCTACACGCAGGCCACGTACGACGGTACATCGGGCAATAGCGCGAAAGCGAAATATCATCAGGCCGGCTTGATGGCCGACCTCAATATCTCGAAGCGCACGGATGTGTATATTCAGGGTGCCTATCTCAAGTTGATTAGCGGTTCGAATCTGGCCGGCACCGGACTGGACGTTGCCGCTAATCCCGACACGGCGTCGCCTTCATCAGGTGACAAGCAGTTCGTTGCCAGAGTCGGCATGCGTCACAGCTTCTGATTGGCAAGCGGGCCTGGCTGAGCGCTGCGTTCGCCGTCTAGTCCGGCGTGCGCAGCATGCAGTCGTTGATCTGCTGCTGCTCCTTGCTATGGGTCAGAATCCACCGATGAAAGCTGCGGCAATGCTGCCTGTCGAAGGTGTTCGACTTCCAGGTCAAGAAGTAAGGCCAAGGTAACGACAATCCGGTCGGCAGCGGTACGACCAGGCGGCCGGCGGCAAGGTCATCGCGGATTAGCGAATATTGCGCAAGCACAAAACCCTGGCCATCAATAGCCGCTTGGATCGCAACGCTCGCTAGTGTGAAGACTCGCCTTTTGTCATCGAGTTCTCCGCTGTCAACATGATTGGCGTCAAACCAGTCTCGCCACATTGGCGGCGAGACGAACTTCGGGCCCCAGTCCACTGAAATCAGCGGGTACTCGAGAATATCGGCCGGCTTCCCGATTGGATCCCGGCCTTCCAGTAGTTGCGGACTGCATGCGGGCACCACGCTGTCGCGGAACAATTCGACGGCGTTGTCCATACTGGCGACCCGATCACCGTAACTGATGCGGAAATCAAATTCATGTCCCTCCGGCACAGGTTCTGAATGCGAGCCGTCGAGATAAACGCTCAGCTCGGGGTGCTTCGCTTGCCATTCCAGCACGCGCTTTGAAAGCCATTTCGACAACATGGACGGCAGCGCACTGATGCTCAGGTTAAGCATGTTCCTCGATCGTTCGACCTGTGCATGCGCGGCGCGTAAACCTTCGAACGCGGCCGAGCAGCTTTCATGGAATTGGCGCCCCGCTGGGGTAAGACGTAGCCGCTTGCCTTCTTTCTGCATCAAATGCAAGCCAAGCGCGTCCTCAAGCAACTTCATCTGCTGGCTGACTGCGCCTGCCGAGATGCCAAGCCGCTTCGCCGCTTCCACTACTCCACCGCTCCTGCCGACTATTTCGAAGATTTGCAGCGCGCGCAATGGCGGAAGCGTACTCATTCTTTTACCTCTTCTACAAAATGACGAACAACATACACCACAGTTAGTTTAGATAGTCTAAACGAACGAACAGGACTCGACATCTATTATTTTCCCAGCAATTTCATTATGCTTTTTTAAAGGAAAACATTGCATGTACTGCTGTTAAATAAGCCAAAAACAAAGATGGGGCAAGTCGTTATTCTTGATGAATGCTCCGGCTTGACCTCTTTTTTTGCTGGCAGCGTATGTGATGCTGCACGGGTTGCAGGTAGCTATTTTCGATCATCCGGTTGGGCTTTTCCGCATGGCAAGAGATAAGGCTACATAAGGCGACGTAGGTCTACGCATGCGGCTCGCAAAGACACAATGTCGATCGATCGCTGGTTCTGTCAAGAAGGGAGCCGGAAGGTTGCCGGCGAGCATTTGGCGGTCTTGGCGAACGCGCCTCGGTCTAAGCATTCGGCGCTGACGAACGCTGCATGCGCCACGCGATTCCACGCGAGTCGCTCAAACAGGTGCGATGGATCGCCCTGTAGCATCGCTGCCCGACTTCTGGGCGCCAACCGGGTTTGCCACACGAATGACGACTCCCTGAGCCGCTTGCCGGCCGGTATGGCCGCAAGCGCAACAGACACGGGACGTAAGAGGTCGATCCACGGTATTGAAGGTTATTTATCTCGACAAGAGGAGCACATGAGGCACGGATTTCCTGTTCAAGCGCATTTCGAAGCGCAGCGAATGCAGTTTCTGGAAGCGGCGAACGCAGCGGGCGCGACGCTGACTTCGTATGTCCATCCCCTCAAGGGGCCGGCTGACGAGACATTGGCGACGGATGTCGCGTGGCTGGGTGCGCCAACCGCGCGCCGTGTCTTGGTGACGATTTCGGGCACCCACGGGGTCGAGGGGTATTACGGCTCCGTCTGCCAGACAGAGTGGCTGCATGAGCTAGCGACGCGCGAGCTTCCGGAAGATGTCGCCGTGCTGATGATTCACTTGATCAACCCGTGGGGCACGGCCTGGGTGAGGCGTGTCAACGAGGACAACATCGACCTGAATCGTAATTACCTTGACTTCGACAACCCGTTGCCCCGTAATTCGCGCTACGAAACGATCCATGAAGTCTATACGTGCCGCGACTTCGACGGCCCCGGGCGGCGCCGTAGCGACGAATTGCTCGCCGCTCATCTGCAGTCACTCGGATGGGCCGAGTATCAGGCGATCGCCGGCGCGGGCCAGTACGCGCACGCCGACGGCCTCTACTACGGTGGTCAGAGACCCGCGTGGTCGAACCGGACGCTGCGTGAAATCGTCGAACGCTTCCTGCGGCCAGCCGAAGCGGCCATCGCATTCGACCTGCATACCGGCGCAGGCGCGTTCGGCCATCCGATGCTACTGGCGATCGCGAGGTCGCGGTATCCAGCGCTGGCTGACGCGGAGGCACTGTACGGCCCGTGGCTATACGAAGTGTTCACCGATCCTGACGCGGCTACGAACCAGACCGGCGTGGTCGCGCGTGCGGTCGGCTATACGTCTCAAGCGTTACTCGAAGCGCTTCCAGACACGCGCCTGATGCAGCTCGTGATCGAATGCGGCACGTATCCCGAGGAGCGCGTGCATACGGCGTTGCGCAACGATCACTGGCTGCATCTGTATGGCGATCCTCGCGACTCGCTCGGCAAACAGATCAGCCGCTCACTGTTCGAGGCATTCGTGCCGGCGGACCCGGATTGGGGCGCCGTTGCGTGGCAGCGAACCCGCAATACGTGGGAGCGTGCGCTCGCTGCATTGAGCGAGAAATCCGGTGCGTGATGACGGGTGGCGTGAATCGATGCAGTCGAGGGCGGCGCGGGCCGAGGTTCAGTTTGGGATGCGCGAATCGGGCGCACGCAACAACAAACAATGAAGGAAGACGGTCATGCTGTTCGAAGGTTATGGTTCGCAGCTACTCGCCGGAACGTACGAAACGCTTGCGCTCGCGTTGCTGGCGCTGGCAGTTTCGTTCGCTCTCGGATTGCTGGGGGCAGCAGCGAAGCTATCGCGGAACCGCGCTTGTAACGTCGCCGGCATGACCTACACGACGCTGATTCGCGCTGTTCCCGACCTTGTGCTCATGCTGCTGCTTTTCTACAGCATTCAGATACAGCTGAACCGGATGACGGACGCGCTGGGGATCGAATCGATCAGTGTCGATCCGTTCGTTTCGGGTGTCATGACCTTGGGCTTCATCTACGGCGCGTACTTTACCGAAACGTTTCGCGGCGCCTTCATGTCGGTTCCTCGTGGGCAGATCGAAGCGGGGTATGCGTGCGGCATGTCGCCGTGGCAGGTATTCAATCGGGTGATGTTTCCCCAGATGATTCGCTTCGCACTGCCAGGTATTGGCAACAACTGGCAAGTGATAGTGAAGGCCACCGCGCTAGTCTCCATCATCGGACTGGTCGACGTTGTAAAGGTTTCGCAGGACGCCGCGAAGAATACCCTGGACTTTTTCTTCTTCGCGGTAACCGCGGGTGCGATCTATCTCGCGATTACGACCGTATCGAACATCGTCCTTGTGTGGCTGGAAAAGCACTATTCGGCGGGCGTGAGGAGAGTGGCGCCGTGATTGAACTGGTACACGAGTATTGGAAAAATTATCTGTACACCGATGGTTACCGGCTCTCGGGATTCGTGGTCACGCTCTGGCTGCTCGTCGCATCGATCTTTCTGAGCTTTTGCCTTGCGGTGCCGCTCGCGGTCGCCAGCACGTCGCGCAACAAGTTCGTTTCGATGCCTGTCCGGCTTTACACCTATGTGTTCCGGGGCACGCCGCTCTATGTGCAATTGCTGCTGTGCTATACCGGACTCTACAGCCTGCAGGCCGTGCGTTCGCACGTGTTGTTCAACGCATTCTTCCGCGATGCGATGAACTGTACGCTGTTGGCCTTCATGCTCAACGAATGCGCCTATACCACGGCCATTTTTGCCGGCGCGATCAAGGCCACTGCACATGGAGAAGTGGAGGCAGCCAAAGCCTTCGGCATGTCGCGCTTCACGCTCTATTCGCGCATCGTGCTGCCATCCGCGCTACGGCGCGCGTTGCCAGCCTACGGCAATGAAGTGATCCTGATGCTGCACGCCACCACGCTCGCCTTCACCGCGACGATACCGGACATCCTGAAAGTGGCGCGCGATGTTAATTCCGCAACCTATGAACCTTTCCAGGCGTTTGGCATTGCTGCGCTGCTCTACGCGGTCATTGCGTTCGCGCTCGTATGGGCGTTCCGGAGACTTGAAAGCCGCTTGCTGTATTTCCTCAAGCCGCAGGGTCGTTGATCGATGATTCCGACACCCATGATCCGCGAGCATTGAAGCATTTGACAGGACGCACGCTTGAATTTTTCCGGTATGCGGCGGACCGATTCAAGCAGGGACGAATAAGCACGGCCTCGTCTTTGGGTTCGAAAGCCCGTTTTGTCTCCCAACAAGCGGTCTTGTTTTCTCGAGAGAAGGAGTATCGAAATGGAGTTGTGTGTGATCGGCCGGGCACTTGTCCGCGAACTGCTGCCGATGGCCGCTTGTATCGCCCTCATGGAGGAGGCGATGCGCGCGACTTCGGCGGGCCAGACGATTCAGCCCCCGCGCTGGATCGTTGGGCTGCCCGGTGACCGGGGGCGCTGCCTTGGCTTCATGCCGGGAGCCGTATCGGACCCGGACTGCTTCGGGGCGAAAGTGACCGCTGTCTATCCCGAGAACGGAGCGCGTGGGATGCAGTCGCATCAGGGCGCGATTTTGCTGTTCGACACCGAGAGCGGCGCGCCGGTCGCGATCGTGCACGGGGGCGAAGTGACCGCGATCCGTACCGCGGCGGCGAGTGGACTTGCCACTCGTCTCCTGGCCCGGCCGGATGCGGACGATCTTGCAATCCTCGGCTACGGAGAGCAGGCGCTGCAGCATCTGCGGGCGATGTCGATCGTCAGGCCGCTCAGACGGGTACGCGTCTGGGGTCGCTCGCGTGAGCGGGCCGAGATGTTCGTGCGTGAGGCAATGCAATTCGTCGATGCATCGTTCGAAGTCGTTTCCACGGTCAAGGCCGCAGTAGCCGGCGCCAGTCTGATCTGCACGGTGACGGCCGCGCTCGAGCCCATTCTCGAAGGCCAGTGGATCACGCCGGGCGCGCATCTGAACGTGGTCGGTTCCAGTGTCGCGACTGCTCGGGAAATCGATAGCGACGCGGTCGCGATGTCGCGTTTTTTCGTCGACTACAAGCCTTCCACGATTCTGCAAGGCGGGGAATTCCTGGCGGCGCAGGAGGACGGCCGCGTCACGCACGAGCACATCGCCGGCGAGATTGGCGAGGTTCTGCTGGGCCGAAAATCGGGCAGGCTTGCGGATCACGAGATCACCCTCTACAAGTCGCTCGGCATCCCGGTTCAGGACCTGATCTGCGCGCGGCATTTGTATCTGGAAGCGGGGAGACGAAATCTCGGCGCCCGCATGGAATTTTGATGCAACTTGACCTTAACCAAGGAGAACCATTTCATGCTTTCGATTGACGAGATTATGAAGGCAAGGACGGCCATTGCCCCGTACATACACCAGACGCCGCTATGGCATTCCCAGGCCCTTTCCCGGCTAGCGGGACGCGACATCTACCTCAAGGCCGAACTCTTCCAGAAGACCGGATCGTACAAGCCACGCGGCATGCTGTGGGCGCTCATGTCGCTGTCGGACGAGCAGCGCGCTGCGGGTGTCATTACGTTTTCTGCCGGCAACGCGGCGCAAGGATTGGCTTATGCAGGGTCGATCCTCGGCATCCGGACGGTTGTCGTGATGGCCGCGATGGCGAATCCGACCAAGGTGCATGCAACCAGGGAATACGGAGCAGAGGTTATCCTGCACGGCACCCCGCAGGAAGCTGCCCAGCATTGTCTTGACGTCGCCGCTGCGCGCGGGTTGAGCTATATCTCGTCTTATGATGACGACGTGCTGATGACCGGGCACGCGTCCCTCGGCTGCGAGATTTTCGAAGCTGTTCCAGATGTTGCCGGGATCTTCGTTGGCATTGGTGGCGGGGGGATGGCGGGCGGTCTCGCGAAAGCGGCGCTGGCGCTTGAGCACAATGCGGCCCTCATTGGTGTCGAACCCACGGGCGCGCCGGCGATGTACGAAAGCCTGAAGACTGGCAGCGCGGTCCGACTACCGACGGTGCGCACGATAGCCGATGGCCTCGCGGCTCCGAGTGCCGGCGTAGCCTGTTTCGAGCTGGTGCGCCGGCGCTTCACTGACGTCGTGCTGGTGGAGGACGATCAGATCATCGATGCGATGAAGTTACTGATGCAACGCTGCAAGCTAATGCCGGAACCGGCTGGCGCCGCCGCGGTTGCCGGGTTGCTCGCACATGCCGGCAAGGTAACGCTGCCCGGGCCGATCGTATGCATTGTCTCCGGCGGCAATGTCGATCTGGCGCTCCTCAAGCAATGGCTCTAATACCCTCCGGCGATTCGATGCCAGCTCTTGCCGTGGCCTGAATGCTCAGACATCTCGGCTTCCAGGGAAAGACAAGAACTGCCATGACTGACAGGACGGAAGACAGCCGCACAGCGAGACGTGATGCGGGCGAGCATTGCGTGATTGGCTCATGAGAGCCAATCCAATACGAAGATTGCGCAGGAACCGGGCGTGTCCGTGCAAACGGTCGGCCCGCGCGCATCACGCAGGAAACGCGACTGCAGTTTGATCGCGCGGCCTCGCTTGCTTTAGTTTTCCTGAGCATTACGACGAAGTGCCGTCGTTTCATTCAAGACATCACTTTGGTAGAACGCAGGGAACCGCTCGAATTGACGCTGGGCGTCGGCGGGATCCACGCCTTCTTTCAATACCGCGCTGGAGAACCCCGTGCGTTCCATCTGAATGAGCTGGTCGATCAGGACATCGCCGGTCGCTCTCACATCACCTTTGAAACCGAGCCGGCGGCGAAGCAGATACGCCTGGCTATAAGCACGCCCGTCGGTGAAGTGAGGGAAGTGCAGTTCGATACGTCCGACCCCGTCAAGTCGGCCTTTCAACGTCAAGGGATCTTCGTCATTGGCGAGCGATACAACCCGTTGGCCTGAGTCCAGCGAATGCTCTAGCGTTGTAAGAAGCCTGATGTGCGCGGTATCCGTCATGCGACTCGCTCCCCGCTCGTGCGCACATTGTTTGCGGCCGCCTTGAAGGGATCGAGTCCAACGCGCCTTACCGTCTCGATGAAGTGCTCTTGCCTTATGCCGGCGCTTTGCCTGATGGCCAGGTAGGTCGTCAGGACCGACTCGATGACTTCGGGCACTTCCGGCGCTGAAAAAGACGGCCCGATCACTTTGCCCGGTTGCGCGGCACCGCTCGTGGCTGAGCCGTCCGATCCGCCGAGCGTGACCTGATACCATTCCTTGCCGTCCTTATCGACGCCGAGAATACCGATATGGCCGCTATGATGATGACCGCACGAGTTGATGCAGCCACTGATATGAAGATCGATTGGGCCGATGTCATTGAGTTCGTCGAGATCCTGATAACGCTCGGTGATTGCTTCGGCGACCGGGATTGAGCGTGCGTTCGCCAAGGCGCAAAAGTCGCCCCCGGGACAGGCGATCATGTCGGTGAGCAGATGCACATTCGCGCTTGCCAGTCCCGCGTTGCGTGCTGCTTCCCAAAGCGCGAACAGGTCGTCGACATGGACCCACGGGAGCACGAGGTTCTGCGTATGCGTGACCCGCGCTTCGCCTGCGGAAAAGCGATCGCAGAGTCCCGCCACCAGTTCGAGTTGATCCGCCGAGGCGTCGCCTGGCGCCTGAAGCAGCCGCTTGAACGAGAGCGTGACGATGCGCATCGACGGGTCTTTATGCAGGGCGACGTTACGCTGCAGCCAGCGTTCAAACAGCGGGTGTTGTGCGGCTTTTTCCTTTAGCGTATCAAGAGCGTCCCCGGATCTGGCATGCACGCGTTCCACGAACCGCTCTGGCAGTGTCGGCGGCAGAAAGGACGCGCTTACGCGGTCTAATTCGCCTTGCGGGATGGTATGCGGGCCGCCATCGTGTTCCACGATCTGGCGAAATTCCTCCTCCACATCATCGATATAACGCTGGCCCTCGGCCTTCACCAGAATCTTGATGCGTGCCTTGTACTTGTTGTCGCGACGGCCATACCGGTTGTAGACGCGCACGACCGCCTCGATGTAATTCATGATCTGGTTCCACGGCAGGAACTCACGCAGCACGGTTCCAATGACAGGCGTGCGGCCCATGCCGCCTCCGACTGAAATACGAAAGCCCAATTCCCCTGCATCGTTGCGCAGTAAATGGAGGCCTACGTCGTGCCAGTCCGTGGCAGCACGGTCTTCGATCGCGCCGGTAATGGCGATCTTGAACTTGCGCGGCAGGAATGCGAATTCAGGGTGCAGCGTCGTCCATTGGCGCATGATTTCCGCAAAGGGCCGGGGATCGGCGACCTCATCGGGTGCAACGCCTGCCCGTTCATCGCAAGAGATATTGCGGATGCAATTGCCGCTGGTCTGGATGCCGTGCATGTCCACGCTTGCCAGGAGGTCCATCACGTCGGCCGCCTTTGACAGCGGGATCCAGTTGAACTGGACATTCGTGCGCGTGGTGAAATGAGCGTAGTGGGTGGGCAGACGAACGGTGCCGAGCTTTCGTTGCGCCTCTGATGCGAGCCGATATACCTCCGCTTCGGGTTCATCGTACTCACGGGCTACCCGGGCGAGCACGCGAAGCTGGCCGCTTGATAATTCGCCGTACGGCACGGCCACGCGCAACATCGGCGCATGGCGCTGGACATACCAGCCGTTCTGCAGGCGCAGGGGACGGAAATCATCTTCACTCAGCTTGCCGGTCTGCCACCGCTCGATCTGGTCGCGGAATTGCGCAGCTCGACCGCGCACGAAGGTTCTGTCGAAATCGGTGTATTGGTACATTGTCAGGACGATCTTGCGACCCAGTCGATTGGAGCCGATGGGACCGCGTTGATGTTTTCAGTGGTTTTCAGTGGTTTTCAGTGGCAGCGCGAGGAGCAACAGGGGTGCTCATGAGCCGGCCTTTACGTAAATCGCCCTGACCCAGGGCCGTGCCTCAAGGTAAGGGAGTCACGCGCCCGGTACAAGAAGCAGATGGCGCCGGATACAGGGCAGCAGATCGCGGCGGGAATGAATTTCGAAGATCGGATTAATTTGACTGCTGCCATAAAACTTCGCCCAACTGCTGCTGTTTCCCGCGCCTCGACCCCTCTATGATGGAATCAATGAAAATGTTTTGCCGTTGATCAACAGCGAGAGGTGAGTCATGACTTTTCTGAGAATGCTGAGAATCGTACTGTGGAGCTTTTTTGGCGTCCGCAAAGGGGCGTCGCATCAAGCCGATATAGCGGCGATAAAACTGCCATTGCTACCGGTGGTGGCAATCGGACTGGCTGGGGGTTTTGGTGCGATTCTATTCTGTCTTGCACGGCTTGCGACAGCCGTGGCGCACTGAGTTTTTTGACTGCAACAGACCACTTCTGGTTTCCGCCGGCTAGAGCAGCCTCACAATTTGGCACGCACCGACGGCCGCGCAAGTAACTCGCCCAGTACGCGAATAGCGTCGTCGATCCTGGGACTCCACGGATGACCAAAGTTAAGCCGCACATAATGCTCGAATGCGTGCGTGGCAGAAAAGATCGGGCCCGGGGCAAGACTGATGCCTTGTTCGATTGCAAGGCGGTGCAGTTCCATTGCGTCGATCGCTTCGGGAAGTTCGAGCCAGAGAAAATACCCGCCGCTCGGATGCGTGCGACGCACCCCGAGGGGTAGCCAGCGCCGGATAGCGTTATCCATTTCCCCGAGTTGCTGGCTCAATGCGGCGCGCAATTTTCGAAGGTGCTTGTCGTAGCCCCCATGCTGAAGATAGTCGGCCATACCGGCCTGTACCGGAATGCTGGCCGACAGCGTCGTCATCAATTTCAGCCGCTGGACTTTGTCGGTGAACCGTCCTGCCGATGTCCACCCGATTCTGTACCCCGGCGCGAGCGTCTTCGAAAACGAACTGCAGTGCATCACGAGTCCGTGTTTATCGAACGCCAATGCCGGCAACGGATACTCGGGCTGAAAGTGCAACTCGCCGTAGACGTCGTCTTCGATCAACGGTACTTCGTGCTGCGCGAGCAATTCGACGAGGGCCTTTTTCTTCTCAAGCGAGAGCGTCACCCCGGTCGGGTTTTGAAAGTTCGTCATGAACCAGCACGCGCGGATTGGATGCTTCTTCAAGGCGTCGGCGAGTGCGTCGAGATCGAGGCCGGTCACCGGATCGACCGGAATTTCGACGGCCCGCAAGTCCAGCCGTTCAATGGCCTGAAGCGCGGCGTAGAAACCGGGAGACTCGACGGCGACCACGTCGCCAGGCCGGGTGACCGCCATCAGGCACAGGTTCAATGCCTCCAGCGCGCCGTTGGTAATGACGATCTCCTCGATGGGCTGCGATATACCCATGCCCATGTAACGCATGGCGATCTGGCGGCGCAGGTGTTCATTGCCCGGTGGCAAATCGACCACGGTGCTCCACGGGCTGAGCAGCCGCGAGGCTTGTGCGAGCGACTTCGCAAGACGCGGTAGCGGGAAAAGAAGAGGGGAAGGGAAGGCGGAACCCAGCGGCACGATGCCCGGCGTTTTTGCCGCGTCCAGCACGGAAAACACCAGGTCACTGATGTCGACCTTGCGCGATTCGGCAAGGGCCGCCGTACGAGGCGTTCGTGCGGCGGTGACACTCGCGCCGGGCGCCACGTAATAACCGGAGCGTTCCTGCGCGCGCACCAGGCCCCATTCCTCAAGCAGGTAGTACGCACGAAACACCGTGGATTGACTCACGCCGTGTTGCGCGATGATCTGGCGCAGCGAGGGCATGCGCGAGCCGACCGCGATGCTGCCCGAGCGAATTTCAGCCGCCATTGCGTTGGCCAGTATTTCGTATCTGTTCATCGGCTCTCAATGTCCCTGCGTTTGTTCCTGCGCTTGTTCCTACACCACCCAACTGCTTCGTTAAAAAATCGTCATCTGCTGCTATGGCAATGCCTGCCATTTTCTTATGCTTCGTATCAGAAGGAAAGCGTCGTCGCGTGACGCCATTGTGGCTGATTGTCCGCCGTCCCCAATCATTTTGTACGCGGTTATTGGAAGCTAGCTCGAATTGACTATCGAAACTTCATCGTATGCGAGTGCGACCCGTCGCGTTCAACCATCGGCTATTCGCGAGTTGTTTTCGTTGTTGTCCAGACCCGATGTCATTTCGCTCGCCGGCGGTTTCCCAAGCCCCGCCGCACTCGATCTGAACGGGCTGCGCGGCGCCACCGAGCGTGCACTTATCTCGTCGCTTGCGACTGCGTTTCAGTATGGCAATAGCGAAGGGTATGAGCCGCTCAGGGAATTGATTGCCCAGCGTGCGAAGACGAAGGGCATGAAGCTCGACGCATCGGATCTTCTCATTACCACGGGGTCTCAACAGGCGATCGATCTGATCACACGCGTGCTGATAGATCCCGGTGACCGGGTAGTGGTTGAGGCACCGACCTATCTGGGCGCGCTGCAAGCCTTCCAGTTTCAAGGCGCTGACGTGCTGCCCGTGCTGACCGATCACGAAGGGGTGAGGGTGGACGAATTGGAAGCGATGCTCGTGCGGCATCGGCCAAAGTTGCTGTATCTGATTCCGAACTTTGCCAATCCGACGGGCTATGTGATGTCTTTACGGCGCCGCAAGCAGGTGCTGGCGCTGGCGAAGACTCACCGTTTTTTCATTGTCGAAGACGATGCCTACGGGGAGCTTTATTTCCATGAACCCCCTCCGCCGTCGCTATTTGCGCTGGCCAATGACGAAGAGCGTCAATGGGTAGTTCATCTGGCGAGCTTTTCGAAAATACTTGCGCCCGGGCTTCGGCTCGCATGGCTCTCAGCGCCATCGGAACTCTTGCGCCATGTGGTCGTCGCGAAGCAACTGGGCGACACCCACGCCTCGACTC
Source organism: Caballeronia sp. dw_19 (assembly GCF_018449515.1). Classification (GTDB taxonomy): domain Bacteria; phylum Pseudomonadota; class Gammaproteobacteria; order Burkholderiales; family Burkholderiaceae; genus Caballeronia. Next base: position 110,783 of record NZ_JAAVUQ010000006.1, on the reverse strand, counting down.
TGTCGCAACTTGTTGCCTTCCACTACCTGAATGCGGGGTCGCTCGAGCCTTCGCTCAGCCGCATGCGGCGCTTCTATGAAAATCAGGCCCGCGCAATGCAGCGCGCGATCAAGGCGGAACTGAGCGGTACGCCATTCAATGCGATGCATCCCGAGGGCGGCATGTTCTATTGGGCCGATCTTCCGTTTGTGGACACAACGGCCATGCTGCGCAACGCGATAGATGAGCACGGCGTGGCTTACGTGCCCGGCGCACCGTTTTACGCCGGGCATCCAGAGCGCACGCGTTTGCGGTTGTCGTTTGCCAGTGCATCGGTCGAGCAGATTGGCGAGGGCATCCGGCGTCTCGCACGCTGTATCCGGTGGGAGCGCGTTGAGGCATCGAATCAGATTACGCGGGCGGAGCAATTGCCATGACAGACGCGTCATTGTTGCAGGGATCAATCGTGGCGTTGCTCACGCCGATGACCGCCGATGAGAAGATCGATTTCCCCGCACTCGAACGGCTCATCGATCGCCATGTGGACGCGGGTACGAGCGCGATCGTGGTTGCGTCGACAACAGGGGAAGGGCCAACGCTCACGTTCAAAGCCGACACGAATCCTCTCCCGGCGAAGTGGCTCGCGCACCGGATCGGATGGGTGAATGCGACGCTGCGCTTGCCGCTTGTCATTCCCCCGGAACTCTCTCGCCGTCTTTCCGGCAGCGATGCGCTCGTCGCTTGTGCAGCGTTGCTTGGTCGCTAGCGCCAACATTCAAATCAACACGAATAGTCGGGTTCAGCGTCTATTTGCAAAGCACTCCCGATTGTTTAGCCAACTCTGGATCATGAATAAAAATGAGTGATATGACCTCCGATACCGTTGTTGAACACCACGATTCTCACGATATTCCCGTCGGTTGGCGTCGATGGTTATTCGCGACCAATCACAAGGACATTGGCACGCTATATCTCCTGCTCTCGATCACCAACCTGATGATCGGTGGTGTGATGGCGCTGATGATTCGCGCGGAATTATTCGAGCCCGGTCTCCAGATCATGCGGCCGGAGTTCTTCAACCAGTTGTCGACCGAGCATGGGCTCATCATGATCTTCGGGGCGGTCATGCCCGCTTTCGTCGGCCTCGCCAACTGGATGATTCCGCTGCAGATCGGGGCATCCGACATGGCGTTCGCCCGGATGAACAATTTGAGCTTCTGGCTCCTGCCTGTGTCCAGCGTGTTGTTGATCGGCTCGTTCTGGGTACCCGGCGGCGCGCCGGCCGCAGGGTGGACCATGTATGCGCCGCTTTCCACGCAGATGGGACCCGGGATGGACCTGTCGATCTTCGCCATTCATCTGGCCGGCGCGTCCTCGATCATGGGCGCAATCAATATCATCGTAACGATCCTCAACATGCGTGCGCCCGGCATGACCTTGATGAAGATGCCGATGTTCGCGTGGACATGGCTCATTACCGCGTTTTTGCTGATCGCAATCATGCCCGTGCTGGCTGGCGCGGTGACCATGCTGCTGTTTGACCGGCACTTCGGCACGTCGTTTTTCAACGCGGCGGGCGGCGGCGATCCGGTCCTGTACCAGCACATTTTCTGGTTCTTCGGTCACCCCGAGGTCTACGTCATGATCCTGCCGGGCTTCGGGATGGTGTCTCAAGTGATTCCGGCGTTCTCCCGCAAGCCGTTGTTCGGCTATGCCTCGATGGTGTATGCCACATCATCCATCGGCATTCTCTCCTTCATGGTCTGGGCGCATCATATGTTCGTGACGGGCATGCCCGTGACCGGCCAACTGTTCTTCATGTACGCAACCATGACGATCGCTGTCCCGACTGGCGTGAAGGTGTTCAACTGGATCGCAACGATGTGGCGCGGTTCGCTCACCTTCGAAACGCCCATGCTCTTTGCGATGGGGTTTATCTTTGTGTTTGTCGTAGGGGGACTGACCGGCGTGACGCTCGCCATGGCGCCGTTGAATGTGGCCTTGCATGGCACCTACTACATCATTGCGCACTTTCACTATGTGATGGTGGCGGGTTCGCTCTTTAGTATCTTTGCCGGCTGGTACTACTGGGTGCCGAAATGGACCGGCTACATGTATAACGAACTGCGCGGGAAGATTCATTTCTGGGGATCGATGATCTTCTTCAACGTCACGTTCTTTCCGATGCATTTCCTGGGACTGGCCGGCATGCCGCGACGCTATGCCGACTACCCCGCGCAGTTCACGGACTTCAACCAGATCGCGACGATCGGTGCATTCGGTTTCGGTCTTTTGCAGGTCTACTTCCTGTTCTGGGTAGCGTTGCCTACCTACCGAGGGACCGGGCAGGTACGGGCCGACGCGAAGCCGTGGGACGGTGCCGAAGGTCTGGAGTGGACATTGCCTAGCCCCGTGCCGTTTCATTCTTTTGAAACACCTCCTCATGTTGAATAACGCTGGTAAAAGGCGCATGGGCGGAAAGGAGGTTTTGTCGCAGTAAGGACCCAAGCGCCAACGAGATCGATATGCCTGGCACTGGTTATGCTGCCGATGAGCAAAATCGGCCAGCGATTGGCCGATGGGTTCCGGGAGCGCAATTCGTCGGTCCTTTGGCGATCGTACGCACCCTGGCGGCAGGGCGTGGCGGGCACATCTCTCGTCAATTTGTTAATCTCGCATCGAGATACCTATCATCCATGACGCTAGGAGCATTGAGCATGAGCAATTCGTCCGATTACGAGCCGCCGAAAGTTTGGACCTGGAACAAGGATAGCGGCGGCCGCTTCGCGAACATCAACCGCCCGATCGCGGGGCCGACGCACGACAAAGACCTGCCCGTTGGCCGCCATCCTCTCCAGCTCTACTCGTTGGCAACACCGAACGGCGTGAAGGTCACGGTGATGCTTGAGGAACTGTTGGCGCTCGGGCACAGCGGCGCGGAGTACGACGCCTGGTTGATCAAGATCGGCGAGGGTGAACAGTTCGGTAGCGGCTTCGTGGCGGTGAATCCGAATTCCAAGATTCCCGCGCTGCTGGATCGCAGCGGCCCGAAGCCGATCCGGGTCTTCGAGTCCGGCGCGATTCTGCTATACCTTGCCGAAAAATTCGGGGCTTTTCTGCCGACCGAGGCCGGCGCGCGCGCCGAGTGCCTGTCATGGCTGTTCTGGCAGATGGGAAGCGCACCCTATCTGGGCGGAGGCTTCGGCCATTTCTATGCCTACGCCCCGACGAAGATCGAATATGCGATCGACCGGTTCGCGATGGAAACGAAGCGTCAGCTCGACGTGCTCGACAAGCAACTCGCGGTCAACGAATACCTGGCGGGCAGTGAGTACACCATCGCCGACATGGCCGTCTGGCCCTGGTATGGTGGCTTGGCAAAGGGCTGGCTTTACGGGGCGGCCGAGTTTCTGGCGGTGCAGGACTACAAGCATGTTCAACGCTGGGCGGATGCGATCGGGGAACGCCCGGCCGCGCGGCGTGGACGCATGGTTAACCGCGTATTTGGGGAGCTTTCAAGTCAATTGCATGAGCGCCATGACGCCGCCGACTTCGAAACCAACACGCAGGACAAGCTGACCGCGCAGAAATAGCCGCCCCTTGTGGTGGCATTGGGTTGTCCCGTCGGGCTGACGAGCGCCGAGGGCTGTTAGCAGCGGTTCCCGCAAGCGCGAGCCTGATTCATAAGAGGGCAGACCTGCGCGCTGCGTCTGCTGCGGTGGCGCGATGGTGATATCGTCGCCTGCTGTGATTGTTCCCACCACCGAACTTTTGACGAGAAAGGCTGAACATGAGTGAGCCGATTACTGAGTCTATTACTGAGCCCATTACGACGAGCGATGACGTACCGGACGCCGGAACTCTGCATGCGCTGCTACGCGACCGCTACGGCGCTTCGTGGTTGCCGACGCCCAATGCGACGGATACGCCCGTTAGCGATGTGATCGAAACCTTGCTGAGCCACCGGTCGGTGCGTGCCTATTCGGACCAGCCGCTGCCGGCCGATGTTCTTCAGACGGTCCTGGCTGCGGCACAGTCCGCGGCCAGTTCGTCGAACCTGCAGGCGTGGAGCGTGGTGGCCGTACGCGATGCCGCCCGCAAGCAGCGCCTTTCCGTTTGCGCGGGCAATCAGAAGCACGTGGCGGCGGCGCCCCTGCTGCTGGTGTTTATCGCGGACCTGTCGCGTCTGCGCCGTATCTCCGATGCTGGCGGGACGAATGCTGGTGGTCTCGACTATCTCGAAGCTTTCCTTGTCGCGGTGGCCGATGCGGCTTTCGCGGCGCAAAATGCGGTCGTGGCGCTCGAATCGCTGGGCCTGGGCTGCTGCTATATCGGGGGCATGCGCAACAAGCCGGAGGACGTTGCAGCGGAATTGGGGTTGCCGCCCGAAGCGTTTGCGGTGTTCGGGCTGACCATCGGCTATCCGGACCCCGCGGTCAAGACGGACATCAAGCCGCGCTTGCCTCAGCGCGTGATCATGCATCTGGAGCGCTATCAGCAGGAATCCGTTGAAGCGCTGGCGGACTATGATGCATCGATGAACGCGTTCCAGCGCCTGCAGCAGTTGCCTGAACTGGACTGGACCGCGCAGGCCTCAAGCCGCATGCGGGGTCCCGAGGCGCTATCCGGGCGTGATCGGCTCGTGAGCGCCTTGCGGACGCTCGGGTTCGGACTGAAATAGATCGGAAAGACCCAGGAGAACGACAGTACGAGTCAGCAGCGTGAGCAGTTCGGAATTCTGTGACCGGTGCCATTGCTGATACCGGTAGAGCGGTTCGATCGCTCCAGCCGCTGACTCATAATCGCGGCGCCTTCGCAGCGGCGAGGTTATGGCTGGCCTTCGCATTTCGCTTCGATACCGGGATGGTTCGGACACTTTCCCGGGCGGTACATCGCCCTGCAAAAACCTGATTTTACGGGTACCATCGCCTCGCGAATGCCCGCGTACGAGGATCGGGTGGTTCTCCGTTCACGTGATGACCCGACACCTGCGCGGACAGCGTACCGGATGCGCCTGCGGTTTCGTGGCATCATCGTGTGCACCTTCTTACCGCTGCAGGAGCGCACGCCATGGCGACTTATATTGTCTTCACACGAGAAAGCACGCAGGATCAGGGCGAACTCGACATCTATCAAAGCAAGGTCGGGGAGACCTTCAAAGGTCATCCGGTCAAGATTCTTGCCGCCTACGGACCTCAGCAGGTGCTCGAGGGTGACGCGCCGGAGGGCGTCGTGATCGTGGAATTTCCGTCCACGGCCGCCGCCCGGGCGTGGTATGACAGTCCGGCCTATCAGGACGTCGCGCAGCACCGCTTCAAGGGGGCGCGCTATCGCGCTGTTCTCGTCGAAGGCGTATGACGAAAGCCGGCGACGATTGAGCCCGTCTTTGCGCCGCATGCTCCAGACGAGTGTGCAGTGAAGATTTGTGATGAACGATCGAAGGGCAAGCACGCAAAAAGACAGCTTTGCGAACGGTCAGGCCGTGCCGTATTTCCCCTACGGCCGACAATGCCTCCTCACGGAACTCGACCGCGACGCACGAGGCGGTCGCGCGTACGCAAAACGCGACGATTGGCGGCATCGGCCAGGTGTGGACATGCCTGCGCCTTGGCCTTGGATTACTTCGGGCGAGCGCGTGGACTCGCGTGAACTTGAAGAAAAGATAGCTCTCGTCAACCTACAGGTAGGGTAGTTGTGGATATTTTTTACTATTGGAAGAACTACGCGTCGGATATGAAAGAAGGGCGCGTAGGAACGCTGGGTTCAGAGGGTGACAAGCTGGAAGAATTGAAGCAGCGGCTCCCTCGAAAAGTTTGGACTTTCGTGACCCCCAAAGGCATGAAGGGCAAGCTTCAGGTGGTGGGTTCATTTCTTATCACCGAGACGAAACCTGATACGTTTGTCCCGAAGTGGAAGCACAACCTGTTCTACGATGCTGCGTCGCCAAAGTCTGTTCTCTACACCAATGCGGCAACATCTGAGCGCATCAAGGAGGTGAGCGACTACTTCAACAACCGGTTCAATTCGGCCGTTCGCTCAAATTTTCAGGGTGACAGGGGAGTGATAGAGATGGAAGCAGATGTCGTGCGCGGCTTCGAAAAGCTCGTGCAGGGCTATGAGACCGTCCAGTTCATGGAAGGTCTGAGCAAGTAGGGCATCGCTCAGACACTTGCCGCGTATGGGCTGTGCGTTTCCGACCTTAAACCAGTTCGGGTAGCGGCTGCGCACCGTACCGCGCCTGAGCGCCCGTGCCGCAGCGCGACACCTCAGGCAGCCTCAGGCCATCCAGGGCCTTACATCATGAACCGACAAGCACACGTCTCATGTCCCGACTGGGTGCGGCGCGCCGAGCCCATAGAAGGTGTCGAGCGCATCGAAGCGTGGTTTCACGGCAAGGCGTATGCCATGCATCGCCACGATACCTATGCGATTGGCCGCACGCTCGCCGGCGTCCAGAGTTTCAGCTATCGGCGCAGCCAGCGAAACAGCCTGCCCGGCAACACGATCGTGCTGCACCCCGATGAGGCTCACGACGGTCAGGCGGGCACCGACGAAGGGTTCCAGTACCGGATGATCTACATTGAACCGGCGCTCTTTCAGGAAGTCCTCGGCGGACGCGCGCTGCCGTTCCTGGAGGGTGGCGTGACGACCGATCCGCGCCTTGCGGCGGCCACTGCGAGATTGCTGCAACACGTGGGTTATACGCTCGAACCGCTCGAACAGGGCGACGCGCTCGCCGAACTGGCGCACGCGCTTGCCGCCGTTGCCGGCACACCCGTACGACGCTCGAAAGGCGACTTCCTCGCGGCGCGGCGCGCACGCGACTATCTGCACGCGAACTGCGCGCGCGTCGTTACGCTTGACGAACTCGAAGCGGCGACGGGCCGCGATCGCTGGAGCCTCTCGCACGACTTTCGCACGTTCTATGGCACGAGCCCATACCGTTATCTGACAATGCGGCGCCTAGATGCAGTGCGCCGCATGCTGCTCGCTGGCACCTCGCTCGCTCAGGCCGCGGCGGCTGCGGGTTTTGCTGACCAGAGCCACATGACGCGACACTTCTCGACCACATTCGGACTGACGCCGGGGCGCTGGCTCCGTGTCGCCGGCGGTGTCCAGCGCGGCTAAAACACCCACGATCGTTCAATACGGCCGCAAGGAGCATGCGTATCCTCGACGCATTGGCCCTTTATTGGCCCTTTATTGCCCCTTCAACGGAGAGAACGATGTCCCAATCCTCGAACCCCACCACTACGCCCGCCGAGCGCGGCCAGTGTCAGACCATCGACCTGGCGGGCAAGATCGCGCAGATCAATAAGCACTGGCAACCGCGCGTCGTCGCTGAAATGAACGACTATCAGTTCAAGGTCGTGAAGGTCGAAGGCGAGTTCCCGTGGCACCGGCATGCCGATACCGACGAAACGTTTGTTGTGCTCGAAGGCGAGTTGCGTATCGACGTTCGCGGGGGGCCTTCGGGCGACGATACGATCGTCCTGCGCGCCGGTCAGATGGCCGTGGTGCCGAAGGGCATCGAGCATAGGCCCCGTGCCAACGCAGAAGTGAAGATGCTGCTGATTGAGCCGAGAGGCGTGGTGAACACGGGCGATGGCGCGAAGGGCGAGCGTACTGTCGAGAACGACCAGTGGATTTAAAGGCGGCCCCTGGCGTATGCCGGTTGAGATGTTGTTAGAGCGGGCGAGTCTGCGGAGGTGCGATTGTCGTCGATTTGAGCGCGTCAGTTCCACGCCTCCTTCAGGCCGGCTTTTGCCTGTCACTCACCTGCGCCGTTCCCGAACATCTGACCGTCTGCCTAGTCCGTGACGGCGGCCTTTCTCTGGATGATAGCCTCCTTAGTAAAATATAAAATACCCGTCATACTCGGCTTAAACGCATCGGAGCCTGCATTCAGTGGAAGCTTCGATGTTGCAATACGGCGGGATGTACCGAACGGCGGCCAATTTCAGTCGTGACCGTTGTTTCGAGAATCAAATATCGTGATTGCGAGTCCGTCCCTACTCCGCCGTTCGGGCATGAGGACCACTGAGCAGTTTGTTACTGAGACCTGGCTAACGAGCGAAAACCGTCCACGCGACTGGGAAGCCTGGCTTGAAGCGGCGGGTCAACCCACGCTTCGGGCGAGTCGAACCTCACGGTTCGTTTCGCCGCAGGATTACGGGTTTCGGAACTTGTCGGAATGCGGCGTTGCGTGGATCGAGCCCTACGCGTGGCTCAAGCGAACGCTTGAGCAATTGCCGTCTTATTCCGTCAATCGCGTGCATGAGCTCTTGCCGCTCGCCCGTTAAAACACCTCTAAGCATGGACATTCTCGACTCGCTTCGGCAGGCACCCAGTGCCGAGCTATATTGCCTCTATCTCGCTGTCGGAAAAATGCTTGATGATCCCCGACGTATTCTCGAAATACGTCAACGCCTGCATGTGGAGATGGTCGTCAACTAGGGAATTGGCCCATACACATTTCCGTTCGGGTTCCAAGGACGCCGACAACTCATGAAGGCGTTGGTGTGTCGACTATGGCGAATCCCATCGTACGGCAATGGTAATAAAACCCCCCGTCCTGCACGATAAGCAGTAAAGCATTCCCGGGAGATTCGTTGTGGTGAGAGTGCGATGCACCGCCTGGCGTGACGAAGGTGGCAAACCTGGACCAATGCACCGTATTACCGTTGACAATCGAATAACAGGACTCTCCTTCCAATACGAGCGAGATCGCAACTGAGTTGTGTCTATGTGGAATCTGGGAGGTCCCGGCAGCGACCGAATTCAACGCCAACGTCAAACTTGGCGTGATAGTTCCATACTTCGACGACTCCGACGCAAGCATGATCGCCATCGATTTCATGCCATTTTTCATTTCAAGCTTTTTTGCGTCGGCCAACGCCCGATGCATGGCCGCTTTGGGGTAATGCGTAGGCTGGATACGGGATTTGTCGATCGGCGGCGGAAGGGCGCCTTCGTAGGCGAGTTGCGGTTCGTTAGTGCATTGCCATAAGACGGCATTCGCTTTGCCCTCCGCCCAATGCGTCTCCTCGCCCCCGCCAGGCAGTAGAAAAACGTCGCCGCTTTGCCAGCGTATCTGCTCATCACCCCAGGTCGTTACGCCTGCGCCCTGGATGACGTAAAAGATCTCGGATGTCGCGCCGCTCTTCAGCACGAGCGGTGTTCCCGGTTTCAACCTGACGTAGGAAGCAAGCAAAAGCGGGGCCGTTGCTTCGACGTCACCGCCGATGACCGACTTCATATCGCAAGGAATACGTACCGAATCGTCATGCTCGAGGAGTGCCTCGTCGCGCTCCCGGCTGAAGATATGAGCAGGCACCTGCGGGCGCCCCAGGTTGAATCCTTCATCAAGGGTAAGGTATCGGCTTCTATCGACGTATGTTGTCATGGGTTCTCACGGCATTTTGGCGAGATGCAATGTTATGGGTCGACTCTCGAAGCCCGTTCACTCTACGGGAGCGTCATTATTGGTGCTCGTCTTGCGTTGAACGAACGGGCTGCTCGCGAAAATCAAGCAACATGTGGCGTACAAACCCGTCCTGCACTCGCCGTCATTGGCTGACGGGTCATGGTCAATGTAACGACCGCGCCAACCAGGAGGAGAAATCCGGCTATCCCGAACGCCCAGTCATAGCTGCCCGTCATTGCAATGACATAGCCTGTGGCAATGGGTGCGACCAGACCGAAGACATTGCCTCCCAGTACTATGAATGCCGTGGCTTTCCCAACATCGCCCGGGTTGGGAAGAAGGTCGTTCAACAACGCGTAGTTCAGGGCGGAAGTAGACGCGTTGCCGGTCAGCGTAACGCAGAAGATCAGCAGCAGTGCGCTGATGCTCGATGTGAATGGCACAGCAAAAATCGCCATGCCGGCGATTAACGCCAGGGCGACAGCATTTCTGCGGCGACCTGAATTTACCCCGCTTTTCTTGAGATAACGATCGCTCAGGGTGCCGATCAGGATGCAGCCAACCACCGCCGTACCGTAGGGCACGGCCGAGAACGCACCTGTCTTCAGGATACTCATGTGACGGGTTGCCTGAAGATAGCTCGGCAGCCAGGTCAAGAGCAGATATTGCGTGTACGCATTGCATCCTTGCGCAATCGCCAGTCCCCAGAGCGTTCGGGTACGCAGTAGCGACCGGAATCCCGCCATTTCAGTTTCGCTGGCTACGACAGTTCTCGGGCCTTGCTCATCCAGTATCTTTGCACGTTCGTCCGCCTTGAGCCATCGTACCTTTTCGGGCAAATCGAAGAACACGAGCCATGCCGCAAGCCATACGAAACCGATGCCGCTGGCGACGATGAACGAGGCCCGCCATCCATACAGAGCGATCAATGAGCCGAGCATGATCGAGCAGAAGGCCGGCCCGGAATACGAGCCGCCGGTGAAGAGCGATGTCATGATGCCGCGCTCCTTCACCGGGATCCACTGACGTATCACCTTCGCCCCGATCGGGTTGCTCGTCGATTCTCCCGCTCCCATGATCAGCCGTGAAGCGAAGAGGGTGACAATGCTGGTGGACAGGCCTGTCAACGCAGTCGCGAGAGACCAGACAAATACCCCCCAAGCCGCCATCCGCTTCGCACCGAAACGGTCGATCATGATTCCCATCGGCAGGAGCAACAGGGCGTAGCTCCAGATGAAGGAAGAAAAGAGGTACCCCATGGCAATTGAAGACAGATGGAATTCCTTGGCCAACGGAGTGGCGGCCATCGACAGAGCAACGCGATCCATGTAGTTGATCATCGCGAGCGTAAACAAGAATACAGCGATCCAACCCCGGCGAAACGACATCATGATTTCCAGTTGGTTGACGGCGAAATTGTTGCCGCCGGAAGGGGCAAGTGACGAAGCGTCCGAGCGTTAACGCTTTGGCGAGGATGGCCTTGTCGAAGCCCGTAGGCGATATGGACATTGTATGGGGACCGTGTAATTCGTGATCCATGCCGCATCGTCATTGTCCGGTCAGGCAAGGTCGTGGCCCGCTGCATGAGCGAGGCATTCGCGTCGGAATGCGTAGGCCAGAGAAAGCATGAATTTTCCAATTAGATATCCTTTGTATTGATGTGGCCGCACTCATCGGCCACATTCATCGGCCACATTCATCGGCCACATTCATCGGCCGCACTCGGTGTGCGCATTTGACCCGCGTCATAACGCTGTGGAAGCTGCGGCGATCGCTTCGCTAGCCGCAGCAATGCACAGCTTTTTTTGCTGGTGGAATTGCAGCCGACTTTACGTGTGGGTTCAAGGCATGTCAATTTGTGAAAACAGCAGGTACGGCACTTTTGCCGGTGCCAATAAGTCCGCCTTTCAGCGGGATTTCCGGCCGCTGCGGTCGCGGCGATTTTTTGCAAAGGCATGCCGGCTAAGGAGATGCCAGCCGTCCGGGCCAAGGGAGCGAACCCGTGGCCTTCGTCATTGCTGACTCGCAGGCATGACTGTTCGGATTTCGGAAGGGTAATACGTGGAGGCATTCCGATCGGACAGGCCTCTTGATGTCGGAATGCAGGTGAAGAGAGGATCTCAAGATATTAATGAACAGGTGTCATCTCTGTTCGGATTTCACCCGGCGCAATCGCTGCGCGACTGCAAGCTATAGTTGGCGCAGTCAGTTATCTCTCGTCTTATTCAACGATCGCACCGCTCACTTCCAGGATGATGAACATGTTCACCTTGCAACTCTTGATCAATGGCAAATGGCGAAACTCGAGCAATGGGGAGACGGCCAGGATCGTCAACCCGGCAACCGAACAGGTTGAAGGCGAGTTCCACGTCGCTCAGGATCAGGACCTCGATGAAGCGGCCGAGGTAGCGGTAGCGGGATTTGAAAAATGGCGCCGGGTTTCGGCACTCGCTCGCGGCGCAGTGTTGCGCAAGTCTGCGCAACTCATGCGTGAGCGCGCCGCGAGCATCGCGGAATCGATCACGCGGGAAAACGGCAAAACCTTGCAGGAGGCCACGATGGAGGTGACTTCCGCGGCGGACTATCTCGACTGGTTCGCGGAGGAGTCCCGCCGTGCGTTCGGCCGGATCATTCCGGCACGCGCCCCCGGTGTGCGGCAGATGGTAACGAAAGAGCCGATTGGGCCCGTGCTCGCGTTGGACTCAGTACGAAAGGCCGGACGATACAAACCGCATCTTGTTGTCCTGGTTCGACGATCAGAATCGTCGGCCACTGAATGGGGATTCGTCGACCGAAGAATTCATTAGGACTTCTCCAAATTCCTCACGAACGTCGGCTTCAGAGACCTAGTTGAAGCTTGGCCTTGGAACAGAGCCGGTACAGCGATGAGCGAGATCACCGAAGGGATCGAGCGAATAAGCGGTTTAGTCGGAAAGATGGCACTCGTGTCTACAGTTCAGGCAGCGAGTTCGAACATGGCAACTAGCCGGACAGGCAACTGGGCGATATACCGCAGCAAGACGCGGTGCTCGTCATGACGTTGGTTATCGAAACGGTTCATTGCAAGGCGGTTGCCGGAATTGGAGTGTCAGCATTCCTAATGCGCGAAGCTGCTTGCAACCGGGGAATGCTTCGAGGGCCTAGCGAAAACGCTGATTTCAATTTGCATTTATTTTAAATAAAGTACAATTTATCCGTGCGCCAGCTCAATCGATCTGCAGGTAACGCTTCAGTGAGGTGCCGAACTCTTATCGAGCAGTCCGTGTTCGGCTCCGGTGGGACGTAGAAGATACCGGAGGAATCTTCTACGCGCGTATCCGTCAAATCGGGTCAGAAACGGTGACGCACGCCGAACACGATGGCGGTTTGGACGTCGCTCGACGAGTTGGACAGGTTCGGAATGGCCGCAACTGCCGCCTTGCCGGTGGAGTCCACGCCGCTCGCGTGCTGGTGGATGCCGACAAGGTACAGGTCGGTTCGCTTCGACAGCAGGTAGTTCGCTGCGAGGTTGAACTGGCTATACGACGCGCCCGAAATCGTCCCGATCGAGCTGCCGCGCGTATAGCTGTACGCGGCGCCAAGTTGCAGGAACGGGGTCACCAGGTAGGCGAGATTGATTTCGCCGATATTGAACGTCGCCGTGCCGGAGAGGTGACCTGGATTCAGGCCGGCCCCGGAGACGGATCCGACGTTCTGGAACTGTACATTGCTATATACGCCGCCGATCGTTGCATTGCCAATCCGGTATGCGCCGCCTGCGGTGATCAGTTGCCACGCGCCGGCTGACAGATAGCCGCTGTATACCGGCGTCGATGCGTTGATTGCACTCGTCGAAGTCGCTGTGTTGGCGCTCGGGTTTGTACCGAAGAGCGAATAGTTCGGATCTTTGGCCTTCTCGAACGCTGCGCCGAGTGCAAGCGGGCCATTCGCGTAGCCGGCGGCGAACCCGTACAACTGGTTGCGCGTGAAATCGCCAGCCTGGCCGCCAAAGCTGTACAGCCCCTCGGCCGACAGGCCACGATAACTGGGGCTCGTGTACTTGACTGTGTTGTTGATGCGGAACGAGTTGTCGAGGTTGTCCATATCACCCGGGTGTGCGCCATAGATGCTCCCCCATTCGGTAGCGGTGACTTCACCATAGGCATTGCCAGATTCAAAGCCGCTCACGTAGTCTCCGGCGGGATCGTATTGGCGACCAGCTGTCAGCGTACCGTAGGCCGCGCTCGACAAGCCAACGTAGGCCTTCCGCCCGAAGAGCGCGCCGCCCTGGCCGAGCGTGCCGTTCGCGGGGCTAAAGCCTCCCTCGAGGCGAAAGATCGCATTGAGTCCGCCACCGAGATCTTCGATGCCCCGCATGCCCCAGCGCGAGCCCTCGAGGTTACCGGCGGTCATTGAATACTGTGAACTGCCCTTCGCATTGGAGCTGTACGTGAGACCGTCGTCGATCAAGCCGTAAAGCGTCACGCTGCTTTGCGCATGCGCCACTCCGACGAGCGAGGCGAGCGCGGCGATCATGGGGAGCGTTTTTTTCATCTTTGATTCCTCTGTGGTAGTAATTGTCGCCAACCGATTCACGTATATATATGAAGGATTGCAAATTATTCTAGTTAGCCGTTTTTTGATCAGGAAGACCGCTTCGTGGCATCGCGATCTAAAACAGGGATCATGAAGACGCATTTGATTAACGCGTGACGGTTCGTCGAACCGTTGATGTGACGGAATAACCTGAAGAGCAGGTATCGAGATGACGTTGAGCCAGTTGAGGGCGTTTTGTGCAGTGGTAGATCAGGGGAGCTTCAGGGCGGCAGCTCGGGCGCTCGATGTCGCGCAGAGTGCGCTGACCCGTGCTATTCAGACTCTGGAAGCAGAGTTTGCGGTGCCGCTGGTGAACCGCACGCCTCGCGGCATTAGCTTGACGCCGTTCGGCGAACAGTTGCGGGGGCGCGCGCGATCGATCCTTGCCGATTGCGACCGTGTCGGCCACGACATGCGCCTGTTGCAGGGCGAGCCGAGCGGCAACATCGCGGTGGGCCTGACAACCGAACCTCTTTCGGAGCTCCTGTCCCCCGTATTGACCCGGTTCGCTGCCCGGTTTCCTCGGGTGTCGGTCCACGTGTCGAGCGGCTCGACACAAACGCTGATACACAAGGTGCGCGACGGTCAGCTCGACTTCGCATTGTGCCCAATCGCACCCCATGTCACGGACATCGACCTGTCTATCGAGCGGCTGTATCAGTCGGTGCCGGCGATCATCGCGCGCCGTGCCCATCCGAAAGCGCGTGCAACGTCGATTCGCGAACTTGCCGATTGCAAATGGGTCGGTTTCAGGACCGACGGCATCACCGGCGGCTCGGCGAACCGTTTGTTCAGCGTGTTCGCGACGCTCGACCTGACGCCGCCGAAGATCACCATCACGGCTGACTCGCTGCTGGAGTCGCTGCATCTGGTATTGTCAACCGACTACCTGATGCTCGGGCCGAAGGTGCTGACCGAACAGGATCTGTTCGCAGGCTCGGTGACCGCGGTGCCGGTGCGCGAACGTTTCAGCCAGCGCGACGTGTGCTTCGTCCGCCGCCACGCGTCATCGCCCACGCTTGTCGCGCAGGAACTGGCCGGCATGCTGGTCTCATATTCGCGCATGCAGAGGCGACCGGTCGCTGCCGGTCTTACGGACGGCGAGGTCACCGCCCGGCGTTAGAAGACGGGCCCTGCCGTCGCGAGAACCAGCCCATGCGTCTCACATCTGGCTGGACGTTGACAGGTGGTGCTTCATCAGCGCGATTGCCCATTCGCGGTCGCTTCGCTCTAGCGCATCGAGGATTTCCAGATGCTGTTGGCACGAGTCAACGAGATTGATGTTGCGCGTCACGAAGTTCGAATATTCCTCGAAGCGCCGCAACTGGTTCTGCTGACGTACCGCCTGCTCGACGAATCGGTTACCGGAAAAGCGCGCGAGCATCTCGTGGAAGCTCGCATTCATCGCGAAGAAGTCTGCCGGCGATTTCGCCCGGCGCCGCGTATTGATGTAATGCAGATGTGCGCTTCGCGATTCCTGCAATTCTTTCTCGTCAACGTGGAATCCCGGCTCGGCGAGCCCGCCGCACTCGATCATCATGCGAAACCGGTAACTCTCATTGATTGCCTCGGTTGATTCGAGCATGGGCGAAAAGGTCCAGCCATGACCGCGGCGCCGCTCGATCAGGCCCTCGCGCGTGAGTCGCAGCAGCGCGCGCGTGACGAGCCGCTTTGGCGCGTCGTAACGCCCAAGAATCTCCGATTCCGAGAACGGCGACGACAGCTGGTTGGTCGCGCGATCCGCGATGATCGCGCGGTAGATCTCTTCTTCGCTCGCCTGCTCGGAGGTAAGCGGATCGAGGGCAAGTTCGGGCGCGACTTCGGCGACGAACACGCCGCTGTTCGCGCGCGATTCGACGAAGCCTTGTTCCTCGAGCAGTCTGAGCGCCTGTCGCACGGGCGTGCGCGAGACGTCGTATTGCTGCGCGAGCGCAGTCTCGGTCAGATGCTCGCCACGCGCGAATTTACCGTCCTTGATCTGCTGCGCGATGCGTTGGGCCAGATCAGTCTGGAGCGAGCTCGGCTGCTGGCTCGGATCGTGGCGTACGGATTTCAGTCGTTTGTTCATCCCTCATTGTCTTTCTTTTAAAGAATATGCACAACCTGCCGCGCGTACAGTATCACGCGAATGCCAGTTGCTCGCCCATGGGGATGCGACTAGGTATCAGAGGTGACGACACGGCCGCGGATCGGCGGCCGTTCGAGCGCACCGGAGTTCACGTTGACGCTACGTTCGAGCGTGAGGTTGTCGCCGTCGAAACGGCAGACGACCGTGTCGCGGAATGCTGATTCGACAAAAATCCAGGTCATCACGAACGTACGGTCGTCTTGCCACACGCCGCTTGCGACGACACGCATCATGTCGGGCTGATATTCGTGATGCAGCTTGTGCCCGGTCATCGACGTATTGCCCTCGACCGGTTCGGCCAGCCCAACGTCGATTTCGTGCGTACCACGCGCGTCTTCGACAATGAACCGGCATTGATCGTCGCGGAATGCAAAGCGGAGTGCGCGAACGCCGTCCTCGTTATCGTCGGCGACGTAGGTTTTGCCGGAAACGCGGACTGCGCATTCCGCCCAGGCGGGACCGGTTGGTAACGTCAGACACAGCGCGTTCGTGCGTGCCTGAAGAGCGGCGAACGCGTCGTCGTTGTCCGGCAGGGGCTGCGTTTCGAACAGCGCCGGGAAGTACCGGAACGCGAACCTGCCAGTGAAGTTGCTGCCGGCCGGCATCGCGGCGGTTACCGCGAGCACCGCATCATGGTTCGGAAACACGAACACGAACTGGCCGAACAGCCCGCGTGCCGAATAATTGTCGGGTCCGAGCCACCACTGGTAACCGTATTTGCCGGGCACATGCGCGGCCTGCACTGCGGCGACCCAGTCCGCCGGCAGGATCTGCCGCCCGTTCCACAGGCCGTTGCGCGCATGCAGCACGCCGAGCTTCAGCGCGTCGGCGGTGCGGCAGCTCAACCCGTTCGCCCCCGGGCTGATGCCATGGGGGCCGGTCGGCCACTCGTAACCGGTGATGCCGAGCGGCTCGAACAAGCGCGGCCGCAGATATTCGCTCAACGGCTCGCCAGTGGTTCGCGTGATGATCGCCGACAGCATGTAGCTCGCCGCGCTTGTGTAGAGGTGTGCCGTGCCAGGGACATCGGGGACCGGGATCTTGAAGAACTCGGCGATCCAGCTCGTGCGTATCGGGCGCCATGCGGAACCCGATACGTTGATGCGGTGTCCGGTGCGCATCGTCAGCAGGTCTTCGATTGTCATCGCGGCGAGGTTCGCATCGGGCACGCCAGGCAGCAGGTCGTCGAAGAACGAAGCCACTTTGTCGTGCAACCCGAAGCGGCCTTCGGCAAGCGCGAGGCCGACGCCACATGCGGTAACGCTCTTGGTCAGCGAATGCATCATGTGCAGCCGGCCCGCATGATAGGGCGACCACCAGCCTTCGGCGATCACCGCGCCGCCGCGATACAGCATGAAACTGTGTAACTCGAGATTGGCGGCGGCGACTTCGTCCAGAAATGCAACGATGCCTCGTGATGACACGCCGTGGGTCTCCGGGCGGCCGCGGGCCAGACCATCGAAAAAAAGATCCGCAGGCGCGGCGTGATTGGAATTCATCGGGAAGTTTCCTCGTAGCCGGAGACTACGCGTAGGTTGACGATGCCGCGCTGTTACGCAGCGACGATCCTTTCGAGCGCGAGCAGCAAGAAATCGGCGTTCTCACGGTTGAATGGCAGCGGCGGGCGGATTTTCAGCGTGTTGCCATTCTTTCCTGTCGTGCCCGTCAGCACGCCTGCGCGACGCAGTTCGTTGACGATCCGTGTCGCTGCCTGCCGGGGTGTTTCGTTCGCGTCGCGGCCCTGTGCAATGTCGACACCGACAAAAAGGCCGCTGCCACGGACCTCGCCAATTGTCGGGTATTTCTGCGCGAGCCACGCAAAGCCGCCCTTCAGATATTCGCCGGTGAGGCGAGCGTTGTCGATCAGCCGTTCGTCTTTGATCACGTCGAGTACCGCGAGTGCGACAGCGCACGATACCGTGTTGCCGCCGAAGGTATTGAAGTACCGCGTGTGCTTCGAGAACGCCGCCATCAGTTCGGGACGCGCCGCCATCGCAGCGATGGGATGACCGTTGCCCATCGGCTTGCCCATTGTGACGATGTCGGGCACGACGCCATGCCGCATGAAACCCCACATGTATTCGCCGGTGCGTCCGAAACCGGGCTGCACTTCATCGGCGATGAACAGGCCGCCCGCATCGTGGATCGCGCGCGCGGCTTCGGCGAGAAAACCGGGCGGATCGCAGACCACGCCGTCGCTCGAAAAAATTGTGTCGACGAGCAGGGCCGCTGGCTTGACGCCGTCAGCCCGCATGCGTCCGATGCACTCGCGCACGCGCTCGGCGAACTGCGCGGGACCGTCTTCGCCCAGCGGCGCGGCGATCGCGTAAACGTCGCGGCCGAGTGGAACGCGCGATGATGGCGACATGCCGGAAGTCGTTTCGCTGGTGCCGTGGTACGCGCGCTCGGTGATGATGAAGCCGGTCCCCCCGGTGACGAACTTGCTGACGCGGATCGCGAGATCGTTCGCTTCGCTGCCCGTGCAGACGAACACCATGTTGCCGATCTCGGCCGGCATGGTCGACAGCAGCCGGTCCGCAAGTTCCACCGGTGCGTCGGCGAGATATCGCGTATGCGTGTTGAGCCTGGCTGCCTGCGTCGCGAGTGTCGCGACGACATGCGGATGGCAATGGCCGACGACCGGCACGTTGTTGTACGCGTCGAGATACGCGCGACCGTCGGCGTCGTACATCCAGACCCCCTGTGCACGGACCATGTGCAGCGGTTCGTCATAGAACAGGCCGTAGGTTGGGCCGAGCAGATCCCGCCGGCGCGACAGCAGGTTCGGATTGGTCGAATGGTTCGTCATGTCTTTCCTTGTCATGGGGGCCGGCGCGCTAGGTGAAGCGGATCGACATGACCTTGCGGACCATGTCAATGCGCCGCGCGAGGTCGGCTTCGGTTTTCGGTATGAAATGTCCGCTAGACGGGTTGCGCAAGTGATGCCACGCCGGAATCAGCATGCCCATCACCAGACGCGCCGCGATATACCAGTTCAGCACCGCGAGCTCCGCGGGCAGCAGCGGCTCGACAGAGCGATAGGCGTCCACTGTCTCGGCAAGATCACGCTCCAGCGACTCAAGCGCAGTGATCTGCGAACTCGCGACGATCGCGACATCGGCGACGAGTGCCGTCTCGACGATGTCGCCGAAATCGATGAGTCCAACGATACGCGTGTTGTCGTGCGGGTCGACGAGCAGGTTGCGCACGTTCATGTCGTTGTGCACGACCTGACGCCGCAGCAGCGCCGAGACCGGGCGCGTTGCCGCCTCGAACTGCGTCACGAAGCCGCCGATGAACGTGGATGCGCTAAAACCGGGCACCTGGTCGAGGATGTCAAGTAGCGCCGACACGCGGGACACATCCCACAGCAGGGGCCGGCGCGCCGCCGGATGGTCGAAGGTGCGCAGAATACTGCCGAGCCGTGCCGCGAGCCGGCCGCAGGCCACGCGCTGCGCGGCTGAGCGTTCTGATGTCAATAGCGGCTGGCCCGGCAGCCACGTCAGCATTCTGGCGATTCGCGGATGCCCCGCGGCGTCGACGATTGGGGTAGCCGTGCGTGCGCGCCGATCGATGCAGACGCGTGGGCAAGGGAACTCATTGTCGGAAGCTGCGACGTGCAACAGCGCGGCCGTCGCCAGGTCGATCACGCTTGGTGCTTCGGCAGGACTGGCGACCTTGAGTACGTAGCGCGTTGCACCGGCAGTCTCCAGGCGGAAATTCTCATCCTGTTCGCCGGTCAACCGGCTGGCGAGCGCGTCGATGCCGTAGTGCTCCAAAGCGATTGCACGCGCTTCATCGCAGGAAATCGTAGCGGTATCGCAACCCGCTGCCGCCTCTGACATGTCAGGTCGATCGTCGTATTCGTCGGTATTCATGCGCTTTTCAGGCGGGTTCCCGCAGTTAAGGCCGCCGGCGGACCGCTTTGGCGGCGGCGCACGGAGCTGGATGGCATGGCATGGCAGTGCCGCAATCATAGTGCATTTTAATAAATAAAAAAACAATTCGCCTCACCGTGGTCCATGATGATACCAGTGCGCTTTACGCCTCGGGTAATGGTGCAGTACAGGTGGCCGTGGCGCTTGATTCAGCGGAGATGTCCGTAATTTTGCGATCTCGATCTGCTGACGAAACGGACCGACCGGGCGGTGAGCCAGGTCGGCCAAGAGAGTCAGTGCCGCACCAGGTCAATCATTGGCCTCGATTTATTTTGACAATATTGTATTTTTTATCGAAATAGACCATTATCGGCGCATTGCTTCCCAACCTGAAATCTCATGTCCCTGCCAGCGCCTTTCCCGTTCGTAGAAACTTCCGGTTCGCCTTATCAGCGCGGTTTGCAGCATGGCCAGGCCGTGCCGCAGCGCGTCGCCGCGAGCATTGCCCTGTATCGCGAGCAACTGCTTCGCCGCGACGTCGGCGAGCCGCAGATCCGCGTGCTCGCCCAGACGATGGCGTCATGCATCGAGCGTTTCGATGCCGACTATCTTGCCGAAATGCGCGGTATCGCCGACGGAGCGGGCGTGTCGCTTGAGGACGTGATCGTGATCAACTGCCGGACCGAGATGATGTTCGGCCACGACGCGCTTGTCAGCAACGCGAGGCTCGCGGACGAACCGGGTGATGGCTGTACCGGACTCATCGTGTTGCCAGACGCATCGGAAACGGGGCGGCTGATCCATGCGCACAATTGGGACTGGCGTGAGGAGTGCACCGAGACCGGTATCGTGCTGCGGATGCAGCGTGGCGACGGCCCGGACCTGCTGATGTTCACCGAAGCGGGTTCGCTTGCGCGCCACGGTTTCAACAGCGCCGGCGTATCGCTGACCGGCAACTTCTTGTGGTCGGACCGTGACTACACCAAGCGCGCGGATGTCCCTCTCGTGCTGATCCGCCGCAAGATGCTGGAAGCTGAGAACCTTTGTCAGGCGATGAAGCTGTTGTGGAGCGTCGATCGATTTTGTTCGAACAACCTGATGCTGGCGCAGGCGGGGGGTGAAGCGGTTGACCTCGAATGCGCGCCGGACGAGATCTTCTGGCTCACCCCGGAAAATGGCTTCATCGTGCACGCGAACCACTGGATCTGCCCGGTCGCGCGGACCAAGCTGCGCGATCTCGGCCCGCGCGCCAACCCCGATTCGATCTACCGGCAACGGCGGGTGAGCGCTCGACTATCGGCTGCGCGCCTTGAGGCGCCGCATCGGATCGGCTGGGACACTGTCAAGGCTGCGCTAGCTGACGATTTTCCGGCGCCCGACGGCGTGTTGCGCCGTCCGAAACCCGCAAGCCACGCGAGTATCTCTGCGACGGTTGCGACCACGCTGATGGATCCTGCGGACCGCCGGATGTGGGTTGCGCGTAAGCCATATGAGGGCATCCAGTTTGCCGAGTACCGGCTGTAGCGCATGTAAATGGCAGGCCCGGCGCGAATGCGGCAAGCCGCCGGAGGTCTGCATCGGACCGATGCCATTCCCGGCGTCCGGCGCATGCCGGAACGTTTTATTCAGTTCGAGGAGTGCACTATGTTTCGCTTTGCGGTAAGCCGGCTTGGCTCGATCGTGCCGACGTTGCTGGTGGTGACGCTCATTGTCTTCGCGATGCTGCGGCTGTTGCCGGGCGACCCCGCGCAGCAGATGCTCGGCGACGCGGCGACGCCTCAAGCGCTGGCGGCGCTGCGGGCGAGCTACGGTCTGACCGATCCGCTACCGATGCAGTACGTACACTGGCTCGGCCACGCGTTGCGTGGCGATCTCGGCCGTTCGCTAATCAATCAGGAAAGCGTAACAGTGCTGATCTGGTCGCGCTTCAAGTTGTCGCTGTCCATCGTTCTCGCTGCGGTACTGCTTGCAACGGCAATCGCGGTACCGGCTGGGATTGTCGCCGCCCGCTTCAGGAAACAGTGGCCGGATGTGGCGATTGTCGCCGCCTCCGCGCTCTTGCTGTCGATTCCGTCGTTCTGGCTCGGCATTTTGCTGCTGATGCTGTTCGGCCTGCGGCTCGGCTGGGTGCCGGTGGTCGGCTACGTGCCTGTCAGCGAACATCCTCTGCAAAGCCTCAGTTATCTCGCGTTGCCGGTCCTGGCGCTGACGATGATCCAGGTCGGCGCGCTAACGCGGATGATGCGTGCAAGCGCAATGGACGTGCTGCAACTCGAGTACATCTCCCACGCGCGCGCAACCGGTCTGTCCGAAGCCCGGGTGATGCTGCGCCATTGCCTGCCCAACGCGTTCGCCCCGACATGGACCTTGATCGGTTTGTCTCTCGGGCATCTGCTGGGCGGCATCGCAGTGATCGAAACAGTGTTCACGTTGCCGGGCCTCGGCCGGCTGCTCGTCGATTCAATCTTCGCTCGCGATTATCCGGTGGTACAGGGTTGTCTGCTCTTTACCGCAGTTTTTTACGTCCTCGTCAACCTCGTGGTGGATCTGTGCTACTTCTTGTTCGACCCGCGAGTCGCCGCATGATGCGCCGGCTCAAACTGCGCAGGCCGTTTGCGGCCGCACTCGGCGGCATACTACTGGCGGTTCCGCTTGGCTTCGCAGTACTTGCCATCTGGTGGACGCCCTACGGCATCACCCAGATGGACTTCGTGAACCTGCTCGCACCGCCGTCTGCGCAGCACTGGCTAGGCACTGACGAATTCGGCCGGGACGTGTTGTCCCGCTTGATGGCAGGCGCCTCGCTCAGCATGATGATCGCCTTCGAGACGATGCTCGCGACCGCCGCGGTCGGCGCGCTGCTAGGCGGCATTGCCGGCTATTTCCGCGGTATGTTAGAGCGCGCGCTGAACCTTGTCGCGAACGCGCTGCTGTCGTTTCCGGGGATCATGCTGGCGCTCGGGGTGACGATGATAGCCGGCCAGTCGCCCGGTGGCATCGTGCTGGCACTGTCGTTCGCGTACGCGCCATCGGTATATCGGATCGTGCGCGCGTCGGCGCTCTCGGTGCGCAGCCGTGAGTATGTCGAAGCATCCTGTCTGATGGGCAACTCGTCGCTGTACACGCTGTTCCGGCATGTGCTGCCGAACTGCCTTTCGCCGCTGATCGTGATCGCGACCAGTATTTTCGGCTGGTCGATCCTCGCCGAGTCGGCGCTGTCGTTCCTCGGCATGGGCGTGCCGCCTCCGGCACCGAGCTGGGGCAACATGCTGGCCGATGCAAGGCAATACATGGACAGCGACGCATTGCTATCCATTGTGCCGGGCCTGTGCATCGCCGGTGTGCTACTTGGCGTGAATCTGCTCGGCGATGCGCTGCGCGACCGCTTCGACCCGCGCATGGAGGGGCATTCGTGAACCCGCCTTTCTCCACGCTGCTGAGCGTCGATCACCTCGTCCTCGGCGTGCCAGGCCGGGAACGGATCGTCGACGATGTGTCGTTGAGCGTCGGGATGGGCGAATTCGTAGCGGTGGTCGGTGAATCCGGCAGCGGCAAAACGATGATCGCGCGCTCGATTCTCGGCTTGCTGCCGGCACCGGTGTGTCATCTGTCTGGCACGATCACCCTGCAAGGCACCGAGCTGACGAACCTGAATCCGCATGCGCTGCGCAAGTTGCGCGGCGCGCGTATCGGCATGGTGTTCCAGGAGCCCATGGCCTCGCTCAATCCGGCAATGCGCATCGGTGCATCAATGGCGCAAGGCCTGAAGCAGCATACGCGCATGAGCGCCGCCGAGATCCGCGATGCGTCCCTGGCTATGCTGCGGCGCATCGGTATCGACGATCCTGCCCGCTGCCTCGCCGCGTATCCGCACGAGTTCTCCGGCGGCATGCGCCAGCGCATCATGCTGGCCTCCGTCATGCTGCTCAAGCCCGCGCTGCTGATCGCGGACGAGCCTACTACCGCGCTCGACACGGTTACGCAACGCGAAGTGATGGAGGTCATGGTCGAACTGACCCGCGAAGCCGGCACGGCGGTGCTGCTCATTACGCACAACCTCGGTCTCGTGGCCCGCTATTCGAATCGCGCGATCGTGCTGTGCCGCGGCCGCGAGATCGAAAAGGGCGCGGCGCGTACGTTGCTGCAGGCGCCGCGCGATCCCTACACGCGCCAGCTGATCGCCGCGCTGCCGCGTCGCGAGGTTCGAGTGCCGGTCGCACGCGAAGGCATGCCGCTGTTGTCGGTGATCGACCTCGAAGTCGTGCATCCGGGCCGGCGCGGCCTGTTCGGCGCCCGCAGTGCACCGCTGAAGGCCGTCGACCGCGTCAGCTTTGACATCTTTGCTGGCGAGACCGTGGCGATTGTCGGCGGCAGCGGGTCGGGCAAGACGACGCTCGGTCGCGCCATCGTGCAACTCGTGCGCATGAGCGGCGGCCAACTGCTGTTTCGTGGCCGCGACGTGCTGCGCGCCGACGGCGCACAATTGAAGGCGTTCCGCAGACAGTGCCAGATGGTGTTTCAGGATCCGTATTCGTCGCTCGATCCGCGCATGCGGATCAGCGCAATCGTCGCCGAACCGTTGCGGCATTTGCCCGAATTCGCCACCCGGACGCAGCGCGAGCGGCGCGTGGAAGACGTGCTGACCGAGGTCGGCCTCGCGGGCTTCGGGCGGCGCTTTGCGCATCAGCTGTCGGGCGGCCAGCGGCAGCGGGCAGCGATCGCGCGGGCGATCGTCACGCGTCCGGCGCTGATCGTTGCAGACGAACCGATCTCGGCGCTCGACATGACGCTGCAGAAACAGGTTCTGGCGCTATTTCAGCAACTGCAGTCAGAGCATGGCTTCGCGTGCATCTTCATCTCGCACGATCTCGCCGCGGTCGAGCAGATCAGCGATCGGGTGCTCGTGATGCACAAGGGGCGAGCAGTCGAGACCGGCGAACGCGATGCCGTATTCGACGCGCCGCAGCACCCCTATACGCGCACCCTGCTCGACGCATCGCCGCACGTTGACTTGCCGGCCCAGCCATTCGCCACCAGCGCCTGAAGTGTCTATTTACGTCCCGGTCATTCCATGATCCATTTATTCAGACCGGCGGCGCGTGTTGCTGCCGCCTTCGCCCACCTGGCCGCCTGCGTCCTGATCGCGGTCGCGGTCGCGCCACTCGCAGCCCATGCCGCCGATCCGCACACGCTGACGCTCGCGCTGAACGCCGATATCCGTACGACTGAGCCCGGCAAGACGTCCGACGATCCGACCGGAATTGTCCTGTCGCAGATCGTCGAGGGGCTGGTCGCGCCGACGCTCGACGGCACGCCGATGCCGATGCTTGCCGAGCGCATCGACGTCTCCGCGGACCATCGCGTCTATACGTTCGCATTGCGGCAGGGCGTCCGGTTCCACAACGGGCAGCCGCTCGATGCGGACGCGGTAGTGTGGACGTGGCATCGCTATCTCGATCCGAAGACCAACTGGTCGTGCCGTGCCTATTTCGACGGCACGCGCGGGCTCAAGATCCAGTCGGTCAGTGCGCTCGACGCTCTGCACGTGCAATTTGTTCTCGCCCAGCCGAGCCCGGTGCTGCTCAACATGATGGCGCGGCTCGACTGTGACCAGACGGCGATTCTGAGTCCTGCGTCGGTAGACGCCGCGGGCCACTGGCGTGCGCCGGTCGGCACAGGCCCATACGTGTTCGGGCAGTGGCTCAAGGGCCAGTCGATCGCGCTGACGCGCTATCGGGACTATCGGCCGGCGACGGGCATTGAGGATGGCTACGCGGGCGACAAGACGCCGTTCATCGACAACGTGCGCTTCGTGGTGATCCCGGATGAGGCGTCGATCAAGGCGGCGCTCGAAGTGAGCGACATCGATATCTGGTACGGCATCAATCCGCAGTTCCAGCGCGAGTTCGAGCGAATGGCGTCGCTGCGGGTAACGCACGCGCCGAGCGTCGGCCCGTCGATCCTCGTGCTGCAGACCGCCGATCCCCTGCTCGCCGACGTCCGTGTGCGGCGCGCGATTGCGATGTCGATCGACGCCGCGGCAATCAGCAAGGTCACCGCGCTCGGACTCGCGCCGGTGGATGGTTCGCTGGTGTCGCCAGCGAACCGCTTTTACGACGCCGTGATGCAAAAGCGCATTGGCTACGACGTCGCCGGCGCGCGGCACCTGCTCGCCTCGGCCGGATACCACGGACAGCCGATTGCGATCTCGACCACGCCGCGCTTCAAATCGATGTATGACACCGCATTGATGGTGCAGGCAATGGGGCAGCAGGCGGGCCTCAACATGGTCGTCAAGCCGCTCGAATTCGCAAGCATGGTGAGCGATTTCTTCGCCGGCCACTATCAGGTCATGGTGTTCCACCTCGCGCCGTCGCTCGACCCGGCGTTTCACTACGACCGTTTCATTGGCAGCAAGGCGACGGATGTCAGCAAGGTGTGGGACGACCCCGACGCACAGGCCGCGCGCGATCGCCTGATGCAGGCGTCAGACGATCCGCAGAAACAAGCCGCGTTCGACCAGTTGCATGAGTTGATGCTGCGGGACGTGCCGATGATCGGCCTCGATGCGGGTGCAGTAACCGCGGCGGCAAACCGGCGCGTGATCGGCTTCGCCGCGTGGCCAGGGCGCCGGCCGCGGCTGTGGGGTATCAAGCTCGCGCAATGAGCGATCAATAAACAGGAAACCTATCGATGAGCTTCACAACGACAGCGTCCAAACTGGACGCATTCTGGATGCCGTTCACGTCGAACCGGAGATTCAAGGCGGATCCGACCTTGTTCAGCGGCGCGCAGGGCATGTACTACCATCGCGCGGACGGCTCGCGCGTGCTCGACGGCGTCGCGGGGCTATGGTGCGTCAACGCGGGCCACGGCAGGCCGGAAATTGTCGACGCGATTCAACGCAGCGCAGCGCAGCTCGACTACGCTCCGTCGTTCCAGTTAGGCCATGCAACGGCGTTCGAATTCGCCGATGAGCTCGTTGCCGAAGCGCCCGCTGGCTTCGGGCACGCATTCTTCTCGAATTCGGGCTCGGAGGCGGTCGACACCGCGCTGAAGATCGCACTCGCCTATCACCGGGCGCGCGGCGACGCGCAACGTGTCCGGTTAATCGGCCGGGAGCGCGCCTATCATGGCGTCGGCTTCGGCGGCTTGTCGGTTTCCGGTATTGCGAGTCAGCGAAAAGCGTTCGGCAACCTGCTGCCGAGCATCGATCATTTGCCGCATACGTACGACCGCGCGCAGATGGCCTTTTCGCGCGGCCAGCCGAACTGGGGCGAACATCTCGCGGACGACCTGACGCGTCTCGTGGCGCTGCATGATGCATCGACGATCGCTGCGGTGATCGTCGAGCCAGTGTCGGGTTCGACTGGCGTGCTGGTGCCCCCGCCCGGCTATTTGAAGAGGCTGCGCGAGATCTGCGACGCGCACGGCATTCTACTGATCTTCGACGAGGTGATCACCGGGTTCGGTCGTATCGGCGCGCCGTTCGCGGCAAGCCGGTTCGACGTCACCCCGGACCTCATCACGTGCGCCAAGGGACTCACGAATGGCGCGGTGCCGATGGGCGCAACGCTGACAACACGAGCGGTCTACGACGCGCTGATGGCCGGACCGGAAGACGCGATCGAATTGCCACACGGCTATACGTATTCCGCGCATCCGCTCGCCTGCGCAGCAGGTCTTGCCGCATTGCGGGTGTACCGCCGCGAAGGACTGCTGGTCCGCGCAAGGGAGCTCGAGCAAACCTGGGAGGATGCCGCGCATGCGTTGCGCAGTCTGCCCGGCATACTGGACATTCGCAATATCGGGTTGCTCGCGGCGATCGACCTTGCTGCGTCCGGGGAGGGACCAGGCCGGCGCGGCTATGCGGTGCATCGCGATTGCCTCGCGCACGATGTACTGGTGCGCGCATCCGGCGACACAATCCTGCTGTCGCCGCCGCTTGTGATCAGCCGCGACGAAATCGAACGGCTGTTTTCGACGCTCGCCGATTCGATCCGGAGGATCGGTTGATGGGCCAGGAGAGCGGGGAACTGACGGCCGCGAATGTCATGATCGGCGGCGCCTGCGTGCGCGGTGCCGGGCCGGAGATCCGGATCGTCGATCCGTCGACGGGCCGCACGCTGGTCAACGCGATCGGCGCCGATCATGCGCAGGTTGAGGCGGCACTCGCGGCCGCGCACAGCGCCTTTCGCGGCTGGAGCGGCACGAGCGCACACGAACGGGCGCAGGTGCTGCTCGGCGCGGCCGAGCGTTTGCGCGCGGATCGCGAACGGCTCGCCGCGCAGCTTACCCGCGAGCAGGGCAAGCCGATAGCCGAGGCAGCCGCCGAATGGAACGCGGCGCTCGAAACGCTCGAATGGTACGCGCACGAGGGCATGCGGGCTTACGGGCGCGTAGTGCCGGCGCGACGCGCGGCGCTGAGACAACTGGTTGAACGTGTGCCGGTCGGACCGGTTGCGGCGTTCGCGCCATGGAATTTTCCGGCATTGACGCCGATGCGCAAGATAGCGGGTAGTCTCGCTGCGGGTTGTACTTGCGTCTTGAAGGCGCCTGAGGAAACGCCGCTGTCCGCGCTCGCAATTGCGCATGCGTTCGTCGAAGCGGGGCTGCCCGAGGGCGTGTTGAGCGTCATATTCGGCGATGCGCCCGCGATCGCCGGGCAACTGATCGATTCTCCGGTGATCCGCAAGGTCAGCTTCACTGGCTCTACGGCGATCGGCGAACAGCTCGCGGCACGCGCGGCGAAACGGGCCGTGCGCTGTACGCTGGAGCTCGGTGGTCACGCCCCGGTGATTGTGTTTGCCGACGCGGACCTCGAGCGCGTGATCGCGCAAGCGGGGGCTGCGAAGTTCCGTAACGCGGGGCAGATCTGCATCGCGCCGACGCGCTTCATCGTCGATGCGTCGATCCACGATGAGTTTGTCGAGCGTCTTACGGACTACGCAATATCATTGCGCGTTGGTGCGGGGCTAGACCCGGCGACGCAGCTTGGGCCAGTCGCGACAGAACGGCGACAGAACGCGCTCGACGCGATGCTGGCATCGGCTTGCGCGGACGGGGCCGAAGCCGCGCGGGGAGCGGTGCCGGCGCAGGGGTTCTTCTGGCCGGCAACGGTCGTGAGCGGTCTGCGCCGCGAGTCGCCTCTGCTGCACGAGGAGCCGTTTGGTCCAATTGCGCCATGTATCGCATTCGACAGCTTCGATGAAGCGATCGACATCGCGAACAGCACGCGCTTCGGTCTCGCAGCGTATTTGTACAGTCGTTCGCTCATGACGACACACCGGGCCGCCGAACTGATCGATGCGGGGATGGTCGGTGTGAATACGACGCGGGTGTCGCTGCCGGAGCTGCCGTTCGGCGGCGTGAAGGAAAGTGGCTATGGCTCGGAAGGGGGCATTGAGGGGCTCGACGCGTATCTGATAACGAAGTCGATCAGCGTCGATTACAGCTGAGGGACATCTGCAACCAGTGGGCGACAGCTCAGGATGACCACGTCGCGTATTCGACCGCGCCAGTCGATCCTGCTCTACCGAGTTGTTCAGGTACTCGACCTGACTAGCGACCGGACAGCCCTCGGGTCAGTAGTGCGGCCAAACGGTCAAACCAGGTTTGGTTGGCGCATGCGCTTTCTATTGAAAAACCGGATGATATCCGCGATGAGACCTTGTGGAGAGTCTTGTTCAGGCTTCCTTCATACTGGGAATCAGCTGTATGGAGATCGGAACCTCCGTGGACGGCGATGAAGAACCGGGCAGGCAGTCGCGTTTATCCGGCAACCGTTCGAACCATATCGATGAACGCTCGCAAACTCGTCGGCATATGACGAGTGCGAGGAAAGTAAAGGAAGAGGCCAGGAATCGGCGGGCACCAATCCTCCAACACGGCAACGAGTCGCCCATCGTTCAATGCCGCGCGAGCATAGGGTTCGGGAACATAAGCGATGCCCAGGCCGTCTATCGCTGCCTCTACGATCAACTGGTTGTTGTCGAGCGTCAGGGCTCCGGGTACGTCGATCGCCACTTCCTGCCTTCGCTTGAGAAACTCCCATCGATAGCGTTTGCCGCTGGGGAGACGTTGCCGGATGCATTGGTGCTGCAGCAGCGCATCGGGCGTTTTCGGCGCTGGATGAATCGCCAGATATTCCGGAGCGGTAACCGCCAGAAAGCGCATGTCAAGGCCAAGACGAACCGCCACCATGTCCGGACTCTGCCACCGACTCTGCATTAATCAACGGCGGCCGTTCCGAAATCAAGACGCCACGTAACACGCGCCGCGACCGACAGATTGCAGCAGAACCCCTTGCCGTCGCGGACTTTTTCACCTCGCCGGACTTATCGCTACAAGACGGTTACAACTGGACAGGTCACAGCTGTTCAGAAATCTGCCGCGCCACATCAAGCATCCGATCGAGATATCTATCGACCGCTTTCTCGCTCGTTAGCGCCGAAGAAAACCACGTCAGCCCAATCGATGCGGCGACGAATTCCTTCGCCATCACCGGCACGGCGATCGTGCCGGACACCGGCCGAACGGTGGAATCCCGCAACGCGTACCCCCGTCCACGAGTTTGATCGAGCATCGCTTGCATCGCTTCGCGATCCTGGGCGAGCCGGTCTTCGGGATGATGGCTTTGCCGCACGACTTCGAGCAGCATCTCCTGTTCTTCGGACGAGCAGAACGCGAGATACGCGCGTCCCAACGCACGCGAGACGAGGCTCAGGCGCATGTTGATCGACGAATGCAGCAGAGACAGCGGCGAATAGGGAATCGTGCTGTAGCGCACGACCAGCGCGTCGACGTCGAGCATGCCGACAGCGATCGGCCACTTGATTTCTTCAGTGAGTTTTCGCACGAGCGGCGCGGCGATTTCGACCACATGCGGCACATGGTGATAGCCCGAATTCAGTGCATTGACGCCGTCGAGCAGACGGTATTCGCCAGGGCGCGCGCCGCGTGCGGCGAGGCCCAGTTCTTCGAACGTCCGCAACAGCCGGATCAAGGTGGGTTTCGGCAGCGACGTCGACTGATGCAGGCTGTCGAGCGTCGAAACGGGCATCCGGTTCAGCGCGCGCAGCAACGTGATGGCTCGCTCCACTGCCCGGATCGAGGATTCGCGTTCCGCCATCTTTTCGCCTTGCATGGTCTCAGTGGTCGGCCGCGCCGGGTGAGTCAGGCGCAGGCTCCTCGAAAAACGCGAATTATCGCAGTTTTTCGGCGGCCCCGAGGCAAGGCGAATACCTAGGCCATCAACGTCAGCGCGCCCTTGCGAAGCAGCGATTGATCCGATCCGATCACGAACCACGAGGCGCCCATCTGCTCGAATTCGGCGCATTCGCTGACTTCGCCGAGCGCGACGCCGGGCGTTTTGCCGGCCCGCCGCGCGATGTCGAGTACTTCAACGGTGGCTCGCATCACGTCGGGCGCGCGGGCGCTGGTAAGCCCGAACGACAAAGCCAGATCGGCGCGGCCGACGAACAGACCGGACACGCCGTCCACCTCCGCGATTTCACGCGCGGCTTCACAACCCGCACGGCTCTCGATCTGACACATGACGACCGTGCCGTTGCCGGCCGCGATGGCCGCCTGCATCCCGAGCGCGCCGTAGCCGGCAAAGCGCGGCGAACTCGAAAAGCCGCGTTCGCCGTCGATGAACCGGGTGCGCGCGACCAGCGTGCGCGCCTGGTCGGCGGAGTCGACGTGCGGCACCAGCAGCCCCGACGCGCCGAGATCGAGCGCGGACTGGATCGTCGCGGCGTTCATGTCGGGAATCCGCACGAACAGCGGCAGCTGCACGGAGCGCGCGGCGATCACCATGACGTCGAGCGTCGCTCGATCGAACGGTGCGTGTTCTGCGTCGATCACCGCGAAATGAAGACCCGCGGCGCCGAGGATCTCGATGATCTGCGGCGCGCCCGTTTTAACGAAAGTGCCGATCTGGCGTGCGGTGTGGTGTTGCGTAGAAGTGGACATGGACGAAAGCAGAAGGGAAGCGCCGTATCAGAACGCGGCAGGATTGAGCGGCTCGCGAGCGCTGTTGAACTGCATCGCGAGTGCGGTGCAGCCGAGCAGCAGCAGGCACAGCGCCGGCAGCAGCATCGCGTAACCGGGGTGGCCGAGCGTCTTGCCGATCCACGGCATCGCGTTCTGGGCGAGAAAGCCGCCGAAGTTGCCGATGCTGCTGATGATGGCGAGGCTCGCGGCGGAGCGCTTGCCGCTGAAATACTTCGATGGCAGCGACCAGAAGCACGGCAGCAGCAACGACGTGCAAGGCGTGCCAACCACGAGCGCGAGATAGCGCAAGGTTGGATCGCTCACCAGCAGGCTGACCACGAACGCCACGCAGCCGATCATGCCGATGGCCGCGGCGGCCACCCGCACGTGACGCTCTTTCGTCAGCAGTCGCGGCACGATCAGCAGCAACGCGGCGGTCAGCGCCCACGGAATCAACGTGAGCAGGCCGTTCATCGAACTCGAGACGCCGAACCCCTTGATCACCGTCGGCAGCCAGTAGATCAGCCCGTAGAGCGACGTGAGCAGCAACGTATAGCCGAGCGAGAACGCCAGCACCCTGCGGTCCCACAGCACGGTCCACAGGCTGCCTTCGTGATGTGCGGCCGGCGCTTCGTCGGCGACCATCCGCGCAAGGCGGCTGCGCTCCTGCGGAGTCAGGAACGACGCGGTTTCCACGCTGCGCGGCAGATAGAACAGCACGATCGGTGCGAGCACCAGCGCCAGCACGCCGGTGACGATGAACACCCACTGCCAGCCCGCGTGATGCCAGACGCCGTCGAGCGACAGCAGCAAGCCGCCGAACCCCGAGCCCAGCATGTTGCCGAGCGCGCTGCCCAGGGTCAGCAGTGCGAGCGCGCGCACCTGATAGCGGCGCGGAAACCACACGGTCAGGTAATAGACGATACCCGGATAGAGCCCGGCCTCAGCCGCGCCGACCAGGAAGCGCAGCGCCGCGAACATCGAACCCGACGAGGTGTACGCGATCAGCAAGGTCGCGATACCCCAGCTAAATACGATGCGGAAGATCCATTTCGGCGCCCCGAAGCGGTGGACGCCGAGCGCGCTCGGCAGCTCGAAGATCAGGTAGCCGATGAAAAACAGCGACGACGCCAGGCCATAAGCCGTTTCAGTCAGGCCGATCTGATGCACCATTTGCAGCTTGGCGAAGCTGACGTTCATCTTGTCGATGACCGACACAAGGTAGATCACCAGGATCAGCGGCATGATGCGCCACCAGACGCGCCGGATCAGGCTTTCATCCTGCGCCACTTCAGGGTGGGCCGCCTGGGCAACTGAAATCTGCATGTCTCCTCCAACGTAGCGGACCGGCTGAACGGCGCGCAAGACACGCGGCGCGGCACCGGTTTTATAGGGTGACCCCGGTCGGAACGGCGCGAGGTCAATGGCGAGCAATACTACGTCGCGGCCAGCGGTCGTCCAAGTGCGAATCATGAAGATTTCGCGTGGCGGAATCGATCTCGGGAGGATGGAATTGAGGGCCACACGGCGACGCGTGCTTTTCGCGGTGCGGAAAGTTGCGGAAGCGCGCTTGGCGCAGCCGGGTTCGCATGAAACCATATGAGGCATCGAAGGTTGCGCTGCCAACGTAATGGCGGCCGGCTTTCGGAAGATCCGTCATGCAAGCGCGAACGGGCCAACATATTGTGAGGAGACCCCACATGAAAAAATCGCTACTTCTGATTGCCGCCTGCGGCACCGCTGTCACCGCACATGCGCAAAGCAGCGTGACGCTATACGGCATCGTCGATGCCGGATTTCGCTACAACACCAATGCGGGCGGCAAATCACAATTCGCTATTGCCGGCGGCAACGAGAGCGCGTCGCGCTTCGGCCTGAGCGGTGTTGAAGATCTGGGCGGCGGCTATAAAGCGGTCTTCACGCTGGAAAACGGTTTCACCACGACCACCGGCGCACTGCAAGGCGGACTGATGTTCGGCCGCCAGGCTTTCGTCGGACTTGGCACGCCTTACGGCACGGTGACGCTCGGCCGCCAGTACCTGACACTGTCGAGCTATCTGGGCCCGTTCGCGTCCGGCACCGACTGGGCAGCGCGTGGCGCGGGCTGGGGCTATCACCCGGCCGGCCTCGACGACGTCGACGGTACAGAGCGTGCGAACAATGCGGTCAAGTATGTCAGTCCGCGTTATCACGGAGTGCAGGTCGGCGCGACGTACAGCCTCGGCGGCGTAGCGGGCAACGCCACGCAGAACGAGATGATTTCCGCCGGCGTGGATTACGACGGCGGACCGTTCAAGTTCGCTGCGGCCTACCTGTACCTGAAGAATCCCAACTACTCGCTGTTCGGCAACAACGCTACCAGCAGCGCGACCGGCAACAACTTTGCAAGCCCGATCTTCAGCGGCTATGCGACCGCCGCTTCGCAACAGGTGGCGGGCGCCGGTGCGTCGTATGCGTTCGGATCGTTCACGGTCGGCGGCATCTACACGAACACGAAATTCTTTAATATCGGCAGCGTTGCTGTCGCGGGCGCGAAGCCGCCGGCAGGCGAAGTCGGCCAGACCGCGACGTTCAATACGGCCGAAGCGAATTTGAAATATCGTCTGACACCGTCGTTGCTGCTCGGCGTTGCTTACGCGTACACGCGCGCGAGTTCGTACAACGGCGAGAGCGGCGCGAGCTATCAGCAATGGAATCTCGGCGCGGACTACGCGCTGTCGAAGCGGACCGATCTGTATTTCGTCGTGCTGCGTGAGACCGCCGGCGGTTTCGACTCGACCGGCCATCGCGCGGTCGCCGCGCTGACGTTCGCGACGCCGTCGACGAGTGACGCGCAAACTGGCGTCACCGTGGGCATCCGCCATATGTTCTAGACGCGACGCGCGCAAGGCCGGTGATCCAGCGCGACCGCCGGCCTTGGTGCCTGATCCGCTTTTGCCCCCCCGTACTTCATTGGAGACATCATGCCTTCCCCGCAAGACAACACGAATGCCGCTGCTGGCCAGACCGTCAAACTGTTCGACTCGCACGCGCATCTCGTGGCCGACGACCAGGTGCGCTATCCGCGCAATCCGATGAAGCGCTCGCCGAATGCGCCGCCGCGCCTGCCCGGCGTGATCGGGCTGCCCGGCGGCAAACACGGCGAGCATCCGGTCAACGAAGTGCCGGACGTGGCGCGCATGCTGCCCTGGATGGCGGATGAGCGTGTCGAGGGCGCGGTGGCGGTGCAAAAGCGCATGGTCTATCGCTTCGACAACAGCTACATCCTCGATTCGTCGGATGAGCATCCGGAGATCTTTTCCGCCGTCGTCATTCTCGATGCGGAAGACGAAGGCACGCCGTCGCTGGTGCGCTCGTACATCGAGAAACACGGCCTCGCGGGCGTGCGCCTGTTCGGCGGCCGCGAAGCCGACGGCACGATGCCGTGGCTGAATTCGCCACGCGCGCTGCAGACGTGGGCCGTGGCCGACGAATACGGCATCGTGATGGATCTGGAAGTGCTGGCGATTGGGGGCGGCGGACCGTCGGTGCCGGCCATTATCGAATTGGCGCGACGCTTCCCGAACCTGCGGGTGGTGCTCGATCACATGCTCGAACCGGAGGTCGAAGACGACAACTATGGTTTCGACGAGCGCTTCGTGCCGCTTGCGGCCGAGCCGAACATCTTCTTCAAGTTCACGTCGATCAACCTCGACATCTATCGCGAGACCGATACGCCAGCGGATCAGGTGCTGCGCCGTGCAGTCGATATGTTCGGCGCTGACCGGATCATGTGGGGTTCCGATATCGGCACGTCGTCGGGCACGTACCAGGACATGGTGCAACGCATCCTTGACGCGACTGTTCTGCTGACCGATGCGGAGCGCCACGCCGTGCTGTACGAAACGGGCAAGAAGGTGTTCGTGAAAGGCGGCGTGCGCGCCTGAGGGCGCCAGGTCCCCACAAGGAGATAACAATGTTTCTAGACCCGGCGGCTACGCCCGGCTTCAAGCGCACGCTGTTCAACGCGATCGTCGCACCGCGCCCGATTGGCTGGATCAGCACGATCAACGGCAAAGGCCAGGTGAATCTCGCGCCGTTCTCGCATTTCAATCTCGTCTCGACGTCACCGCCGGTGGTGATCTTTTCGTGCAACGCGCCGGCTGACCGGCACGAGAAGGACACCATCGCCAACGTGCGCGAAACCGGTGAATTCGTCACGAACCTCGCCACCTGGGATTTGCGCGAGCCCATGAATCTCAGTTCGATGAACGCGCCGTACGGCACCGACGAGTTCGAACTGGCCGGCCTCGAAAAAGCGCCGAGCGTGATGGTCAAACCGCCGCGGGTCGCAGCGTCGCCGGCGAGCATGGAGTGCCGGTTGCTGAGGATCGTCGATATCGAGCCGACAGGGCCCGGCGAAACGTTCAGCAACGTGGTGTTCGGGCGCATCGTCGGCGTGCATCTGGACGAGCGTTTCGTCGATGCGAACGGGAATTTCGACACCGCTCGCGCCGAGCCACTGACACGCATGGACGGCAACCGCTATTCGACCGTCGGCCGCATGGACATCCTGGGCCGGCCGAGCCCGCGGCGCGACTAACTCCACATAATATCGAAGGAACCAACATGACGACTACAACCGAAACCGGCGTGCGGGAAACCGCTGTCTACGATCTCGCACCCGGCGCCGTGGCGCGCGGCCAGAACTTCTTCGTGCAATGGCTGGAAGGCGACGGCAAGGTGTTCGAAGCGCACAGCGCGCATGAAATGCTGCTGCTGCTTCCCGGAGACGGCGCTGAAGTGCGCATCGGACGCAGCGGACAGAACGCCGCGCAAACCGTGGCGGGCCGCAGCGTGTGCGTGCTGCCGGCCGGCGAGATCGCCGTGCAGCCGCACCACGGCGCCCGCGCGGTGCTGATCGCGTCGTCGCGTGAGGATCTCGCGCCCGGCACCGCGCGCAACGACCACGACTATGCGTCGCCCGACGCCCGGATTATCGGCAGCGACGCCGGTTACCGGCGCACGCGCGGCAACGGTGAACTACAGGTGATCGCGATCGACGGCATTCAGCCGCCGGCTGACAAGCCGCGTCTGAAAATGCTGCAAACGGACACGCTCAGCATCAACTGGGTCGAGTATCAGGACGCGCGCGACCGCTCGAAATTGAGCCCGCACAGCCACGGCGAGTTCGAACAGGGCTCGCTCGCCATCGACGGGCATTTCGTTCATCACCTGCGCGTGCAATGGGGCGCCGATGCGAACCAGTGGCGCGACGACCAGCATCTCGAAGCCGGCCCGGCTTCGATGATCACGGTGCCGGTTCAACTGATCCATACGACCGAAGGCGTCGGCGCGGGCCGTCATCTGCTGATCGACGTGTTCTCGCCGCCGCGCAAGGACTTTATCGACAAAGGCTGGGTCGCCAATTCAGCCGACTACACGCGCGGCTGAGGGCTCGTGTCCGAATCAGCATCAGAGAGAGCGTGCGCCATACAGGCCGGCTTGCGCCGCGCGCAGGCGGCTCAGCGCAAATACGGTCTGCATCAATGGCGCCTCGAAATCGAGCCTTGCAGCACATTCCAGCGGCGCGCCGAGAATCGCGTCGAGCTCGACGCGGCGTCCGGCCTCGAGGTCCTGCAGCATCGAGGACCTGACCGCGCCGAGCTGGCGCGTCTGGGCAATGCGTTGCTCGATGTCGATGTCGAGCGTGAGACCGGCGCGCCGGCCGAGCGCGAGGCATTCCGCCATCAGGCTTGCGAACAGCGCGTGCGTGCCGGGATCGTCGAGCAGGCGGTCGGTGCTTGCCTGCGTGATCAGGCTGAGCGGATTCGAGCACACGTTACCGAGCAATTTGATCCACAGATCGCGGCGAATGTCGTCGCTGGCGTGGGCGGGCAGGCCCGCGGCCGTCAGCACTTGCGCCCAGTCGCTTGCGCGCGTGCTAATGCCGCCGCACGGCTCACCGATCACGATCTTGCCGCCGCTGTGGTGATGTACCACGCCGGGCGCCGGCGAACTGCACGACGCCATCACGCTGCCGCCGAGCACCTGTTCGAATGCCAGTGCCCGCTCGATACCGCCATCCGGGTCGACGCTGGCGAGGCGCAAGCCTTCGAGCGGGGCGCTGGATTGGGTGGATTGGCCTGGCGTGAGGAAGTACCACCACGGCAAGCCGTTTCCGACCGGCAGTATGACGGTTTCAGGCCCAAGCAGCGGCGCGAGCGATGCGGCGATGCCGGGCAACGCATGCGACTTCAGCGCGATGATCACCAAGTCCTGCGGCCCCATGTCCGCGCAGTGCGCGTGGGCGTCGACCGGCACGGCGCGTTCGGCTTCGCCGGGGCACGTATAACGCAGTCCGGAAGTTGCCAGCGCCTCCAGCGTCGCGCCGCGTGCGAGTATCGACACGCGATGGCCGGCGAGTGCGAGACGCGCGGCGAAATGGCCGCCGATCGCGCCCGCGCCGACGATGCCAATGTGTTTCGCAGTATTAAGGAGTGGATTCATGGGGGCCTCATTTTTATCGATGGAATTCACTTATTGTCGCTGCGCCGCCCGTTCGGTCTCCGCGTTTTTACGGGCTTTTCTCCTGGCGAAATCCGGCGCGCTCGCATGACATGCGCCAGCCGTGGCCGGCCCGGTTATATCTGAAGGAAGCACGACAATGTCTATTGACAGCTCGATTCTCAAGCGCGTCACTGCGCAACTTTACGAACGCTCACTCAAGGCGATACCCAACGATACGCGCGCGTTTCTGCAGCGTGCATCGGGCACCGAGACCCATCCGACCGGGAGGGCCACGCTGACCATCATGCTGGAAAGTGCCGACGGCGCGAAGCGCGACGGCACGCTGGTGTGCAGCGACGTCGGCATCCCGACCTACAGCATCAAGATCGGCACCCGGGTTCAATTCGACGGGCCGGTGCGGGCCGCGATTCGCGAAGGCTTTGCCGAGCTCGCGGCGAACATCTCGCCGCCGATCCTCAAGATGGTCACGAACCCGCTGACGCACGAACGCAGCTATGCAGGCAAGGACATGCCGATCGTCGCCTTCGACGTGATCGACGACGCCGACTACGTGGATATCGTCTGCGCGCCGAAGGCGATGGGCACGGGTCGCTGGGAAGCGATCGAAGCGTTCGTGTATCCGACGCTCGACCAGATCGAGCGCTTCGTGCTCGACACAATGCTGCGCGCCGGCTCGCAGCCCTGCTTGCCGCTCGTGATCGGTGTCGGCATAGGCGGCACCTTCGACTACGCGGCGCGGCTCGCGAAAGAGCAGATGCTGCGGCCGTTCGGCCAGACCAATCCCGAGCCCATTCTTGCACGCATGGAGCAGCGCCTGCTCGACGCCGTCAACGCGATGGGTTTCGGACCGATGGGAACCGGCGGGGATACCACGGCGATGGCCGTGCACATCGACTATGCCGCGAGCCATGGCTTCGTGCCGATCGCGGTGTGTTTCAACTGCTGGATCAACCGGCGCACGGCGGCCCGTATTCACGGTGATGGCCGCGTCGAATTCATGGAAAGCTGACGATGAGCAAATTACACGATCTACGTTTGCCGCTCACGCGTGACAGCGTGCTCGATCTCAAGCTCGGCGACATGGTGCGGCTGTCCGGTGAGATCACCGTCAGCATCGGCTTGCCGACTCACCGCCGGCTCGCGGAGGCCGTGACGCAAGGCGCGCCGTTGCCGATCGACCTGCGCGGCGGCGCGTTCTTTCATCTGAGCACTTATGTTGACGAGACGGCGGACGGACCGGTGCCGCTTTATCTGAACCCGAGCACCAGCACGCGCTATAACCCGTGGATGCCGACACTGATCCGCGGGCTCGGCGTGCGGCTGGTGGGTGGCAAGGGCGGCCTCGACGAAGCCAGCACGACGGCGTTGCGCGAAAGCGGCTGCGTCTATCTGTCGTTTCTCGGCGGCGGCGCGAATCTGCTGTCGCGTGCGCTGCGCCGGGTCGTGGCGATGAACTGGACCGAGTACATCTCGCAGTTCCGGCTGCTCACGCTCGAAGTCGAGCAGCTCGGACCGGCGACAGTCGCGATCGATGCGCATGGCAACAGTCTCTATACGCAGCTTCACGAGCAAGCCACGGCGCGGATGCCGGGCATTGTCGATACGCTCGGGCATCGCTGATCGTTGCTCGCTGACCGGTCAAATGGTCAGCGAGAGTGAATTTACAACGGACTCCGAAAGAGCGAAGAGCGGACTCAGTTCAGGGGCGGGACGAGAGCAACGCCGGCTGGCTGTCGGGGCTGGCGACGACCATGACGCGAGCCAGGCCCCACGCGCATACCGACAACGCGCAGGTGATAGCGGCCAACGCCAGCAGGCCGTCTTCGACATGTCCGGTACGCTGACTGATCCATCCGATCAGCACGGGACTTGCGTAGCCGCTGAGGTTGCCTACGGTCGCCATCAGCGCGATCGCCGCGCCGGCGGCGGTACCGCTCAGCAACGTGCCGGGGATCGCCCAGAGCACGGCGAGACCGCCCAGCGCGCCGGACAGCGCAAGCGCGAGACCGGTCAGTGAAAGCACCGGCATGCCCGCCGAGACGGCAGCGAGTGCAAGGCCGGCCGCCGATGCGAAAGAACTCGCAATCAAATGAAAGCGCCGTTCACCGTGACGGTCCGAGCTGCGGCTGATGACGAGCATGGCGATCGAAGCGACGACAAACGGCAGCATGGTCACGAGTCCGTTGGCCATCGGGTTGCGCACGCCGAGACCGCGAGCGATCTGCGGCAGCCAGAACGACACGCCATAAGTATTACCCAGCAGCGCAAAGTTCACGGCGGTCATCAGCCACACGTTGCGATTGCGAAAGGCATCGGCGAAACGGTGTTGGGATTCGCCGGCGCGGCTCGCATTCTCCTGTTCCAGCGTGGCGGCAATCCGCTCCCGGTCCGCGGCCGGCAGCCACTTCGCCTTGGCGGGGCCGTCGTCGAGCCAGAACAGCGTGACGACGCCGAGGAGTACGGCGGGCAGGCCTTCGAGGAGAAATAACCAACGCCAGCCGTGCAGTCCGTGCACGCCTTCGAAGATCGTCAGAATCCCGCCCGACAAGGGTCCGCCCACGACACCCGAGAGCGATATGCCGAGGAAGAATAATGCGCAAACCTGCGAACGCAGCCGAGCCGGAAACCAGAAGGTCAGATAGAAGACGACCCCCGGATAGAAGCCCGCTTCAGCGACGCCGAGCACGAAACGCGCAATGAAAAACTCGCGCTCGGTCGTGACGAACATCATGGCGACCGAAATGGCGCCCCACACGATCATGATGCGGGCGATCCACACGCGCGCGCCGAAGCGTTGCAACGCCAGGTTGCTCGGGATTTCGCAGATGCAGTAGCCAATAAAGAATATGCCGGCGCCTATGCCAAACGCGGTGTTGCTGAGCCCCAGTTCCGCCGACATGCCCGCCTTCGCAAACCCGACATTGATCTTGTCGAGAAACGAAACGATATAGAGCAGCATCAGGAACGGCAGCAAACGCGTGGCGACGCGATTGTAGATTCGATCGTCGACTGGATCGTCGAACGAAGCGGCGGTGAGAAATCTCATCATGTCTCCTTGCGCACGCAGGATCTGCGGTGCGAGTGGCCGGTCGAGCCGGCTCGTATCGTGAGTTCGGTCTGTCCACGCCATGAATGACGGGCAGGGGTGTCCCGCCGCGTTCGACAGATCGGACGCGGGCTTGGGCGTATTCAATAGATGCAGCGGGGTTGCAACGACTTAAGGCCAGGTAAAGCAACCTGATGCGTTTGAATCAGCTACGGCCGCAAACGACAGCAGGCTTCCTGCGCCCGGGCAGGCTATCCAGCGGGTGGCGCGAATTCCTGCCAATACTGCGGCCGGTCATTCTGCTCCTGATAGGTTTCGACGCGGTCGGCGGCCGAACCCAGCAGTTCTTCCACCGATTTTCCGCGTTGTTTTACGTATCCATCCAGTTCTTCGATCGCCTCCGTGAGCACGCGATAACCACGCGTGAAAACGGCCGAGGTCATTTCAGTCGCAGCCGCGCCCGACAGCAGAAAGCGCGCGACATCGAGGCCATTGCGGGCGCCGTTCGTGGCGAGCAAGGGAAACGACGTGCCCAGCTTCTTGCGTGTGAGCATCAGCCAACGCGCTGTCAGCGGCAATGCCCAGCCGCCGCCGAAAGCCGCCGATGTGCCCAGCACAGGCGCGCCGGT
Source organism: Caballeronia sp. dw_19 (assembly GCF_018449515.1). Classification (GTDB taxonomy): domain Bacteria; phylum Pseudomonadota; class Gammaproteobacteria; order Burkholderiales; family Burkholderiaceae; genus Caballeronia. The sequence goes on along the minus strand of NZ_JAAVUQ010000006.1, from coordinate 68,614 downwards.
ATCGAGGTCGGGCAGGAAGCCCATGAAGCGCCCCATCATCACGACCGCGTCCGCGCCGCCCCGTCTCGCGGCATCCGCGAGTGCAACGACGTTCTCGCTTTGACCCGTCAGTTTGATCCACAGCGGCAGGCGGATCGCGGCACGCACGCGGGCCACGATTATTTCGATACGTTCGACGTCGCGTTCGAGAACGATGGCGCCCTTTGCGGCCTCTTCGCCATGCGGCGCGCCGATGTTCAGCTCGAGGACACGCAGCCCACGCGCTTCGATCCGCTGCGCCTGTTCAAAGCAACGATCCAGGTCGGCGAGAATCAGGCTGGGGATCACGTAGGCGTTGCGCTCGGCAGCTTCTTTATCCAATGCCGCGAGCTGGTCGAGCCACGGCTCGAATTCGCTCTGCACGAGACCCGAGCGGCAGAAGAGCGAGGCGTCCGCGGGCGGCTGGAAATTCCAGGGCAAGCGCGTCCAGTTGCTGTCGAAGAGCGCGTAATCGGTCTTGTCGAGCTGAGCTTTGGCGGCGTTCGATTCATTGGTCGATTTCGCCACCACGGCGGCCGCGCCGGCCTCGAGTGCGGCGCGGATGCCGGCGGCCGTCATGGTGTGCTCGCCCGATCCGCAGATCACCGGGTTTTTCAGCGCGATCGACCCGATCCGGGTGGTCAGGGAGGTCATCGGTGATTTCCTGCTAATGCTTTTGTCTGGCCACCCTCGGTCGACGGCAGACCGGCGCGGCGATATTTGTCGCAGTTAAGCCGCTCACTCAATTCGGCGGCGGCCTGCTGTACGTGTTCAAGCAAGGCCGGCGGCGGCGGCGACGGCACGTCGTGCGTGGGACCGATAATGCCAATTGCGCCGACCATCACGTCGTTGTCGCGAAAGATCGGCGCGCTCAGCACGTTGATGCCGTCGATCACTTCGCCGTTCGCATCTTCGTACAGTTGCGCACGCACGGCTTCGAGGCGCCTCGCCAGCACCACCGGGTCCGTGATCGAGCGGGCCGTGAACCTTTGCAGCTTGCGGCGCAAGATACGCTGCTGGTCCTCTGGCGGCAGGAATGCCAGCACGAGCCGTCCCTGGGCCGAGCAGTGCGCCGGCACCCGGTTGCCCGGCTTGACCGTGATGCACACGCCGTTGTTCGAGTCGACCGCCGCGACAACCAGTGCCGAATCGTGCGTGACGACCGACAGCACCGCGCTTTGACCGAGTGTGTCGCGCAGCTTCGTCAGATACGGATCGGCGATGGCGCGCAAGTCGAACTGCTCGCTGGCGGCCGTGCCGTAAATAACGAGCTTCGCCCCCAGACGGTATTTTTCGGTCGAAGGGTCCTGTTCGACGGCGCCCATTTGCCGCATCGACGCCAGATGCCGGTACACACGCGGCTTCGGCTCATCGACGATATCCGCAAGCTCGGTGACGCCGAGTGGCCGGCGTGCCGCCGACAGCTCGTCGAGCAGCCGGAACACGATGGCCACCGATTCGAGCAGCGCGGGGCCGCTCTTGTCGATCGGCGTGGTATTGCTGGCCTCGATAACCGGATCTGAAGGCAATACGGCGTTCTTGGGCCGGGGCAGACTCTTGGGCAACTCGATCTCCTGTGCCGTTTTCGTGATGGTTGGCGGGGGATGCTCAGCGGGACGCGGGCAATTCAATGTTCATCAATCGCGCCGCATTCGTGGAGGTCATCTTCCGGATGTCCGCTTCACTATACCCAATGTCGAGCGCGGTTTCGATCACGCTGCGAAAGCCCTCGACGATTGTCGGGTTGCCCTTCTGACCGAGGTCGGAGCCGAGAATGGTGAGATCGACTGTGCCCGCTTCGATGACGTCTCGCAGGAACTCCGGATCATAGAAGCGGAACTTCGAGCCCGGCACCCACATGCACATGGAATGCTCCATGTACACGCCTTCTTTTGCGAGCTGGCGCATGTCGTCGAGTGTCGCGTCCACCACATAGGTCGGATGATTCACGAGCAGCCGCTTGACGCCGCGTTTGCGCGCTTCTTCGAAGAGCGGCCAGATTTCAGTTATGTTCAGGTGCCCGGCTGAGAGAACAATGTCCGCATCCGCGATGAGATCGAGGATCGCCTTGACTTCCTCCTTGAGCTTGCCGTCGCTGTCGAGCACCGAGAGCGGAATGGGAGCAAGCATCTTCTGCGTGGTCTGCGGGAATTTCTGGTCGAAATGCGCATCTTGCTTGTGATGGTTGATGTGGTTCGCCGACGAAAACGTGGGCATCCACACAAGCCGCGCGCCCAGCTTGATGCCGTGCTCGACCGCGTGAACATTGATGCCGCCGACCGTGTTGTTCAGAGGAACGCCCGAGAGCATCAGCACGCCGAGATCCGCGAAGTGCTTGTTCAGCAGCGCCGTAACGGGCGTTGCCGAGTAGTAGTGATCCTTGAGCAGCACCGCGCGCAGGCCCGCCGATGACGCTTCGCGCATTGCTTCGATGTGGTCCAGGTAACGCGGCATCACTGAGGGGCCGCTATGACAATGCAGGTCGATCGTGCCGCGCAGCAGGCTGCCGATATAGGCCGGATCGCGCGAGGTGCGGGTGTCGTCTAGTGTGGACATGAGATTTTCCGTCTGGTTGAGCGCGTCGTAACGCGCTATTGAATTTGACTACGCAGTTCGGCAACGCTCTGGCTGAGTTTGCTGAAGCCGCTGCGCAAGAGGCTCTGGTCTGATCCGATCACGAACAGCGTGACGCCGAGGGCGGCATAACGGGCCATCGCCGCGGTATCTCCGACGAACATGCCAACCGGCACGCATGCCGAGCGCCCAGCCGACGCCACGCGCTGAATTGCACGTTCGACCTCGGGATGATCGACGTCGAACAATCGATAGGACACCGATAGATCCGCGCGGCCGATGAAGAGGCAGTCGATGCCCGCTACACCCGCGATCTCGTCGATTGCCTCGACGGCTTCGCGGTCTTCGATCTGGCAGAGCACAGCGGTTTCACTATCGCTGCGCTCGATGTGTTCGAGCATCGAATGGCCGCCGTAGGCACCGGCGCGCGGCGAGTTGCTGAAGCCGCGCAACCCGTCCCGGTAACGCGCGCTCGCGACAATCTCACGCGCCTGCCGAGCGGAAGTGACGTGCGGCACCAGTACGCCGGTAGCGCCCATGTCGAGTGCCTGCAACACGTCAGAAGGGCTTGATTGACGGAGGCGCACCAGCGATGCAATGCCCGCGGCGCGTGCGCCGAGCAGGCAATGATCGAGTTGGGCGGCGGAAAAGGGCGCGTGTTCGCTGTCGAACACCACGAAATCAAGCCCCGCGAGACCGGCGATCTCCGCGTGATGCGACTGCGGCGTCTTGATGAACGTGCCGCCTAACAATTGCCGGTCCCGCAGGCGGGCCGCGAAATGCTGGCTCATTCAGACACCTGTGCTTGCGGGTTGTGGTTCGAATTCCGCGGCTTGATATTCCACCAGATGCCGGTAGTCCTCACGCAGCGGTGCAAATACGTCCAGGTTGAGCACGACCTCGTCGCCAACCGGTTCTGCGTAGTGCATGACATGCGGCGGGATGCGAATCATGGTGCCGGGGCCGCCTTCCACCACCTCGTCGCCGAGGTGAAACCGCACCCGGCCCTGCACGATGATGACGAGCTGTTCGAAAGTATGGCTATGCGGAAAAACCGTCATGCCGGGCGTCAGCCAGTTCATCACGCACATGGCGTTGTCGCCGCGGAAGCCAACCCGCTCGACTCCCTTCCGAACGACTTCACGGGGCAGGTCATTCCAGTTATGCAGCAAGTCTTGAGTTGTCATTCTGGCTGTCTCTCCATTCTGGTGGGGGCGGTCGGAAGCGACCCGTCTCGTCGCTTTCCGATGATCTTTTGGGTTCTTTTCAAAAGAATCGTATTTCGTTTGTAGAAACAATACTAGACATCGACCGATGCGGTGTCAAGGCGCTTTAGTGCTTCGGCAACCTTCTTTTTCCCGTTAGAACGTATGGCGCATGCCGAACGTCAGCACGGTTTGCTCGTTGCTCGTAGAGGGGGTCGCGAACGTCATGGCGGCGACGGCGGGTTTGCCGGTCGAATCAATGCCTGCGGCCTTTTCGTGGAGCCCGACGAGATACAGGTCGGTCCGCTTCGACAAGAAGTAATCAGCGCCGAGACTGAGCTGCTGGTAGCTCGCGCCGCTCTCCCCGGCATACGAGCTCGCCCGGGTGTACGCGTACATCACGCCAAGCAGAAAGGACGGGGTGAGCTGGTACTTAAGGTTGATTTCGGCGGTATTGAAGGTGGGCGATGAACCGGCGATGGCCGTAGCCGGCTTCGCACCGTTGATGACCGTGCCGCCGATGTCCTTGAATTGCGTGCTGGTAAATATTCCGCCGACCGTTGCCCGGCCGATGGTGTACGACGCACCCGCGCCAAATTCCTGCTGGGAGGCCGCCGATGCATAGCCTCTGAACACGGGACTGGTGATGTTGATGGCACTTGCGCTCGTAGGTGCATTGCTGGTGCCGTTATTGCCGAACAACGAAAAGTTCGGGGCCTTGACGAACAGGTAGGCCGCGGCAAAAGCGAACGGGCCATTGTTGTACGCCAAACCTGCGGAGAGCAACTCGTTCTGCGTCACCGCGCCGGCTACGCCGCCGAAGCTGTAGGTGGCGCCCACGCGCAAGCCGCGATAGGAATTGCTGGTGAATTTGATTGCGTTGTTGGCGCGCTCGGAGCCGTCCACATCGTCCAGGCCGCCAGGGTGATAGCCGTAGCCCGATCCGCGCGCCGCCCAGTCCGCGCCCGCTTCGAACGGCGTGAGGAACGCGGTCAGCGTCAGATACTGGCGTCCCAGACTGATCGTGCCGAATGGCCCGCTCAGTCCGACAAAGGCCTGACGGGCAAATTCGAGCCCGCTCGACATTGTGCCGTTGGCGAGATTAAACCCGTTCTCCAGTGTGAAGATGGCCTTCAGCCCGCCGCCAAGGTCTTCCGTGCCCGAAAAACCAAAGCGATTCGCGCTCTGGTTACCGCCTGTAAGCGCCGTTAGCGGCTTGCCTCCCGCGTTCGTGTTGATGAGAATGCCCGCATCGACAATCCCGTACAACGTGACGCTGCTTTGAGCGAATGCGCCACTTGCAAAGGCAGAGGCGAGCGTAGCAACAAGTATTTTCTTCATCAAGGGTCTCCTGTTTTTCTATATTTATTAGAATGACTAAATAAATTAAAAAAGATGCATTGAAGTAAAGCCGATGTCACTATCCACGCGCCGCGAAATTCGCGGCGCCTTGATCGAAAAACGAATGGTCAGGCCGGACGGGTGAACCGGGCGGCGTCAGGCTTTAGCGGGGAGCGCCGTCCGCCGAGTGCGAAAACGGATCGCGCCGATCGCCAGCACAACGAGGCATGCGGCCGGGACGTACATCGCGGCGCCGGGAGTGCCGGCCTGTTTAGCGACCCAGGGCATGATGTTTTGGGCGAGAAAACCGCCAATGTTGCCGAAGCTGCTGATTGCCGCAACGCTTGCCGCCGCTTGCGCACCATTGAAATATCGCGGCGGAATCGACCAGAAACAGGGCAGGACAAGCGAGATGCAGGGTGTGCCGATGGCCAGCGCAATGAAGCGCACCATGACGGAATCCGCGCTGATGCTGACAAGGAAACACACCACGCCGAGCGCGGCGATTGCTGCCATGGTCAGCAGTACCTCCTGTTCGTCGCGCAAGCGCCGCGGCAGGATCAACAGCATGACGGTGGCGATGCCCCAGGGAATCGGATTGAGCAAACCATTGAGCGAACCCGTCGCGCCGAAACCTTTGATGACCGTCGGCAGCCAATAGATCACGCCGTACAGGGAGGTCAGGATGAGCACGTAGGCGAAGGAAAACAGCAACGTGCGCGGGTCGACAAGGGCGGACCAGATACTTGCATGCCCGGTAACAGGGATGCGTTCACGTTCGATCGCGGCGAGGAGGCGGGTTTTCTCCGGGCTCGTCAAGAAGCCGGCGCGCTCTGGTGTGTCCGGCAGATAAATCCATATCAACGCGGTGACGATCAGGGCGGGAATGCCGGTGGCGATAAACACCCACTGCCAGCCTGCGAAACCAAGCCAGCCATTGATGTCGAGAAACAGGCCGCCCATGATGGAGCCGGCCATGTTGCCGATCGCGCTTCCGAGCGTCAGCACGCCTAGCGCGCGGACCTGATAGCTCCGCGGAAACCACAGCGTCAGGTAATAGATGAGACCCGGATACAGTCCGGCCTCGGCGGACCCCAGGAGAAAGCGCATGGCGGTAAACATCGAGCCCGATACGCAGAAGCCGAGCAGGATCGTGAGTAATCCCCACGTGAGCACGATGCGCGCAAACCATACTCTCGCGCCAAAGCGGTGGACCGCAAGCGCGCTCGGCACCTCGAAGACGAGATAGCCGATAAAGAATAGCGACGAGGCGAGGCCATACGCCATTTCACTCATGCCGAGCACATGCACCATTTGCAGCTTGGCGAAGCCGACGTTCTGCCGGTCGATGACCGCGACCATGTACATCAGCATGACGATGGGCATTACCCGCCAGAACACGCGGTTTAGCAACGCGTGGTCTGCCGGCGAATCGGAACTTTGCATTTTGAGGCGTCTCCTGCGAGCCGTTTTGTGTGACACGGAGCGGTATTACTCGCGCACTTCATTTTTTTGTAGAGAATTACGTTCTCTTGGGCGAAACAATATGTTGATCATTTGTTTTTGTCAAGGACGAGCTTTGCGACGAGCGGCGGGAGCCGGCAGGGCGGCCCCGAACAGCGCGGGTAGATTGGGTATTGCTGAGGGAATACGAGCATGCGCCTCGCGGGCATGATCGGATATGCACATCAAACCAGTCCGTTCCGTTTAATTTCGCCTTACGTCGTCTTGATTTTCTCAAGCGCCAACTTCATATCCGCCGCGAACGCAGTCACGAGACTCGACGCAGGCGATCCCACTGCACTAACAAGATAAAGCTCATCAGCGATAGCCGGTTCGAACCGGCGAACTGCTACGCGCTCACCTGCAAAGCTCGCCGTGACCGGATCGATAAGAGCGACTCCGGCGCCCTGTGCCACGAATGCAACAATGGTCTGCGAGAGTTGCGCTTCGACTGTCATCTGCCGCGCCACACCATGCTCAACGAACACCCGGTCGATCGTGCGGCGGGCGTCGAAGGAAAGCGGAAATGACACGAAAGGTTCGTCGCGTAGATCTTCCGGTTTCAATACGCGCTTGCGCGCCAACCGATGGCCTGCCGGCAGAATGCAGCGCATGGGTTCGTGCGTGAGCCGGTCGAGCCGGACGGCAGGATGAGGCATGGCTTCGGCAATGAAGCCGATGTCAATTCGTTGCGACGCCACGAGCTGGACAACCGTCGAGGAACTGTGGGTCAGGAGCGTGATATCCACACCCGGATGCTCGCGCGCGAACGACGTCAACAAGCGCGGCAGCCATTCCAGCGCCACCGCGGGAGAACCTGCTATGCGCAAGGAACCGCGTCGCATCGCGCGTATCTGCTGCGCTGCCTGGGTGATCGAATCGAGTCCGACAAAAGCCCGCTCGACCTCCGTATAAAGCACATTCGCCTCGACAGTCGGCAACAGCCGTCCTTGCTGCCGCGTGAACAATGCAAAGCCGACGCGCTCCTCGAAATCGGCGATAAGACGGCTCATCGCCGGCTGTGAAATATGCAGCATCTGTGCGGCGCGGGTGACGGTGTGCCGCTGCATCAGCGCCCGGAACGCTTCTACCTGGCGAATCTTGAGGTCGGGAGAGGCCATAACATTAGTGAATGGTTGACGAAAAAAACGGTATTTGACCACGCATTTTGTATCACCGAAGCTCCGGATAAGCTTGTTTTAGCGCATAAAAGGCTTCCATGGTTGTTCATAATAGAAATCTTAGGCGATGCACTCGTTGAGCGCCGCCGGCAACTTCGACGTCGTGGTCGTCGGCGGCGGGCTCGTGGGCATGGCTATCGCATATGGCTTGGTGCGCGAGAAGCTGCGCGTAGCGGTCTGCGACGGCGAGGACACGTCGTATCGCGCGGCACGCGGCAATTTCGGACTGGTATGGGTTCAGGGCAAAGGCGGGCGCTGCCTGCCATACGCGCAGTGGTCGCTCGAATCGTCACAACGCTGGTCGGCGTTTTCCGCGCAATTGATTCGCGAAACGGGTGTCGATCCCGCGTTCGAACGTCCGGGTGGTTTCGAACTGTGCGAGACGCAAAACCAATTTGCCGATGCCCAGGCTTTGCTCGCGTCGCTGCATGGTCGCGATGCCGGGCTCACCTACGAGGTTTTCAGCACCCCCGAGTTGCGTCGCAGGATTCCGGCGGCATCGCCCGAGTTGACGGGGGCGCTCTATTCCCCGAACGATGGCCACGCCAACCCCCTCACTACGTTGCGCGCCATGCACGCGGCGTTTCAACTGCGCGGCGGCGCCTATTTGCCGGGGCGCAAGGTATCGGAGGTTCGGGCGCGGGTGGGTCACTTCGAGATTGTCTCGGCAGAGGGTGTTTTAGAAGCGGGGCGGGTGGTTCTCGCCGCCGGCCTGGGCAACGCCGAGCTCGGCCAGATGCTCGGTTTCGATGCGCCGATCAAGCCGCTGCGCGGCCAGATCATGGTGACCGAGAAGCTCGCGCCATTCCTCGCGTATCCGACGCTCGTCGTGCGTCAGACACGCGAAGGCTCGGTGATGATCGGCGATTCAGCCGAGGACGTCGGTCTGCACGACGGAGTGAGTACCACCGTCATGGCCGATATTGCCCGTCGCGCGCAGAACGCGTTTCCCATGCTCGCCCACGCGCGCATTGTCCGCAGTTGGGGCGCGCTGCGCATCATGACGCCGGACGGATTGCCGGTCTATGAAGAATCACCGACGCATCCCGGCGCATTCATCGCGATCTGCCATAGCGGCGTGACGCTCGCCGCGACCCATGCGGATCGCATCGCGCCGTGGATTGCGGGCGGCGCGCGACCCGCCGCGCTGGACACGTTCAGTAGCCGTCGTTTTCACATTCAACCCGGACCGATCCATGTTTGAACTGCTGCCGCTTTCAGAAGGGGCGAAGGTTTGCGTCGATATAAACGGAGAGGCGCATGTCGTTTCCGGGCATTTGAACGTTGCGGCCGCGATGCTCGAGGCGGGACTGCAGGCGTGCCGTGCGACCCCCATCAGCGGCTTGCCACGTGGCCCGTTTTGCATGATGGGGGTGTGCTTCGATTGCCTTGTGGAAATCGATGGCGTGCCCAATCAACAGGGCTGCATGGTGCAAGTCCGCAATGGCATGCGAATCCATCCGATGCACGGCAAAGCGAGGATCGCATGACCGGTGACGCTAGCACAGGGACCGGCGCGGCCCGCTGCGACCTCCTGATCGTGGGCGCCGGCCCGGCCGGGATGGCAGCGGCCATTGCCGCACGCCGGTACGGCTTGTCGGTCGTCGTCGCCGAGGAGGGCATGGCACCGGGGGGGCAAGTCTATCGGCAGGCCAGTGACTCGCCCCTGGCCGATGCCAGCCTGCTCGGGCGCGACTACGCGCATGGCAGACCGCTGATCGAGCGTTTCAGGCAGAGCGGCGCGTCGTTTCTTCCGCAGACGCTGGTCTGGCAGATCGGTAAGGATGGCGAAGCGATGCTGACACGCCGTGGCGATTCTCCTGGCACGCTGCGAGTTCAGGCAACCGCAATCCTCCTCGCCACCGGCGCGCAGGAGCGGCCATGGCCTGTGCCCGGCTGGACGCTTCCCGGCGTCATGAACGTGGGCGCGGCGCAAACCCTACTCAAGTCGGCCGCCCTGGTTCCCGGCGCGGATACGGTGATTGCCGGAAGCGGGCCGTTGCTGTGGCTCTACGCATCTCAACTGATCCGCGCGGGCCGTTCGTTTCGCGCAATCGTCGATACAACGCCGGAAGGCGCGTACTGGCGTGCGATGCCGCAATTACCGCGTGCGCTGCGTGCAACGAGTTATCTGGCGAAAGGTTTGCGCATGATGCGGGACGTCCGCCGCGCCGGCGTAAGTATCTATCGCTCGGCGCAGGCAGTGGAAGTGCTCGGAGAGCAGCGCGCCGAAGGCTTGCGCTTTCGCGTGGGCGCCAAGACGCATGAAGTCGCGGCTGGCCTGGTACTGCTGCATCAGGGCGTGATCCCCGGGACGAACGTGAGTCGATCCGTCGGCTGCCGGCATCGATGGAGCGAGGCGCAAGCGTGCTGGCATGCCGAAGTCGACGCTTTCGGCCGTACGAGCGTACCGCTTATATGGATTGCCGGTGACGGCGCTGCGATTGGCGGCGCGCAGCTTGCCGAATGCGATGGCGAAATGGCCGCGCTTGATATAGCGCGGGTGCAGGAACGGATCGATATGGCCGCGTTCGAGCACGCCATCAAGCCAATCCGCGCCCGGCGTGCGCAGCACGCTGCAATCCGGCCACTGCTCGACGTTTTGTACACGCCGCCGCGCGCGCAGCGCCTCCCCGCCGACGATGTCATCGTCTGCCGATGTGAGGAAGTGACAGCGGGGGACATCCGCAAGATCGCTGGACTGGGCTGCACCGGCCCGAACCAGATGAAAGCGTTTTCTCGCTGCGGCATGGGGCCGTGCCAAGGCCGCTGGTGCGGCAACACAGTCACAGAACTGATCGCCGATGCACAAGGGCGCACTCCTGGCGACGTCGGTTATTTCCGAATCCGTCCGCCGGTGAAGCCCGTGACGATCGCCGAAATCGCGGCAGCCGTTCCCGCTGATGCTGTCCTGCATCGAGGCGAGTTCCCAAGTTGACGACATCGGATCATTAACTGAATGGCCAGAGACAGAGTTATCAACAGCGACTGCAGTTTCTTTATCCTTTCCCTGCCGGAGTAATGCAATGAAAACAAGCCTCAAATTGAGTGTTTCCGCCGCGCTGCTTGCGTTGTCTTGCGTTGCATCGGCGAAGGACTGGACGACGATCCGCATTGGTGTGGACCCGACCTATGCGCCATTCGAATCGGTGGCGCCGGATGGTCGTGTCGTGGGATTCGACGTGGATCTGGGCAATGCACTTTGCGCCAGGCTCAAGGCGAAATGCGTCTGGGTACAAAGTAGTTTCGATGGTCTCATTCCTGGCTTGCAGGCGCGCAAGTTCGACGTGATCCTCTCGTCGATGGCCGCCACGGCAAAGCGACGCGAGCAGATCGATTTCACGAACCGGCTGTATCGCAATCAGACGAAACTGGTGGCGCGCAGGGATTCCGGCGTGAAGCCGGAGGCGTCGTCATTGCAGGGCAAGCATATCGGCGTCGAGCAAGGTACTGTGCAGGAAACCTACGGACGCGAGAAATGGGCGCCATCGGGCGCGCAGATCGTTTCCTATCAGAACTACGATCAGGCATACGACGATCTGACCACGGGCCGGCTTGACGGGGTGCTGATGGACGCGGTCCAGGGCAAGCTCGGCTTTCTGGATACGCCGCGTGGTAAGGACTACGCTTTTGCTGGCGATACGGTCTACGACGCGACGATCATGGGCGACGGCGATGCTGCAGGTATTCGCAAAGGTGATTCCGATCTCCGCGACGCGCTGAACACAGCCTTTGCCGGTTTGCTCGCCGACGGCAGCTACAAGAAGATCGAAGCGCGTTACTTCGACTTCGACATGTATGGCAAATAAAATGCGCAGACGGGCGGTGCCTTCGACCGCGGAGGCGCTCGACTTTCGTGGAAAGCATTGTCTCTTTCATTATTGAGAGTTTGCTCTGGCTCGACACGAGCTACGTCTTGGCATGCCAAGAGTTCCGTCCCGCTGATTCCGATGCAAAGCCGATGTATCTTGGCCAGGATGGAGTCGGTGGGAGCGGTCCAGACAAACGTGTTGCAGTTGTCGCCTACGGAGAGACGAATTGGCCGATTCGCTTGATCGGTCGCCTCGTCGTTTGGCGTGCATGTCCCGAAAGCAACCAAGCTCTATCGAGCGCTTGCTGACCAATTTCTCGCACCCGGTTGTAGTGCCCGGAAATCTTCAAAACTCGGATACGAGAGGAAGAACTAACTCGAAAGCGCGCAGGTGGCGAAGCTGAAGGCTGCATTAACCGATAAGCTCGGCCGGCCGATCGACGTGAACGTGAATGTCGGCCCGGCGCGTCGCACGGCCGCCGCGGTCGATGCCGCCACTCGCGCGCAGCGCCAGCAGGAGGCGGAGCAGGAGTGCAAAGGTCGTGCGAGCCTTCGCCGCAAAAATTTTGCGAAAGCGATTTGACGAATCGACTGCTGCATTGCGGGCAGCGACATTCGTTCAGTTGGTGCTAGGCGACGCATATCTGGAACTGTCAATTGGCTACACGGTGCCCGATGTTGACGCGCGTTTTGCGCTGCTGATCGACGAGGCGATGGCGGCTGCACTTCGCTAAGGAGCGCCGCATAAGAGTCGGGCCACTGCAGGCGGAGGGCATCGTGTTCATTGGACCGCTGGGGTGAATGAGGAAAGTGAGGAATTGTTTGATCAAGGCAAACCCACTGTTGTTGCAAAGATGCCCAGGGCACAGACCAGCGACATATCAATTGCAGTCATACCCCCGACGACTATCACCGGTCGCCCCGAATCGCCAGCGCAGTGACCGCGGAGAGTTTCGGCGCTGGAGCCATGCGTCAGCATAGCAAGCACACGAACCGTCTCCGGAGTGAATCATGGATTCCCGATGCGAGCGAGGACCCAGGCAATGGCATCTGGCCAGCCAATTCTGGCGATCAAGAGGGCCGTTAATCTTTCAAGGTTCCCAAAGATGGGGTTAGCCCGACTCATCGGCACGCGAACATTGCGAAGAGGGTGCCCCTGTGGTTGCTCTATCGGGTGTTTTGGCTCGGGTGGTCGTGGTCGGCCTGATCGCGGTGGGCCAGGTATCCACACTCGTCTTCGTTGCGGCCAAATGCTCGATCAGCATGTACAACCCATATGCGTAGGTCAGGAAGGCTGATTTTCTACGGCATGATGCGGCCTCCTGTCTCCTGTCTCCTGTCTCCTGTCTCCTGTCTCCTGTCTCCTGTCTCCTGTCTCCTGTCTCCTGTCTCTAGGCTGGGTTACCACCGCAGATAGACCGGAGCAACCGCAGCACCTATACCGGTGGTTATGACAATCGCCAGTACATACCAGATACCCCAGAACGGCACAGACATCTCTGAACAATAAAGGGAATACACAAGCAGGCCCTGCGCACCAGCGAGCAGTCCAGCGCCCGCGCCAGCCAGCATAAGGCGAGTAGGGGCGAGGCCCTTCATGGCCTGCATCACAGCGGCAAGTGATGGCAGAGACAGCAGAACGACATTCGCTGTGGTGACACGCCATGTTGTCCCCAGCATCAGTTGCAGACGATAGCCTGGTGGTGTCGCGAGCAGAATAAGAGTGGCCACGAGCAACATGGTCATGAAGGGCAGTGCGACCGCGAACCATGCAAGCTTGAGCGGCGCGCCGGGACGGCCAAGACGTGCAGCGAGTTTCATTGCAGTTGCAAGGGTCGCCATTGGGAACGCAAGTCGTATCCAGAACGTCGTCGTCAGTATCAGTTCCGGCATGTCGCTGCGAATACCGTAGAGCACGACCAGCAACGCCATGCTGGCGGTCAGGCCGACTATCAGCGCCCGGTTGAGCCTCTTCGAAACAGCATTGGACTCGATGGGAATCAGTTCATTAGCTAGCCGAAATATCAGCTCTCCGGTTTTCATTTCGCCTCTTCGTGTCGAATCTGGGCCCGTGTTCGTTTGACAGGACGGTGGCTACCGGGGGCTTACCACACGTGCCCGTTTCTTTCTCAAACATCAATTTTTTGGCGTTCCGCCAGGTACTCCGGCAGAGGAGAAGTCCAGACATCATCGTCGGTAATTGCACGAAGGACGGGTTGGAAGCTCGCGGTTGGCTCAGCCAGCAACACTCGGGTCGCGTTCTGCGACGGCGGCTGTTCCCCAGCAGTTTGCCGTTCCAAGTTGACAACGTTTCGAACCTGACATCCCCGGATAACCACATCGCTTGCCCGGGTCAGATGTATTCGCCGGGTCACGACCTGAACGACTTGTCACCAAGCAGATAGTCAATCGATATCAGGCCCGGGCCCCAGGCTGCAATTCCGAGCGCCATCGCCACCCAGGTCAAGTGGATCGGCCAGCCGTCGGGTACAGTCAGTTCGATGATGCACGTCATCAGTATCAAGCCGACTGCGGCGAACCGGGTTCCGAAGCCAAGTACGAGCAATACGGGGAATGTCACCTCACCGCAGCCCGACAGAAATGCAAAAACCGCTGGGTGGGGAAAGGGATAGGGACCACCAGGGAGATGTAACTTGAACTCTTCCGTGAACAGGTAGACAGCCGTATCGTTCAGTTGAAGGAATCCGCGCCATTTGAGAATGCCCGATTTCCAGAACGGCACGGCCAAAGCAAGCCGCAGCATCAGTTGAACGAGCCACGGTTGCGCGAGCCGCTGGATCAACCGCTTCGCAGTGCCAACCGCGGATATGACAACGCCTGGAAAGGGAAGTCTTACTTCTTGTTGGTTCGACATCTTGATCAATCTCCATGTTGAACGGCGGTAAACACGCCGGCTGAGATCATCCCTGCCAGGTTGGCCTGGAGATCGAAGGAAGGGGTTTCCTGAAATGCGGCTGCGATCGCTTCACCCAGTGACGCGCCCTCGAGAAGACTGATGAGGAATGCCGCGCCACCGGCCGGCAGGCGCGATACCACCACGTCCTGCTCCGGTCGCGTCACGAGTGCATCCTCCGCTTCGCTTGAGCGGAGTGGAGCAACAGGGCCATCAGTCCGGTTCATCGCAAAGATTGCGACGGCCGGATAGGGTGATCTCACAATCCGCGCGGCGGGGTGCGGCTTGAAACGCACCGCCGCCAGCGACGTTGGCTCAATATTTCCCAACGCCTCGGCATCAAGCACGGGCAGGTCAGCAGCGTGATAGGCATCCAGCCACGCCCGCTCGATGCGCGCCGCATCCGCCAACCACGGCATGTCGCGGGCATATTCGTAGGACTCGATGAACGCGGGAAAATCCCGCCCGTACTCAAACAGCAACGGAGAAGCAGGAGGCGTCGCGCGAACGTGGAAACGGGCCATCGCCCTGAAGAAGTCGACGCCGGTGATGCGCTGGATAGCAGGATAGATAGCCGCGAGTGCGTCGATCAGGCTGACCGTGACGTTATTGCGGTAGACGTTATAGCGATTGATTACGCCTTTTCCCGACGTGGCGACCACACCTTCTGATGCCACGACTGCTGGGTCCGTCAAACCGGGTGCAAACGCTGCGGCGTACTCGCACGGGCAACTTTCAGACGTCATGGCTGACCTCCTCGACGAGTGACAATCCGTGTTCTGCCATGATCCGCCGGGCCGTCAGCGCCTGAGCCCGCAACACGGGCCAGTCCGGAAGGTTGCTATCCCATTCGATCAGCGTTGGCCTCGGTCCGATACGCGATACGACATCCCTGTAAAGCTCCCAGACGGAATCGGAGATGGCACGATCGTGGCTGTCTATGAGCAGCAGCTCGTTCTCGTCGTCGTGTTGCTCGCTATGTCCGGCCAGATGGATCTCCCCCACCTGTTCAAGTGGGAATTCGGCAAGGTACGCTGAGGCCGAAAAGCCGTGATTGTTTGCCGAAACGAAAACGTTATTGACGTCCAGCAACAGACTGCAGCCGGTACGTTGCGAGACCGCCCGGATGAAGTCGGTTTCGCTCATTGTCGAGGAAGCGAAAGCGACATACGTCGACGGATTCTCCAGGAGGATGGGGCGTTTGATCGCCTCCTGGACCTGGTTGATATGTTCGCATACCTTATCGAATGTGTTTTTCGTGTACGGCAAAGGCAGCAGGTCGTTGAAGAATTTCCCGCCGTGTGAGGACCACGCGAGGTGCTCGGATACCAGCGTCGGCTCGTATCGCGCCACCAGATCGCGAAAGCGCGCGAGATGAGCCACATCCAGTGCTTCCGGCCCGCCAATCGACATGCACACGCCGTGAATGGAGAGCGGATAGTCCTCGCGGATGGTTGCAAGCGCCCGATGTGGTGGGCCGCCGGCGCCCATATAATTTTCCGCATGAACCTCGAAGAATCCGTCGTTCAGTCCGTCCGCAAGAATCGCAGACAGGTGCTCATGCTTGAGACTGGTACCGGCGAGCCCGTGGGCGCCAGGCGGCGCGTGAAGGGGGCGGTCTGGTTCGCCAACTGCCGTTGTCATCGTGGAATTGTCCATGGCCGCCCCATCTCTCTTGTCGTTCGCCGGATCAGGACTTCATCGGGGTGAGCGAGCCGTGGCCGCCACCCGGCACTTCGATACTCGCGCACGTGCCGCCCTGAACGAACTTCCACGAGTTACCCTGGAAATCCATCGCGGACGTACCCTGACACGTCGTGCCGGGACCGGCGGCGCAGTCGTTTTGCCCCTTCAGCGCGACTCCATAGCACTTCTCCTTGTGAGCGGCAACGGCAGCGCTTGCTTCGGCTTGTGTGAGCGGTGCTGCGTGGGCAACTGATGCAAGCAAGCTCGCGACAACGCCGGCGAGCAGGGTGGCACTAACAGTGGTTTTTGCAGACATTGAATCTCTCCGATAGTTGGGATGGAAGGTACCCGTGCTGGGTACATCATCTATTTCGCGGGCCACAAATGTTTGGTTACAGGGGAATCGTTTTTTTTTGCTTTCGACCGATCGAGCCGAGGCCGGATTGCGCTCGCCTTCAAATTGCGCACAGTTTATTTTTTCGATGCGCTGTAACCCGCCTCGTCTCATCGACGAATTTCCGTTTGGAGGCTTTACTTACGGACTGAACACAGACGGACGACATAATGAAACCGATCATTGGACGAGCAGCGCTGGCATACCTGTTCTTGGCGCTCGCGAACATCGCGTACGCCGGCGAGGTGCCCTACAACAAGACCCAATTCGACGAGCAGATTGCAGCCGGCAAGCCGACAGTCGTATATCTGCATGCGGCGTGGTGCCCGACCTGCAAGATCCAGCAGCCGATAGTCGACCGGTTGTCATCCGATGCTGAATTTAAATCGCTGACTGTCTACGAGGCGGATTACGACACGGAAACCGCATTGAAGAAGAGCCTGCGGATCACCCAGCAGTCGACCTTCGTCGTCTTCAAGGGGGGGCACGAGGTCGCGCGGTCTACCGGCGAGACCACTGAACGAGCTATCCGCAAGACGTTCGAAGCGGCCCTGTGATGGACTTCGGGCCAGGCACCTACGCGTTGGGTTTCGTAGCTGGGGTCGTATCGGTGCTGTCACCGTGCGTGCTACCGCTCGTCCCGATTCTCATCGCGTCCGCGTTGTCGAAACATCGCTTCGGCACGCTTGCGTTAGCAGGCGGCCTTGGCTTGTCGTTCGCAGCCGTCGGCACGGTGTTCGCCAACCTTGGCGTGAATGTGGGACTCGACCCGGAGTTCCTTCGCCGTGTCGCGGCCGCGGTGATGACCGTGTTCGGGATTGTCATGTCGTCCACGCGTCTTTCCGCCGGGTTTGCGGTGCTGGGGTCACGGGTGGGCAACATCGGGCAGGGCGCGCTGAGTTCCTTGAGCGGGGACAGTCTTGCATCGCAGTTTGGCATCGGGCTTGTGCTCGGTTTGGTCTGGAGCCCGTGCGTCGAACCGACGCTAGGTGCCGCCACGACGCTCGCCGCGCAAGGCCGCCACCTGGGACAAATAGCGTTGCTGATGATGGTGTTCGGCTTGGGCGCGGGTGCGCCACTGGTGCTGCTCGGTGGTGCCTCTCGCGTGTCGCTGCTTCGGTCCCGCAGGCCGCTCGCATCACTGGGTAGTGTATCGAAGACCGCGCTCGGTTTGGTCTTTGTCGTGCTGGGAGTCTTTGTTCTTCTGGGGTATGACCGCCATGTAGAGTCCGCGCTGCTGTCCGTTTCGCCGATGTGGCTGACCCGGATGACTACATCGATATAACCCCGCTGCGAGATGTATTCGGTTTAAGCGAGTGCGTCCGATTTATTCATAATAATTCGATATCCTTATCATTAAATTACTACCCGGAGTCATATCATCATGATCCGAGAGACTTTCAATCGCGTGTCGGGACTTACCGCGTCGACACGCGCGATCTGCATGCCATGGTTGCTTTTGATTGCGAGGGTCTGGTTCGGACAGGTCGTGTTCGTCCATCGGATCATGACGATGGCAGAAGGGGCTCACTCAGGCGGCGTTTCGAGTGTTCTCCATGCGCCATCTGGTATCGCGGCCTTGCTGCACGTTATTGCGCCCTTATTGCTCAGCGTGGGCTTCCTGACGCGACCAATAGCACTGGTGTTTTTCGCTCAGACAGTGTTGGGCGGCTCCGCCATGAGTTCGGGTGCGATCGGTGTCAAGGTCGCCTTGCTAGGGTGGTTGGTCGTCAGCGGGCCGGGCGTGCTTTCGGTCGACCATCTTTTAAAGCGTGGCATGGCATCCTTCCCCTCCCGGCTATTGCAGCTTGGCGACCGGCTTTACGACGCGATCGAACGAAGCGGAACGCCGGTTGCCTTGCTCGCCGTTCGCATCGCTCTCGCGGTGTCGATTGCCGACTATGTTTCGCCGGTCTTTTCACACGCCGGTCTCTTGATGTTCGGTGTACCTGCTTTAGTGTTGATTCGGCCAGCTTGGTTAGCGATCACGATAGCAGCTGCGCTCGCGCTGGGAGTGGGTACACGCTTCGCCGCGCTGATCTTCGCGCTGACGATTTCCGTTGCGGCAATCGGGATGTCGACGGACGACAGGCTCGCGATCCTCTTGCTGGTGCTCGTGGTCGCGATAGCCGGAGGGGGTCTTCTCTCACTCGACCGTTTGCTGAGTCGTTGGTTACGGGCCCTCACCAGGCCAGCACGGAAGCTCGCCGGCGCATTGCCGCATGTCGTCGTCGTGGGCGGTGGCTTTGGCGGGGTCGAGACGGTGCGGGGCCTCAGTCGTCTGCCATGCCGCGTCACACTGATCGATCAGCGCAACCATCATCTTTTCCAGCCCTTGCTCTATCAGGTGGCCACCGCTGCATTGTCGCCCGCCGACATTGCGACACCGATCCGGGAACTCTTCCGGAACCAGCGCAACGTGCGCGTCCAACTCGCCGAAGTAATTGGTGTCGATACCGCCGCGCGGGAGGTGTCGACCGGAAGCGCACGAGTGCCGTTCGACTATCTCGTGTTGGCCACCGGTGCGCGGCACGGTTATTTCGGCAAGGATGCGTGGGCGCAGTTCGCGCCGGGTCTCAAGAACATCGAAGACGCAACGTCGATTCGCAGCCGCCTGTTACGGGCTTTTGAAGAGGCAGAAAACGCCGCCGATGAAGACCAGCGTAACGCCTGGATGACGTTCGTCATTGTTGGCGGAGGGCCAACCGGCATCGAACTCGCCGGTGCGATCTGCGAGTTGGCGCGTCATGGCATGAGCGATGAATATCGTGTCATCGATCCGGCCAACGCCCACGTCATCCTGTTGCAGTCGGCGGACCGCGTATTGCCCACGTTCTCTGCCGCCTCGTCGGCTGCGGCAGAACGCTCGATGAAATCGCTCGGCGTCGACGTCAGGCTGCGCTCCAGAGTGCTGTCGGTCGACCGTGCCGGTGTGGACATACACGGACAGCGCATCCCCGCGCGCACTGTGCTCTGGGCGGCCGGTGTGGCGGCGTCGGCGGCGGCTCAATGGCTTGGGCAGGATACCGACTCATCGGGGCGGCTGGCTGTATCGGCGGATCTGTCGGTACCAGGTCTGGACGGAATATTCGCGCTTGGAGATACCGCGTTGTCGATGGGATGGAACGGGGCGGCCGTGCCTGGACTGGCGCCCGCGGCCAGGCAGCAGGGCCGCTATGTGGCGCAAGTGATCAGCGCGCGATTGTGCAGCGCGCCTACGCCGGCCCCGTTCCAATATCGACACGTGGGCAGTCTCGCGACCATAGGGCGCCAGGAAGCGGTCGCCGAATTCGGCCGCTTACGTCTATGGGGTGCACCCGCCTGGTGGTTCTGGGGCGTGGCACATATTTCGTTTCTGGCCGGCGGCCGCAATCGCTCTACCGTGCTGCTTAACTGGATCTGGGCTTATCTAACCTATCGACGTAGCACGCGCCTGATCATGGATGAGCGTATCGGCCGTTAGCCTCCGCAAAAATGCAAAAATTGCTTCGAATAGCTCTGGTTAGAGATATGTGTTCGCTGCTGTAACCCGCTGGTCCAGAAGTCGAAATACTCGGTGACGCCCAACTCCGTCAAGGTTTGACTGCCCAGGAGGAATTGGGAATCGACTACGCGTCGCACCTTTCGATCCGAGCCATGGATGTTGTCTGAACTGGCTTCGGGCGTCAGGCACCACTATGTGGCTGCGGGCGTCAATGCCGCAAGATCAGGCAGCGCATCGAGGCTCTGTACGATGTATTGTGGGACCTGGCCAAGGCGGTCAAACGTGTTGCCGGCGCGATTTACCCAGCAAACGGAATAGCCAAAGTGACGAGCTCCGGATGCATCCCATGCATTCGACGACACGAACAGGAGTTCGGAGCGATGTAGTTTCAGCTTCTTTTCACCTAGCTCATAAGCGTGCGCATGCGGCTTGAAAACCTTGACTTCCTCAACACTGATCAGATGATCGAATAGAGGCATCAAGCCGGAATTATCAACGACACTTTGAATCGAGTTCACCGATCCGTTGGAGAGAATGGCAAGTTGCAACCCCTGCGCTCGTAGAGTTTGCAACGTTGACCGTACCTCGGGATAGGGTTTGATTCTCAGGTACTCATCGCACAGGGCTTCGTGCTGATCCGCCGGCAAGCCCAGCTTCATGTTCTCGCCTACAAAAAGCAGCGCGTCGGAGGTGGCCTGTTCGAATGGAATGTACTGCCCCATCAAGCTGCGCAACCATGTGTACTCCAACTGCTTTTGACGCCAGAGCACGCTGATCTCCCGTCCACGTCCGGGAAAGTACTGGTCACAAAGCCCGGCGACCGAGTGAACATCGTACAACGTCCCATATAGGTCGAAAACTACACCTCTAATCTGTTTCATGGATGCACCTGTCATCGTCGAGAGAAGTACGTTCAGGAAGATGCGACTTTTTGCCGGCAGTGCCGGCGCGAAACATTCATCGCGGGATGCCCCAGGCGTGAGGGCGTGAAGCACGGTCATAACCTGAGAGGTTCGTGTCGCAATGCCTAGTCAAGGCGGTATCGCGCAACAGCATCGTCGTTCCAACTCAGTCCGTTGCCGGGGCGGTCGGGAATGACGGCGCTTCCGTCAACGAGCTGTAAAGGTTCCTGGAGGATGGGATTTGCCCAATCAACGTATTCCAGCCAGTGTCGCGTGGGGGTCGCAGATAGAAGATGGGCGCTAACCTCAGGGAACAGGTGCGAGGAAACTTCCTTGCCGCTGGCAGATGCCAGACCACTGGCCAGTTGCCATCCGCTGACTCCGCCAATGCGATCGAGGTCGAACATCAGGAAATCAGTCGCCTCCGATTTCAGCGCATCGAAAAGTGGGGGCAGTCCGACAAGGTTTTCACCCAGCTGAATCGGTGTCTTCGTAGCGTCGGCGATCATCGCGGCGTGAGAGAAATCATCGTGCCGGATGGGCTCCTCGATCCAGTACACCCCTTCACCATCGAGCGCAGGGCAGTACTGCATAGCCCGCGCGGGCGTGAGTGCCTGATTGAAGTCGGTCATCAGGCTGATTTCATCAGGGATGCGTTTTCGTACCTCACGGATGGCCGCCAGGTCGTCCGAGAAACTGGCACGACCGAGGCGCATCTTGATTGCGCGGAAGCCGCCAGACAAAAGTGCCTCGGCCTCGTCGGCAACTTCACCTGGCGCCATCAATCCGAGTCCGTTGCTGTTGTATGCAGGGACCGGGTCGCATTTCCCGCCAAGCAGTGCTCCGAGTGGCATTCCCGCCGAAATTGAAAGCGCGTCCCACGCGGCGACATCAACGGCGGACGCGATCATGCACAGGGGTCCGTACAGACCCGTCAGCTTGAAATATTTCGACATCAGGCGCGCCAGTTCGAGCGGCACCACCTTTTGGCCCGCGAGAGAATCGCTGAGCGATTTGACAATCACCGGCAACGACTGCGCTACCGACTCGAGATAGCAGAACGCATAAGCGTGTCCGGTAATGCCTTGCTCAGTTTCCAGCGATACCAGAAGCAGGGGCGCATTCCGGATAGTTTGCGCGCTCGTACCAAGAGGTCTTGCCATCGGCACGGAAACCGCCGTCGACGTAATCGCACGTAGCGTCAACTGTTCAACATTCATCTTTTCGTCTCCTGAAGGTCGTCACCGCATCGAACTGCCCATCGCTGGCTCGATGCCTTTCGCCAAGGTTCTTGTATCTCGTCGCCGTGTGCAAGGCAGGCCGCCAACGCGAAGGCAAGCAACTCGCCTCGAGTGGGTGTCTACTTTCCGGCTGCGTGGAGTGTCAGGATATCGGTGATCGCATCGTTCTTGGGCGTCGGAATGTTGAGTTGCGCGCCCAGTTCGGATACGCCACCGCTGAGCCATGGCAGTTCCATGCGATTGCCGCGCTCAAGATCCCCGTGCATCGATGAAGTCATGGTAGGCGGTAAGGTGTCACAAAACGCCAGGCGGTCTTCAGCGAAGTCGGGTGGAAGATCGATGTTTCGGGCGTGCGCGACGGCGACGGCTTCCCGCATGACTTCCAGCAGGAATGCCCGCGTTCGGGGGTTGTCGCGGATGGGACCGATGGGCTTTCGGACTGAAGATGTCGTGCCTGATAGTCCAACGAGGAAAACGTATTTTTCCCAGATTAGCTGACGGATGTTGTCGCTGATCTCTGCCGTGATTCCCGCCTTCACGCACGCTGCAAGAAACTCTTCAACGCGTTGCAAACGGCGTCCGTCGTATTCACCAAATACAAGCTTCTGTAGCGTGCCACTATGAGTAACGACTCCTGGCTCCGAAATGACAGACGCGATGTAGCTGACGCCACCCAGCAGTGCATCCGCCGGCAGATGCGCTGCAAGAGCCTCGTCCTTGTGCACGCCGTTCTGAAATGAAACGACCGCTGCACCGCGGTCCGTCAGGGTCTTCAGCGATTTCGCGGCTGCCTCGGTATCCCAGAGTTTCACGGCAACCACGACGAGGTCGGCTTCTTCGACCTGGTCCACGCTGTCGACAACCTTCGGATCCCGTATTGTGACGTCGCCCAGAGGGCTGATGACACGCAGGCCGTCCTTGCGCATCGCTTCGAGATGCTTGCCGCGCGCGATAAACGTGATGTCACTGCCGGAAGCGGCAAGGCGCGCGCCAAAATAACCGCCGACGCCGCCAGCGCCTAACACTGCAATTTTCATATCTCGTACCTCCAGGAATAATCACCGGGAATGGTGATGGGAAAAGACTGGTTACGAAGAGTAGATGCGTCGTGACAGGGTAAGTGCCATGTCGCGTTCCTTCTCTCTCACAACCGCGTTTTCACGAAACGGATGATCAACTGTGCAAGGCGATCCGGCGTGTCTTCAGGTAGAAAGTGACCTGCCTCCTCGATCACTTCCAGTTCCGCATTCGGCATTGCTTTGGCGAGTCTCTGGCCATACGGCAACGGCTGGAACGTGTCGTGGGCGCCCCAAACCAGAAGCGTTGGCATTTGCAGCCGTTCGATTTCCCAGGCGCGGGTCGATAGTTCCTCCGTGCGGAGCGCCCTGGCAGCTCTCAGGTACGCTTGCCGACCAGTCACACCTTGGAACGGGCGTTCATACTCAGCGACCAGCTCGGGAGTCACTTTCTCCTGCTGAGCCATGCCGCTTCGAAGGCCTTTTGCGAGCCCCTTTCGCAGATCGAACCCTTCTGCACCGAGTATTTCGTCCCATACGGGATCTTTCAGGCGCGCAATACCGGGTTCAGGGAAGGAGTCGTACGCGATGCTGTCCACCAGCACGAGACCACGCACATACTGCGGACAATTCAGCGCAAGTAATTGCGCCACACCTCCACCGATATCGTGCCCGACGACTACGCCACCGTTCCAGCTCAACTGTTGAAGTAGCCCCTCGATGATTCGTGCCTGCGACGCAATTCCCAGATCGGCGCTTTCAGGCTTCGATGAATCGCCGTAGCCAAGCAGATCAGGCGCAACGCAATTCAGACCGGCCTCACTCAGGGGCCCGAGGACATCGCGCCACAGATGCCTGCTTGTGGGGATCCCGTGGAGCAACACGATTGATGGATCAGGGCCAGTGGCGACGTAAGCGATCTGGCGGCCGTCCAAGTCGAGGAACTTCTCCTGAAGCTGCGTCATGATCTGGCGTCTCCAATCTGTTTATGATCGTACCTATGAGTATGTACAATTTGGCCGAAAATTATTTCTCAACCATCGCGATACGCAAAAATGCCTGGAGTGCACTCCGCATCTTGCCAGCGCGTGCATGCTTCATGGCACGGCTCACCGCAAAGTTCCCCTGCACAATGGAGACGATTAGAAGAGCGATCTGGTCGGCGGGCATGCTGAGTTTCGCGTTGCCCGTCTTTTGTTCATCTTCGAGTATTCCGGTGATGCGCGTTTCTAGATGTCGAAAGTATTGCGCCAACGGCAACCTCAACTCCTCTTCCTGTACCGCCGAGTCCCAGACCAGCCGGCCGACACGGCACCCCAGAAGCGGTTGCTGATTCTGGGCGACATACTTCAGGAATCGGTCGATGAAGCTACCAGGTAAGGCCATCGCGTCTTCGAAATCCTGGATTCGCTCGTCGACCACTTCCTGAATAGCGACGGCCGCCAGTGCCTGTTTGCTGGCGAAGTGATGGTAAAAGCTCCCTTGTCCGGCGTTGCTGCGCTCCTGGATATCGCGCGGACTGGTTGCCTCATACCCTTTCTCCCAAAGCAGCGCTTTGGTCGCCTCAACGATGTCGTCTCTCTTTCCCACAATGCTGGCTCGCTACGGTGAACTGTTATCGACAGAGTAGTAGGTACAGTAATGAGAGTCAAGGACTGCTGTTTCTGGGTGGCCGGATCGGCTCCGAGTTGCGAGAACAAATGGTGCCATGACCCCAGACTGACTCTCGCGTGAGGAGCGGGCGCCTCATGAGATACGGTCGCTATCCATTCCAGCCGTCCCGTCCGTGATCTGACGTATACGACCGGCGAGCATCTGACGGAAGCCGGTCTCCGGCATTGTATGGCGCGCACCAATGACTTCCTTTGCCATGTCGCCGATTACGACGCGTAACGGCGGCGTATCGCTTTCGATCACGCTTGCGACTTCTTGAGCCAGAGCGCTGGGTTCGATTCCATGTTCGCGGGTATTGATCTCAAGTTGCCGCAGAAGCCGCAGGCGCTTCGCGGTGAGGATCGCGTGTTCGGCACGAGGATGATGAAATCCGATGGAGGTCTGCATGCCGTCCGGTTCCATCAGCGTGACGCGGATGCGGGTATCGCCTAGTTCATACTCAAGCGATTCGGAAATCGCCTCCAGCGCGTGCTTGCTCGCGCCATAGACTCCAAGAAACGGAAAGGGAACGACGCCCGCAAGCGAGCTGATGTTGACTATATGACCCGCGCCTTGCGCACGCATGAACGGTAAGACCCCGAGCATCATGCGCAGCGCTCCAAAGAAGTTCGTCTCGAACTGGGCCTTCGCCTCGTCGATATCCGTTTCTTCGATCGCGCCTACGAAGGCGTGACCAGCATTGTTGACGAGAACGTCGATTCGGCCCTCGCGCTCAAGGATTTCAGCGAGACAGGCCCGTACTGATAAGTCGGAACAGACGTCCAGTGCAAGCATCGGCCACGCTGCATCGGTTACTGCATCAGATTTGCGGCTCGTGCCATACACCCGATGTCCCAGCGTTGTCAGCAACTGCGCTGTCGCGTGGCCCAATCCTGAGGATGCCCCAGTGACCAGAACAACCTTGCCTTTCATTTCTTCCATTTTGCTCTCCGGAACCGTCTATTTAGGTACAATGTACGTCAATAGAATTTGAATACGTACGATGTACTTTGTCAAGAGGAAACATGCCTGCAAAACCGAAATTCACCCGCGAGCAGCTTCAGACCGCCGCATTGAAGATTGTCGATGAGGAGGGGCTGTCTGCCCTGTCCATGCGCGCGCTTGCTGCGGTACTTGGAACGGGTCCGATGACGATTTATAACTACTTTCACGATCGCGACGAACTGGACACGCTGCTAGTGGAAGCCGTTTTTTCTGAGGTGTGTCTTCCAGAGGAGCAAGACGACTGGCGGGAGGATGTAAGGGCAATACTGCTGGAAATGTGGCAGGCGATCCGCTCTCATCCCAATGTCATCCCGCTTGTGCTGACGCGCCGTACTAGTCACGAAGCGACGCTGGAAGTCGCGGAGGCACTGCTGGGAGCACTCGCGCGAAGCGGCTGCTCCGCAGAAGTTCTGCTCGCGGCATTCCGGACGTTCAACGGGTTTATTATCGGCCTCGCGCAGGCCCAGCTCGGCAGTGCCACCGAGGGATTTGATGGCGATTCAGATGCCCATGTTGCCGAAGCCGAATCCCTGCCGAATGACAGGTTCCCGAAGCTGCGCGAAATAGCCAGGGTCGCGGCGGGAACAAACTCGGACAATGAATTTCGCGTAGGAGTCGAGTTCATTCTCGCGGGCATGGCGAAGCAGTTCGCGACATAGCCCGAAGAAAAATCATCCGGGGGCAGGGCGGCAGGGAACTGACGAGTGCTGTTTGAGTGGTGAGCGTGCTGCCTGAACTGCTTTGCTGGGGCAAGCAAGAAGGTGAGGGACTGCGTTACTGCAACTGCTCACGTTGGCTCATGTCGGGCTGAAGGCCGGGACCTACTTTCCTGCTCTGGCGAGCGTTGCGCGGATACGTTCGCGCAGCAGTTTCCAGCGCCCGAGTTGGTTTTCCATGACGACCAGACGTTGATACTGCGTCGAAGCGGCATTTCCCAGCCGGGTATGGCGTCTGATATCTGCCCATAGCGCGCGGACCTTCGTCTCACATCTCGCGATTTCCATGTCTACCGCTGTAGCCTGTTTCACCAGATCGTCGAAGTCCTGTTCAGTCATTTATTGCTCTGGCCCAATCGCTAGACTCCAGATGCGGTGCCCCCGCTGCCTCGTACAACTTCGGCTAAATAGCTGGACATCTGGCTGGATATCAAGGCAGTGACGATCGCTGAGATAACGCGCGTCACTGGGTCAGGTTCCGATCCTCGAACGTGATCAACGGGGCGGTTCTCGTTGCGACCGGACGGGCGATCAGCAGTACAAGGATAGGTGTTTCGCCGGTGTCTGGATGACATGAAGGGGCGCAGAACCTAACCGACTTCGATTCTCCTCATCTGTTCACGAGCCAGAGTCGCTATTTCACGAAGCGTCAGATTGTCAACGTTGGTGCCTGGATCGAAGCGAATCTGAACGCTGACCGATTCTCCGGCTTCATTCTGCAGCACAGCAAACACGATATTCGGATGAGCATTGCGATTGACGTTCACACTAACTAGCAACAGGTGCATGGTCTTCATCCTTGAGTATCGGTTACGCGAGAATTGATTTTGTTCGGTCTTGCGCTGCAGTCCTGACCATCAGTTGCGGATGGATCAACGAGAAAGTCGAAAATTCGGCTCTCAGTGATACTTTTGGCAAGACAGCATATTCATCCGGCCACCGGCCGAGAGAGTTCCACCCCGGAGCGTGCGCCGTCCTTATGCTCATGCACGCTGTTGATGAAGTGATCGGGTTGAATTCCGACCGTGCCACCATCGTTGAAGACCCCTCGTCGCGCACCGCCGGGGCCAGCAATTACCAAAAATTCAACAGCGCATCCTTTAAACGTCGCCTTGCGCCGTGGCGTGCAGGTCGCTGCGGGCTACCGCGACCGGCTGCCCCAATGAATGCCGAAACCACTACCCTGTAGCCGGTGGTGCTCCCGCAAGTTCTGATGGTCGTAGCGCAGTAGCGCGGAGAAATATGAAGGACCGTGAATTATCGGGACCAGGCGATACTCACCGGAATTCGGACCCTCATCTTCGACGTGACGCACGTTGAGCGTTGAATACTCAAGGTTGAGTTCATGGGCACCGATCTCCAACATCGCAATATGTAGGACCCGTGGAGTGCTCGCGACGGCTGGAATCGACACCAGCGCCGCCGACACGACGAGTAGGAAGCCGGCGCAGCAGAAATTCATTTACCGCTCCCTAACGCGGATACGTCATAGCAACCGGCACCTGAAAACAAAGCGATACGTCGACATTGGTCTCCTCCGCGTCGAACGTCTTAGAATCCTCTGCAAAGGCGGCGAACACGGCTACATCACGTGGCCGGAGAATTCGCTGCCTGTTCCACGCACGAACCGAAACCCGGACGCGCAACTTAGGAGCAGTTTAGGCACAAGATGACATATTTTCAATCCGCATTTCCCCAATCTCTGGAGACTGAATGAGCTCCCGCAAAGGCACATCCGCCACGGCGCCAGGCAAGCAGGATCTAGAGGCGATGTCCGAGTTCCGCTATCAGCTGCGACAGTTTCTGCGGTTCTCGGAGGAGATCACCCACGCAGAAGGTGTAACTCCGTTGCAATATCAGTTGCTCCTGCATGTCAGAGGGTTTCCCGGCCGGCAATGGGCCAGTGTCGGTGAACTCGCGGAACGGCTGCAGGCTGCGCCGAATGGTACAGCCGCACTCGTCTCACGTTGTGAAGCCGCAGGTCTGGTGGTGCGCGTACCGGACGGCCTGGACCGCCGGCAGGTCCAGGTGCATCTCACGACGAAGGGCGAGCGCTGTCTGTTGAAACTGGCGGCGCTACACAAGTCGGAGATCGAGTCTTTCGGCTGGGTATTTGGACCCGCGCGCAGGAAGTGATGGTCCTCCCGCTTTTATTACACTTCGCCATGAAGACTGAGCCGTCTATCGCGAGATATGGCACAGTGTGCCTTATCGTTTATACTCGTGCCTTTGCGGCGGCGTCATGCGCATACCGGGATTTATCGATAAACGTGCGGTGCAGCGTGGCAGACGGTTGTGGCTGCATTACGGCGTGTTCTGGCTGGGCGCCATCGCGACCGGGCTCGTCGCCGTTCTGTACGCTAAGCTGATCGACGTCGGATACGACACTTTTCTGCGATATGCAACGCGGTACTGGTGGTTGCCGCTTCCCGTCAGCCCGGCGATCGGCGCACTCGGCGTCTGGTTGACCCGACGCTTTTTCCCTGGATCAGAAGGCAGCGGAATCCCTCAGGTCATCGCGACGCTTCATGACAGCGGCGCTCTTGCGCCACGCCTTCTGAGCATAAGAATCCTGGTCGGCAAGATCGTGGTGTCGTTCCTTTCGATATTGGGGGGATTTACGATCGGCCGGGAGGGTCCGACGATCCACGTGGGTGCGGCACTCATGTTCAACCTGCGGCGCTTCTATCCTCAGCGGTTCCGGGCCCTCCGGGGTACGGCGCTTGAGCACCGGCTGGCGCTCGCTGGTGCCGCAGCGGGCCTGTCGGCAGCGTTTAACGCACCGCTCGCCGGTGTCGTCTTTGCGATCGAGGAGTTGACCCGAAGCTTCGAGCAGCGCACAAGTGGCGTGCTGATTACCGCCATCATCTTCGCCGGTATTGTTTCACTGGGATTGCAGGGCAACTACACGTATTTCGGAACGATCGATATAGGGAACCACTTCCCAGACCTGCTCGCAGTAGCCGTCGTACTGATCGGTGCTGTGTCCGGCGTCGCGGGCGGCGTATTCTGCTGGCTACTACTGAATACCGGGCGCTGGATCCCGTCGCGGGTCAACACCTGGCGCGACCGTCATCCGGTGGCGTTTGGTGCCGTGTGCGGCCTGATCATCGCCGTGATCGGCGTGGCCTCCGGCGGACATACGTTCGGCAGTGGCTATGCCGAAGCGCGGGCAATGCTGGAAGGACGAGCTCAACTAAGCGCTGCCTACCCGGTGCTCAAGATGGCCTCGATGGTCGGGTCGTATCTGCCGGGCGCACCTGGTGGACTCTTTGCGCCCTCGTTGGCGATCGGTGCCGGTATTGGAAATGCGCTGCACCTGGTGTTCGGCCAGATGCAACTGCCGATGCTGATCGCGCTCGGAATGGTCGGTTATCTGGCTGCAGTGACGCAAAGCCCGATCACCGCGTTCGTGATCGTGATCGAGATGATCAACGGCCATGCACTCGTCATATCACTCATGGCTACAGCGCTGATATCCAGTCAGGTATCGAAACTCTTTGCCCCAGCACTTTACGAGACGTTGGCGAAGCGATATGTCAGCGTGAATCCCGCCGTGCTCGTCGAAGGGTCGGCAGGAGATAAGACATAGAGTGATCGGGCGCATGGGAGACGGTTCGTATACTGTGCTATTCGATTATGAACAGTTTGCAGGAGAGCAACGTATGGACCGCATGACCGCAATGGAGACGTTCGTAACCGTGGTGGACGCAGGTTCATTTTCTGCGGCCGCTCGCCGGTTAAAGTTGGGCCAGCCGGCGGTCTCGAAGTCGATTGCGCAACTGGAAGAGCATCTCGGCGCGCGGCTTTTGCTTCGCTCAACGAGAGGCCTGGCGCCGACGGATGCGGGCCAGCGATTCTACGAGCACGCCCGCCGTGCAATCGATGAGGCGGATCAGGCCGAACAGGCAGCACGCGAATCGTCGGACGGGCTCTCGGGCCGCTTGCGCATCGGTGCTGCGGTCACCTTCGCGCGGCTGCACATTTTGCCAGCCCTTAAGTCCTTTCTCGACCAGCATCCGAAACTGAGTATCGACATCGTTCTGGACGACCGTTCCATCGATCTGCTTGAACAGGGCGTCGACGTGGCGCTCCGCATGGGTACGCTCGACGACTCGACGATGACCGCACGACGCATCCTGCGGGGACGGCGACTGGTGGTCGGGACCCCGCGCTATTTCGCGGACGCCGGCGTTCCGAAGACACCGGCAGACCTGAGCCGGCACCAGGCGATCGTGTACTCCCTGCGAGGTGGTGGCGAGTCGTGGTCGTTTAGCTGCAACGATGGCACCGAGGTCGCCGTGGCCGTGTCGGGCCGGGTAAGCGTGAGCGCCGCCGAGGGCATGCGCACGGCGGTGCTGGGGCACATGGGCCTCGCTGTCGCGTCAGAATGGATGTTCTCCCCCGAACTCGCCGACGGCACTGTGCAAGCCGTTCTCACCGAATGGACGCTGCCAGCCATCGATGTCTGGGCAGTCTTTCCGTCCGGTCGCATGGCTACGACGAAAGCGCGCGCCTTCGTCGCTTTCGTCGAGCACCTGTTTGATGGGCACGGTGGCAGTACTGAAGCCGACCCGAAATCCACTCTTATCGATTGACGCGCCGGCTTCAGAAAACAGCAAAATCGGGGTCGGTAAGTTTCTCCGTTTACACCTTCGCAGTCGCCTTCTCGAGCACGGCGAACATGTCGCTTGGATCGGCGCGGCGCGTGTAGTCTGGATGAACCTCCGAGTACAGCACGATACCGTCGCGGCCAATGACGTAGCGCGCTGGCATAGGCAAAGTCCAGCTGGGATCGTCGTTGAACACCGGGAGGTCGTTTCTCAGGCGCCTGTACAAATCGACGAGGTAGCCAGGCAGCGAGAAGCGCACGCCGAACGCTGCGCTCGTCTCGCCGTTGACATCGCTCAGCACCGGGAAGCTCAACCCGTTCTCGCGCACTGACTTGCGGCTATTGACCGGCGTCTGCGGCGAGATGGCGACCACGTTCGCACCATGGGCGCGAATTTGCGACAGCACTTCGTTGATCGCCTGAAGTTCGATGTTGCAGTACGGACACCATACGCCACGATAGAAGGTCACGACGAGCGGCCCCTGCGCAAGCAGATCGGTCGACGAGACGTCGTTGTCGTTCTGGTCTTTCAATTTGAACAGCGGGGCGCGGTCGCCAGCTTTGATGGCGCGTGCCGCCTGACCGCTCGCGATCAGTTCAGCGGTCGCACGCTCCATGATCGGGTGGATTTCCGCCGGTGCGTAATAGGGCGGTTTGCCGGCCTTGAAGTCGGCTTTGAAAGCGTCGAGTTTGTCTTGCAGTGTCATCGCGAATCTCCTTGAGTGATTGAGGCCGATAGGGCGTTTAATCCGCATTGAGCGTGAGCGTAGCTGCTCACGATCCCCGCAGGTTGAAACTCCCAGAGCATCAGCAGAAGGCATCCCCCGTCGATAACAGTTATTCCGTGCAGGCATGTTCCGCATAAGCGCATTTGTGCCCTCGTGCCCTTGCGAAGCGATGACTCGCGTCTGGGCATCCCGGTTCAGTAAAGTGGACTCCACCAGGAATAGGACCTATTCCTGGCCGACTACTACCGTGCATTCCGACACGAGCGGACGATACGCATCAACCAATGCATGAACACATTGGCGCACATGCAACAGTCGGCTTGTCCCCGCACTTGGGCATGTGAGCAGACCCTTCAAATTTCACTATCGAGGTAATCATGACTCAAGCTCTGAAAGGCAAACTTGCACTTGTGACCGGCTCTTCTCGTGGAATCGGCGCGGCCATCGCAACCCGTCTCGCGCGGGAGGGCGCATCCGTTATCGTCCATTACGCGTCGAGTCCGGAGCGTGCAGAGAACGTAGTTAATGCGATCCGCGATGCAGGCGGCGAGGCCGAAGCGGTCGGCGCCAATCTGGCAAAGCCCGAGGGTGTCGCGGCGCTGACCGATTCGTTGAACGGCGTCTTTGGCGGAAAATTTGAAGGCCGGCTCGACATCCTCGTCAACAACGCGGGCACCGTCGAATACGGACCGTTCCTTGAGTCGTCTGAGACATCGTATGACACGCACTTCAATCTGAACGTGCGGGCGCCGATTGAACTGGCGAAGGACGCGGCAAAGCGCATGATCAAGACGGGTTGGGGACGCATCATCAATGTGGGCTCTGCTTTCGGCGAAGCAGCGCCGCTGCCTGGCGTAACGCTTTACATCGCGTCGAAGTTTGCCATTCGGGGCTTCACACGTGGACTTTCGCGCGAGCTTGGCCAGTATGGCGTGACCGTCAATGCAGTTCAGCCCGGCCCGATCGACACTGAACTCGCTCCCCAGCCTGGGACGGAGGCTCACGCAACGATGACGAAACTCGCCAGTGTGGGTCGCTTCGGTAAGCCCGAAGAAATCGCGGCGGCGGTAGCGTACCTGGCGAGCCCCGAAGCAAGCTACACCACCGGTGAAAGTCTGACGGTCGACGGTGGGTGGATTGCCTGAGGAAGCCGAAGAGGGTTTCGCTCGCACGCTGCCAGGCGCTGATTCAGGACCGTACTGGTCGAGGGAGTGTAGGACCGCCGACGTGCGAAATGCTCGGGCGATCGAGGTCCACTGATGTACATCTCCGGGGCATTTCGCGTGTTATCCCACAGCCGATTCCCCGTCAGTCTGTAGCGGGGATGACTTTGCCGCCGTGCGTGTCAAACCAGAGCAAACGACTTTCGACGATTGATGAACCATGGAAATGGATGAAGACACCAGAATGCTTGCTTTGAGCGCTATAGCGCACCGGTCGCGATTGGCTGTCTTCCGGATACTCGTTACGGCGGGGCCGCGCGGGTTGCCCGCTGGCGAGATTTCTGCGCGGTTAGGAATCGTTTCATCCAGCCTGTCTTTCCACCTCAAGGACATGTTGCGAGCGAACCTTGTATCCGGGCGCCGGGAGGGGACCTTCATCTATTATTCGGCGGCCCTCGATACCATTCATGGGGTCATCGACTTTTTGACCGAAACTTGCCTCGCGGGCCCCGCAAGGGTTCCTCCCGCTCAGTAAAGAAGATGCCTATAGCGCTCAGCTGCTCCGGCGCCGTCAGGAACCTGACTCGCTCGGCGCGCTCGCCACGTCGCGTAGCATGGGACAGCTAAAGACCCCGGATATGGACGTTCTGTTTATGAACCTCTCGCATCATGTTAAGGATTGGGACTGCCCGTTACGAAAGCGCGCGACGGATGATGTGTGGTGTGTCGAGGCTAGAGCTAGAGCGGGACTCGGTAGCTGTGGCGGTGTATGCGAAACGGCACGGCCTGGCGCTGCTGTGACCGACGCCCACACCGTCGATAAGTTCGTGCGCGAACAGATGGACTTTCGCATGGGACCGTTCGAACTGCTCGACCTCACGGGGCTTGACGTGTCGCACCCGGTCATGGAATCTATCTATCGGCAGTTCTATGACGAACCTCGTTTCCGCCCGTCACCGATCACTGCTGTACGGCTTGCCGGGGGGATGTTAGGACGCAAAAGCGGATCTGGTTTCTACGAGTACGGAGACGGGACAAAGCTTGCAACAAAAGACGTGTCCGAGCCGCCAGTCGGATTGACCGAGGAGCCGGCCGTTTGGGTCAGCAGGCAATATCCCGACGAAGCGCAGCGCGTGCTTGCGCTGTTTGATCAGTTAAACGTTTGGGTTGAGGATGGTCCATTCCCCACCAACGATGCATTGATCATTGTCACTACTGCGGAAATCCCATTGTTTATCGGGTCCGGCAAGCGAATGCCGAGCAACAGCATAGCTCCCCTATAACTCTTCCTCAACTGTCATGTCCCTTATCAACTATATAACCCAGATTCAGTTTGAATATGGCGCGGTTCGGCTGCTGGCCGGTGAGTGCGAGCGCATCGGCATACGCCGGCCCTTGATCGTGACGGATGCAGGCATCCGGGAAGCGGGCATTGTGGACACCGTGCTGGCGGCGCTCGCCAGTACAATAGATTTGCCGGTGTTCGATCGCACTCCGCCGAACCCTAACGAGGGCGTCGTGCGGGACGCCGTTGCGATGTACCGGGCGCATGGATGCGACGGTGTGATCGCGGTGGGCGGCGGCTCGTCGATCGATCTGGCGAAGGGTGTGGCCGTTTGCGCCACGCATGACGGTCCGCTGCAAAGCTTCGCGGTGATAGAAGGAGGCGCTGCGCGCATCACGGAGGCGACGGCGCCTGTTATTGCTATCCCGACCACTGCGGGAACCGGCAGCGAAGTAGGTCGCGGGGCGATCCTGATTCTCGACGACGGCCGCAAGGTCGGGGTGATTTCGCCTTACGTCGTGCCAAGGGTCGCGATCTGCGATCCAGAGCTCACGCTCGGCCTGCCGCCGATGCTCACGGCCGCCACCGGCATGGACGCCATCGCGCATTGTCTCGAAACATTCATGGCGCCCGCGTTTAATCCGCCCGCCGACGGCATCGCGCTGGACGGTCTGTGGCGTGCGTGGCGCCACATCGAACGCGCGACTCGCCATCCCACCGACCGCGCCGCGCGTCTGAACATGATGAGCGCGTCGATGCAGGGCGCGCTCGCCTTCCAGAAAGGTCTCGGCTGCGTACACAGCCTGAGCCATTCTCTCGGAGGCATCAATCCGCGCCTTCACCACGGCACGCTCAACGCGATCTTCTTGCCAGCCGTCATTGCCTTTAATCGCGCGGCGCCTTCGATGCAGGACGAAACCAAGCTCGAACGCATTGCACAGGCGATGGGCCTTGCATCGGCTGACGAGGTCGGTCCGGCGATCCGTGCGATGACGGCAACGCTCGGACTTCCGCTCGGTCTCGCGGAACTCGGCGTGACGCGCGAGATGTTCGCACGCATTGTCGCGGGTGCCCTGAAGGACCATAGCCATAAGACCAATCCACGCGAAGCGTCAAGTGACGACTACCCCACGATGCTCGAAGCATCGATGTAACACCGCTATTGCAGGCTTCGTTCGCGCGCACTCTTATCTTGCGAAATAAGCATTCCTCTCTGTTCCGTCCCACTCTTACCGATTCCCTTACTGCGGCAAAACCCCGTACAACGCCTCCACTCGATCAATTTCGCCCACCAGGCTGCGCGCGGTATCACTGCCGTCGGGTCCGCTCGCGACCATGGCCATATACATAGTTCGAAAAACCGTTGGTCGAACTGCTCAGTCAAACCGCCTCTCGTTCGGCCATTTTCTTCGCATGACCACGCGGCAGCAACGGCAGCGGTTCGACTTTCCCCACAACGAATAGATACGACAACGCGCCGACCACGCATAGCGAACCCGCGACCACGAGCGGGATCGCGAACGAACCTTTGGTGATCGTCAGCATGACGCCTGTGAACGTCGTGATAAAGATCCCTGCGAGGTTACCGGCAAAGTTCTGGATACCGCCAAGCGAGGCGACATGAGCCGGCGTAGGTGCAACTTCGCCAACCAGGGTCCAGACGTTCGCGCCGGCGAACGACAAACTCGCGTAGGCCAACGAAAACAGCGCCAGGCACGCCCAGATGCTCTCGACGTACGCGGACAGCGCGATCGACGATGACAGCAACATGCCAAGCACAAGGCATGTCTTGCGCGCGGCCGTCGCACTCCATCCGCGTTTGAACAAACCGTCCGACACCAGGCCGCCAAGCCAGCCGCCGGGAATCGCCAGCAGCGCCGGCATCATGCCCCAAGTCCCTAACGACGCCAGCGAGAAACCACGCGACTGCAGCAGATAGCTCGGAAACCACGTGATAAAAAAGTAGATCGCGAAATTCAGGCAGAACAAGCCGATCATCATGCCCCACACCGTCCGGTAGCGAAACAGGTCGAGCCATGAGATTGATTCGGCGGAATTGGCCTCGGCGATTGTGGCAGGCGAACCGCGCTGCGAGAGCAAGGCATCGACCGCTTCAGGCGCAATAGCGCGGTAGCGCTCCGGGTCGCGATAAATGAACCACCAGGCGGCGGCCCACACAATCCCGAGGCCGCCCGTCATCACGAACGATCCACGCCATCCGACCACGGAGATCAACCATGCAACCAGCGGCAGGGACAGGGCGGATCCGACGCGCGAACCGCTGTCGAAAATACTGCTCGCCAGGCCCCGTTCGCCTCGTGGAAACCAGTTGAAGGCAACCTTCGCAAACGACGGAATCGCCGCTGCTTCCCCGACGCCGAGCATCAGCCGAACGCCCACGAGCTGGGCAAGACCACGCGCCGCTCCCGTCGCGATCGTGAAGATCGACCACCAGCCCACCGCCAAAGCGAGACTCACGCGCACGCCGACCTTGTCGATGAACCATCCGGCGGGCAGTTGCAGAAAAGCATATGTCCAGAAGAACGCGCTCAGCACGAGGCCCATGCCGACCGCGTCCAGACCTAACTCCGCCCGAATGCTGGGCGCCGCGATCGCCAGGTTGGCCCGATCAACGAAGTTGATGACGTTGGCGAGGAAGCACATGAAAATCATGGCCCATCGGATGCGTGGCATGGAAGTCTCCGTCCTGGATATTGTTTTGCTACGCCAGCCGAACCTTCCGCCGGCGTCCTCGTTGAATGTTTTTATTCCGGCTTGCGCTTCAGGACAGCTTGTCGATTGCTTCCCACAAGCCATTGATATAAACGGCGCCCAAAGCCCGGTCGTACAAACCGTAGCCAGGCTTGCCGGTCTCGCCCCAGATCATGCGGCCATGATCTGGCCGGAAATAACCGGTGAATCCCGTGTCGTGGTAAGCCTTCACGATCGCGGCGATATCCAGCGAACCGCAACTGGACAAATGGGCAGACTCTTCGAAATCGCCCTCGGGCGTGATCTTCACGTTGCGGATGTGTGCGAAGTGGATGCGCCCCATGCCGCCGAACTCGCGCACCAGCGCTTCTACGTTGTTCTGCGGTCCGGCGCCAAGCGAGCCGGAACACAGAGTCAAGCCATTCGCCGGCGAATCCACGATCCCGACGATCCGCGCGAGGTCATCGCGATTCTTGACGATGCGTGGCAAACCGAAGATGGGACGTGGCGGATCGTCGGGATGAATCGCCATCTTCACGCCGCTCTCCTCGGCGACAGGAATGATCGCCTTCAGGAAATATTCCAGATGCTCCCAGAGCCTGGCTTCATCGACTTCGCGATAGTCGGCGAGCAAGGCCTTCAATTGTTCGGGCCTGTAGCTCGAATCCCAACCAGGCAGTGCAATGCCGTTGCTCGGGTCGATCTCTTCGATTTCCTTCGTGCTGAACGCGAGGCAAGTCGAGCCGTCTTCCAGCGTTTTTGACAGGTCCGTGCGAGTCCAGTCGAATACCGGCATGAAGTTGTAGCAGATGACCTTGATGCCGGCTGCCCCGAGGTTCCGGATGGTCTGCTGATAGTTCGCGATGAGCCGGTCACGGCTCGGTTTGCCGAGCTTGATGTCCTCGTGCACGGGTACGGACTCGATCACTTCGAAGCGCAGACCGGCCTGCTCGATCATCGATTTCAGGGCCGCTATCTTCTGCGCGGGCCACACTTCGCCAACCGGTTCGTCGTAAATGGCGGACACGATATCCGTCATGCCGGGAATCTGGCGAATGTATTGCAGCGTGACGGGATCGGACTCGCCGTACCACCGGAAAGACATCTTCACGACTTCACTCCTTTCATTGATTGCACAGCCCTGATGCATCGAGGCGCGCATGCGGCGAGCCCCTGAAGCTGCCGAATTATGATTGGTTGACCAATTCGACGCGATAGTGGTTTACCAGTGAATCACAACGTCAGCCCAGCCGCGTCCTGATTTTCACTGACATATCGTGCCGCTCGCAGCAGTCGCTCACAGCAGTCGAAATGAGAGGTCTCGCCGAATTGGTGTACCATTTCTGGCATGAGCCGGAAGCTGTTTTTCGCTCCTCGATACGCCAATATACGAGCACTCAATGACTGACCTCTCCCTCCAACCGTTCACCCAGAGACAGGATGCAGAAGGCGCGGATCGTTCTTACATCGGCCTCGCGAAGCAGATTCACGCGTTGATCGCGGCGGGCGACTTCGAAACGGGATCGAGACTGCCTTCGGAGCGCACCTTGGCGGACAAATTCAACGTCAGCCGCACGCAGGTGCGCGAAGCGATCATCGCGCTGGAAGTCCAGGGTGTCGTGGAAGTACGCGGTGGCTCAGGGATCTATGTGGCGGCTGACCTGGGCGCGCGACCGGTGAGCTTCGAGTTGCCACGCGGCCCGGGGCCGATCGAAACGCTGCGAGCGCGTGCCCTGATCGAATCCGAAGTAGCGGCGCTCGCGGCCGTGGAGCGCAAAGACAGCGATCTCGATCGTATCTTTTTCGCGCTCACCACGATGCGCGAGAACATGCACGACAAGCAGGCCAACGACGCCGCAGACCGGCAATTTCACCTGTGCATCGCACAAGCCACGGGCAATACCGTGTTGTTGCACATGGTCACCGCAATGTGGGACTGCGCGCGCAGCGATCCTCTGTGGGACAAGATCGAGGAACACTTTCATACGACGGCATTACGGGTGGCGTCGCAGGAAGATCATCAGCGGATCTTCGCTGCCATCATGGCCCGTGATCCAGCCGAGGCCCGCCAGGCGATGCAAGCCCATCTGGCGCGCGTGGTCAGCGATTTCACGCAAGCCTGGCGCTGAAAATCATTCTCTGGACTGGCCACGATGGTCTTGTCGGATAGCTGGGTGCAGACTAACGAGGCGACTTGGGGCAACTTTCTCCCCAGAAATTTTCTGCCGGCTCCAGCCGGATTGCGGGTTCGCCCACCGAGCGGTGCAGAGCGAGACGGCTGAAATTTTTCCTACCCAAAGGGGGATGAGTCGTGCCTGCGGGCGACATCTAGCACGCAGACCCGCTCGATCGATAAAGCTCAAGCTCATGGTCCTGCGGCTTCAGACCGCGTGTCCATCTAGTCGCTATTGCGCTGTCTGATCGTTACTTCCAATCGCCTGGACTTCCATCGGTTGGATTCATATAGCCGGGCAACCGATCCGAACCGCCGTGTACGGACCCGTATGCACGGTGGTGTGGGAGGGGGCGGGCAGCGAGGCCTGCCCCTATCCCAATGACGAAGACTGAAACGGCGGCCGCAAACTGCACGGGCATTGCCGCGCGGTTGATGACGGTTCTTTTGATCAAGTAAAATGCGGCCGCATCGCGCGAAAGCTCATCCGCTCTCGCGCCGTTGCGGTATTTCATCCCGAAAATACATCATCAGGTGACGGCATACGATGGCCATGACGTTCCGTCAGATCGAAGCATTTCGCGCCATCATGGCGACCGGCACGGTTACCCAGGCCGCCGAGATGCTGCATGTATCGCAACCGGTCGTGAGCCGGATGCTCTCCGATCTGGAGTCGGAGATCGGTTTCATGCTGTTCGATCGGACTGGCCGGCAGCTCGTTCCGACCGACGAAGCGCGCGCGTTGCTGCACGAGGTGCACCGCGCGTTCGTCGGGCTGCGCGACGTCAGTGAGGCGGCCAAGGCGATCCACGAATTTCGTGCCGGCCATTTGCGCTTGATCACACTGCCGAGCATCGCGTCGAGCATCATGCCGGCGCTGTTGTTACGCTTTACCGCTGCGTATCCGGATGTGGCGGTGTCGCTCGAGGTTCAGTCATCGCAGCGCGTATTTGAATGGCTCGTTTCGCTGCAATGCGATCTGGGCATTGCGTCGCTGCCGGTCGAAAGCGCGCATATCGAAACAACGCCGTTGCTCAGGGCCGACTCGGTTTGCCTGCTGCCGATCGGCCATCGGTTGGCCGCCAACGCATGCATTGCGCCGCGTGATCTGGCCGGCGAGGACTTTATTTCATTCAAGTCCGATTCCACTTACCGCTTTAGAGTTGACCAGATATTCGACGCCGCGTTGATTCGCCGCAAGCTGAAGATCGATGCGCGGACCGCGGAGACGATCTTCAGCTTGGTCGGGGCGGGTCTCGGCGTGTCGATCGTTCCGCCATTTTTCTCAAAAGCGATGGCGGACGGTGTGATGGTTCGGCGCTTCGAGCCGGCGTTGCCGGAGGAGGTCGGCATTCTACGGCCGACCCATAAGCCGCTTTCGCGGATCGCTCAGCAATTTATCGCGTTGACAGCCGAGTTCATGCCGTCGTATCAACGCGCCGGGAACAGCTGACAACCAAGTCTACGGCTACGCTTACTAGTCGAGCAGTACCATCTCAAAATCAGTCTTGGGCTACGCCGCATTCCGGACAGACCCAATCCGCTGGAACGTCGCCCCACGATGTGCCGGCCGGAATGCCGTCATCGGGTGCCCAAGCGCTTCGTCGTAGATGAATCCGCATACCAGACACTGCCAGGATCTCATGTCGTCGCGCTATTTGCGAATAATGGTACGTGTCGTAAAACGCTAGCGCGATTCCAGGCATGCCTCTGCCCAACCGGCGAGGTTCACGCACGAGGCGTCCCACGACGGCTGGGCGGCATGGTAGATCGTCGAGCCATAACCGGTCGGCAGCTCGGCCGTATCGATAATGTCTTTGACCGCTATCGGCAGACCGTGCAACAACCCTTTGCCCGGTGCCGCATCACGCGCACGTGCTTCCTGCAACGCTTTTTCGCGATCCAGATGCTGCCATGCGCCCACGACGTTTTCGCGCGCATCGACGCGATTGAGACAGGCCTGAACCAATTGTTCCGATGTCAGTTGACCCGCACGGATCGCGGCCGCGGCCTGTACCGCATCAAGTTCATTGGGAGACGTCATTGGCTGTTCCGTAATGCTTCGCAGGCCGTCATGAATACGGCGACGGGCGGCTGATACAAACCGGGCCCCAGCCGCCCGTCGATGCCACGGTTGTCGAGCACGCCGAGGCTGATGATCGGCGCGGCCTGTTGTTCGCAGACCGTCGCGGCGGCCAGACCGACACGCGCGCCGCTAAGCGGAAAACCGGGATGGGCGGCCAGGAATGCCTGCGGTGACAACGTCGCGCCGCCGGCAATCGACGACAGTGCCTGCGCGCTGCGCTGCGCATGGCCCGGCGCCATCGCCCCAAACCCGAACGCGTCGACGATCGCGCTGTCACCGATCGCGCCCAGCGCTCGCGTCGCATCGAACGGTGCGCCCACCGCGAGGGGCGGCGACGCCGGCACGGTGATCCAGTGGCGCGGCCGGCCAGCGAGTTGAATGCCGAATTCGAAGCCGTTGCCGCCCATGCCGGTGATCACGCTTGAATCCGCAATGCCCTGTGCGGCGCGCATGATGCATTTGGTGGCGGCCATCCAGAGATTCAAAAAAAAGCCCGGCGAGCGCTGCAGGAAGGTTCGACAACGCACGTCGGCCGCAGCACTGCCGAGCCGTTGTGACAATAGCTGCGTCAGCGCGTCGGTTGCGTGCGCCGTCTGACCATGACAGTCGTCGCCGAGCGACAGGCCGGTGTCAGCTAATTCGATCAGTGCGAGCGGATCGCCGAACACC
The DNA here is from genome assembly GCF_018449515.1 of Caballeronia sp. dw_19. Taxonomy (GTDB): domain Bacteria; phylum Pseudomonadota; class Gammaproteobacteria; order Burkholderiales; family Burkholderiaceae; genus Caballeronia. Next base: position 26,542 of record NZ_JAAVUQ010000006.1, on the reverse strand, counting down.
TCGCGCAACGTCGCCGCCAACTCGCCGTTGACCCAGCGCAACTGCTCCAGCACTGCGGGATTGCACAAACCCACCCGTATGACCTCCGTGCCGCCGCCGTTCAACGGGCTGTACGCACGGCAATCCTGATTGTCGCGCGCAGCCACCACCTGAACGAACATCGAGGGCGACAGCACGTCGGCCAGCGGGACGGCCACGTGGCGATCCTGGGCCGGCTCGAGCCTGATTTTTCCGGATCGCAGCAATGCTTGCGCGCTTGCCTGATCTTGCGCCCAGCCCTCGAACAGGACTGCCATCACGGCTGAGTTCAGCAACGGCGTTGTCAGCTCGCGCGGATCGCGCACCGGCGGCCCTGCGTGCAGCAGCATCTGGCCGTCGAGTTCGAGAACCGCCTGCGCTTGAACCACGCCTTGCCACTGCGGCTGCGCCGCGAGCATTCGCTCGATGGCGCTCTGATCAGCGCGGGAGCGGTCGGGATCGATCTGATTTTTGAAAGACATGGATGCCGTGCAAGCCTTAAGGGTATTCAGGATAGGCTCACGCAACGCCGGCACCCTAGTGGAAAGTGCGGGCCATAAGGCAAAGCGTCAACGCACGATAAAGAATTTTAATTCGCGGCGACGATCGCGTCGCCCTACGATCGTTCGAGCGGTGCCGTCACGGTAGCGGCAGACGCGCTGTCTGGCCGGGTGATACATGCGTCTCGCACGGGGGCCGATTCCGCATATTTGATCGAGACCTTGTCCGCGACCCAGGGAATCAACAGTTTCATTTGATCGAACACGCGGGTAGCCAGAAGCGTCCCGGCGAGCGCTGCGAGCCGTTCGGTCAGGTCGCCGTATTCGCCGCTGCGCGAAGCGAGCACCAGGCGCCGGAAAAACAGCGGCTCGCCAAGCGGCAGAATATCGACATTCGCCAGATGCGTGCGCGCCTGCAATAAGCACAATGGTGTCGTGATCGACCAGCCGATGCCGCCGGCGACCATAGCGACCAGCGTATCGGTCTGATCGACCGAGAGCTGTCGCGTTGCATGCACATTTTGCGAGCGCAGAAGGCGTTCGATTTGCATGCCGAGAATCGAATGCGGGTTATAGCGGATCATCGGATAGTTGCGCGCGAGCTCGGGCAGGCTCAGCGCACCGCCCGCGCTGGCGATTTTCTTCGGCGCCAGCATGACAAAGGGTTCCCGCAGCAATTCGAATCGATCCAGGCCTTCGACGTCGTCGAGCGAATCGTTGGTGATGATCATGTCGACTTTGTGCTGCATCAGCGCGTCGCCGAGCCGCGCCGTCATGCCGGTCCAGACCGAAAGATTGGTCGCGTAGCCAAGCAGGAATTCGATGAGTTCGACGCTGGCTGCCGCCGCAAACGAATCGACCACCCCAACGCGTATTTCCTGAATTTTGTTGTTACCCTGCTCCCGAATCGCGCCGACCAGCGCGTCCGCATCCTCGAGCAGCTGATAGGCTCGATCGCGCAAGGTCAAGCCCGAAGCCGTCAGCGCCATCGGCCGGCTGTCGCGGTCGATCAGCACGACGCCGAGTTCTTCTTCGAGCTGGCGAACCGCCTGCGACACCGCCGACTGGGTCTTCTCCAGATGCTTGGCCGCGAGCGTAAAGCTGCGGCTCTCGGCCACGGCGAGAAAAATCCTCAGGACTCTCAGCTCGATCATGGTTGGCTACCCTTTTGGATCGCATCTTACCAGCGGCAATAATCCGGCGGCTGGATGCATAACATACGCACAATCGAGCAGTAAAAAATAGAATTTGATATGTAACGGACTGCGGACGATCATGATGGCGGATCAGCATTTGCAGAAGCCGTGGGCTTTTTTTGCGATCAGGCCGCATGCTGCTGTGACGTTGTCCGCCGGGCAAACCGGCGCTTGGGGCATTCGGCTTGACACACAAGCGGGGGGAACTCGAATGACGGAAGAGTCAAACGGTGGCGGGGTTCGCGGCAGCGACATCATCGCGGCCATCAAGCAGTGCGGCATCGAGACAGTCGTATCGGTGCCGGACATCGTTACCAGCGACAACCTATTGTGGCCAATCTCGCGCGATGCGTCGTTGCGTCTGGTGCGCGTCTGCAAGGAAGACGAGGGCGTATCGATTTGTGCGGGGCTCGCATTTGCCGGAAAACGCGCGGTGTTGCTGATGCAGCATACCGGTCTGCTCGATTCGATCAACGCGATCCGGGCGATCGCCGTCGAGTACGAACTGCCGATCTGCATGATCGTCGGGTTGCAGGGGATGGAGCCGAACCGCGCGCCGCCGGACTCCGGCAAGGTCGGCATCCGGATCGTCGAACCGATTCTCGACGTAATGAAAGTCCGCCATGCGCGTCTCGGCGCGAGACAGGATGCCGGGCAGATCAAGGCGGCGTTCGAGCACGCCTACGAGAGCTCGCAGCCGTTCGTGTTCGTGGTTACCCAAAGTCCGGAGTAAGTGATGATGAAACGCGATGAGTGTCTGAAGGTGCTGGCGCAACACCATACCGATGAAATCGTCGTCCCGGTGTTTCAGGCTGCATTCGAATGGATTGCGATCAAACCCGGTGCGCTGACCTATCTCGGTGTCGGGGCGATGGGGCAAGCGTCGTCACACGCGCTCGGCCTGGCGCTCGGGCGACCCGACAAACGCATTCTGGTACTGGATGGCGACGGCAGTTTGCTGATGAATCTCGGCACGCTGGTCACGATCGCCGACGTCGCGCCATCGAACCTGATTCATTTTGTTTGCAATAACGGGACGTATGAGGCCAACGGCAGCCATCCGATACCCGGCGCACGCTGCGTGGATTTCGCCGCGCTCGCGCAGGCAGCGGGCTACAAACACACCTATACGTTTGCCGGCCTTGCTCAGTTTTCCGCCGAAATCGGCGATGTGCTCAAGCAGCAAGGCCCGATCTTCGTGGTGCTGCAGGTCGTGCCGGGCGAGCATTACCCGCAAGATTTCGACATATTGCATAGCGCCGCGCGCCGGCGTGAATTCGGCGAGGCATTCCGGGCACTCGCCTAAGAGGCGTTCGCCTAACCGGCTTCGCGGGTCCAGGTTTCCGAGAACGCGAGGAACGCGGAACTGCTGGGCCGCCCCATGAAGTCCCGGATGATCGGCTTGCCTGCCAGGCGCCGGCCATTCACGGTGATCGACGCCTGCCGGGCTTCGATAAAGCAGCTATACATTTCGTGATGGCCGGTCGCCGATTGCGCGGGCGACACCGCGGCGGCAAACGGCTCGGCGAGATCGTCCCAGTGCAGAGCGAACACGTCGCTGCCGCTGCGCAACGTTACCGTGAATGCCGAGCGTGCGTCGCCGCTCTCGCTCACGCTGTCAAGCGGCATGAGCGTCGGCGTGGCCATCGCGGGCAGGTTGCGGAACACGCCGAAATGCCGGCAAAACTCATCGAACAAATAATGCGTCAACGCGGGATTGTCGCCGAGCAGCACATTTTTGATACCTGCCGCCGGTGCACTCTCGTGCGGTGCTTCGAGCAGCAACATCGCGGTGCCTGGCCCATGCGGTGACAGGACGATGCGGAAATACACCATCAATGTGACGTAGGGGCCGTCTTCCCGTTCTTTCAGGTAGATGCCCGGATTGTCGCCCGACCAGGAAACCTTGCCTGGGTGAAACGGTGATTTTGCAGTCGTCATGGTTTCAATGCCCGATGCTTGATGAGATAGAGGTGGCTACGCCTCGCGTCAAACAGCGGGGGCGGGAAATGCGTTCGGCACGGGTTGAAGCCCTATCCAGACGCTTTTGACCTGCTGGAATTCCTTGATTGCCTCGATGCCGTTCTCGCGTCCATAGCCACTGTGCTTGAAGCCGCCCACCGGCGACATCATGCTGACGTGGCGATAACTGTTGATATAGATCGTACCCGCCTGGATCTGTTCGGACAGCCTGAACGCGCGTGACATGTCCTGTGTCCAGATGCCGGCCGCCAAGCCGTACCTGGTGTCGTTTGCGAGCAGCGTCGCTTGCGCGTCGTCGTCAAAGCGCGAGACGGCCAGCACCGGGCCGAAGACTTCTTCGCGAAATAGCGTCATCTGCGGCTTCACGTCGGTGAAAATTGTCGGTTCGACGAACCAGCCGCCCTGGCAGCGCGGCTCGGTCGCCGGGCCGCCGCCCAGCACGCATCGCGCGCCCTCGCTTTTCGCATCATCGATAAATTGCAGGACTTTTTGATACTGCGCTTGCGTGGCGACCGGGCCGATCTGCGTTGCCGGGTCGCAGGGGTCACCGATCCGCACATTACGCATCAGCGCGACGAGGCGCTCGACAAATTCGTCGTGAATGCTCGCGTGGACCAGCAAGCGCGACCCGGCGATACACGATTGACCGAGCGCGGAGAACATGCCGCTTGCGACACCGTTCACCGCATCATCGAGGTTCGCATCGGCAAACACCAGTTGCGGTGATTTTCCGCCGAGTTCGAGCGTCACCCGTTTAACGTCCACCGCAGCTGCGGCGGCGATCGTTTGTCCGCCGATCTCCGAGCCGGTGAAACTGATTGCCGCAACATCCGGATGGCGCACCAGCGCGTCACCCACGTCAAACCCCCAGCCGGTGACGACATTGACGACGCCAGGCGGCATGCCGGCATCCTCGAATACGCGTGCCAATTCCAGCGATGAGATCGACGCGTGTTCGGACGGCTTGAGCACCACGGTGTTGCCCGCGGCAAGCGCGGGCGCAAGCTTCCAGATCGCCAGCATCAGCGGCGAATTCCACGGCGTTATCGCCACCACCACGCCGAGCGGCTCGTGCCGCGTGAAATTGAAGACGCCGGCCACATCGACCGGGATGACCGCCCCTTCTATCTTGTCGGCCAAGCCGGCAAAGTAGCGAAGATAGGTGGGCAGATAGCGCAGTTGCGGAATGACTTCCGCGAGACGCTTGCCGTTGTCGCGTGTTTCGATGTGCGCCAGTTCCTCGATGCGGCTCTCGAACACCGCGGCGACACGGTACAACAGTTCACCCCGCGCGGTTGCCGTCAGTGCGCGCCAGGCCGGCGACGCGAACGCGCTGCGTGCCGCTTGCACCGCGCGCGCCGCATCTTTTGCGCCGCCCTTGGGTACGTGTGCCCATACCTTGCCGTCTGCAGGATTGACCGAGCCAAACCAGTCGTCCGATAAGGGATCGCACCATTGACCCGCAATGTAATTGCGATATTTTCGAATCGATGGCGCGCTGGCGGACCCCGGCGTACGCAGATCAGCGGCATCCACGTCGATATAGTGCGCATTATTCTGAGACATGAAGCGGTTCCCTACTGAGGGCCAAGCATTGCCGGCGTCGCGCATTGCGCGACACGGGTGGATTCGTCCGATCGACGGCGGACGAGGCCGCACCTTTACGCGCGCACAAAATCGGTCAGCGCGGCGATCACCGCGTCGATCTCCGCTTTAAGCCCGATCGTGACGCGCACGGTGTTCTCATAAGCCGGTGAATTGAACCGGCGCGCGACAATGCCGCGCGCAAACAGATAGTCGTAGGCCGCCTGCGCGGTCTTTAGCGGATTATCGAAGCGAATCAGCGCGAAGTTCGTGTTGCTAGGGTACACGTAGAGCCCCAGCGCGGTTAATTGCTCGGTCAGCGACTGCAGCACCTCACGGTTGGCCGCAAACGTCCTGGCAACATGCTGTTTATCGGCCAACGCAGCGATGCCGGCGGCCACCGCAGGGGCGCTAACCGGAAACGTCATGCTCAGACGCTTGAGCACGTCGATCACGGCACCCGGGCCATACGCCCAGCCCAGGCGCATCCCGGCGAGACCGAAGATTTTCGAGAAGGTGCGCGTCATCACCACGTTTTGCGATTCGTTGATCAGCTTCGTCGGGATCTCATAATCGGCCGCGGTAACGTATTCGGCATAGGCCGAATCCAGTACCAGCAGAGTGTCTTCAGGCAAACCCGCGTGAAGCCGGCGAATTTCGCTGCCCGACAGACACGTACCGGTCGGGTTGTCCGGATTTGCCAGCAGCACCATCCGCGTGCGCGCGGTGACGCACGACAGAATCGCATCGACGGATGCGCAAAAGTCGTTGTCGGGCGCAGCCACTGGGCGCGCGCCCATCGCATGCGCATAATTCGGGAATTTGAGGTAGCCGTGAACGCTGTGGATCAGTTCGTCGCCCGGATTCAAATAGGCGCGCGAAAGGCGCTGCAACAGTTCGTCCGAGCCATGACCACAGACGATTTTTTGCGGGTCCAGATCAAATGCCTCGCCGATCGCTTTGACGAGCCGCATGGCGCCGTCTTCGGGATAGCGCTCGATGGTATCCAATGCGGCATGGGCAGCGGCGCTTGCATGTTCGCTGGGTCCCAGGGCGTTTTCGTTGGACGAGACGTTGATGCTTTGCGTGAGCGCGTGGCCTTCCGGCGTGGCGATCATATGGGGCTTTATGTTGAGGATCCCTGATCTGGGTGTCAGCGTGGGCATACTGTTTCCTCTATTGTTTTGATTGCGCGCAACAGCCGTGCGCCGCGAGTTCAGTGCGGACCGATTTTCGGTGAATCATCATCGTCCTGGCTGCCCGCAGAATCAAATTCTATTTTTTTCTACTCGTTTGCGTATTTGGTATGCTTCACCGGTCGGTCGCCGGCCTGCCACTTCACACGCCATAAATGATCAGGCAAAGCACGCAGACCTATAACGAAAACAAAAATCTGCTTGTCGACGATTAGCGCGCCTTATGAGGTGAGCCGCATTTGCCTAATGGGCAGCCGATGGCGTTGTGTAAGTGGAAATTGAAAGGCTAAGCTGTACGGGTTCTGAATTGGCGGCCGCCAGCTGTGCTTGGTCGATGCGGCCACAATTTGTATCCGCCAGGAGAAAAGCCCGCATGCACGACGAACTCAGTAACGCCGGCCCCGCGGCCGTGTCCGGCACACCCAGCGCCGGCGGAGCGGGGCCAACGGTCTCGCCGCTGCGCTTTGCCGGATATCATCAGCCGATCGATCGTCCGGCCGAGACGGAAATTTCCGAAGTCGGCCGCGGTACGCCGGGCGGCGAGTATCTGCGTCGCTTTTGGCATCCGATCATCATGAGTTCGCAAATCGGCGAGCGCCCGCAGGCGATCCGCATATTGGGCGAAGACCTGGTCATCTATCGCGATCTATCGGGTGACATCGGCTTGCTGCACAAGCACTGCGCGCATCGCGGCGCGTCGCTCGAGTTCGGCATTATTGCCGAGCATGGCATCCGCTGCTGTTACCACGGCTGGATGTTCGGCAATGACGGCACGATCCTCGAGACCCCCGGCGAGCCGGCCAGCAGCCCGCACAAAGACAAGTTTTGCCAGGGCGCGTATCCGACCGTCGAATACAAGGGTTTGGTTTTCGCCTATTTTGGTCCGCAAGCGCTCACACCGGCATTCCCGATACTCGACACGATGGACATGTCCGATAACGACATGGTGCCGTACCTGATTCACTCGCCGTGTAATTGGGTGCAGGTGAGCGAAAATTCGATGGACCCGTTCCATGTGTCGTTCCTGCACACCCGCGTTGCGGGCGCGCAATTCAGCGAGGTCTTCGCCGAACTACCATTGATCGCCTACCACCCGAGCAAGCACGGTTTCTTTTACACCAACGCCCGGCGCGTCGGCGAATTCATCTGGGTGCGCGTGCACGATCATTTCCCGCCGAATTTCTCGCAAAACGGCGCGATCTTCGAGAGTGTCGAAAAGGTGCGTTATTTCGGCCGTCCAGGCCTCACGCGCTGGATCGTCCCGGTCGACGACACGAATACGCTGGTGATCGCGTGGCGGCATTTTAATGATCGGGACGACCCGCATCATCAAGGCAAGCCGGAAAATGTCGGCCTGGAAAAGACCGATTTTTACGGACAAAGCCGGCACCGCTCGCTAGAGGAACGTCAGCGCAGCCCGGGCGATTACGATGCGTGGACCAGCCAGGGGCCGATCACGAGTCACGCGCGCGAACATCTGGCGACCACGGACAAAGGCGTCGCGATGCTGCGCACGCGCTTGCGCGAAGAGATCCGGAATCTGGCGAACGGCATCGAGCCGCCGCAGTGGCAGCCGAGTGCGGCTGGCCATGTGCCGACCTATGCGGGAGATACGATTCTGCGCATTCCGCACACGAGCGGAGACGACACCCAGCTGATTCGAGATGTATCGCAAAAAATTGCCGACGCGTATATCCAGACCGAGCATTTACCCGATGAAGCGCGCCGCGCGGAGATCGCGCAGCGTCTGGCATCGTTGAACGTCGGCGATGTCGGTGTGCTGAATCCGGCGCACGGCAAGGTCTTCGAGTTCCGCCCAATCGAATGAGCGGAAAATGAGCGGCCCTGGAGTTCAGCAACCGATAACCGACGCGCGCGGGAGAAATCCCGAAGGCCCGAGAAGGAAACCGCATGGAAGTTAGCGCCATCCGCGACGAGTCGATGATTTCGATACGCTCGGTGCATAAATGGTATGGCCGATATCACGCGTTGCGCGATATCAATCTTGATATTCGCGCGGGTGAGCGGATTGTCGTCTGCGGGCCGTCCGGCTCCGGAAAATCGACGATGATTCGTTGCATCAATCAGCTTGAGCACTATGACGATGGCGGAATCTATGTCAAAGGGGTGCTGCTGACGGAGAACAGCAAGCGCAACGTCGCGATCAAGCGAGAAATCGGCATGGTCTTCCAACAATTCAATCTATTCCCACATTTGACGGTGCTGCAGAATCTGACACTGGCGCCGCTGAAGGTGCGCGGGATGGCCGTGAACGAAGCCGAAAGTCTGGCGCGCTCGCTGCTCGAGCGCGTGCGGATTCCGGATCAGGCGAACAAATATCCGAGTCAGCTTTCGGGAGGACAGCAGCAACGCGTGGCGATTGCCCGAAGCCTGTGCATGCAGCCGAAGATTTTGCTGTTCGACGAGCCGACTTCCGCACTCGATCCCGAAATGATCTCGGAGGTGCTCGATGTCATGACCGAGCTGGCTCGCGAAGGCATGACAATGATCTGCGTAACCCACGAAATGGGCTTTGCGAAGACCGTCGCCGATCGTGTCGTGTTTATGGATCAGGGCGAGATTATCGAGATAGGGGCGCCGGCTGAGTTATTCAGCGCACCGAAAAGCGAGCGAACCAAAGCATTTTTGGGAAAGATTCTTTCTCACTGAGCGGCTGACGACCGGCATATTCCACCGGCCAAGATGTTTCCGTAGTACGGGAGGAGCGCGATGAAAAGATGTGCATACATGTGTTTGGCGCTATTGAGCGTGGTCCTCAGCTGGGGCGTGGCGAGCACCGCTCATGCGCAGGCCGCGAACGGCCCCGCGACAATCGATGCGATCAAGGCGCGCGGCGTCATGCGCGTCGGGCTGGCGACCTTCGTCCCATGGGTCATGCGCAACAAGCAGGGTGAATTGGTCGGCTACGAAATCGACGTCGCGAACCAGCTTGCCAAAGATCTGCATGTGAAGACGGAGTTCGTTCCGACGAGTTGGGATGGGATCATCCCCGCGCTGGTCACCGGCAAATTCGACATTATTATCGGCGGCCTGACACCGACCCCCGAGCGTGAGCGGGTGATCGATTTCACGCAACCCGATTCCAACACCGGGATCGATGCGGTCGCGAACAAGAAATTATCGGCCGGGCGCCATACCCTTGCCGATTTCAACAAGGCAAACGTCGTCATCACCATGCGGCGCGGTTCGGCGTGGATTCCGACGATCAAGAGCCAGGTGCCGCTTGCGACGGTGCTGCTGTTCGATGACAACGCCCAGGCTGGGCTCGAGATGCTCAACGGGAAGGCCGATCTGTTCATTGGCTCCGACCCCACCCCGACGTTCCTGCATCTCGATAATCCCGACATCACCTTCAAGCCCTTCGACAAATTTCTGTTCGAATCGACCGAGGCGATTGGTATCCGCAAGAATGACCCGAAGACGCTGAAATATCTGAACGACTGGGTCGCCGCCGAGCATGCCAACGGCTTTTTGCAGCAGCGCAGGCAATATTGGTTTGCGACTCGTGCGTGGCTCGATCAAGTCCCGCCGGCGCCCAAGTCCTGAGGATAGACGTATGCGTGACCATGGCCGGCATGCGGTCGCTGTTTACATGGATTGCCCGATGAGAATGCTTGTGAATAGCCAGCTCAAGCGGCGGATGTTGCACAATTTTGCGACGTTGGCCGTCTACGCGATTCTGGTGGTTGCGGCGGTGGCGCTGGTGATTCACGGCGCTCACCAGATGCAATACGATTGGCAATGGAAGCAGATCGTACCGCTGTTGTTCACGTCGGATGAGCAGGGTGGCTTGCATGCGGGCGTCTTTTTGGCCGGCCTTGGGATAACGCTGGAAATCGTGATCTGGGCGTTCTTCGGCGCGATCTTTCTCGGCTTGTGCTTCGCGCTGTTGCAACGTTCAGAATCGATTGTCGGCCGGGCGCTGGCACGCGGGTATATCGAAGTGGTGCGAAACACGCCAATGCTGGTGCAGATCTTCCTGATCTATTTTGTCTTCGCGCCGATCCTCGGGATGGATCGTTTTTTCTCCGGCGTGGTGGCGCTGGCGGTCTTCGAAGGTGCGTTCGCCTGCGAGATTTTCCGCGCGGGCATTGAAGGGGTGGCGCGCGGTCAATGGGACGCGGCGCGTTCGCTGTCGCTTGGCAAGCGCGATACCTATCTGCATATCGTTCTGCCGCAGGCGGTGCGTCTGGTGTTGCCGCCGCTCACCAATCTGACGATCTCGTTGATCAAGGATTCGACGCTGGTCAGCGTGATCGCCGTCGCGGAGCTGACAACCGCTGCGCGCGACGCGATTTCCAGCACCTTCATGGTTTTCGAGATATGGTTCACGGTAGCGGCGATCTACCTGTTGCTGACCACCGCCATATCGTTCTGTGCGCGCCGGATCGAGATGCGGATGGCTGCATATGAAATCTGATTCGGGCGCCGCGGCCATCGAACCCATGCCAATTCAAACCAGTGGTCAAGCGGCTGCGCCGCGGCGAGCGCGGGCGCCTCTCATCCGCCGGCTGACGTGGCTCGATGGCGCGTTGCTGATACTCGTCGTGCTGGCTTGCGGCTTCCTGTTCTATCGGGTGAGCATCACGCTTCGGTACCACTGGAATTGGCGTGGCTTGCTGCCGTACATATTTTTCTACGACCAGAAAGCGCATCACTGGGTGGCCAATCTGCTGCTCAACGGCTTCATCACGACGATTCGCATGTCGATATGGAGTTCGATACTGGCGGCCGTAGTGGGTGTCGTGATCGCGTATCTGCAAATCTCGCGAATATTGTTATTGCGACTGCTTGGCCGGTCGTACGTCGAGCTGATCCGCAACATTCCCGCGCTGGTGTTTATCTTTATTTTCTACTTTTTCATCAGCAATCAAATCGTCTCCGCACTCGGTGCCGATGGCGCAGCCGCGCCCATTACGGGGTGGGTGGCGATGCCGTTCGCGGTGCTGTTCGGACCACAGCAACTGCTGCCGAATTTCATCTCGGGTGTGTTGTGTCTGGGGTTGCTGGAAGCGGCCTACGTCGCGGAAATTGTTCGAGCGGGAATCGAATCGGTGCCCAAAGGGCAGTGGCAGGCGGGCAAGGCATTGGGGTTGCGGCCGTCTTTGATCATGCGCCACCTGGTGTTGCCCCAGGCGATCCGCAAGGTGCTGCCGCCGTTGGCGAGTCAGTTCATCACGCTGATCAAGAGCTCGTCGATTGTCTCGCTGATCTCGATTCAAGAGCTCACATTCAACGGGTCCGAGCTTGCGTCATCGAGCGGGCTGGTATTCGAGAGCTGGATTACGGTCGCCTGCCTGTACTTTATTCTTTGCTTCAGTCTGTCGTTACTGTTCCGCCATTTCGAGGCTCGGCACCGCGCAGCCAATTCGTAACTGGCGCCGCGGTGCCGCTATTCGAACTCTCTGAGCGGATGCCTCTTAGCAGGCTGCGGAAATACAGGCCGACTTTACTGAGCCATGAGCGTGATCAGAGTTTTCAGCGGGGGATGTCTCGTAGTTTGGAATATGGACCGGTTAATTTCGGTTTTCGGACCTGTTTATGACGTTCTCTTGCCGCATTTTTGGTTCACTGCGGCTGCAACGGACAGAGTTGTCCCAAGGTGCGCATGCGCACGAGGTTGTACGCGGCCATCGTCAGCACGAACATCTGATCGACCTTCTTCAAGCCGCGCACCATCAGCTGGCGCATACCGCCGATGCTCTTGGCCCAGCCAAAACCCTGTTCGATCAGCTTGCGCTTTTGCTGCGACACCGCATAGCCCGCACTCCCGGCGATTGACTCGGGCACTGCCGACTGGCGGCCTGACTTGTTTTGCGCCACGTGAGGCGTGATGTTCATTTCCTGGCAAGCCTTGATGAACTCTGTGAAGACGGTGGGCACCCACACGGCATCGTCCATCGACAGCCCGATGAACCAACGAAACAGCAGGTTATATTGAACCTGCTCCATCAACTGGCGCTCCGAGCGAACGCTATAGAGCACTTGCAACAGCATCGCACGCAGCAGCTTCTCCGGAGCAATGCTGGGCCGCCACCTTTGATATCAGCCTCGTACATGCCGGCAAACAAGCGATCCATCTTGGCCAACGCGGCGTTGGCCATCTTGCGAATCGAGCGCAGCGGATGATCTGCTGGAACAAAGTCCTCCAGCTTGCGTAACGTGAATAGGTTCTCGGTGAAGGTCTCGGCGCCGCGCATCGCTTCTCTCAGTTGTGGCGTCTTTACTAACAACGTTTGAACTGACCTTTTGGGTGACTTCGGAGTGAGGTATTTCCGCAGTCTGTTAGGTGCTTATCCGTGAAACCGACTGTGTCGCCGATGAAGAACTCATCACGCTGCGTTCTCGGTGGTGATGCCGGTTCGACACGATCCGGGCCACTCGCGGTGTCCGGAATGATTGCCGCGTAAAGCACGCTCCAACGGCGTCGAGTTACGCTGTCTTGAATTACTGCCTGTGTCTGGCGGAGTTCAACGATGGTGCCTTGTGCCGGCGGCCCAAGCGGGTTGTCGCCAATGTAGTTGACGGACATCCCCAGATGCAGGCGTTGACGTATTTCGAGAATACGTCGCGGGTCATCAAGCATTTTGCCGATTGTAAGATAGAGACGATATAGCTCGGTGCTAGGCGCCTGCCGAAGCGAATCTAGAATGTCCATGGCGTAGAGGTGTTTTAACGGGCCAGCGGCAGGAGTTCGTGCACGCGATTGACGGGATACGACAGGATAGTCATCTTGCTACCAATTGAGCGTCAGTCCGGCCTCGGTTGCACGATGCCGATCATCATCGTCCGCATGTAAATATTGGCTGGTGGTCGAGATCGATTCGTGCCCCAGGTTGTCCCGGACGTATCGCAGATCGACTTGTCCGTTCATCATGCGAGAGCCTGTCGTATGCCGCAGCCAATGGGCAGAAGCCTGGCGCAGCCGTTCTGCGGCGCGCTCGTGCGCTTCGCCGGTCGACTGCAAGTGCCCGATCGCATTGTCGAACACCTGTTTGATGATCAGGTGTACGGCGCCGCGTGTCATCGTCCGGTATGTGCCGCCGATCGGCAACAGCAGCGGTGTCGTTTCGCCGCCATAGGGGAGGGCAGCCAGACCGTAGTGTCGGCGATAGCGTGTCAGCTCAGCCATCAGTTCGGTCGTCGCCGGCAGTAAACGTTCTTTGTCGCCTTTGCCGGTAATGGCCAGCCACCAGCGGTCCTGGCCGTCGCGATCGCGTCGCCTAAAAAAGCCGCCCATCGGATTGCTCAAGACTTCCGAAATGCGCAGACCCATCAAATACAAGAACAAGAGCGAGATCAGCCAGCGCACCCGCGCGTAGTGTTCCTGCTCGCGTGCGGTGTTACGGGGCATCGCGTCGATCGAGGTTTTGACGGCCTGCCAGAGATCGTCCTCGAGGAAGCGCGTCACGCGGGGCTTGGCCTTGCGTGCCCGTTGACGAGACAGAGACAGCGGATTGCCGGCCAGGTAGCCCGCGTTGACGAGCCACGCGAAGAGCGTATTCAGAATCACGAACGCCTGACGCTCGCTAGCTGGCGAGAGCGGGCCCGCGAACGGCCGCCAGTGGGCGTCTGCACGGGCCACTTTACGACCGGTCATGACCCCAGCGATGTGCGGGGTGCGGGTCGGCCAGAAAGCGCCCATTGAGGAGCAGTAAGCCTTCGAACCGGCGACTCGCAACGCCTCAGGGAACTCGATTCGTAGCGATGTTGCGTATGACAGGCCGATATTTTCGCCTGCTTCTCTTTGTTTAAGCGGAGATCCGGCTTTACGTTTTTTTTCTCAACGCTCCACCGCCTTGAACAACCGATTCTTATCGAGCGTGGCCGGATCAAGCGTCTTCTCGTCGCCTTCCGCAGGAAGCGTCGGGCCGGCGTCCTCCAATGCGCGGCCGGTATAGCGGCCTCTTGGCCGTATGACCTTGCCCACCCGGAGCTGCTCGATGCAATGCGCGAGCAGACCCACGCTTCGGGCCGTTGCGAACAAGGCGAACGAGGCATCGCGTGGCAACTCCAGCTGCGCCGCCAAAGCAGCAAGTGCAACGTCGATATTAGGCTTGAGCCCAGTCAGCTCAACCGCCTTGTCCATAAACGACATAAGCTCCTGAGGGGGATTCAGCACCTCGAGCAACGCGGCTGCCCGTGGATCGCCATCCGGATACAGATGATGTCCAAACCCCGGGATCGGAATGGCCGACTGCAAGTGATGGGCAACGACGTACTCCGCACCGAGTCTCAAGACGTCGTCGAACACGGCCCGCAAGTGGCCCGACGCGTCTCCATGCAGCGGGCCGGAGAGTGTCGCGAGGCCCGTCAGCAGGCATCCCGGCAACGACGCGCCGGTGGAGGCGGTAATCCTGGCGGCGAACGCCGAACTCGTGATCTCGTGATCGGCCACGAGGACCATGGCGCGCCGGACGAGTTCGGCGCCATCGCCATCCAGACCCCAACCAAGCGCGAACCGTTCATGGGTCGTTTGTGCATTCGCGTCACTTCGCGCGCCGAATGCTTGCGCGATGAGTGCCACGAGACGCCCGGCTTCGACATGGAGTGCGCTGTCGGTGCGTCCAAGAGTCGAATGCCCGCAGGCCGCAAGCGCCGCCAGCGATGTGAACGCGCATTGCCTGCCTCGCTCGTCACCCAGTACCGGCACGTCGCCGACCTCGAAGGAAACAGGTGCGCTCGCATTCCAGAGAAGGGTTGCCACGTCCTCGAGGGTCGCTGTGTCCGAAAGCCGGATGCTGTCGAGTCCCCGGTAGTACGCCCGGCCTTTTGAGAAGGTGGTGATGCTGCTGTAGATGCAGGGCTCCGCACCGAATATCGTTCCGGCGGCAAGGGCTTCGCGCTTGCGTCCCACCTGTTTTTTGCGGCACAGACCGACCACGTCCTCCGCACGATAAAGGCTCTTGCGGGGGGCGTGCGGATCCGGCATGACCGCGATGGTGCCTCGACTGACATACGCATAGACAGTCTGCGCCTGCACTCCGAGTTGCCGAGCCGCTTCAGTCAGAGTGATCCAGTTTCGCATAGGGTGGCCAAGCAAGGTGATGCGGCGGAACAGGGCAGTGAGCCAGTACGATGCGGCTCCGTCCAGCAAGGGAGCGCGACCGATCCAGTGCCAATACTGACGTTTTTTCAGGTAAAAGTCATCTCGGCGGGCCGTCGCTCCAGGATCTCGACCAGAATGTCTCCCGGCGATCGCACGAAGCAGGCTCTGACGCCCGGGCGAACCTGCTTGACCGGCTCGACGATTTCCGCCTCGCAGAGCAGCAGGTGCTCGAAAGCGGCATCGAGATCGTCCACGACCACGCCGAAATGATCGATGCCCTGCTTTTGCCCGCCATGAGGGTGGACAGTTTGGGGGGGCGCCATCGACGTGATGAAAAGGTTAATGCTGCCAATGCGCAAATCCACTCGCCCTGGACGACGCACGATCTCGGCGTTCAGACAGCGCGCAAACCAGGCAGCCGTGGCTTCGGGGTCCGCCGAGCACAGTTGCAGATGATCCCACCTGAATTCAATCATTCGTTTTCACCTGATAGTCGAGAGCGTTACAGTTCGATGCGGGAAAGCTTCCCCAGCAGCACGGAATAAGAGAGCGTCCCGATCAGGCATATCGCGCCCATCAGATTGAGTGCCCAGTAGAAGTGCCCGGTGTGGTGGGTGATGTAGCCGATCATAAGCGGCGTAGTGACGGCGGCGATGTTGGCTGCCAGGCTGGTGATGCTGCTGGTCAGTCCGACATACTGACGAGGCGCGATTTCAGAGACGGCAGCCCACGACATCGACCCGACACCCTGCGCGAAGAACGCGATCGTCAGGATAGCGATCACTCCCTCATTCGAATCGACGAAATTGACGAGCACGATAGACGCACCGAGCAACGTGCCGATGATGAGCGGCGTTTTGCGCGCAGTGGAAATTGACACACCGCGCCGGATGAAGAAGTCCGAGAGGTAGCCTGCCGAGAGAATGCCGAGCGTCGCGCCAATAAACGGAAGTGCCTGGAAAATTCCGACCTTGATGATCGACATGTGACGCGCTTCGATCAGATAGGTCATGAACCACGTGGTGAAGAAGACCAGCAGGGTATTGTTGCAGAACTTGCCCAGGCAGATGGCGAGAATTTGCCGGTAGCCAAGCAACCTGAGGGCGACGCGCCAGTTGAACTTCTCGCGGGGCTTTCGCGCAGCCGTAGCGCCTTCATTGATGTATTGCAACTCGGCAGCATTGACGCCTCCGTGCCGATGCGGATCCCGATAAACCCGGTACCAGATAAGACTGAACAGAATGCCGAAGCCGCCCGTCACGTAAAAGACCGAGCGCCAGCCATAGGTGGCCGAGATCCACAGCAACAGGCCGGTAAACAAGGGCGTTCCAATATATTGCCCCATGACATAGACACTGGTCGCAAAGCCGCGCTCGCCAGCGGGAAACCACAGCGTCACGGCGCGTGCGTTCGAGGGGAAGGCGGGCGCTTCCAGTGCGCCTATAGCGAGCCGCGATCCCAGCAGCATGTGATAGCCGGTCGCGAGCCCCTGGGTCAGCGTGGCGAATGACCATCCGAGCAGAGACAAGCCGTAGGCGAGGCGCGAGCCGAGAATGTCGGTCAGCACGCCCCCGGGCACCAGCGCAATGGAGTAAGCCAGGCCGAATGCCGCAAATAGCTCACCCATCTGCATCTTGTCGAGCGACAAGCTCTTCGAGAGACCGGGCGCAACGATGCCGAGTGCCGAGCGGTCCACGTAATTCAGAATGGTTGCCATGAGCAACATCGAGAGCACGACGTATCGCACTCTGGAGCGCTTCGTGGAATCCGCGTAAGCCGGGTGTCGCGCCGGCAGGGTGTGTTCCTCTACGACTTTCATCGGTGTCTCCTGAACATTAGCCTGTTATTTTTTTATTTGGCGAAAGGGTGATTTATCAGCGGCAGACTTATCCGCGGCCGACAAACGGCATGGTGGTCGCCATGATGGTCATGTTGAGAACATTGACATCGAGCGGAAGACTGGCCATGTGCACAACCGCATTCGCCACGTGCGTCACATCCATTCTTGCTTCGGGCGCCATGCTTCCATTTGCCTGCATGACGCCGCTGTTCATGCGTTCCGTGAGCGATGTCGCCGCGTTGCCAATATCGATCTGGCTACAGGCGATGTTGAATGCGCGTCCGTCCAGCGCAATCGATTTGGTAATGCCGGTGACGGCATGTTTCGTTGCGGAGTACGCGATCGTATGGGGCCTCGGCGAGTGGGCCGAGATCGATCCGTTGTTGATGATCCGGCCGCCTTGAGGCGACTGCGCTTTCATCAAGCGATAAGCCGCTTGAGCGCACAGGAAGACCCCGGTCAGATTGGTGGCTACAACGTCGTTCCAGAAATCGACCTCGTAATCTTCCAGGGGAACGGCTCCCGCGTTGCGGCCCGCATTGTTGAAGAGCACGTCGAGCCGGCCGAATGCCTGGGAAATCTGTGAAAACGCATGCTCGACTGATGCGGCGTCGGCAACGTCGGCCTGGACTACAAGTGCTTCTCCGCCGGCCGTGGTTATTGCCTCCTTTGTTTCCGACAGCGGGCCGCTTCTGCGCCCGATCAGCGTGACGGCGAAGCCCGCGTTGGCGAGCGCCACGGCGGCGGCGCGGCCGATGCCGGAACCGGCGCCCGTCACGGCTGCGAATTTGTTCGATGCAGGCATGTCACTTCCTCTCGACAAGTCAGTTAGGTATGGCAAACAGAGTTGCATTCGTGCATGCATTGAGCAATCTTGATTCAATGAATCAACATCCGAAGCCTTGCTGACACATGCCGTCATAGGGTTTTCCTGATGCGCTGATTGCCACTTACAGGATTGAGGGTGTCCGCAGATTGCGGCGTAGCGGAGGTCCCGTGACGAACCAGGGCAAATAAGGGACGATTCATTTCCGATAAGTTGATTCATTCAATCAACATTGACGGCGCTGTCTGCGGGTCCGTAGTCTCTCGACATCTCTCCATCCAAGGAAAACCATGTCGGAAAATAAACGCACCAGGCTGTTGATTGCGCGAAAGGTTCCCACCGTTGTGGCGAATCGCGCAGAGGCCGAATTCCATGCCTTCGTCACCGAGTCGGACATGGACTCGTGGTCTGTCGTCGACTTCTGCAAGAAGCACGACGTGCCGGCCGTCCTGATCGGGAAGAAGTCCGGTTTGCAGGCGGAGCACATTGCGGCGCTGCCCTCGACGGTCAGGATCGTTGCGAACGCGAGCGCGGGCTTCGATCATATGGACGTGGCTGCAGCGCGGGCGAGGGGAATCGTCGTCACCAACGCACCCGATGCGTTGACCGAATGCACGGCCGATTTCTCCATGCTGCTTGTGCTGGCCGCCTGCCGCCGTGCGTCGGAGTACGAACGAATCATGCGCAAAGGCTGGGGCAAATCGTTCGGCATGACCGAGATGCTGGGTACCCGCGTGAATGGCAAGACGCTCGGCATTGTCGGATTCGGGCGTATCGGCCGGTCCGTCGCGAAGCGTGCGCAAGCCTTCGGCATGCGCGTGATTTACACGGACATCGGCCGTGCGGCTCCGTCGCTGGAGAATGGCGCAACGTTTTACGCCAGCCTCGACGACATGCTGCCGCATTGTCAGGTGCTCACGCTGCACGTGCCGGCGGGAAGCGTCCCGTTGATGACGAAAAACGAGTTTGAACGCTTGCCCGCAGGCGCAGTTTTTATTAACGCGGCGCGTGGTGGCCTGGTGGACGAAGATGCGCTCTACGAAGCCCTGACTTCAGGACATTTGTTCAGCGCGGGTCTGGACGTGTACCGGAACGAGCCGCATGTTGACAAGCGCTTCGCAGAACTCGACAACGTGTTTCTGTCGCCCCATATGGCAAGCGCCACGATGGAGACCCGCGACCAGATGGGGCTTACGGCGCTAGACAATATCGCCGCTGTGCTGGACGGGCGGCCGGCCTTGAATCAGGTCTGAGGCCGGACTTCCCCGACTTAAAGCTCGCAATGCGCGCGCGGCTGAAGATGTTTCAACTGCGCGCCAATCGCAAGTTGCTTGATTCGATGCTCTTCTCGTCTTTCCTACCTGAATCGGACTTTGTGTTCACTCAGGTTTGAGAACGCTCAGTGATTTCATGCGATGGCCGGATCGCGCAAGACCACGCGCTGGATGCGTTTGACAATGACGAGATAGCTAAAAATCGTCAGCACGGCGTTGATGCCGACAAAGACCAGGGCGCCGTTAAAAGAGCCGCCGCTCGTGGCCACCAGGTAACCGATCACGATTGGCGTGACGATGCCTGCCACATTGCCGAACATGTTGAAGATGGATCCGGACAGGCCAATGGCCTCCTTAGGTGACGTATCGGCAACGACGGCCCAGCCCAATGCGCCAATACCCTTTCCAAAAAATGCCAGCGACATCAACGCAACGACGACCCAGTCGGTCGTTACGTAGTTGCAGCCAATGATTGAAACGGATAAGAGCATCCCGCCGACGATCGGGAGTTTCCGTGCGAGGGTGAGCGAGTGACCCCGGCGTATCAATGCATCGGAAAAGACACCGCCGAGAACGCCGCCGGTAAATCCGCAAATGGCAGGCAGGGAAGCAGTCAGTCCGGCCTGCAGGATCGTCATATGGCGCGCCTGCACGAGGTAGATGGGAAACCACGTGAGGAAGAAGTAGGTCAGCACATTGATGCAATACTGGGCGAGATAAACGCCCAGCAACATGCGATTAGTGAGCAACTGGCGAACGTAAAACCAGCTACCGACCTGGCGCGCCACGCCGGCATTTCCCTTCGATGCAGGGGAAACAAGACCACCGCCTTTCTCTATGTGCTCAAGCTCCGCCTTGTTGACACCCGGATGATCACCCGGGTTCTTCATGACTTTAAGCCATGTCAGTGCCAGCAGGATTCCACCTGCACCCATCACCATGTAGACATGTTGCCAACCGTATGTGTGAGTAATCCACGCCATGAGCGGCGTAAAAATGACAGCCGCAAAATATTGAGCAGAATTAAAGATCGCGGATGCAGTTCCACGTTCAGCGGTTGGAAACCAGCTTGCGACCACCTTCGCATTGGCGGGGAAAGCGGGTGCCTCTGCCATGCCCATCGCAAAACGTAAAACGAACAGCGCGATCACCGCGCTGGCAGCCGTGCCGGCAAGCCCGATCGAGCTTTGCAGAAAGGTGAAGACTGACCAAAGGAAGATGCTTGCTGCATAGACGCGGCGGGCTCCGAATCGATCAAGAAGCCAGCCTGCAGGCAACTGCGAGAGCACATACGCCCAGCTGAAGGCCGAGAAGATATAGCCCATCTTGATGGCGTCAAAGCCAAACTCGGTTCGCATGGCCGAGCCGGTAATGGATAGCGTTGCCCGGTCCGCGTAATTGAACGTCGTGATGACGAAAATCATCAGCAAGATGACGTATCTGACTTTAGTGCGCTTGACCACGCCTGCGGAGCTGGCAGTTCGGCTGAGTTCCATTTGGGCTTTTCGCGTTGATATGTGTCGGGTTGTGTGGCGTCACCACGAAAAAATGCCCGCCAGCACAACGTCGGCGAGCACCGGGGCAGCCACTCAATCTGAATAGTGCTGGTTGAGCTCTGGTTGAGCTCGGCTGATGGTCACTGAGCGCCGAGCGACTTGATAAGCCCATCGAGTTGCGCCATTTCGTCTTCAGTCAGGTCCGTCAGCGGTGCGCGAACCGGGCCGCCGCTGTGCCCGACCAGCGTGGCGCCTGCCTTCACAATGCTGACGGCGTAGCCCGCTTTCCGGTTCCGGATGGCCAGATAGGGCAGGAAAAACTGATCGATGAGCCTGTCAGTCGTTACGTGGTCTTCCGCTGCAATGGCGCGATAAAAGTCCATCGCGGTTTTCGGAATGAAGTTGAACACGGCGGACGAATAGACGGGCACCCCCAGCGCCTTATAGGCCGCCGCATAGACTTCCGCTGTCGGCAGGCCGCCCAGATAGGAAAACCGGTCGCCAAGACGGCGACGGATGGTCACCATGTTCTCGATCTCGCCCACGCCATCTTTAAAGCCGATCAGATTGGGGCAGGAATCCGCCAGGCGCTCGAGTGCGTCCGCGTTCAGTTTGGAGTTAGCACGGTTATAGACGATCACGCCTATATTGGGCACTGCCTTGCACACTTCCTCGACGTGCCTGGCAATTCCATCGATGCTGGCTTCGGTCAGGTAGTGCGGCATGAGCAGGATCCCGTTTGCACCCAGGCGTTCGGCTTCCTTCGCATACTGGATTGCGACGCGCGTAGCTCCGCCGGCGCCAGCCAGGATAGGTACTTTGCCTTTGCAGGTTTCTGCCGCAGTCTTGACGACGCTGGAGTATTCCGCTTGGGTCAGCGAGAAAAACTCGCCCGTTCCGCCGGCTACGAAAAGGGCGGTTGCGCCGTAAGGCGCGAGCCACTCGAGTCGCTCCGCGAACGTATCGGCTCGGAAGTCGCCGTTCTTGTCAAAGTCGGTGAGAGGAAAGGAGAGCAGGCCTTCGGAAACAATCGCCTTCAGTTCTTGCGGAGTTGTCATGGTGGACACCAGATGTTTGATTTGGGTTCGCATTTTTCTTATACGTCATCGTACAACATGAAATGAACGTATTCAAGCCAAAATCTAGTACGCATATAACGAAAAGGGTAAACGCTATGTCGCCGAGGTGACGAAGGTGTCATAGGATGTCGTATGATATCTACGTGCCGTACATAGTCGGCGCGTTAAGGACTTGATCACATGGAACAGTCTCCGCATTACATCTTGGTGCATGGCGCCGATAACGTCGCGATCGTTGTCAACGACGGCGGCCTGGGCGAAGGGGCAGTGTTTGCGGATGGGCTCGTCCTGCGCGAGCGCGTACCGCAGGGCCATAAAGTCGCACTGGTGGATTTGGCCGAAGGCGATGAGGTGATTCGCTATAACGTCGTGATTGGCTACGCGAACAGGGCGCTGCCGAAAGGCAGCTGGATTAACGAGCATGTGATCCGGATGCCGGCGCCGCCGGAGCTGAACAATTTGCCGATTGCCACGCGCAAGGCGCCCGACATGCCCTCGCTTGAGGGCTACACGTTCGAGGGTTACCGGAATGCGGACGGTTCAGTCGGTTCGCGCAACATTCTGGCGATAACAACGACCGTGCAATGCGTCGCGGACGTCGTAGCGCACGCGGTGACGCGGATCAAGACAGAACTGCTGCCCCGATTCCCGAACGTTGATGACGTAGTGGGGCTGGGCCACACCTATGGGTGCGGGGTCGCAATCGACGCCCCTGACGCGATGATCCCGATTCGCACCGTCCGCAATATCAGCTTGAACCCCAACTTTGGCGGTGAAGTCATGATGGTGAGCCTGGGCTGCGAGAAACTGCAGCCCGAGCGGCTGATGCCCCCCGGCACGATCCCGATCGCTTCCTTGAGCAATGACGTAGCTGATATCGGTGACAACGAAGGTGCATTGAACGGCGGCACCGTGGTGCTGCAGGACGACGAGCACGTCGGGTTCGAATCCATGATTAGGTCGATCATGACAAGGGCCGAATCGCATCTCGCCCGGCTGAACAATCGTCGTCGCGAGACGTGTCCCGCATCGGATCTGGTTATCGGAGTGCAATGCGGCGGCAGCGATGCTTTTTCGGGGTTGACCGCCAATCCCGCCGTCGGTTTTGCGACTGACCTGCTCGTGCGCGCCGGCGCAACCGTAATGTTCTCGGAGGTGACGGAGGTACGTGATGGCGTCGATCAACTGACGAGCCGGGCGGCCACGCCGGAAGTGGCGCATGCCATCATCCGCGAGATGCAGTGGTACGACGATTACCTGAAGCGCGGTGGCGCCGATCGCAGTGCGAACACGACACCGGGCAACAAGAAAGGCGGATTGTCGAACATCGTCGAAAAGGCGATGGGCTCGATCATCAAGTCCGGAAACTCCGCCATCTCGGGCGTGCTCTCGCCCGGAGAAAAGGTCAGGCAGAAGGGCTTGATTTATGCGGCCACGCCCGCCAGTGATTTCATTTGCGGCACGCTGCAGCTGGCAGCCGGCATCAATCTGCATGTGTTCACCACGGGGCGTGGCACGCCCTACAGCCTGGCCGAAGTCCCGGTCATCAAGATGGCCACGCGCAGTGACCTGGCCCGCCGCTGGCACGATCTGATGGATATCGATGCGGGCCGGATCGCCACGGGCGACGCGACAATCGAAGATGTCGGCTGGGAGCTCTTTCGCTTGATGCTGGACGTCGCGAGCGGTCGCAAACAAACGTGCGCCGAAAAGTTGAAGCTGCATAACGCGCTGGTGCTTTTCAATCCGGCGCCGGTGACCTGAGACAGGCGATTTGCCCGGCAGATAGGGACAACGCACGTGCATGGTCGGTCGACCTCGCCGTTAGTAAAGACCCCCAACTGAGAGAAGCGATGCGCGGCGCCGATACGTTTGCCGAGAACTTGTTCACCTTGCGTAAGCTGGAGGACTTTGTTCCAGCAGATCATCCGCTGCGCTCGATTCGCAAGATGGCCAACGCAGCTTTGGCCAAGATGGATCGCTTGTTTGCCGGCATGTACGAGGCTGATATCAAAGGTGGGCGGCCCAGCATTGCCCCGGAGAAGCTGCTGCGCGCGATGCTGTTGCAAGTGCTCTATAGCGTTCGCTCGGAGCGCCAGTTGATGGAGCAGGTTCAATATAACCTGCTGTTTCGTTGGTTTATCGGGCTGTCGATGGACGATGCCGTGTGGGTGCCCACCGTCTTCACAGAGTTCATCAAGGCTTGCCAGGAAATGAACATCACGCCTCACGTGGCGCAAAACAAGTCAGGCCGCCAGTCGGCAGTGCCCGAGTCAATCGCCGGGAGTGCGGGCTATGCGGTGTCGCAGCAAAAGCGCAAGCTGATCGAACAGGGTTTTGGCTGGGCCAAGAGCATCGGCGGTATGCGCCAGCTGATGGTGCGCGGCTTGAAGAAGGTCGATCAGATGTTCGTGCTGACGATGGCCGCGTACAACCTCGTGCGCATGCGCACCTTGGGACAACTCCGTGCGTTGCAGCCGCAGTGAACCAAAAATGCGCAAGAGAACGTCATAAACAGATCCGAAAACCAAAATTAACCGGCCCATATTCCAAACTATGAGACATCCCCCGCCGAAAATTCTGATCACGCTCGTGGCTCAGTAAAGTCGGCCTGTATTTCCGCAGCCTGCTAGGCGGTCCAGCCTATTTAGTCGGCCCTGAACAATAGATTTTGCTCGCTGCGGGTTGAGTCACGAAAGGGACTTGCAAGCGAGCGTGTTCAACAACAGGGCCAGCATAAAGGCGTAAAAAAACTGCAGCTTCCTGAGGATCATCCGCGGGTTGTGGCCGGCGCCGCACAGCACCGCGTGCATCGCATCGCCTAGTGCGCCTTTGAGCCAGTTCCGATCGAGTTTGCCATCCGTCTTCATGTGACCAATGGCCGGCTCGATCGCGCTTCGCCGTCGAATCATCGCCCTTAGTCCACGCGTGATGCCACGCCTCAAACCGGGGTGGTAGATCTTCACACCGTCGATCGTGACGCCCTTGTAGCCGCGATCAACAATCGCCACTTCCGGGCTCGCATCGCTCAGGATTGCCGCCTGCTCCAACGCCTCAGCCAGCGTGTGCCCGTCGTACGGATTGCCGGGCATCGAGCGCGCGCCGACTACCAGCCCTTCCTTGTGAGTCGTCGTGATCGACACCTTCACACCAAATTCATACGGCATGCGAACCTTTCCTTTGGCCAGACACTCAACTTCCGGTGCATGCAGCGCATAGAGCTTGTTCTTGTCCTTGGGCTTTTGCGACAGAATCCGCCTCGTACGGGCAATCAACTCCAGCAGCGCAGCGCGACCTGAGTCCGATGCTCGACCGATCTGCCGCTCGACATCGCGCATCACCCGGCCCACGCGCGAGCGCAGCGTGCGCAACGTCTTCCTCATGCGCTTGTACTGCTTGGCGTGCGCATAGCGGCCAATCTGCAGTGCCAGGCGCGGCGCCTCGCGGTTGTAGTTCTGTCTGAGCTTGATGCCGTGGCGGGCGGCGCCCTTGACCAGATGTTCACGGCACCGCTCCAGCAAGCGTGAATCGGTTGGATGGGCAATTGCTTTGGGCATTACCGTCGTGTCGACGATCACGCGCTTCACGCTCGACGCCTTGATCACGCCTGCACGTTTGGCCGCCTCAATCGTCGCCGCCAACAGCTCTTCGATACCCGCTTCACCGAGACGCTTGCGCCAGCGTGTCAGACTCGACGGATCGATCGGCGGCTCGGTTTGCAGAAACGTCTCGCCGGTGAAGACCTGCCAGTAAGGGTTCTCGACCCATTGCCATACGACTTCCTCGTCGGACAGGTCGAACGCGTGTTGCAAATAAAGCAGCCCTGCGATCAGGCGGGGTGAAGTCGCCGGTCGTCCGGCACGGGACACGAAGCTCTCGCTCATCGCTGCGCCCAGCCGTGCCCAATCAATCAGACTGGCCAAACGCACTAGAGGATGCTTTAAATTGATCTGTTCAAGCAGCGGCTGGCGGAAGAAATCTTGCTCTGTCACACGCGCTTTCGGACCCATTCGGACCTCGTCAGAATTTGCAGGGTTTCAAGCGTTAATATGCCCGTATCCTGCAATTCCAGCAATCCGGTTTCGCCCTTAAACGCCCGTCAGTAAAGGCTTTGGCGATTGTTCAGGGCCGACTATTTAGTTTTGCATAAGCGGGAATTAATATAAAAAACGCGGCCTAAAGGCCGCGCTAAAAAGATGAAAAAGACACCCTTGTTCAAAGGGCGACTTACTGTCGGAGTTAGCGCCGCGCACGACAATAGCAATCAGAGGAAGAATTAATTGCGTTAAATGATGTGAAACTTTTTCACCGTTTATATCTGCAAAATCCTGTAGAGCCTTACCGGGAAATCCTGTCACGGCGACGTGGCATATACGCAACGGATAGCGCTTGACACAAACTTTATACATCCGATGTGAACGTAGTTTCCCCTTTATCTACCTGCACTTATCTGCTGGTGCTTTCGCTATTCCGGATTCAG
>NZ_JAAVUQ010000059.1 GCF_018449515.1 Caballeronia sp. dw_19 | reverse complement strand
TAGACCCCGCCCACTACCCCCAAACCCGCCAAACCCCAAACCCGCCCACCGGCGCGAGCCCCCCCTTACTGCGCCAGCATATTGACCCACAACGCTTCCGAAAACAGCCCAGGCAGGTCGCCCCAAACATGCGCCGCCCCCAGCTTAAACGAAGCACTCAAATCATAACCAATAAGACTCGGCGCCCCCCCAGTGAAATAGAACCCACCGAGCTTCGCATTCGCGCGCTTGAAGAGCATCAGCGTCTCACCACGCCCCCGCCTCACAAGAGCAGGAACAGCATCGGCATAAGACGATTCATGAATAGTGCCGACCTTGACCGCGTCGCCCAATATCGTGCCGCCCTTCATCCGCCATACATTGATATCGGGTCCATCGCCGCGAGGCTGGAGCACGACCAGATCATCGATGCCATCGCCGTCCACGTCGCCCGCGACCACCTTGGCGAACGCGGGTGCGAATTCCGCATAGGTGTTACCGCGCAAGCGTCCGGCAAACGCGCCGCCCGAACTCGCGAGTTGCGTCACGGCCATCGCCGAATTCACGGTTTCTATCGCAATCAAACCGGTGTGCTGCGATCCGGCGACGTGAGCCGGCAGGAAGCGCGCGTTCGCGCTAAGTCCGCTTGCTTTCATCCAGAGTGCCGGCGTATGCCCGGCCAACCCCTCGCTAGCGATAACCCAAAGGTCGAGCGTGGCGTCGCTGCGTTTTTGCGCGATCATCACGCCGGCGCGGCCGCTGCCGTCGAAGTCTCCGGCTACGTATTGCTGTGCGCTGGCAGGCGTCAACGCCGAGGAGGTCTGATACCAGAGATGCGGCGCTTCGAAGCGCGTGCCGGTGCTGCGCATCAGCCAGAAAGCCGTGCCACCGTTGCGTGGTGCAATCACCATCAGGTCATCGCGACCCGTGCCTTCGAAGTCACCCAGCAGGAAACGCACGCTGTCGAAGCAGAGCGTGTCACCGGCGCACGTGGGCGTGCCGGCATGCGGGTTGAATGGCACTGCGTTCAGATACCACGGCGCGGCGGTCGGCAACCGCGAAAAGCCTGCTACCCATACGTTGAAGCCCGGCCCGTCCCGGCGCCGCTGGACATAAACTGTACTGATAGGCTTCTCACCGTCCACGGTCCCTCGCACGTTGCCGTACATTGCGGCGTCCTGGCGCAGGTCAGTCCATTGCGAATGAGGCGTGGGCGCCCATCGCGATTCCGCGGTCAGCGACAAGCAATGCCCGGCCGACAGCACACCGTTATGCCCCGCGAGGCAGTGACCGAGCGGGGTGTACACGAGCCCGAAATCCCACGGCGTCCATTTCTGAGCCGCCTCGTCCTGATTGCACCGCTCTTCGATCAGGTCGCCGCCGCGTTCGGCCACACACTGCTGCGTGGATTCATCGACGAGTTGCGAGTTGTTCTTCGTGCCCGGCATGGCCGGTACCGGTTGCCAGTGCCAGTCCTGTGTCTTCGCGCCCGAGCAACCAGCGAGTGTCGGCTTGCCGTTCATGCCGGCCGAGGTCAGGCACTGGCTCGAGTACTCGTTGACGAGGTTGCTCGAGCGCGGCCGGAACTCCAGCCCGGCCGCGCTTGAACTCGACTCGGTCCAGTAGCGGCGCGCCACCCAGTTTCCGTCCCACTGATACTCACCGAAGACGTGCTCGCCGTTGTCGTCGCCATCGATAGCAAAGTAGGACGCCACGTCATCGCGCTTCATCTGGGTCTCGCCGCCGCTCAGGTTCTTCGGCATACCGCCGGTAGGATACGTAACGTGGTAACCAATCGGAATGTTCCGGTTGAGGCTCTGGGCCACCACGCGCGTGATCCGTGCGGAATAGATGTGATCCGGGTGTTCGATGAACGGCACGGTGTCCGGGTTGAGCGTATAGATCAAGGTCGCGGGAGCGAGGATCTGCTTGAGCGTGGCGACCGTCTCCGCGCGGTCATAGTGCGTGGCATTGGAACCGTCGTTGTTGATGGGATAAGTGTTGATGGTCTCGCCCTGGTCCCACATCAGGCCCAACGGCACCTTGCCACCGCGTACCGCACCACCCGGCATCCGCAGTTCCAGCAGGGTCACCCTCGGCTGCTGTTTCAGCACCATCTGGTGCACGGGTTTGCCGGCGAACACGACGGTGGATTCGATCCAGTCATCCGCTACGCCCGCCATGCGTGCATAAGCGAGACGCGTGCCTTTTTCGCGCAGCTTCACGTAGTCGAAATTCGCACCGTTAGCACCACCAATCAAGTGCACGGTCGTGACGCACCAGCCCGCCTGAAGCTTGTCGCTGATGCCCGGATTGACGAAGAGAAGGTCGTCGTCGAGGTGAGCAACGACAGTGACGAGCGTGCCGGCATGGCAATCGGCCGCATGTGCGCTGACTGGCGTGAACAACGCGCCCACTCCGATGATCAATAGCAATAGCGCAGCAGCCGATGCCCGTATCCGACGGCGTATTCGCATCACAACCCCGTATGAAATTTTTCTTGGCCCATATAATGTGGCCGCCCGATCAGCGCTCACGCGAGCGATGCGGCCTGCGTCCCGGAAACTAGCGCAAAGACTTGCCATGCCGCGAACGCCGTAATGAAAATGGCGCCGGCAAGCGCCAGGCCGAAACGAATCCGGTCGACTTTCTGTCGCCTGAAAACAGCTACGTTCGATACCATCCGGTTCACGGATAAACTCGTCATCCCGATCGCCAGCACCGTGCAAGCGACGCCTGCTCCCATGGCCAACGACGCGAGTACCCCGACGATAAATACATGGTTGGCGAGGGCCGCAATCAACACGAAGATCGCGCCCACGCACGGACGTACACCGACTGCCATGCCCGTCAGGAATATCCGGCTGCGAGCCCGCGATGTTCCGCGTTCGACGTCGGTTCTAGCCCAGCGTGCACGCGAACGCTGTTGAGCGAAGCTCGCACCGAGATACCGGGCTTCGTCCAGATCGCCCGAAGCACTTCCTTCTGATATCGGGCTCGTGCGTTTCTTCGGGATAAGCGCCACGCGATCCGTGTCGCAACAATCGCGCCGCGTCGCAACGGCCCATAACGACCAGACACCCACGCAGAGCAACGCAACGTAACTCGCCAGTTCAAGACTCGACGCCCGCGTCAATATGTCGGGCAGTCCTTCGCGGGAGAGCCACGCCGCGCCACCGACAAGAACAATCGCGGACAAGGACTGGACCAGTGCGCTCCATCCGCTCAGCAGCGCGGCGTCCACGAAACGTGCCCGGCGCGACGCCAGATAAGCACTGACCACGATCTTGCCGTGCCCGGGTCCAAGCGCATGCAACACCCCGTACGCGAACGAACACAGCACGATGATCCAGGTGGTGAACAGGCCGGATCCATCGCGCTGGTTCGCGAGCGCCTCCTGCAACTTTTCGTTCAACCTGCTTTGCAAGTGGATGCTGGCAGTGACGGCATCGCGGACGATCGAGGGCATGGCTGCCGGCGTGGGTCGAGGCGCATCGGTGGTGTTAGCCGCGCTCGGCGCACCCGTCGACGTACGCCCGAAGACGTCCGTGGTCTGAGCGATAACACCAGGCGTCGCAAGCGTCAGGGTAGCGGCGAGGCACAAGCCAATCATCGTTAGATGTCCACCACCGCGCCGGTTACCGAAGCAGGTCAGCACGATAATCTGCTCGCTTGAGGAAAGATGGAACCACCGAAAATAGGGTGATCGTGATCCTCGAACGCGGCCGCCTTGCAGTTACCCGGCGAGCCCGCGCTGAGCGTCAATACGGGCTGCGCCGCGCTTTCAAAGTCGACGAAAAATGTATCGTCCCAGACACCGAGCGTCACTCGCTCACGCTTGAAGTCCACTGGTTTTACGAGCGGCAAAAGAAACCGGTACACAACATGACCTTGTTCGATGCTGACACTGAAGTTGCGCGCTTCGCCCACGGCGACCGCCTTGCCATCGACAAAAACGTGGGTGAAGTAATCCGAGCTCTTGAGCAATGAGAACGCCTGTGCCTTGAACGTCGCCGTGTAGTCGGCGTTGAGCGGGCCGGACTTGGGCATGTGGGAAAAATCGCCGACCAACGAAAACGGAAAACCTTTCGAAAAAACCCAGGTCTGCTGCATGGCCACTAGCTGCGTGCCCTGGGTCTGGGCGACCATCGAATAATTGATCCACACGTGCGGATGCGCCTGGGTCAGAGCGGGAAGGGCAGCAAGCGGAAGCCCACAGCATGCGGGCAGCAGGTAGCGACATAACCCGCGGCGCAACCCGCGCACGAGAACGAGCAGGGAAGTCACGGACGGTCTGACTGAAGGCCGCAGGCGGGGCGAAGCGTCAGCCTTGGCTTGCAGAAGCGTCCGTGCGGTCCAGGCAAGACACAGTGTCATGTAATGAACGCAAAACCGGCCTCGTTTCAGAAAGCTCATCTGCATGTCGCCCTCGTCGCGACCAACCTCCAATACGAGCCCGTTTTATAACACGGCTCTTTTCTAATGCCCAGAACGTGCGGCAATGGCGTCAGGCCTTGCAACACTGTCATCAAGAAACCTTGCTCTTCCAAATCAACTTGCGGCACGATGCGCCAATGACACCTTCATTTTTATCGCAGTATTGGATGCAACATCGTTCGGGGACGCACAATGCGCTTTAAGTTGTTAAGGGGCGTGTTGCCGCTTGGCCGCGGTGCGGCACTCCGCGATCTCCTGGCCGGCGTGACCCTTGCGTCAATGGATATCCCGCAAGTGCTGGGTTATGCCCGTATAGCGGGAATGCCAGCCGTGACCGGTCTTTACACGGCGTTTTTGCCGCTGCTCGCCTTCGCTCTGTTCGGCGCGTCCCGCCATCTGGTCGTGGCCGCAGACTCCGCAACAGCGACTATTTTTGCAAGCCACCTGTCGACCATGGCCACGGTCGGAAGCGCGCAATACATGGCGCTTGCAGGGGTCGTTGCGCTGCTGACGGCCGGGTTGCTACTGATCGCCCGGATCTTCAAGCTCGGTTTCCTGGCCGATTTCCTGTCGCGCACTGTCTTGCTCGGTTTCCTGGCGGGCGTCGGCATTCAGGTCGGCGTCGCGATGCTGGGCGACATGCTTGGCGTGTCCCCAGGGTCGTCGCGGACACTGGGACAGATCGAATCGATAGCGCTTAATCTTGCTCGCGTTTCGCTGCCAACGCTGGGTATATCGGCCGCAGTCGTGACCTGTATTCTCGTTTTCAAGCGCTTGCTGCCGCGTCTTCCGGTCGCCATGTTCGCCGTGATCGGCGGCATTGCGGCAAGTTATGTCTACGACTTCGCCGGGCATGGCATCTCGGTCGTGGGGCCCGTTGCCGGCGGACTGCCCGCACTAGGCTTCCCGCTTGCCACCTGGCAACAGATACTCGACCTGTTACCCGTGGCCGCCTCGTGCTTCGTGATGATCATTGCGCAAAGCGTCGCGGCGGGCCGCGTGTTTGCGGAGCGTTATAACGAACCCGTGGACGCCGATGCGGACATCCTGGGAATAGCAGCAGCGAACGCGGTGGCGGCCGTGAGCGGCGCGTTCGTGGTCAACGGCAGTCCGACCCAGACCGCCATGGCCGATCGCGCCGGCGCACGCAGCCAGTTCGCGCAAGTGGTGTTTGCGGTTGTGGTCGGGGTGGTGTTGCTGTTCTTCAGCAAGTGGCTGCAGTATCTTCCGCACTGCGTGCTGGCGGGCATTGTGTTCACGATCGCGATCGGGCTGATCGACGTGAAGAGTCTTTACGCCATCCGTCGTGAGAGCCCCGGAGAACTCACACTGGCGCTCGTCACGGCCCTGGCGGTGGTGGTGATCGGTGTTGAGGACGGGATACTGCTGGCGGTTGCGTTGTCATTGCTGCGCCATGTGCGTCATAGCTATCATCCGCACACCATGATGCTTGCGCCCACGCCGGCGGCCGGGGGGCGCTGGGTACCGGTGCCTGCCACGCCGGGCACCGAAACTGCGCCCGGGTTGATTGTTTATCGCTTTGGCGCCGACCTGTTTTTCGCGAACGATCATTTTTTCGTCGACGACGTGCGCCGCCTGCTCGATCGCGCACCCACGACGGTCCACTGGTTCATCGTCGACGCGGGCGCGATCACTGACCTCGACTATTCGGCGGCCCGCACGCTCGCTGAATTCTGCGAGAGTCTGAAGCAGCGCGGCGTCAACGTGCTGTTTGCGCGCGTCAACCAGTATCTGCGAGCCGATATGGACCGGCACGGAATCACCGCGGTGCTGGGAGAATCGCACATCCTGGAGACGCTGCATCAGGCGCTTGTAGCGGCCGGATTCGATCCGTCGGCAGTATCGAGCGCTCATTGAATACGCATTGAACATGCCCCGGGCGGGGCATGCAACAGCGTCGGCTGGAACAACGCTGATTGCGGGTCTGCAAGTTCACCAGATTGATGTGACGGCCGCGTCGAACAGCAATCGCCAATCATTGTCCGGATCGGGACCCGCATAAATTCTGAGCGGGATCATTTCCCGGGGACGCGAAACGCTCCAGAATGGTGCAATTCGTCCAGTCGATAAACCCCGATGGATCGCGACAGCCAAAAGACAAGCCGTTAAGCAATCTTTGTTCCGCGACTTCAACCCGTGACTACCAGTACCAGAAAACAACATTTGATTATGTACGTGGTATTGAACTAGTTCTTTTTTTGGACTAGATTAACTTCGGCTCGCGTTCTCCACGAAAGTTGTTGCCAAACATTTTCAGTGCGAGCTTGAGACCGTGAGCTTGCTTGCGGTCTCTCTCCATTACAGTGCCTTGACGTTCGTTTTTCGTTTTGTTTATTTCCAATCTCTTTAGGCATACCAATCAAAATAATTTTCTCTCATTCGGATGGCCGGATTATTTCCAAATACGGTATAAACCGAATGCCTTTCCCGTGTCTTAGCGTGGAGAAAGAAATGAAGAAGAGTTCTCTAAGCGTGATCTCATTGGCGCTCCTTGGCGTAGCAGGTGGCGTACAGGCGCAGTCCAGCGTTACCTTGTACGGAACAATCGATGCGGGCGTCGGTTACGTAAAAACCAGTGACGGCGGCCGCTGGGGTTTTATCGATGGGACGTTGTCGGGTGATCGCTGGGGCTTGAAGGGTTCCGAAGATCTCGGTGGCGGTATCAAGGCGATCTTCGATTTGGAGAATGGCTTTGATATTGGCACGGGCCAGTTAGGCCAGGGCGGTCGCGAATTCGGGCGTCAGGCGTTTGTGGGCCTGTCGGGTGACAGTTGGGGCACGGTGACGCTTGGCCGGCAATACGATCCGCTTGTTGACATGGTTCAGCCGCTCACCGGTGACAATTATTTTGGGAGTATCTTCGCGACCCCGGGTGACGTGGACAACTATGACAATAGCTTGCGCGTATCCAATGCCGTGAAGTACGTCTCGCCTAATTATTCGGGCTTGCAGTTCGAAGGGCTGTACGCTTTCAGCGGTCTGGCCGGCCGCACGGGGCAGGGGTACACCTACAGCGGTGCGCTCACCTACAACAACGGTCCCCTCGGTATCGCGGCCGGTTATTTCCTCGCCACGAACCCCAGCCCGACTGCGGGAGCATTCCGCGCCGGATGGGATCCGACCTCATCGTCGGACGCAATCTTCGATGGTGCAATCAACAGCGGCTACGTGACAGCAAAATCACTGGGCATTGCGCGTGCGGCCATTCAGTACGCGCTGGGTCCTTTCACGGTCGGCGGTTCATACAGCAATGCGCAATATAAAAATGATGGTGATTCAACCTTCACGAGCACCGAGAAGTACAACATTGGCAATGCGTTCCTCAACTACCAGGCAACCCCGGCCATGCTGTTCGCCGTAGGTTACTCGTATGAGAAGGCGAGTGGTAACACGTCGGCCACCTATAACCAGGCGAGCCTAGGGGCGGATTATTCGCTGTCGAAGCGTACCGATCTTTATGCGGTTGGCGCGTACCAGCATGCCAGCGGTACTCAGCTCAATCCGGACGGCACGACGTCGGCGGCGCAGGCGTCAATCGGCTCATATGGCTTCAATGGCACGGCGAGCCAGGAAATGTTTATCCTCGGCATGCGTCACAAGTTCTGAGGATGGGAACCGTTTAAACATGCGGCATGCGTGGCCGATGCCGCATGTTCAGAAACGGTAGCCGATGCCGGCGAGAAACACGTCGCTATCTTTGTTGTAGCCCGTCAGCACGCGATTCCAGGAGGCGCGGACGAGCCAGTGTCTCGCGAACTGATAGCTTGCCGTCATTGTGACGAGCGCGGAGACCTTGTCGGTCGTATTCGTGCCGCCCGGGATTTTATAGGTATCGATGGCAACATACGGCCCGGCACCCACTGCGAGCCGGAGCCGCTCGTCGAAAAATCCGCGGCTGGCCCATAACTCGGTCGCCACGCCGTTGCGCCGGGTGAGCGCGGTCGGTCCCTCATCCAGCCATGTCACGGTAGCGTCGACATAAGACCCGAAGCCATGGCGATACTCAACGCTCTTCGCAAACGCGCCCGGCGAATGCAGGCTGTTCACTTCGGTTTTTCCTGCGAGTACGGTGAGTTCGTTCCGGCTACCCGAGCCTTGTGCAAGATAGTCCGGGATGCTGCCGGAATGATTGGTTGCGCCGAGTTGATAGCCAACGCTCAGCATTGCACTGGTTGTGTCGATGCTATGGAATGTATCTATCCGGTTCACCCGCGCTTGATAAAACCACGGTGTGCGCGTGTACCACGTTGCGGTGAGGCTATAGATCAAGGCCCAACCATGCACATCGGCGTAACGCCTGCCTTCGTCGGAAGCTGTTGTATCGAAGTAATTGTATCCACCCACGCCGCCCGCCAGCGCCAGCCGATCATTAAAGAACCAGATCCGCCGCCAGTATTGGAGCGCGAAACCATCCCGGTGATGATTCGTGTAATGTCCTTCGTTTATCCACGAGTAGCTGAGCGCGTTGTTCGCGTCCAGCGCCTGTAGATAGGTGAAACTCCACGAGTAGGTCGACTCGCTTGGCGCGTTGGCACGGCCTGTACCGGCCGACACGGAGAATTCCTGCGCGTCCGACGGCACGGCCCAAAGCAGCCCGAACGCGAACAGCACCGCTGACACGCAGCTGCTTATCGGCTTCTTTGGTCGTATTGCAGTCGATAAAAGTGTCATGCGAGAGAGAAGCGCCGAACCGTATCGTGCGATCAATGGGTAGGCGGATTCTAACGACTGAACTTTCTATCCGACCTGTTTTGTCACGGTCGGTAACCATTGCGCATTTCAGATCGAATTCCCATTGCGTGGAAGACTTTGAAACTTTTCAGGCCGGCTTAGGCGTTCTTTGACCGATGGATACTTGATGGCGAAAAGGCATGGGTGAGCGACAGACGGCAGTGACCACATGCAGCATCATTGCTCGATGTGGTCATCTGACTTGAGTGACGGATTGCCGGTCTGAATTGAGATCGACTTGATCATATATCAAGGTATCCTGAACATGATCGGCCTGAGAGAACTTGACCAGCTTCATCAGCCCCGCTGCCTTGGTCGACATCGATCGTCGATCGCTGATTACTGGCAGGCGCAAGCCCCGATCCACATCGCCCGCGCAGCACTCTCAATGGTTGATTGTCTCTAGCGCCAGTCCTCTGGTGGAGGGTCCAAGCAGGATCATGCAGATTCCCACGAGCATGGACATGGCGATAAAGACCGCGACCCCGGCCACACCATACCCCTGCAACAGGATGCCGATCGCGAGCCCTGCGAAGGCTGCGGAAATCCGGCTCCAGGAATAGACAAAGCCGATCGCGCGGGCGCGCACGCGGGTCGGATAGAGTTCGGCCTGATAGCCGTGGTAGGCATAGGACATGATGTTCGAGGCCAGTGTGAACACTACGCCGAGCCCGATCAGAAGCCATGGAGCGGAGACCTGGGAAAATATCGCGATGACGATGCCCATCGTGATGAGGCCGCCGCAGATCTGCGTTTTCCGTTCTATCTTGTCAGCGAACAACATACCCAGTAGCGGACCGAAGGGGTTGGCAATCGCAATGACGAACGCATATCCCAGGCTCGCCGTGACATGGATGCCGCGGTGGATCAGCAGGGTCGGTACCCACGCAGCGAAGCCATAGAAGCCGATCACCTGGGCCATGTTGAAGATCGACAGAATGATCGTCCGGCGCCGGTAACCCGGCGCGAAGATTTCCTTGAGCGAGCCGCGTCCTTCTTTCTCGGGCGCGACTGCTTGCGGCGGCGGCAGGCTAATGCCTTTCTCGGCGGCGACCCGGCGTTCGATGTCCGCAACGATAGCCTCAGCTTCATCGATCCGGCCGTGACGCGCGAGCCAACGGGGGCTTTCCGGAATATGGCGACGCAAGATCCAGACGGCCACGGCGCCAACCGACCCGATCAGGATGACCACTCGCCAATAGTCGAGGCCAAGCGGCTGCGTCCCGTTCAGCGCATAGGCAAGAAACGCAACCACCGGCACGACGGCGAAGGTGATGAACTGGTTCATCGCGTACGCGCGGCCGCGCTCCTGGCTGGGAATCAGCTCGGAGATGTACGTGTCGATCGTGACCAGCTCGACGCCAATCCCGATGCCCGCGATAAAGCGCCAGATATCGAGTGCGAATCCGGAGTGCTGGAATGCCATGATCACCGTGCAGACCATGTACCAGAGTAGTGAGTAAGTGAAGATCAGGCGCCGTCCAAACCGGTCCGCCACGTAACCCAGCACAAGCGTTCCGACCCACAGTCCCGCAAAGGTGGCAAAGACAAAGGTGCCGAAACCCGCCACCGCGAGGGGCTGGAGGGCCGCGAAGAAGCCTAGCGACTCCGGCTTGAATAACCCGGACTGAACCATGCCCGGTGCGACGTAGCCCGTGAAGAAGAGGTCATAGAACTCGAACACACCGCCAAGCGAAATCAGGATCACCATGGTCCAGACGGTACGCGAGGGTGGCAGCCGATCAAGCCGTGCCGCAATTTCCGCTGCTTTCTCGCTGGACATGCAGGCCTCTTATTTTTCGAAAGAACTGTAAAGTCGATCTTCACACCCGCCTCTTCTTGTCGCGCAAGCTCAATATGTCGCCACGCAAGGGAGCTTTGAAAATCAAATCAAAATGATGCAACCGGCGATCTCACCGCCGCGGGACCCTTTGCAATCTCGCACATCATCGCGATATTCAGCAATGCGGGGGAATACCAACGCATCGCTGGCGATTGACTGAGATTAACGGCGTTG
This sequence comes from Caballeronia sp. dw_19, assembly GCF_018449515.1. Classification (GTDB taxonomy): domain Bacteria; phylum Pseudomonadota; class Gammaproteobacteria; order Burkholderiales; family Burkholderiaceae; genus Caballeronia. The sequence goes on along the minus strand of NZ_JAAVUQ010000059.1, from coordinate 23,941 downwards.
CTTTGGTGCTGCGCTTCTATATCGAGTCTCGATTCAAAGACGAGCGAGGTCGCGTCGGACGCGGATTGATTCAATGTCCTGAAACGGCTGTGCTGGCGCGAGTTCCTTAGCCAAGGATATGAACGCCGAGGTTCTCGCTAGCCGCTAAGCTGCGTTGCCGCGGAGGCATAGACCAAGCGTCGCTTCGCCAAGAGCGCGGTTAGCGTAAAGCTCTTTTGTGACAGCGCAATGGTCGCTTGAGCGGTAGCGAGAAGCGAATGGGCGAGGGCAGGCATTCCCATTCCGGCACTGCGCTCAGGCTACACGACCTTCGCGATAACGCCGCTAACCTAAGGACTTCCGCGCTTGTCAGATCATGCCTGTGCGAGCATCATCTAGCCTGAATTTGTCCAGTTACTGGACCGTGCGGGCAGTGGGGCGAATGGCCCTATCAACTGCTTGCAGGAACGGGCCAGTTTGAGTTTTCTCGCCTTGATGAAGTAAGCGCAAGCAGCCTTGCTCAGCTTGGCGATATCGACAGGAGATAATCAAATGGGTGTTTCAATCTCGCGACGGGCTCTCATGGTTCTCGTCGGCGCCATGTGTGCAGGGGCAATGACGTTTGCACAGGCAGCGCCGGTCTCATTTACCGTGCCGCTCACCGGCGCGCAGCAAGTGCCGCCTGTCCAGACCTCGGGTACCGGCAGCGCCAACATCTCTTACGATCCCGATACGCGGGTCGTCACGTGGGCCATCACCTTCAGCGGCCTGTCCGGCGACGCCACCATGGCGCATTTCCATGGTCCCGCTGCGTCCGGCAAGAACGCGCCCGTGAAAGTCTGGCTGTCCGAGAAAGGGGCCGCTGTCACTAGCCCTGTCAACGGCACTGCTACGCTGTCCCAGGCGGACGCGCAAGAGTTCGTTGCGGGTCAGATGTACATCAATGTGCATACCAAGGATCATCCCGCCGGCGAAATCCGCGGTCAGGTGTTACCGCCCAAGGCAAACTGAGATCGACCGGATCGACCGGTATCGCGCTTAGAGATACATCGCGAGAAGCGTTGTTGCCACGGCGCTGACAATCAGCAAAAGCAGCGCCAGCATGGCTGATGCCGGCCGTGGCGGGTTGATGCGCGCGGGCAGAAGCTTGCGGCCAGTAAGCATGGGGCGCAGCAGGTTGTGGCCCTTGGCTATCGCGTATAACGCGATAGCCAGCAGGTGCAGGGCCACGGCCGCCAGCAAAGCGTCCCACAGGATTGTGTGCAGCGCCGTGATGGCGTTGGCGGCCCACGCGGGAACCCATTGGGTCAAAGGCCCGTCGTCCGCCACATCGTTGTTGACGTAAAGCCCGCTCAGTGCCTCCCCCAGCAGCAAGGCCAGCAGCAGCAGGACCATCCACCCGCCGGCGGGGTTATGGCCCACCTGCAGGTCGGCTTCGCGCTGGAATACGTGGCGCAGATGGCGCCACGCGGCGGCGGGTGCGCGCAGAAAGCCATGAAACCGCGCGGTCTCGCTGCCGAAGATACCCCATAGCAAGCGGAACAGCACCAGCGCCAGCAGCGCCTCGCCAATCCGGACGTGCCAGTCCATCCAGTTCAGCTTCGCGCTCGCATAGGCGGCCGCCACCAGCACGACGACCAGCCAGTGAAACAACCTCGTTGGCACGTCCCAGACAAGCACCGGGCGAGTTGCTTGCTTCTCCGAGTTGACGGGTTCATCAGCGTCCATATTGACTGTGTTGGCTACGGTCGCAATGAACGCACGGGCAGATCAAACCGAACGCCACTCAACGCAGCGCGCCGTCGGTTTCATGTGCGGCGCCGCTTGCCACGCGCGGTTGCGTAAGCGCACTGACGACCACGAACACGATGATATTCAACGCCAGCGCGAGGAAGCCGATATTGATGTCCTTCGCCGCGTCGGGGAGGAACGGAAACATCTGTCCGATGCCCAGATGCATCGTCGTGGTCACCACGACAACGGCCACGCCTGCGATGATCCCGCCCATTGCACCCTGTTTCGTCGCGCGGCTTCGATGCATCAGGCTGGCGATCAAGGCGGGAAACAGTTGGGTCACGAAGCTATAGCCCATCAGCAGCAGCGAGACGATCGTGTTGCCACCCTGCAGCGTGAACCAGATGGCGACGAGGGCCACGACAGGCACGAGCCAGCGTGCAAGCCGGCCGACAAACGCATCGGATGCCTGACGGTTCATCGCGCCTCGATATACGTCGTTTGCAAGCAGGGTCGCCGCCGAGGTAAGGATCATCGAACCGGGAACGAGCGCCGTCAGCACGCCGGCGGCGCCGATCACACCGACGATCCAGGGATCGAAACTCTGGATGGACAGACGGAACAGCGACAGGTCGATGTCACCGCCTTTCAGGCCCGGCACCTTGAGCGTGGCAGCGAATCCCACGAAGAACACGAACAGCAGGATCAATTGATAGACAGGCAGGATGATCGCGTTGCGCCGGAAGATCCGTTCATCGCGAGCCGTATACACCGAACCAAATGTATGCGGCCACATGAAGAAGCCAAGCGCCGTCAGCAGCACCGTGGACTGGAACCACGCCACGCTCGATCCCTTCGCCGGGAAGGTGAGGAAGCCGGGCTTCGCGGCATCGATCGCATGGAACATCGGGCCGATGCCGCCGTAAAGGTGATAGGGCAGGTAGATGCCCAGCACCAGCACGACGCTCAGGATCAGGACGTCCTTCACGACGGAATTCCACGCCGAGCCCCGTACGCCCGACAGGATGACGTAAGCGGTGACGACAAGCGCGCCGATCCAGACGGCGACGGTCGGCGATATCACGCCATACGATGTCGTCGCCACGATGATGCCAAGGCCCTTGAGCTGCAGTACGAGATAGGGGATCAGCGCGACCACGCCGACCACCGCGACCAGCACGCCAAGCGCGGGGCTGTCGTATTTGCGCGCGAAGTAATGGGGTTGGGAGACGAGCCGGTGTTTTTTCGCGTAGCGCCAGATCGGCGGCAGCATCCAGTACGAGAGAATGTAGGCGAGGGTTCCGTAAGCGAGAATGTAGTAGACCGGCGCGCCCTTGCCATAGGCGAAGCCGCTGCCGCCCAGGAAAGTGAAGGTTGTGTAGATTTCTCCGGCCATCAGGAGGAATACGAACGCCGTGCCGAAGCTGCGGCCGCCGACAGTCCATTGCTCGAGATTCATGTCATGACCACGCCGTGCACGCACGCCCAGATAGAGCGCCAGCACGGTCACCGCAATGATGATGAGTAGAGCGCTGCTCATGAGCGGGCCTCCCCAGCTTCGTTGACGGCGTGGCGGTTGGCCGGATCCAGCCGATAAATGATCCCCATGATGATCGCGCTCAGCACGATCCAGATCACGATCCACGCGAGCACGAACGGCATGCCGAGGATGAGCGGATCAACCTGATTGACGAATGGAATGCCGATGAGAATGCCGATGAACGGCAGCGCTGCCATAATTCGAAAAAGCATGACGAATACCCCCTAAGCTGCGTAGCCTTTGTCGCGGACCTGCTTTTGTCTCGCTGACTCTATGCTTTATTCGTTGATTCGGCAAAGTCGGTCAAAAAAACGCCCCATGCGCCAGTCGGCCTTGGGCACCATTCTTGACGCCTCATTCGATCTTGCACCAACTTTGTGATTTGTCCGTTTCCCTCAAGAACGATGGCCGGATGCCGTAATGTTCTTGTGGGAATGGCATGCAGCCGCTGTGAATCAGCGTCGGTATCGTCCCACGAGATTATTTTCGCCGGCACTGGCCACTCCAGGACAAACGAAGAAGTGCAGGCGGACCGCCATGAAAATCAAAACTCTCACGACCATTGCCACGGCCACGCTGAGCGTTCTGTTGCTGCTGCTTCTATTTATCCTGTACCAGATCCTCGACGTCGAGCACGACACGATCCGCGGCCAGGAAAGGCGATTCGAGTCGTTCAAGCTGGCGGATGAATTGCGGCAAAGCTCCGACGACCTGACGCGCATGGCGAGCACGTATATTTCAACGGGAAACCGGCTCTACGAAAGTCAGTACTTCGAGATCCTCGATATCCGCAATGGGAAAAGACCCCGGCCGGCCGACTACACCAGCACTTATTGGTGGCTGCCTCATGACCCGCACCTTCCGGGCGCACGAGCGGTGCCGCTCAAGGAACTCATGCGCCGCGCCGGTTTCACCGCACACGAATTCGATTTGCTTCAACAATCCCAGTCACGCTCGGACAAACTCGTCAACATGGAGAAAGAGGCCTTCGCAGCCATGGAGGGTCAGTTCATGGATTCCGCCGGCAACCTGACGATCAGGCGGACGCCAGATCCGGGCTATGCGCGTTCGCTCCTTTATGGCGAGTCGTACCAAGTCGAAAAGGCGAGCATCATGGCGCCAATCCAGACTTTTCTGGCCGCTGTGGACGCGCGTACCGCCAACGCACTGCAAAACCTGGAGCGACGTCAGCTGATGTATGTACGCCTGGCGCTTTTTGTCGTGAGCGCTGCTGTTATTGGCATGGTTTCATTCGGATTTTATATTCGCAGGCGAATCGTCAATCCGGTCTATCAACTGGTCGGGAATATGGAACATGTCACCACGGGCAAATACGGCGTGCGCAACCGGGAGACAGGTAATGACGAGCTGTCCATACTGGCAAGGGGATTCAATGGCATGGCCGCAGCAGTCGAGCGCCACACGGCGACGCTGGCGGCGGCCAACCTTGAGATGGCGGCGACTCACAAGAAAATCGCTGACTCCATCGATTATGCAGGCCTGATACAGACTGCCGTTTTGCCACATCGGCAGCTCGCCCGTTTTTTTGGTGCGAACTACTTCGTGCTCTGGAAACCGCGCGATGTAGTGGGGGGGGACTTTTATGTTTTCCATCAGGATGGTGATAATTTCCTGATAGGGGTCGTGGATTGCGCGGGTCATGGCGTACCCGGCGCACTCATGACGATGCTGGCTCACGCCGCGATCAGTCACGCCATTGCGGAAGTGGGGCTGCATGATCCGGCCGCCATCCTGGGCCGTACCGATACGGCGCTGCGCGCCATGTTGAGCGCTTCACATCTCGACAGCGCGCTGGCAACGCATGCGGACGCCGCGCTCATCTATGTCGATCGTGCGGCGGGGCATATGGCCTTTTCGGGTGCAAAAATGTCGCTCTATATCTGCGATGACGGCCGGGTCGAAGAGATCAAGGGAGCCCGGCGTCCACTGGCTCACAAGCGCATGGGTGAGTTCGCCAATACAGGGCTTTCGCTCAAGGCGGGGCGTACTTACTATCTCGTGACCGATGGTTATCTGGACCAGGCTGGCGGGGTCGACGGTTTTTGCTTTGGCAACGAACGCTTCAAGCAGGCGCTGGTGGCCCATGCGGACCTTCCCCTGACAGAGCAACCCGATGCGTTCGCCGATACCCTTGCCCGCTACCAGGGCAACCAGTCGCAACGCGACGACATAACCATGGTGTCGTTCCGTCCAATATGACTACATCCACCTACGCCGGGGCCTCCATGTACTCCCCAGATCTTTATGCGTTGCGCGAGAACTTCGATCGCGAGCGCATCATGCTGTGCTTCAACGGGCCGATTTCACGCAGCCTGATCGAGGAGATCGGCAATGCGTTGAAGAACTACCTGTCGGCCGACCAGGCGCTCCCGGCTGCGGCCATGGATGTTTTCGCAGCTTATATTGAAATGACCCAGAATATCCGGCACTACGTGGCACGCCACGGCTACGCAGAGGCGGAAACCGCCGCCACCGTGGTGATCTCGCGCGACGAGAGCGGCCGCTATATTGTCTCGGCGGGCAATCTGGTCGAGGTGGGCGACGGACACGCAGTGATGAGCCGTATCAACGCGCTTGCCACGCTGGATAAAGCCGCACTGAAAGCTGTTTACAAGGAACAACTGCGCAAGCCGAGAGACCCGGCGCTTACTGGCGGAGCCGGTCTGGGCTTATTGGAAATCGCAAGAAAGGCTAGCGAGCCGCTCCAGGCTGCTCTGATTGAGCATGGCGACGATCGCGCGTTCTTTAGCCTGCGCGCGGTAATCTGAATACTATCGGGCACCGAATCGTGAAGAATATCAATGTTCCCGCAAGCCAGTCCACTCCGGCCATACAGGCCGACTGGCAGGCAGGCGTACTGAAGATGCAAGGGGATTCTTATCCGGAGAATGCGTTCGAGCTATTCGGCGAAATCATCCAGTGGGTCGAGGATTACCTGGCCCATTCTGCCGACTCGCTTCGCCTGGAATTGCAACTGCTCTATCTCAACACCAGCAGCATCAAGGCGATGATGGACATCTTCGACCTGCTGGAAGACGCGCACGTGAAAGGAAGCGCTGTTTCGGTCAAATGGCACTATGACAAGCGCAACGAACGGCTTGCCGAACTGGCAGAGGAGTTCAAGGAAGACTGCACTTTCCCGTTCCTGATCGTTAGTCATGAATAAGACGGACGGCGTGATCAAACGTCATCATCTTGCGTTGGAGGAGCGGGTCCAGTCGCTCCTGGCGAAGTCTGCCGATACGCCGTCCGACCTGAGCGAAATGCTCGCGCAACTCTGGCAGCACTACGACGAGCAGCTCACTCGGCTCGAGCGGATCACAAGATTGTCCGACGCTTATCAAAGCGTGGCACGGGAACAGGACAACGGACTCGTCGCGCGTTTTGAAAAGCAACTGCGCCAATTGCAAAAGGTCGCCCGGATTTCCGACCGGTATCAGCAAATGATGGTCGAGCTGAATCTGGCGCTGAAAGAGGCGTCCACGCACGATCCACTCACGGGCCTGCCGAACCGGCGGCTGTTAATGGAAAGGCTCAAGGGAGAAGTCGAGCGCGCTAACCGGCATCGTGAGCCGTTCGTGCTGGCCATCGTCGATGTGGACCATTTCAAGCAGGTCAATGATACGTACGGCCATGAAGCCGGTGACGCCGTACTGCAAGAGGTCGCTCACTTCATGAAGAGCCAGATGCGCGAGTACGACGTGTGCGGCCGGTGGGGAGGAGAGGAGTTCCTGGTGTTGCTGCCAAAATCTACGCAAGACAGTGCGTTGGGCGTGATCGGCAGAATCTGCCAAGGGATTCCAGATCATTCCATGAACGTCGAGGGACGGGCTGTTTCCATCACCGTTAGCATCGGGGTAGCCGAACATCGCGCCGGGGAGGAATGGGAGGACACACTCCAGCGTGCGGATGCCCTTTTGCTAAAGGCCAAACGCGAAGGGCGTAATCGGGCTCTGTCGCAATAAGAAAATTTCGTTCGTCGCATCAGGCGTAAGTCACTCAGGCTTGATACCCGTGCCTGCCAGGCTAACCGCTTCCATGACATCGATCATCGCCACATCAGCCGGCAACCTCGATAGCGCCGATCGGCACGCTTCGAACGTCATGGCATAGTTCGTCAAGCGATGTCGGGTTTGAATTCAGATTGACCCATACATAGAGCTGCGGTTCCAGCCGGGCAGTTGCGATCATACGTCCGCGCGTCTTTGAAGACATTTGACCGTCGCTTATCGCTTGAACAGCAGGCCTGCGCGAATGCCCGCTTCTACAGCAGGACGGACGACCTGGGAGTTCTCTGGATATCGCCCGCCTATTCCTGTTCGTCAGGTCTGCCATTGCCGGATTGGTCTGATGAAATCCGCGATCAGTCGTTTATCATGGTTAGCTCATATCGTTTGCAGGACCATCGGTAAGTATGATGCACACCCGAAATATTTTGATGATTATTGGAGGGCTCCTGGTCGGTGCGGCAGGGACCACGTACCTGATGTTCCTTCAGGCAGACCACCGTGCAATGGCAGAAGCCACGGCCGCCATGGATGAATCCGCACGCCCTCCTGTCGTCGATTCGCTCGCTAGCGATCACATGACAGAAGGCAGCATCGGCCAGTCGAAGCTCTCCGGCGCAATCACGCAAAGCACAGCCATCGCGCAGCAGCCGGTGGTTCCCGCTCCGGCAGTAGCACCCGTGCCTAAGACGGCTAGGACGGCCGTGCTCGCATCCGGTCCGGCCGCCGCACAAGTCACCGGGCAACCGAGACCGGAGGCACAACCGAAGAAGGCGCCGTCGACGGTAGTCGCGTCGGTGAACGTGCAGGACTCAGGTGCGCCGAAGGTGGTCTCGGCGCAGCGCGGCCAGCGTGGACGAGACGGTCTGAATCGTCACGCTATAACGACTCAAGGCGCGACACCGGAAACGGATGAACTGGTCCGGGAATCGGCGAAGCTCGATCCATCGTTGCCTCCGCCGGATATGTCCGCCGCTCGCGCCGCCATGGACCAACGCGGCTCGAAGCCAGGCACGGGCTCAAACCCGGTCGCGGCCGCGATGACGGATCAGTTTGTCAGGAATTCGGCCAGGCTCGACCCTTCGCTACCGCCGCCCAAGTAGCCCACTTCTCCGGCAGCACGTGCGGCTGCACCGCGCTGCAGTGCCTGGCGCCAACACTTTCATTTAGAGATGTCGCGCGTCCTCATTGCGACACTCACAATTTTAGAAACGCGCCTGGATCGTGCGGAAACCGGCGCGCGACGGCCGGTAAACGGAATTACTTAGACTGGCACGCAGTTATCTAGACACGAAAGTACGGAATTGATTGGATTTCCCGGAATTGGTCGTCGTCGCAGAAGTTTCTGCGTGCGGCTGGCCGAGGCGCGGGCGTAGAAGGCCTCAGTCGGCTGACTGCCGACCAGGCGAGGACCACGCAGAAAGCGGTGGTTCGAGATAATGAGAGGCGCTTGACGACCCGGAGCGGCCTTTCAACGTTCTCGGTAGCGGACGGTCGCGACCGATTGGTGCGCGAAGCGTCAATACGAAATTCGAATTGGAACTCCCGCTGAACGATGTGCGCAAGTTCGGAAATTGCGTCGTTATCGCACGCCGTCTAGGTGTATCACGAACCTTTCCGTGCGGGAACCATAGTGCTTCGTGACTTCGGCGTCGGTCATCAATTTGGATGACTTCAGGACTGGCCCCGTCACCTCATAGAGTCGATCGGGATCGGGGCCGTACATATACAAATAGCCATCATTGCCGTCAACATGAAACTCCGTCTCACCAAGTTCGCCAGCACCCGCACGCTTTATCGCGCTTTCTAGCCGATGTTCCAGAACGCGAATTTGCGGCCGGTCCCTAGGGTAGTAATCGAAATGAACCATCATTGCCGGTCCCGGTGGCCTCTGCGACTGCTCCGAAGCTGCTGTGCCGCCCGCGAACAAAGCGATGCAGAGAAACGTGGTGAAGGCTCTTATTAACATGGGTACGATATCGCTGGCGAAATGGCGATCAATTGTCGACGACGTAGTCAGTGCCGTCGAGCGTCCTTTCATGGCGGCTTGCGCCTGATACTTGTTGGTGGGGCCCGGCGTACATCAGCCCTTCGGCTTCCTCCATAGCCGCCACTCGCAACGCGTCTCTCTGCGGTACCACGCTTTGTGACCGGTCCGATTTCGACACCCTTGCATAACCGACCAAAATCATCGGACTACCCCGCTAGAAAACTTGCGGCAGAGAATGCTACCTGATGCTGTGTGTCGCAAAGGCTTTCTGGCGATCCCTCGAAGCTGACAGGCTCTTGTCCTACCACGAGAAAACCGCTCGTTTTTCCAGCGGTATGATCCGCGCATTTGTCATCACGACCTGGCGGCTGCCGTCAAATCCATAAGCCTCACCTGGGGAAGGATAACTGTCTGCGTGAAGTGACTAGCTACCTTATAGCTCGTAAGGGTAAGCGGCCGGGTACCGGCACCGTTCGCCGCAGGGAGTGTCACCACCAACTGGCCGGGGTCAGTCAGAGCCTTCGTATTGAGGCCCCACTGCTTAAATGTTGTCGAACATCGTGTTTGCGGCGCGCCGATCGAAGCACCGGCGAGATCGAGCACCGTTGCTGAAATGCAATTTGAACTATCCGTGGCCGGGAAACAATAGAGTTCGACGAACCGGTCATCGCTGGGATTGAGCCGCGTTTCGCATACGCCGAAACCGGCAACCTTCTGCCGGGCGCCCAAAGGCAGCGGGGCTTTAATAACCCCTGCTGGGGCGTAGGAGCTCAGTTGATAGGTCAGAGACAACCGCCCCGGCGTATCCTTGAATTTCGCGTATACGTCCGGCGGCAGATTGACCGCTTGATAGTTCGACTTGTGGCCATTGCTTGCGCTGTCGAAGGTATCACCCAGGACGTTGCTGACCTGGTTGCGCAGGTAGCGCGGCACGAGCGATACGGCGCCGCGATATAACGGCTTGCCGTCGCCGCTCACGATACTTAGGTCGACGTAATTGATAGTGACTATACGGTCCGGGTCGACCACCACCTTAAGCGGAACGTAGATCACGGGGACCATGTACTGCAGGGCCTTGCCGATCACTTTCGCCTTGGACTGGTCATCGAACGACAGGCGGATCGGGCCGGCCGCCGCCACTTTGCCATCATCAATGACGCGTTGAATCTGATAGCCGGTTGTTCTCGGCGTGAACGTCACCGCGAGCGCACAAATCGCCGCCACGGCGAAGACCCCACGCGAAGTTGCCGTGTTTCGGCGGCCGTATTGTAGGCCGAGAACGAGTGCGGCCGCAAAGACAAGGATAGCCTTGAGCGCCAGTTGGAAAGGCCAGTTGTCGAGGTCAGCCGTCTGGTAATTGATCGTTAAGATGCCGACAGTCCATGTTAGAACGATGGCGAAAACGATGCCTGCGGCCTGATGCCAGCTAGCCGTGATCGTGCCGACGGCTAATGCGGGCAGACCGACGCCGATGAATGTGACGAGAGCTGTATAGGTCGCCGCGCCCATCGCCGGCAGCACATCTAGCCCATGCATCAGGCCGACGCCAAGGTCGAAAACGAAGGTCGGCATTAGGGTCACGAGCGCGGCGAAACCAAGTTTATCTAGCGCGAGGTCGCTTCGACGGATCGGCCGGATCAGCCAGTCGTCATTGTTCGATACAACGGGGTCACTATGTACGACCACAATGATTGCTAAGCCCGCCGCTCCAGCGAACGCCAGATCGATGAACGCGTGCAACACCCCCAATTGCGGTTGCCAGGAGAACATCCCCAGTTGCAGGATCGTCCAGGTCGCCGCGACTTTCAGAGCCATTACTACTGCTACGTACGGCCAATGCAGTTTCAGATCTTTTTTCAAAATATGCAGCCACATATCACCCCCCCTTCATTTGTTCGGCCCGCGCAAACGCGGTGAATATCGACCTTAAGTCCATTGGCTCGGCCTGAACGAATTTGACGTCACCGAATGCGGCGGCGATTTCAGATGCCAGCCGGTCTTCAGTGAACGCCGTATGCACAAAACTCAGGACATTGCCCGAGGTGCCGGGATCGATCCACGCTCCGGGCCAGGTACCGGGAGGACGGACCGTTGATTGCAACGTGACGCGAATCGAGCGGACGCGCGCGTTCAAGACCTCGATCGAATTTTCGAACAACAGGCGGCCCTGGTTGAGAAAACCGACGTCGCTAACGAAACCCTCGATTTCGTTCAGGTCGTGCGATGAGATGAAGATCGTGAGGCCTTCGGCATGGCTCAGCACGCTTTCGATCAGGTCGTCGCGCACCAGCGAGTCCAGGCCGTTGAACGGCTCATCGAGCACTAGCAACTTTGGTTTGAAGGCCAGGGCGGCAACAAGCGCGACCTTGATACGCATACCATGTGAAAGGGCGCGGATTTTACGCTCCATCGGCAGCTTGAACCGCCTCAACATGGCCTTTTCGAGCGCTTCGTCCCAGTTCGAATAGAACGGTCTCAGGTAATTAAGATAAGCACCCACGGTCATTTGCCCTGGAAGCACCTGGCTCTCCGAGACGTAGCCGATCTGGCTAAGGTGGCAGCTTGTGAGTTCACGTGATGGCGTCCCCATCAAGGTGAGATCACCCCGCGTCGGCGTCAAGATGTTCATCATCATCTTAATCGTGGTCGTTTTGCCGGCGCCATTGGCTCCAATCAACGCATAGACGCTCCCCTCCGCGACCGAAAAACTCAGACCGCTGAGCGCCTCGTCCCGGCCGAAGCGCTTCTCGATATTCCGGGCCTCAATGATCATTTTGTATTCCCCTCGCTATATCGATCCGGTTCCAACGCTCAATGATGGCGTCGAGCAATTCCGCCTGCGTCAGGCCGACGCGACGCGCGCCAACCACCAGTGCCTCGACTTCGTGCCCCAGCAACTGCGCCTTTTCGCCCGGACGCGCCTGGGGCGGCTCACAAACGATCGTCCCAATCCCCGGCCGCGCCTCCAGCCAACCTTCGTGGATCAGGTGCTGGATGATCTTGTGGGCCGTGTTTGGGTGAATTTTCAGATCCGCGGCCAGCGCCCTGACCGACGGAAACTCCTGCCCAGGCAGGTACTCGCCGCTGATGAAGGCGCGCTTGGCGGCAAAGACCACGGCGTCGAATATCGACTGACCCGATTGCGGTTTGTAATCGAATAGTGTCATATTCATAATGTGACACATGGTACGCCAAGGCGTCAACGGGCATTCATCTTTGTCAGGGATGTCGTTTTTGGTCTGCTCACAGCGGGCGAGGAGGCGGTCGTGTCTGCTGGCGCCCACGATCAATGTTTCCGACCGATCAGAAGGATGCTTGATCATCCTGCGCATAGCATCGAATCGCACGCGCATCAGATAAGCCAGGTTCTTTTCAGAAGCTAAAACCGGTCGGAGATTGTTCACGATCTTCATCGCGGCGTCGAAGGTCCGCTTGGCCGGGAATTACCGGATAGCGGTCCGCGTCCCGCGTCCCGTGAAGCATTGCGGACGCTCCAGGTGGACTACGCAGTCGTGGCCGTGACGATCGGTTGGTAGTAACCACTGATAGCAGGCGAAAGAACCCGTACGTCATCGAATCCTACCTGCGAGGCGAGAGACGCCACTTCGTCAGGCGTGATAGCCCGATAGTGGCCGACGAAATGACTCGAGTGCCAGCCGTGGTCACTTGTCTGGCAAGTGATGTACAAGTGAACTGAGTAACGACGCTCATCGTGCCAGTCCCATACCTGATGCACGATGCGGCGAAGGCCGTTGTCCACGAACATGGCTGGCCCTATCATGCTTGGGCGTTGAATCAGCAACTCGCCATAGTCCCTTAAGCTAATAAACGTCTTTCCGCCCGTTCGTAGACTCCTTCGCATTGCGGTGAGCGCCTTGGCCACATCCTCGTCGCTATCCAGGTGCGGAATGGCGTTATCGAAAGCGACAACCGCGCCATACCGTTGCGATTCACACGTCGCAAGCAGCCTCATGTCATCGACCCGGAACTTCACATCAAGCTTTCGCTGGGACGCCTCACGCGAGGCTCGGTCGACTGCCGCCTTCGATATGTCCGTACCTTCCACATCGTAGCCCGCGCGCGCAAGGCCTAACGCCTGAGTGCCAATCCCGCACGCGCAATCAAGAACGGTCCCAAGGACTGCTGGCGTGGGCATAAGTCGCGTCAGGATCGCTCGCTGACGCTCGATTGCCCGTTCCCAATCATCGAAAATCATGTGATAAGAGGACGCCATGTCATCGTAGAAACTTTCTGCGGATGGGCTCATGAGAAACCTGGTGAAGGAAACCGTAATCTTGTGCGCGGCCAGTCAATTAATATATGGCGCCTACGGATTTGTGCAGTGTCCACGAATTCGTCGCGGCGTCGAACGTCTCAAATTGGCGGCACGCAGCCTTTCACAACCGGCGTACGACGGGCCAATCCTACCCTCCGGCCAGTCCAACAACCTTGCGTCACAATCCGACAAGTCCAATCTATTCGGTTCCGCGTCATCTGGCGCGTGACCGAATTCGTTGGCAAGTCTTTGATTTGCAATGGCACCCAGTCTAGCTAATTCTGTTTCCCTGCACTACCCGCTGCTGCGCTCCGCGTGCAGCGGCTCGATATCTTATGCAGGATTCCTTAGCGAAGTGCAGCCGCCACCGCCTCGTCAATCTGCAGCGCGAAGCGCGCTTCAACATCGGGCACCGTGTAGCCAATTGACAGTTCCAGATACGCGTCGCCTAGCACCAGCTGAACGAATGTCGCTGCCCGCAATGCAGCAGTCGATACGTCAAATCGCTTTCGCAAGATTTTTGCGGCGAAGGCACGCACGACCTTTGCACCATTTTCGTAAAACACCTGGCCGAGTTCCGGAAGACGCTCGGCCTCAGCAACGATGGCGCGGTAAAGCCGGAGATTGTCCAGCGTAATAAGGCTTCGTGCCAGCACCGATCCCAACTCGCGTAACTCGACTTCGGGTGCGCCATCGGATTGCTCGTCCTGAGCGCCGGCAAGAAATCCACCCACCTGAGCGCACATCGAGCTCACCAGATCAACGAAGAGCGCCTCCTTCGACTTGAAGTGACGGTAGACCGTCTGTTTGCCGACGCCCGCGGCCGCGGCGACATCGTCCATCGTTGCAAGGCCGAAACCCTGGCTTAAAAAAACGGTTTTCGCGCCGTCGAGGATGGCGGACCGCTTACGGCGTTGCAGCGGGCTCAGGTCGGGGAGAGAGGTCGTGTTCATGCCAGATAAATAACAGATCATCGAGTAGTTGACAAGACTGGGTAGTCTCGTTTAGATTTGTCGAAACGAGACCGATGAGTCTCGTTCGTGTGACTTATCAACTTCGCAGGCAATCATCGAGGAGAACGCTATGGAACTATTTATTACAGGTGGTACGGGCTACATCGGGCAAGCGGTCGTGCGCAAGGCAATCAGCCTCGGCCATCAGGTGACGGCGCTGGTGCGCGAGGAGAATTCGCCGGCCGCCAGCGCGCTGGCACGTCTCGGCGTGAAACTGCATGGCGGCGACTTGCGTGAGCCACAGTCTTTCGCGGCGGCTGCCGGTGCCGCTGATGGCGTGGTGCACATGGCGTCGACCAACGATGCTTCCGCTGCCGCTGCTGATGAGGCCGCAGTTGTAGCAATGCTTTCACATTTGCATCCGGGCGCGGCGTTTGTCTACACGTCGGGCACCTGGGTCTACGGCAATACGGAGGGAGAGGCCGCGACTGAAGCATCGGCGTTGAACCCGACACCACTTGTCGCCTGGCGGCCCGCGGTGGAGCAGCAGGTGCTGGCGCTGGCAGCACGCCGCTCGATCGCCGCGGTGATCCTCAGGCCGGCGATGGTGCACGGCTACGGCGGCGGCGTCTTCGGCATGCTTGCCGGTATGGTCCGTCAGATCGGCAGTGTGAGGATCGTCGGCGATGGTCGCAACCACTGGCCGGCCGTCCACGTCGATGATCTCGCCACGGCCTACCTGAGCGCGGTGGAGCGGGCGGCAAGTGGGGACGGTCGAGTCGCGGGACAGATCTTCAACGTGGTCTCGGAAGATGCCGTTGCCGTTGCCGAGATGGGTGAAGCGATTCGGGCCTCGGCCGACGCTGATCGCGTCGAACCCTGGCCGCTCGACGATGCTCGCAAATCGCTTGGACCGTTCGCTGACGCACTGGCGCTCGACCAGACGGTAAGCGGCCAGCATGCCCGGCGAGTTCTTGCGTGGGAACCCCACGGCCCCGGCCTGATTGCGGACCTCTCTGTGCAGAAGCACTATCAGCCAGGCAACGGAGCATGACGATGGCGTTAAACACTGGATCTTTCGAATCGATTCTCGCGATGATCGTAGCGGTTCTGTTCGCGGTTGCCGGGGTGGTCAATCTCGCCGGACGCGGCGCGGTGAAGCGCGACTTCGCACGCTGGGGTTACCCGGCATGGTTTCGGTTGCTCTGTGGCGCTTTCGAGTTGCTCAGTGCAGCACTTCTTTTTGGACAACAAACCAGAGTTTTAGGCCTGACGTTGGCCGGCGCGATCATGGTTGGCGCGCTCTTCACATTGCTACGAAATCGGGAACCGTTTCAGCATCTCGCCCCGGCGCTGATCTTCTCGGCTCTTGTTGTGGCTACGGTGGCGCTCCGCGGTTGAGGCTTGCTCGTCACCAGGCGCGTGAGCCTGGGACGCTAACAGCCCGTGCGGGCAATCCATGCTGCAGGTACTTGAAATGCGAACACGGAATAGCTGCATTGGAGCAACGCCAATTTGACCACGTGTGTCGTACGTCAGCTTTTTGTAGCGATCGATGGGCGCTCCGGGTTGCCGCCTGCCGCAGATCACCGCTTTACGTGCCACAGGAAACAGCCACTCATGCAGGGGGCAGTGGGCGCGACCCTTTCTAACCGCGGTATCGGGCGTGGGACAGCGCTGGACGCCCAGTGTTCATTGGGAATCTCCTGGGTTGGCGAGGCGAGCGCGTAGCTCAGCGTTTTCAGTGTTGAGCTGAACCAGGCGGTCGCGAAGTGGGCCAACGACCTCGGCAACTTCCTGCTCGGTGAAGCGCGGCGTGATGTGCTGCGGGCAATTCCAATCGAATGTTTCCAGACGCAACCGGAAGATGCGTTCGAGCTTAGCCCGGTAGTCGGGCACAGTGACAAGTTCGGTCAGTGCAGGGTCATCATCGAGCGCAAGGGTTTCCACCCGCGCATAGACCTTGAGCCGCGCGCGGTGGGCGTAGTCCATCAGGAACAGGCAAGCCCGATCATTCGCCGCGAGGTTGCCAGTGCTGATGTATTGGCGATTGCCACGATAGTCGGCAAAGGCAAGCGTGTGTTCATCGACGAGTTTCAGGAAGCCGGGCGGGCCGCCTCGATGCTGGACATAGGGCCAACCCGTCTCTGAAACCGTCGCCATGTAGAAGCTGTCGCGATTGGCGATGAAGGCGGCTTCGTTCTCCGTGAAGCGGTCGAAGTCGCGGTGTCCCTTGAAGTCCTGCCACATGCGATCGGCGCCCATCTTGGCCTGCACGGCCCGGACGCTAGGCGTCACGGCAACATCGAGAAAACCATACGACATGATGAGCCTCCGCTGCTGGAAATAGAGCGGGCCGGGGGCTGCACCGCCCCGGCCCGATTGGCGTCACGCGGCTTCTGCAGCTCGCACAACCGGAAAGTCGATTTCCGTCTTCGCGACTTCGTTGAGGTAGTTCGTGAAGCTGTTTTCCGCGACCAACGCGACGATCTCCACAACCTGAGCGTCGCTGAAACCGGCATCGCGGACAGCCTTGATATCGCCATCGCTGACGTGGCCGCGCTCCTTCGCCACCTTGGCGGCGAACTGGACGGCCGCGTTCGCCTTGGCGTCGCCGGACTCGCCCTTGCGGTTCAGCGCGATTTCCTCTGGGCTGATCTTCGCCAGATTCAGGCCGAGATAGGTGTGAGCTGACAGGCAGTAATCGCAACCGTTGACTTGGGCGATGGCCAGCGCGATCCGTTCGCGGGTCTTCACGTCGAGGGTTTTCGAGAGCGCGCCCTGCAAGCCAGTAAAGGCACTGAGCGCGGCGGGGCTGCTGCCGATCAGACGGAACAGGTTCGGCACGACGCCCAGTTGCTTGTGAACGGCATCAAGCGTGGGCCTGGAGGCTTCCGGGGCGGCGTCAAGGGCCGGAATCGAAATGCGGGACATGGTGGGGTTTCCTTTAGGATGCGCAAACCGGAATTGGTTCGGCTGGGAAACATCATCCTGCTTTTCACTTCCATAGATAATCCGGTAATCTTGGGAATCATTTCACCGAAAAATGGGAGGATGGATGGACCGCTTTGAGGCCATGTCGATGCTGGTGACCGTGACCGAGACCGGAAGCCTTTCGGCAGCAGGACGTGCTTTGAAGGTGCCCTTGGCAACGTTGAGCCGGAAAATCACGGACCTCGAAACACTCCTGGGCACGCGCCTTCTGATCCGCACAACACGCAAGCTCATGCTGACGGATGCAGGCATTGCGTATGTCGCCGCTGCGCGGCGCATTCTCGAACAAGTTGAGGAAGCCGAACGGGAGGCTGCTGGCGAATTCACTATGCCAAAGGGCGAACTTGTCATTACCGCGCCAATTCAGTTAGGTCGACTGCACGTCCTGCCCGTGGTGGCGGACTTCCTTGCCCTGTTTTCCGAAATCAACGTCCGCCTGATGCTGGCTGATCGCAACATCGACCTGATCGACGCTCACGTTGATATGGCCGTGCGTGTCGGAAAGCTCCCCGATAGCGCGATGGTGGCGACACAGGTTGGCCTTATGCGTACGGTGGTGTGCGCAAGCCCTGCGCTCATGGACGGGCGTGGTGTGCCTCGGACCCCGGACGATCTGCTGAAACTGCCGTGCGTCGCCGTCGATACGCCGTTGCCTTCGCCCGATTGGCGCTTCAAGGCGCCAGGATCGGGAGCCACCTTTGATGTTCCTGTTGTGCCGCGTCTGTCCGTGACGACGACGGAGGCTGCAGCACAAGCCGCGATCCGCGGCGTGGGGATAACGCGGCTACTGCACTATCAGGTTGCCGAAGCGGTCGAGGCGGATGCGCTGCGCATCATCCTCGATGCATTCGAACCGAACCCGGTGCCTGTGAACCTTGTCCATGTTTCGCGCGGACAGATGCCGCTCAAGATGCGCCGCTTTCTTGACTTCGCCGCCCCGCGCCTGCGCGATGTGTTTGAAAAGGTCGCCGCGTCGGTCGGGCCAGTGTAGCCGCCCCCGGGGTTTCGGCCTACGGGGTGAGGCCGCCGACGTTCCTCTAAAGCGGTCGCATGCAACGATGCAAATTGACGCTTCGGGGAACGGATCTCTTTGCCGATGATATGCAAGACGAACCAAAAATAATGGCCGTTATAGCTCTCAAACGGCCATCTAAGGGGCGCGGAGGCGACCGGCTGTTGTTGGGTCGACTTCGGCTCGTCGTGGCGAATATACGGTACGGAGTTGTTTGTACGCGGACGCGGCCCTTCGTTGGAAGCAGTTTGCCGTACCAACGCCAACAGATCGTTGACCGTGGACTCCAAGCACACCGTCGCCGGGATCAGTTGCAAAGCTTCGTTACAAGCAGTTGATCGGCGCGCCCATCTGCAAGGAGCGTTGAATTCATCGGGTGTACCCAAGCCGTGGTCGAGCCAGACTTCGCGCAGGTAGACGTTGAACTCACCGCTAGCCTTCGCTCCCGCTGCACAATTGATAACGAAGCGGTGTCCACGCACATCCTAATAAGCGGTCTCTTCGTCGTTTCGCTCACCGGCCGATTTCCGCTTCCTTTGAAGTGACGGAGATCGTTCGGTCAAGCGAACCGCTGCGTCCTTATCCGGAGAGCCGGCGGCGAATAGCCGTCGATATTCGGCCGGTGTCGTTTGCTTCGTGGTCCTGAACTGCCGATTGAAATTGGCGACGTTCGCGAAGCCAGAACGAGCAGCGATGACAGCAACGGGCAGGGTGGTATCAGCCAGCATTCGGCACGCGTGACCAATACGAACCCGGGTGATATACCGACCGACGCTCTCACCGATATGCTGAACAAAGTAACGCGCGAGCGTGCGTTCCGACAGGCTGGCAGCCGCGCAGAGCTCTGACAGGCGCAGCGGTTCGGCAAAGCGGGCGTCGATCATCGAAAGGACCCGGTTGATCCGTTCGGGCTCGTGACCCGATGGGCCGGCGGTTGGATGGTTAAAAGCACTCGGTGAGGCCAGCGGCTGGCCCGGCGCGTCGGCGAGCGTGCACAAAATATCGAGGGCGCAGCTAAGGCGCTCGCGCGCCCCGCTTGATAGTAATTGCTCCAGGCGGCCGTGCATCGATTTACCAGCAGGCGGCTCGAAGGCCAGCCCACACGCAGCCCTGCGTAACAGCTTGCGCAGCGGTTCATATTCGGGGCAACAATCCGCCATACGCCGCGCCCAATCGCCGTTGAACCAGATAACGATGGCGACCTGTGGGGAGGATGGCTCGATCGAACGATTCGACGCCCAGGTGTGCGGGAGATCTGGCGGCACGAGCACGAGATCCTCCGCCTCGTATTCATTGACAGAGTCGCCGATATAACGCTTGCCATGACTGTTCATCGTCAGCGTTAACTCGTACTCCGGATGGTGATGCCATTCGAACGGAATACGCGGAAGCCGCCGGTGGTAAACCCGGAGCGAACAGTCCTCGCCGAACTCGACATGTTCATAGGCTGGCTTCATGGCTGAAAGCGCAAATAGATTGTCTGAATAGTATCACCAAGGCGCGCACGCACGTCATATGCTCGGGCATATCAAATGGAGACAATCATGGCGTTAATCATTGACGATTTGCCGGCCGCAATCCGGCAAGCGAAAAAAGAGTTGCGCGCGGCGTTGCCGAATTACCGAGCGGTTTTCGCCGAAGTCGAAGAAGCGATTAGCGCCGAAGCGAAGCGAATTGCCAGGCAGCGCGATCGTGGAGAAGCCGTCATTCCCGAGATCCAGTTTTCCGACATTACCGAAAAACGTGTCACCGCGGACCAGATCGCGATCGTCAAGGCGCGCGGCGCGTGCGTGATTCGCAATGTCTTCCCCCGCGCGCTGGTGCAAAACTGGGACAAGGACATTGCCCACTATGTCGAGCGCAATAATCTCGACAAGCGTCTGGAAAATCGCGCCGAGGACAAATACTTTGGCCAGTTGGCATCCAGCAAGCCGCAGATCTACGGCGTGTATTGGTCGAAGCCACAAGTGCTGGCCCGTCAATCGGAGGCGCTGACCGAGGCGCGTGTGTTCCTGAACCGGCTGTGGCGCAATGAAAGCGAAGGGCGCGTGCACTTCGATCCGGAGCGCGTGCCTGTGTATGCCGATCGTCTGCGTCGCAGGCCGCCGGGCTCCGCGTCGCTTGGCTTGTCCGCTCATTGCGACGGCGGGTCGGTCGAGCGCTGGATCGAAAGCAATTTCCGAAAGGTATATCGCCATGTGTTTGCGGGCAACTGGCGAGACTACGATCCGTTCGATGCAGCGTTCCGGCCTGACGTGCAGGAGATCGCGTCGCCCGCCGTGTGCTCGATGTTCCGCACCTTCCAGGGCTGGACTGCCTTGACGCCGCAAGGCCCAGGCGACGGTACGCTCCAACTCGTGCCCATCGTCAATTCGATGGTGTACATCCTGCTGCGCGCGCTTCAGGACGATGTCGCAGAGGACGACCTATGCGGCGCCATGCCCGGGCGGGCGCTGTCGATCAAGCCGGAATTCCATGCGCCATTGTTCGAGGCGCTGTCGTCGATTCCCAAAATGGACGCGGGCGACACCGTGTTTTGGCATAGCGATGTGATCCATGCTGTTGAAGATGAACACAGGGGGGCGGGTTACAGCAACGTGATGTACATCGCCTCGGCGCCTGCGTGCGCCAAGAACGACGCTTACCTCAAGCGTCAGTTGCCGAGGTTCCTTAAGGGTGAGAGCCCGCCCGATTTTCCTACCGACCATTTCGAAGTGGATTTCACCGGGCGCGCTACGGCTGACGATCTGACCGTGCTCGGCAAGGCGCAACTTGGGTTTGACCTGTAGATCGGCAAAGATGTCTGTCACGCATGAAATCGAGCATGCGCGTTCGCCCTAGCCGTGAATGCGCCGCTCGATCAATAACTAAAACTTCGGAGACTGCAATGAAACGATCACTGACATCGGTTGCGGCGGCTGTTGCGCTGCTCGTGGCTGGAACACATGCAGTACTTGGCGCCGAACAGCTTTCGGTACTGCACTGGTGGACCTCCGGAGGAGAGTCGAAGGCAATCCGGGTGCTGAAGGACGATATGAGCAAACAGGGCTACGAGTGGAAGGACTTCGCCATAGCGGGCGGAGCGGGCGCGGCAGCCATGACGGCGCTGAAGACCCAGGTCATCGCGGGCAACGCACCGTCGGCCGCGCAGATCAAGGGGCCTCTTATTCAGGACTGGGCCGCTCAGGGGGTATTGGTCAATATAGATCAGTCCGCTACCGACTGGAAAGCGCATTCGCCAGCGCAAATAGACAGCTCCATGAAGGCAGGGGGTCACTATATCGCTGCGCCATTCTCTGTACACCGAATCAATTGGTTGTGGATTAACAAAGCCGACCTCGATAAAGTCGGCGGGTCGGCGCCCACGACGTGGCCGGAGTTTTTTGCGCTCGCCGACAAGTTTCGCGCAGCGGGTATCACGCCCGTCGCGCATGGCGGCCAGCCTTGGCAAGACATGACGATCTGGGAGACCGTGGTGCTTTCTCAGGGACCTGATTTCTACAAGAAAGCCCTTGTTGAACTCGACCAGAAAACGCTGACCTCGCCGCAGATGGTGCAGGTGTTCGAGACCGTCCAGAAGATCCGGACTTACTTCGACAAAGGCTACTCCGGCCGTGACTGGAATCTCGCGACGGCAATGGTTATTTCCGGCTCGGGCGGGATGCAATTCATGGGCGACTGGGCGAAAGGGGAGTTCGCAAATGCGAACAAGAAGGCCGATGTCGACTATATCTGCGCGGCGGCGCCCGGTACGGCGAATGCCTACACGTACACAGTGGATGCGTTCGTGTTCTTTCAGCAGAATGGCAAAACGGAGGCGACTCCCGGGCAGCTTGCACTCGCCAAGACGATCATGTCGCCTGATTTCCAGCAGCAGTTCAGTCTCTACAAGGGGTCAATTCCCGTCCGGCTGGATGTGCCCATGGACAAGTTCGATGGCTGCGCCAAGAAATCACGCGCAGACGAGCAGGCCACGATTAAATCGGGGGGATTCCTGCCGTCGTTGGCCTTCGGCGAACTTCAGTCATCGGTTACTGCTGGCGCGATTACCGACGTCGTAACGAATTTCATGAATTCGAACGAGGATCCGAAAGAGGGGGTGCGCAAACTTGCCGTTGCGGCGAAGGTCAAGTAAGCGGGAGCTTCGCGTGAACCAGGCTTGAATCGAATATCTATACTCATGGTAGCAACCAGTTGCATGGGACCAGAGTAGGTGCTGAAGCACTAACTCTGGTCGACAAAGGAGACGAGGATGGATCCGGTAGCAAAACGTAAATGGCCGCGTTCGGGGCTCAAAACAACCGTAATGGGCTTTGGCGCCGCGCCGATCGGCAACATCTTCAGGCCGATCAGCGAAGAGGATTCGGCTGCCTTGATCAAGGCAGCATGGGACGCGGGCGTACGCTACTTCGACACCGCACCCATGTACGGCCACGGGTTGAGTGAGGCACGCTGTGGCCAGGGGCTGCGTTGGTATCCGCGCGACCAATATGTGCTGTCGACCAAGGTTGGACGCCTTCTGAAACCCCGCAAGCGCGCCGAGATCGACTTTGAACCGTGGGTTGACGGGCTGCCGTTCGAATGCGTCTTCGACTACAGCTATGACGGCACGATGCGGTCGATCGAAGATAGTCTGCAGCGGCTTGCGCTGGAACATATCGACATCGCGCTGATTCACGACATCGACGTATTTACACACGGGAAGCGTCAGCCCGAGATGTTCGAGGCAGCGATGACAGGTGCGGCGAAAGCACTGCTGAAACTTCGTGACGAGGGTGTTGTGAAGGCCGTGGGGATTGGTGTCAACGAGTGGCAAGTCGCGCATGAAGCGATTCGCCGGCAAGACTTCGACTGCCTGCTGCTGGCGGGTCGCTATACGCTGCTCGAGCAGGACGCGCTCGATGGTTTTCTGCCGCTGTGTGAAGAGAAGCAGGTGTCGGTGATTCTCGGTGGTGGTTACAACAGCGGCATTCTGGCGACCGGCGCGCTACCGGGTGCGAAATACAATTATTCGCCTGCGCCAGAAGCGATTCTCGAACGGGTGCGCAAGATCGAACAGGTGTGTCAGGAATACTCGGTGCCGCTCAAAGCGGCAGCCCTGCAATTCGTTCTGGGCCATCCCGCGATCCCGACCAACATCCCCGGCGTGCGGACGGTTGCACAGTTGGAAGACAACCTGCAAACCTTCCGGGCTGACATTCCATCGGCATTCTGGACCGAACTAAAGCGCCGCGAGCTGATCCGAGAGGATGCGCCGACGCCTCAATAGCGCCTGGCTCCAGACTGCACCGGCGGTAGATGAATTCCGCCGGTGCATCGCTCACTGTCCGGCAGATCAAGTATCCGAACAACACCATCGGACAGGATCATCGGGCCATCAAACGCCGAATCAGGCCTGTCGAGAATGTATGTAACTGCCTTGCGAATTCGCGATT
>NZ_JAAVUQ010000058.1 GCF_018449515.1 Caballeronia sp. dw_19 | reverse complement strand
TTTGTCGCTTTGAGCGAAAGCCGAAGGGATCTTGCCAACTACGCCTGCAACCCCCGCTGCCGATGCGACCTTCAGGAACTCACGCTTTTTCATTGACCGTCCTTAACCAGAATGTAAGTTGGATTTAGTCTTGGATACAAGACGGAATACCATTCGCAAATTCTGGGCCAAGGACGTGAAAGCCTTTGTAGAAAAGGCTTTCCGGTGTTCGACAGTCAATCACAGGCCTGCTGACTGACTAGGCACGGTGCGTACGCGCTCAAAACTGGTGCGGTGTGCACGCTTTCGGAGGTGCGCTACGAATCATCCTGACTGGCGTAACGCTCGCGTGCGGAATGGAGCATGTAAAGCGTGATGCGCTTCACTTCGGCCTGGCTCTCCGCAATGTGCGCACGGATCATCTCTTGTGCGCCGGAGACATTTTTTTCGAAGATCGCCGACAGGATTTCACCATGCTCCCGGTAGGTGGCATCGATACGTGGCGCCTTCGTAAAATCCAGGCGACGGATGATCCGGATGCGCTCCGTTACGTCCTGATGAATGCGGGCCATCTCGTCGTTGCCCACCGCCGCGACAATGCGGGTGTGAAACGCCTCATCAAGCGCTGCCACGACTGTCGAGTCAGCGAGGTAGTGTTCGGCCGGCACACACCATGTCTCGCGTAACGTATCAAGCCGGTCCATTGCATCGAGAGCAACGACCCGGGCAATGGCGGAGGTCTCCATCATGACCCTCACTTCGTACAGGTCCTCGAAGTATTTGAAATCGAAAGCGCGCACCTGCCAGCCGCTTTTGAAATGCACTTCGACGTATCCTTCACGCTGCAGCCAAAACAGCGCCTGACGAACCGGCGTCCGGCTCACCTGCATGCGCGTTGCAATATCGCCTTCGCTGAATTTGTCGCCCGGCAGCAGCCGGAAATCGAAAATATCGGCCTTCAGTTGCGTATAGATTTGTGCCGCAAGATTGCTGGCATTTTTCGCCGGACCCGCGGGCGTCTTCGTATCCACCATGTGCTTTTCCAACCGATGTGAGCCGATTATTCGAGTGAGACCAAAGGATCCCCAGCGTTGATCATCATACCGGGCTTGCAGTGGAATGTTCCCACGATGCCATCGTGCGGCGCCGCGACATGAAACTCCATTTTCATTGCTTCAAGAATCAAAAGAGGGTCGCCGGCATTCACGCGCGAACCGGGGTCCGCCATGAGCTTCCATACATTGCCCGTAATGTCCGCCGAGACAACGAAGCCTGATAGCTCCGCAACTTCGATCAACTCCCCGGCCGTTTCGGTTACGGCCGATACGTGAGTATCGGCCGTAGTATCGGCCGCCCAATGCGCGACCTCCGCGTCAAAAGCGAGTTTCTGCCTGGCCCGGAAGAC
The DNA here is from genome assembly GCF_018449515.1 of Caballeronia sp. dw_19. GTDB lineage: Bacteria > Pseudomonadota > Gammaproteobacteria > Burkholderiales > Burkholderiaceae > Caballeronia. The sequence continues at coordinate 35,936 of NZ_JAAVUQ010000058.1, read as the reverse complement.
TTCAAGTTCCGGCGCGATACTTTCAAGAAAAGCGTTGTATGCGCCTAGATCAAAGACCTGCTCTTCTATCCGAACGCCGCACCGCCCTTCCCTGAATTCGTCTCTAAGCACATCGAGCTCGCGCTCGCTCACCGGATAAAAGCGCACTTGATCGAAGAATCTGAGCAGCCAGGGTTTGCCATCGACAAACATCTCGTTCTTGAGGAACTTGTTCCAGATCGGCAACGTGCGTCCAACCAGTTGATAGCCGCCGGGCGAATCCATTCCGTAGATGCACATATAGACGCCGCCGATGCCCACCGTGCCCTCGGCGGTGTACGTACGCGCCGGGTTGTACTTCGATGTGACCAGGCGATGCCGTGGGTCAACGGGGACGGCACACGGAGCGCCCAGGTACACGTCGCCAAGCCCGAGAACCATGTAGCTGGCTTCGAAAATGGTATCGCGTACTGCGTTGCCCGATTCCAGGCCATTGATGCGCCGGATGAACTCGGTGTTACTGGGCAACCAAGGGGCCGTGTCACGCACCGATTGCCGATAACGAATCACTGCGTCGAGTGTCGCGGAGTCCTCGTAAGCCATTGGCAAGTACACAACACGGCTGGGCACCGTCATGGTGGAGATGCCGGCAAGCGTTGCGTCCGTGGCGGCAAGGGCATCAACGAGAGCGCGTTGATGGATCACGCGGCTGTCGAAACGTACCTGCAAGGAACGCACGCCGGGAGAGAGCTCACACACGCCATTCACCGGACTGTTCTTCAAAGCCTCCATCAACGCGTGAATGCGAAAACGGTGATTGAGATCGAGAACGTTCTCGCCGTATTCGATCAGGATGTACTTGTCGCCCGCTTGGCGGAAGACCGTCTTGGGACGCTCACCGGACGCAGCCATCTCGAACAAAATGGGTGAGCCACGCTCAGCGCTTGCATCTGGAAGTGCGAAGACCGAGGCATCCCATCCTGCGATAAAGGCATCCTGCGCCTGTTCCAGCGCGAGTGCATCGTCGAACGTCATTTCACGAAAGCGGATCTTGTCGCCCGGCTTGACCTGCCCCACCTTCCATAATTCAGCCTTCGCAATTGTCACGGCGCAAACGAATCCGCCGAGGCTCGGGCCATCGCGGGTCAGGATCACCGGCATGTCGCCGGTGAAATTGACACTGCCGATCGCGTACTCGCAGTCGTGCACGTTCGACGGATGCAGCCCCGCTTCGCCACCGTCGGAACGCGTCCATTGAGGCTTCGGACCATTCAGCCGGATACCAAGACGGTTCGAGTTGTAGTGGACGTCCCACTCGCTCGCAAAGAATGTCTCGATTGATTCCGCCGTGAAGAAGTCAGGGGCACCGTGCGGGCCGTATAACACCCCGATATCCCATGTACGCCCATACCTGGGTACCAGAGAATCAGGGAGCGCCGCCGGGGCGTGCAGGGGCGCCAGGTCAGCCGTCGCCGGCAGGCCGGGATCTGCTATCGGCAAGACGTCTGCCGGGCGCAACGTGCGGCCCGCATGGCCACCAAATTGTCCGAGCGCGAACGTGGCGCGACTACCGAGATACAGCGGAACGTCCAGGCCGTTGCGCACCGCGAGATAGGTCCGGCACCCGCTGGTCGCTTTTCCGATGCGCAGGATCTGCCCTGCTTTGATATAAATAGGTATCCAGAACAATACTGGTTTCCCATCCAGCGTCGCATCGGTCGGGGCACCGGTCAAGGCGACGATCGTATCGCAATGAAACCGCAGCGTAGGTCCGAGCACCGTGGTTTCAATGCCCGCAGCATGCGGCTGATTACCGACGATCCGGTTAGCGAGCCTGAACGCCCAGTCATCCATTGGCCCCGACGGCGGCACGCCGATGCCCCAATACCCAACGCGGCCCGGATAGTCCTGGATGGAGGTATAAGTGCCCGCATCCACTACCTCGATCACGCTCGGCCGATACACGAACGCGTCGAGAAACCGCGTCGAGACATCGCCGGTGCGAAAAGCGTCGCTCGCCACCACTTGCCGCAAGTAATCCAGATTTGTCGCTATACCAGCCAGCCGGGTTTCGGCGAGTGCCCGGGTCATCCCCGCAATGGCCGCCGAACGGTCCGCGCCATGCACGATGAGCTTCGCGATCATCGGGTCGTAGTGAGCGGACACTTCCGTCCCGGTTTCGACCCAACCGTCCACGCGGATATCGGGAGGGAAGCTGACCTCGGTCAGTGTGCCAGGACTCGGCGCGAAGTTACGCAGCGCATTTTCTGCATACAGCCGAACTTCAATTGCCGCCCCTTGCGGGATGATCGGACGATCCAGCGCGGGCGGATGACCGGCAGCCGTCAAAATCATCCACTCCACCAAGTCGATACCGGTCACGCTTTCGGTGATCGCGTGTTCAACCTGCAAGCGCGTATTGACCTCGAGGAAGTAGAACGCCTCCTGAGGCGCGTCGTAAATAAACTCGACCGTACCGGCCGATCGATACGAAACCGAACGGCCCAGGTTCTCCGCAGCGGCCCACAACCGTTGTCGAACCGCATCCGCTAAATTCGGTGCAGGTGTTTCCTCAACGACTTTTTGATTACGCCGCTGCAACGAGCAATCTCGTTCACCGAGCGCGACGACATTACCCCGGCCATCGCCGAAGATTTGCACTTCAACATGGCGAGCCCGGTCGACAAAACGTTCGACAAACACGCCAGCGTTCGCGAAAAACGACTGCCCCAATCGCTTGACTGATTCGAACGCGGCAATCAACCCGGCTTCGTCATTGCATCGCGTGAGACCAATGCCACCGCCCCCAGCCGTGCTCTTCAGCATGACGGGGTAGCCGATCCTTGCAGCCTCTTGTCGTGCGTCCGACACGTCGGCAAGCAGGCCCGATCCGGGAGTTAGCGGCACACCGGCCAGTTCAGCAAGCTCGCGAGCGGCATGCTTCAACCCAAACTGCTCCATTTGCTGCGGAGTCGGCCCCACGAATGCAAAACCTTCGGCCTCGCAGCGCGCGGCGAATTCCGCGTTCTCCGACAAAAAACCGTAGCCCGGAATGATCGCCTGAGCACCGCTTCGCTTCGCCGCATCGATGATGAGATCCGCCCGCAGATAGCTTTCGGCCGCGGTGTTACCGCCCAGCGAAATTGCGGCGTCGGCTGAGGAGACATGAAGGCTGTTGCGGTCAGCGTCTGAATAGACGGCAACCGAGCGTATGTTCATGCGTCTCAGCGTGCGCGCAATGCGGCAGGCAATCTCGCCGCGATTAGCGATCAATACGGTGTGGAACATGGAAGTCCCCGATCAGGAGTGGGATGGTACGGTCGTCCTGCTTCTGTCGGCGAGGTAGTTTGCCCAGCCGCCGAACCGGGTGATGTCGACAGCGTGGTCCAGCCCGGCGGACTCGCAGATAAAGCCTTTGACGTCGGTTCCATCGGCTAGGCTGACGGTACCGATTCCCAGGGGTGCGGCGACACCGGCCACAAAGGAACCGAACTCGGCAAGGGGCATGTCCCATAGTTCTAGCTGGATCGATGCACCGCTATCGGAACGCATCAAGCCGGGCTTAGGCGGTGTTGTATTGGCCAGTGCAAACAGCTGATAGTTAGACGCTGTAGTGGTGCTTGCAACGAAGCTTGCCCCGCGACTGACCAGTTCATGGTTGAGCGGCATTCCACGCAGATGCGCTCCTACGACTGCGACGCGGATTGTGTTCGCTGGCGCAGCGTCGCGCACCGACAACGTTGCGTCCTGAAGATTCAGTGCCAGGCCGGTCGCACCGCGTGCGAGACCGGTGCTGTTATGCCAGTGCTCGGCAAACGCGGCGAGTCCACGCTCCTGCCACGCGTCGCCTATGAACGTAATACCGAAGGGCAAACCGTCTTCGCGAAGACTCGCAGGGACCGACACCGCGCTCCAGTCGAGCAAGTTGACGAAGTTGGTGTATTTCCCCATGTGGCTATTCAAACGCACGGGATCCGCCTGGACATCAGCGATTCGATAATGCGTGGGAGCCGTCGGCACAAGCATGGCGTCGAATCCCGCAAGCAATGCGTCGGCGCGGCGCTTGAGATCGGCAAGCTCGTACACGCCATCAAAAGCATCGGCGGCTGAAAATTCCCTGGCTTTGAAAATGATGTCACGCACGACCGGATGGATATCGGCTTCGTGGTTAGTCGCGAATTCGCGAATGGCGGCGTAGCGTTCGGCCACCCAGGCGCCGTCGTAGAGCAACGCAGCGACTTCGTCGAACAGGGTGAAGTCGATCGGCACACAGGTCGCACCCTGCGCCTCAAGCTGGCCGATGGCAACCTGAAAAGCTTGCGCGGCGAAATCATCGCCAAAAAATTCCGGTTGAGCGGGAATGGCGATGCGCGGCGCAGCCGGCATACGCCAATCACGCGACGCTTCCGGTGCGGCACGTGAAAGGCCATCTTCAAGATCGATGACAGCCGCCACGTCATACACGGCCACCGCGTCACCCACGGTCATTGCGAACACGGACACGCAATCCAGCGTACGGCACGCGGGTACGACACCGGTATTGCTGAAGGCGCCACGCGTAGGCTTGATGCCAACGATGTTGTTCAACCCGGCAGGCACACGTCCAGAGCCTGCAGTGTCCGTCCCCAGCGCGAAGGGCACAAGACCGCGAGCCACGACCGAAGCGGATCCTGAACTCGACCCTCCCGACACAAATTCCGCATTAAACGTATTAGTTGGTACTCCGTAAGGTGATCGAACACCAACGAGACCCGTTGCGAACTGATCGAGATTGGTCTTCCCAATGATGATCGCACCGGCATCGGCCAAACGCCGAACGATCGTTGCATCCTTGTCCGGTGAATAGGCAAACGTGGGACAAGCGGCCGTTGTCTCAAGGCCTTCAGCGTCGATATTGTCTTTCGCTGCGAACGGCACCCCATATAACGGAAGGCGGTCCATATCGCCGCCAACAGCATCGAGCTTTTGAGCGAGCTTGGTCAGGCGAGCGTCCAGCCCGGAAGCGGACACGATAGAAATCCAGGCTGGGTCGTCTGCAGAGAGCGACGCCCTGAGTTCGTGAAGCAGTTCCGCTGGCTTAGCACCGGTTCCGTATGCACGTTTCCAGTCAGGAATAGTCCATCCGAGCATCTGGTATTTCCTCTTGTGTACAAGTTTCGAACTTCATATACAAGAGTTGTGCCAATGGTGGGAAGGTCTTTGTTGATGGGCTTCGGAGAGGTTTTAAAGGAAAATTGGCAGCGTGTCCTGCGGCGGCGGAACGCCCTAAAGTGGCGCCGAACGAGCGGAAATTGGGCGAGTTCGCACCAGTAGCGAGCCCGGCCAGCCACATTCTTAGCCGATGCCAGTGCGCCGCCCGAAGGCGGCCGTCTGTTCGCATTCATGCTTGTCGCTAAATCAAACTCACACGCCCGCGCGCAACGTCTTTGCCGCAGCGACCATGTTCTTGAGCGCGGGGATAACCTCATCCCACTGACGCGTCTTCAAGCCGCAATCCGGATTGACCCACAAACGCTCCGCCGGAATACGCTCGGCCGCTTTGCGCATTAACTGCACAATGTGTTCCTGGCTCGGGATATTCGGCGAGTGGATGTCGTACACGCCTGGTCCGATCTCGTTCGGGTAGTTGAAGTTATCGAAGGCATCCAGCAGCTCCATGTCCGAACGCGATGTCTCGATCGTGATCACGTCGGCGTCCATATCGGCGATCGACGCAATGATGTCGTTGAACTCCGAATAGCACATATGCGTGTGGATCTGCGTTTCGTCCTGCACGCCATTCGCCGTGATACGGAACGATTCAACGGCCCACTGCAGGTATTCGTTCCACTGCGACTTGCGCAACGGCAAACCTTCACGCAGTGCCGCCTCGTCGATCTGAATCACACGCACGCCGGCTCTTTCCAGATCCAGCACTTCCTCGCGGATAGCCAGCGCCAACTGATGGCACGACACCGAACGCGGCTGGTCATCGCGGACGAACGACCAGTTCAGGATGGTGACCGGGCCGGTCAACATGCCCTTCATCGGCTTGGCGGTTTGCGATTGTGCGTACTTGATCCACTCTACGGTCATCGCCTTCGGACGGCTGATGTCGCCGAACAGGATAGGCGGTTTCACGCAGCGCGAACCGTAGGACTGTACCCAACCAAACTGGCTGAACGCGTAACCGTCGAGCTGTTCACCGAAGTACTCGACCATGTCGTTGCGCTCGGCTTCGCCGTGCACGAGTACGTCAAGACCTAGTGCTTCCTGTTCGCGCACGCTGCGCGTGATCTCGCGGTGCATGACGGCCTTGTAGCCGGCGTCGTTCAGTTCGCCGGTCTTGAACTGGCTGCGAGCCTGACGAATCTCAGCGGTCTGCGGGAACGAGCCGATAGTCGTTGTCGGATACGCCGGCAGCTTCAACAAGGCCGACTGCTTCGTGGCGCGTTGCGGGTAAGCGCTTGAGCGACGGCCAAGTGCTGCATCGATTTTCGCAACCGCTGCCTTGACCGCCGGGTTGTGCACGCGCGGCGACGAACGGCGGTTTTGAATTGCGGCGCCGTTCTCAGCGAGCGCCGCCTGCACCGACTGGCGGCCGTCGTTTAGCGCGTGAGCCAGCACCTTCAGTTCATCGAGCTTCTGCAATGCGAAAGCGAGCCAGGACTGAATTTCCTTATCGAGCTTTTGCTCGCTGGCCAGATCGACCGGCACATGCAACAGCGAGCACGACGGTGCAATCCACAAGCGGTTCTGCAATGTCTGATGAATAGGTTCCAGCCAGTCCAGCACGGCGCTCAGGTCGCTTTTCCAGATGTTCCGGCCATTGATGACACCAAGGGACAGCACCTTGTCCGCAGACAGCTGCGCGAGCACTTGCGCAACCTCGGCACGCGCGTTGATCGCATCGATATGCAGACCCTGAACCGGCAGCTTGCACGCGATTGATAAGTTATCCTGCAATTGTCCGAAGTAAGTGGTCAGCAGCAGCTTGGCCTTCGAACCCTTCAACGCGTCGTAGGCCGTGACGAATGCATGCTGCCACGTTGCATCGAGCTCAGTGACCAGGGCTGGCTCATCGATCTGCACCCATTCAACGCCTTGCGCCGCCAGTTGTTCAAGCAACGCTGCATACACCGGCAACAGGCGCGGCAGCAACGCGAGCTTGTCCGAGTCGTCCTTGGCCTTGCCAAGCCAAAGATACGTCACCGGGCCAATGATGACCGGCTTGGCTTTCACGCCGAGCTTGCGAGCCTGTGCCAACTGATCGAGCAAGCGCGATGCATCGAGTGCAAATTCGGTCGATGCGCTGAATTCCGGCACGATGTAGTGATAGTTCGTATCGAACCATTTGGTCATCTCGCCAGCCTGCACGCCGCAGCTGCAAGCCGAGTCATGCGCGGAGCGGCCACGCGCGACGCGGAAGTAATTGTCCAGCGGGTCGCCGTCAAAACCGCGAACCCGTTCCGGGATGTTGCCCAGCGTGAAGCTCGTGTCGAGCACCTGATCGTAGAACGAGAAATCGCCGACGGGCACATGGTCAAGGCCGGCCTGGTTTTCCCAGTGCCGCTGGCGCAGTTGTGCGCCCAACCCGGTCAGTTCGTCGCGTGACGACTGCCCTTTCCAATAACCTTCCTGCGCGAATTTCAGTTCGCGTTTTGCGCCGATACGGGGGAAACCCAAATTGTGCGTCGTGACCATTGATGTGCCGCTCCTGAAATGAACGGCTCGATCATAGGTTGCGTGGTCTATGAAATATAATGGTCTTTTCTCATTGATCGATTAGTTCCTTTCATGGACGACACATGCTCGAACGAACTCATCTGGCCATTATTCGGGAAGTCGACCGTCACGGCTCGCTGACAGCGGCCGCGAACGTGCTGTGCCTGACGCAGTCCGCGCTTAGCCATACCGTCAAGAAGATGGAGCAGCAGCTTGGGACCGCCGTATGGAGCCGCGACGGTCGCAACCTGCGCCTGACGCAGGCGGGGCAGTATCTGCTGGCGCTCGCGAACCGCGTGCTGCCGCAGATGGAACATGCGGAAGAACGCATGAGGCAATTCGCGCTGGGACAGCGTGGGACGCTGCGCATTGGCATGGAATGCCATCCTTGCTACCAGTGGCTGCTCAAGGTGGTGTCGCCCTACCTCGCACGCTGGCCCGACGTGGATGTCGACGTCAAACAGAAATTCCAGTTTGGCGGCATAGGCGCGTTGTTCGGCTATGACATCGACATATTGGTCACGCCGGATCCGTTGCGAAAACCCGGCTTGCGCTTCGAGCCCGTGTTCGACTATGAGCAGGTACTGGTGGTGGGGCGGCAGCATCGGCTGGCGCAAGCACCTTTCATCCTGCCCGATGAACTCGCCGAAGAGGTCCTGATCACGTATCCGGTCGAGATCGATCGGCTGGATATCTATAACCAGTTCCTCATGCCGGCGAACGTCATGCCGAAGCGGCACAAGGTCATAGAAACCACCGACATCATGTTGCAAATGGTCGCAAGCGGTCGGGGCGTGGCCGCGTTACCGCGCTGGCTGGTTGAAGAGTATGCGGACAAGGTCGCGGTGAATGCGGTCCGGCTGGGCAAAAAAGGCATCGCCAAGCAGATCTTTCTGGGCGTCCGTGAAACGGATACGACGATCGATTATCTGAGCGCCTTTGTTGAGCTTGCGCGTGGGTCCGACTGGAATGTAACGGTGGAAACGGAACACGCATAGGCATCCTAAGCTCTTCCAGCCCTTATCGATTCAATCGATCCTGCATGAAATCCACGAACGCGCGCAGCTTGCGGGGAACGTGGACACGGCTGGGGTAGTAGAGATAAAACCCGGGGAACGTGGGCCACCACGGCTTCAGCAGCGCAATCAGGCGCCCGGCCTGAATGTCGTCGTGCACCTGGACTTCGAACGCGCAGCCAATGCCGGCGCCAGCACGGACAGCCGCGAGGATGATATCGCCGTCGTTGGTCACCAGCGGCCCAGGCACCTCAATGTCGAAGTCACGGCCCTTGTGCGTATATTCCCAGCGATAAATACTGCCCGCGAGACGAACATTGATACACCTGTGCGCGCGCAAGTCCTCGGGCTTGCGCGGCAGCGGGCGTCCTGCCAGATAGCGTGGCGCCGCGAGGGTCGCAATACGATGCCGGCCGCCGAACGGCACGGCTACCACGTCCTGCGCCAGGTTCTCGCCAAGGCGAATCCCGGCGTCGAAGCCCCCGCCGACGAGATCCACGAGCGCGTTGTCGCAATGCATTTCCACGGTGATGTCGGGATAGGCCTCCAGGAAGTCGACCAGATGAGGCATCACCAGAATGTCCGCCGCCGTGCGCGAGAGGTTGAGGCGCAGCAGGCCGGCAGGCTTGTCACGTAATTCGTTGACTCCGTCGACGGCGGTCGCGAGCGCGGCAAGCGCCGGTTGTGCATCCTGCAGGAAACGCTGTCCGATTTCAGTCAACCCGACCCGGCGCGTCGAACGGTCGAGCAAGCGCACGCCGAGGCGCCCTTCCAGCGTGCGCATGGTTTGCGACAAGGCTGACGGCGACACACCCAGCTCGGCCGCGGCGCGCGTAAAACTGGCATGGTGCGCCACGCGAGCAAAGGCGGCAATACCCGGCAGCAGGTCAGGCAGCATCGCCATGTTATGAAGCAGCGCTTCATGCTGCATATTGATTACCCCCCTTAATCCATACCAATCGGCAGCCTATCATGGGCGCTCAATCCTCGTAGGAGCACCCCATTCATGAGCAAGCTTTCCGGCAAAGTCGCTATTGTCACCGGTTCATCCAAAGGCATTGGAGCGGGTATCGCTGAACGCCTCGCCGCCGACGGCGCTCACGTGGTCGTGAACTACTCGCGCAGTGCGGAAGACGCAGATGTCGTCGTCAAGAGAATCGTTACGGCGGGAGGCAAGGCCATCGCGGTCAAAGCCGATATTTCCAAACCGGCTGAGATCCAGCCGCTCATCGATGCTGCCCTCGATACGTTCGGCAAGCTCGATATCCTGATCAACAACGCGGGGGTCTACAAAATGGACTCCCTGGAAACGCTGACGGCCGAGAGTTTCGACGAGCACTTCCACCTCAACGTACGCGGCCTGCTTCTTACCACGCAGGCGGCATCCCGCGTGTTGCCGGCGGGTGGTGTGATCGTCAACATCAGTTCGGGTCTCGCGCACAGTCCCTATCCGATGGTTCACGTCTACTGCGCCACCAAGGGCGCGGTGGACACCCTGACGCGCACGCTGGGGATGGAGCTTGGCCCTCGCAAGATTCGCGTGGTCGGCATTGCGCCGGGTTTCGTCACCACCGAAGGGAATGCGGAATCTGCGAAAGGGATGGCTGAGTTCTTTATCGCCAAGACGCCGCTCGCGCGTGTCGGTCAGCCCAGCGACATTGCCGCAGCCGTCGCCTTCGCTGTTTCGGACGACGCCGGCTGGGTCACCGGATGCACGATCGATGTCGCGGGCGGAATGATATTTTGATGCGTTTCCTGCCGCACATCAGATGATTTGTACACGGCGTGTTGCAGATTGCGGCTGAGGGACGGCAACGGAAATGAAGCCCGTACAGTATCAAAGCTTCAGGGACGGCCATATTCCTTAAGCGTGGTGGGGTACTGCCAAGCGGCCATTCCGGCCAAAGCAGAGAATTCATTTGACCAACGGGAAAGTCAGGACGAACCGTGTTCCCTGCGGCTCACTTTTCGCATGTACCTTGCCGCCATGCAGCTCCATGATCGTCCGCACTATCGCCAATCCCGCCCGGTCGATCCGCTCGCCGACGTGCCGCTTGCCCTCGATGGATCCGCACGATAAAACCAGTCGAAAACGCGTACAAGTTATGTTCCAGAAAAACACGACCGGATGAATCGATCACTTCCGCCGACAAGGCCTCGTTGCCCATCACCTGACTTTCCAGCCGCGCCTGACGCTGCGTCAGGCGGCGACGATGCTCCAGCCAGGCTTGATAGTCCACGTGGCAACTCAGGTCCTGTGCAAGGCAACGGAAATGACCGCGACAGCGCAGGGACTGAACCGCGCCACTTAGCCACCTGCGTAGATGTTGCAAAAGCTGACCGGACCAACGCAGGTCGAGCGCGTAGCCGTGTGCATCGGGGCGCTTGACGACGAAGTGCCGTTCTCCGCCACGCCGCCGTAGGCTTGCGTTGCCTGTTGCTGGCCGTTCTGAGCTGCGATCTTCGCTTCAGCAGCCTGGATGTCGGCCGGGTAGTCGACGTCGCCACCGCGCGCCGGGTTGTAGCCCGCCTGTTCAACACGCACCAGGTCTGCGCGGACTTCAGCGCGTGTCACGGGAGCATTCGATTGTGCAAAGCTGAGAACCGGAGCGGCCAAGGCACCAGCGGCGAGAGCGAGGCAGATAAGTGCTTTTTTCATGATGGATATTTCCTTCAATGAGTGTGATTGATTAACGGGCAACCTTGCCCTGAAACGGATGACGCTGTAGTTGCCGGAGTGCGATGACAAGCCTTGAAACTGCTATTAAATGGCTAATCTTCGTTTCGGTTTCCTTTCTTGGTTAAATCTAAATTACCGCGTTCATGCAGTGGCAAACACATCGGCATTGCTGTTATTCCGCGATCGATCAAATAATTTCTTCAAGTTGATGCTGACAGACCTTCGTAAGCCACGACTGCCTGCTTTGGCTCTTGCTTGCATACGACGTATGCATGGTCATCAACTTCTATTCGGCCTCAGTGCAATCTCGGTGACTTGCAATCAGTATCGGCTTTCAAGCTTTGCGCGAGACTGACATCAGCATTACCAAATTGTTATCTTTGGCCGGAGGCAGAAAGACTTGGGGAGAGCGGATGAGGGGCGATTCCGTGCCCGAGCCATCGCGAGGGGAGTGCGAGACGAGGCGGTCGTGCCTTATCGATCGCTCATCGAATCCTGCGCAATTGCTGCAAAAAATTAAATCAGATATGCGAAACGATTTTTTAAGCGCCCGATCAACCCCATGCCGTGACAGAGTGGGCTGTCAGACTTGGCGTGTCCGAGAAGATTTTTCATCGTGAGACGGGTATCGCCTTTGGCGTGCTGGCGCCAGGCGTTTTATCCTGGCTCCCATCGTCATTACGATGTCAACCGTCGACTGAATGCGCGACACCCAAAGCCCCGGCCAACTTCAGCGCGTTCCTCTGTCCCTGGTCCTCGTAGTTGGTATTGAAAACCACATGCGTCAGTTCGACCGCTTTTGAAATCTCGATAACCTGGCTGGCGATTGAATCGATTTCATCATCGTTGTACTCGTATTGAAATCTCGACGACGACGCAACCGCACCTTTGACATTCCACGTGTCCTGATTGCGTCCATGCATACGAATCAACGCCAGCCGCGGATGCGTTGTTTCCCAAATGGCGGGGATGCTGTTACTCGACCCCTGCGGTTCATCCACCACCACATTCACCAGTCCGCGCTCACGTTCCATGGCCAGCGTGGAATCGCGGCGCTTTTCGTCGAACCAGGTCTGATTGCGAAACTCGACCGCCATGGTGTAACCGTCCATTGCGCCCATGACGTCCGCGCAGTGCTCGACATGCCGGATGCCGTGGGGATTGCAGATCACCCACGGCGCGAACTGGAAATGCACTGCGCCAAGCTTGCCGGCGGCACGAAGCGGCTCGATAGCTTCAAAGTACCGGCACCATAATTCCTGCTGCAACTCGCCCGGCAAATCCTTGTAATACAGGCTCGTCTTGCCGTTTTGCGGCAGGTATGGCTGAACGTCTGGCGGAAACATGTCGCGTGCGGTCTGATGCCCCGTGAACAAGCGGAACGCCTTGATGTTGAACACAAACCCGGGCGGTGTCCGCTCAGCCCACAACACTGAATTTGCAGCGTCAGGCATGGCGTAATAGCTGGAATCGACCTCCACCAAAGGGAACACGGACGCGTAATGACGCAACCGGGCCTCCGCGCTCGAACAGCCGGGCGGATAAAAACGCTTGCACTTGATCAGCGTGGGGTCCGTCCACGACGCTGTGCCGACCAGGATGGTCACCGCGCATTCTCCCTACCATTTCCACTACGTTCAGTCGACATAATTTCTCCCCCGTTTTTCCTCCCCATGTTTAAAAGGGGCAGTTCAGGCTCGATCAAATTCAAGGTAGAGTACTGTACATCCATACAGTTAAATTTACCATGTCAGCCCTGCTCAAGAACGTCGAAGACATCCACCCCGCCTTGTGGCGCGGGTCGCAGCTCGCGCGCGCTCAGGGGCAGACCGTCGACACGGGTTATGCCGTGCTGTCGGCCGAACTGCCGGGTGGCGGCTGGCCCTTGGGAACGCTGATCGAGTTGCTGGTGCAGCAGCCGGGCGTGGGCGAAGTCAGGCTGTTACGCCCGGCGCTCGCCGCCGTGAGCCGCCGCCCTATCGCTTTTGTGCAACCGCCTCATAGTCCAAATTCTCTCGCTTTTGCGTATCTGGGTGTGCCGCTCGACAAGCTGCTCCAGGTGCGCGCATCGAAACTGGCTGACGCATTGTGGTCAGCCGAGCAAATTCTCAAGACGGGCAGTTGTGGCGCGCTTGTCTTCTGGCAGCAATACGCGCGCACGGAATCGCTGCGGCGCCTGCACATGGCCGCGCAATCCTCTGAAACGCTGTTCCTGATGGTGCGCCCGCTCGCGAGCGCGGCGGACTCGTCACCGGCCACATTGAGGCTGTGCGTGCGGCCGGCCGGCGACGGTATTGCTGTCGACATCATCAAGCGCAAAGGCCCGATCCGCGCCGAAAGACTGTCCGTCACCCTGCAACCCTCTCCTGTCCTGCTGAGTCCCCATGCCCGTGTACGTCGGCATACATCTACCCCGGTTGTCGCTGGAAGTGTTCCGTCCACGCTGGTCGCGTAGGCCTGAACATGGCTGCGTCGTCCTCGACCGCGACACGGTTTTTATAGCAGACCCGGGTGCCCGCGAGGCCAGCGTATGCGTAGGCATGAAACGCGGCGGCGTCCTCACGCTCTCGCCCGACACCCTCATGTTCGAGCGCGAGTTGAGCCGAGAAAACGACTTGATGTGCGAGGTAGCTTTTTCGCTGATGAAATTCTCACCCATGGTCGCGCTCTGCGATGAGGAAACCATTGTTATCGACGTGACGGCGAGCTTGCGGCTCTTCGGCGGCATCGTGCGGCTGTGTCATCAGATGCGGAACATTGTCGATGCCATCGGCGTAACGGCACGCCTGAGCACAGCGCCGACCGGCCAGGGCGCGTGGCTACTGGCCAAAAGCGCCCGGAGCGCTCACCTCGGCAAGCGGCGCGTGCTGAAAATGGCTTCGCTCGAACGCAAGCTCGGGACGCTGCCGTTCCAGGCCGCGCCGGAAGTGCGGGCTTTCACGGACTGGTTCAACGGGCTGGGTTGCAAGACGCTGAACGACATTCGCCTCCTGCCGCGTGCGGGTCTGAAAAAACGCTGTGGCGTCGCGCTGCTGGACTCGCTCGATCGCGCGTATGGACTCGCGCCCGAGCTCCATGAATGGCTGGCCGTGCCGCCCGCTTTCAGCGCGCGCATCGAGTTGCCCGATCGTATCGAACATGCGGAAGCCATGTTGTTTTCAGCGCGCCGGCTGATCGTGCAACTGTGCGGCTGGCTGAGCGCGCAGCAACTGGCGCTCACGCACGCCACGCTCACGCTGGAACACGAGCGCGGCCGCGATGCCATCGACCCCACCGTTATCCAGATCGCTCTCGCCGAACCCACCTGGCACGAAGAACATCTGCTGCGCTTGTTCAAAGAGCGGCTTGGCCGCACGGAACTCGTGGCGCCGGTGATCGCCATGCGCCTGAGCGCCGCAAAAATACAGCCTGCCGAACCGCCTACCGAGACGCTTTTTCCCGAACCCGGCGGTTCGCCGGAAGACCATAACCGCTTATTGGAATTGCTGGTTGCGCGATTGGGCGCCGAGAACGTGCTGCGTGCGGCGCCTTCATCGGATTACCGGCCTGAACAGGCGAATCGATGGATCTCCGTCACCGACACCACCCATCCTCAAAAGCTTGAAGCCGTGCCGTCCGATCTGCCGCGCCCGACGTGGCTGCTTGAAAAGCCGCTGCAACTGATGATGAAAAGCCATCGGCCGTTCTATGGGTCGTCGCTGAAACTGGTGTCGCCGGCTGAGCGCATCGAGGCGGGATGGTTCGACGGCGGTTTGACAAGCCGTGATTATTTCGTCGCGCAAGCCAGCGATCAAAGTTGCTACTGGATTTATCGCGAGCGGCCCGGTAGCGCGGAGGCCGAAGACCCGCGCTGGTTTCTCCACGGCCTGTTTGGATGATGCATCGTGGATACCACCTTCTCCATGCTGCCCGCGTATGCGGAGCTTTTCGCGTTTTCCAACTTCACGTTTCTTCACGGGGCATCGCGTGGAGAGGAGCTGGTCGCGCGGGCGGCGCAACTGAGTTATGCCGGTCTGGCAATCACCGATGAATGCTCGCTCGCGGGTGTCGTACGCGCGCATGTGGAGGCGAAGAAGCTGAATTTTCCACTTGTGATCGGCTCGTATTTCAAGCTCGTCAATGCGGATCTTTCGCCGGCCTTCGGACTCATTTTGCTGGCGACGAACCGCAATGGATACGGCAATCTGTCGGAGCTCATCACCATTGCCCGCATGCGGTCGAAAAAAGGCGCGTACCTGCTCACGCCGAACGATCTGGCACGGCCCGATAAAGAGTTCGCCCATCTGCGTGGCATGCCGGATTGCCTCGCGATCCTCGTGCCCGATTTCCCCGCAAAACAGGCTGCGCTCGATGCCCAGATCGAATGGCTCGACACCACGTTTCCTCAACGCGCGTGGGTTGGGTTGACGCTGCACCAGCGCGCGCTCGATGACATACATCGGGGGACCGTCGAGCATGTGGCCGCGTTTCACAAAGTGCCCGTGGTGGCGACCGGCAACGTGGTAATGCACGTGCGTTCGCGCAAGCCGCTGCAGGACACCATGACGGCAATTCGTATCGGCAAGCCGGTGTCGGAATGTGGTTACGATCTCGCTCCGAACGCCGAGCAACATCTGCGCTCCAGGTTGCGGCTCGCGAATCTCTATCCGGAATACACGCTTGGCGAAACGCTCAATGTGCTCACGCGCTGCACGTTTTCACTCGATGAATTGCACTACGAGTATCCGGACGAAATCGTGCCGGAGGGATATACCCACGCTGCTTATTTGCGGCAGGAAACCTATGTTGGCGCGCATCGGCGTTTTCCACTCGGCATTGAGCACAAGGTGCAGGCTCAGATAGAACATGAACTCGAGTTGATCGAGCATATGAAATACGAGGCGTACTTTCTCACCGTCTATGACCTCGTTCGTTTTGCCCGCCGCGAAAACATCCTTTGCCAGGGACGCGGTTCCGCCGCCAACTCTGCCGTGTGTTATTGCCTCGGTGTTACTGAAGTAGACCCGGCGAGCAGCAACATGCTGTTCGAGCGATTTATCAGCAAGGAGCGCGGTGAGCCGCCGGATATCGATGTCGACTTCGAACATCAGCGGCGCGAGGAAGTGATCCAGTACATCTATCGTAAATATGGGCGTGATCGCACGGCGATTGCGGCGGCGGTGTCGACATATCGGCCGCGTGGTGCATTGCGTGAAACGGGCAAGGCGCTGGGGGTCGATCCGCAGATTGTGGATCGCGTCGCGAAGTCGCATCAGTGGTTCGATAACGGTCAGGACCTGCTGCAACGCTTCACCGAATCCGGGCTCGATCCGGAGAATGCGTTGATTCAGTCGTGGGCGTCGCTGGCTGCGCAATTGCTGAATTTTCCAAGGCACCTGTCGCAGCATTCGGGTGGTTTTGTGATCAGCCGGGAGAAACTCACGCGGCTGGTTCCTGTCGAAAATGCGACTATGCCGGATCGCAGCGTGATCCAGTGGGACAAGGACGATCTGGAAGCGCTGGGGCTTTTAAAAGTCGATGTGCTCGCGCTCGGCATGCTCTCGGCCATTCGACGCACACTCGACATGGTGTCGGAGAAGTACGGCGAGCGCTTCGAGATGCAGGACATTCCGCGTGACGATGAAGCTACCTACGAGATGATCTCGCAGGCGGACACGATCGGCGTGTTCCAGATTGAATCGCGTGCGCAGATGTCGATGTTGCCGCGACTGCGGCCGAAGAAGTTTTACGATCTGGTGATCGAAGTCGCGATCGTGCGGCCCGGTCCGATTCAAGGCGGCGCAGTGCATCCATATTTGCGGCGGCGTCAGGGTTTGGAGCCAGTGAGTTTTCCAAACGACGACCTGCGGGTCGCGCTCGACAGAACCTTGGGGGTGCCAATTTTTCAGGAACAGGTCATGCAGATCGCAATGATCGCCGCCGATTTCACTGCCGGTGAGGCCGATGAATTGCGCCGCGCGATGGCCGCCTGGAAACGCAAAGGCGGACTGGAGAAATACTACGATCGCATTGTGAGTGGCATGACCAGGAACGGTTATAAAAAGGACTTTGCAGACGCCATATTCGAGCAGATCAAGGGCTTCGGTGAATATGGTTTTCCTGAAAGCCATGCGGCGAGTTTTGCGCTGCTTGTGTATATCAGCAGTTGGTTGAAACGTCATGAACCGGCGGCGTTTCTTGCGGCCATGCTGAATTCGCAACCGATGGGTTTCTACTCCCCTTCGCAACTCGTGCAGGACGCGAAGCGCCATGGCGTAGTCGTATTTCCCGCTGACGTGACGGTGAGCGGCTGGGATTCGGTGCTTGAATACCCGGATGAACGTCGGGGCGATGACAGCAGGCCTGCGGTGCGGCTGGGGTTATCGCTGCTTCGCGGGATGCGGGATGGTGCGGCTGAGCGTATTGGAACTGCCCGTTGTGTGCGTCAGTTCGAAAACGTGGGAGACCTCGCACAACGAGCGCAACTTGATCGGCATGATCTGCAGGCGCTGGCTGCTGCCAATGCGTTGACTTCGCTCGCGGGTAATCGACGGGAAGCGTTATGGCAATCCGTGGCCGCAGTGCCCGACAAGGACCTGCTCAACGATGCACGCGTGGAAGATGTCACGCCGCTGCTCGGCGCGCCCTCTGAGGCCGACGATATTATCAGCGACTACAAGGCTACGGGGCTGTCTCTCGGACGTCATCCGCTTGAACTGCTGCGGCCGGCGTTGCTTGAGCATCGGTTGATGTCGGCGGCTACGTTGCGTAGTTACAGGAACGGGCGGTTAGCGCGCGGGTGCGGACTCGTGACCGTGCGCCAACGGCCTGGAACGGCGAAGGGCGTGATGTTCGTTACGATCGAAGATGAGACTGGTAACGTCAACGTGATCGTATGGCCTAGTCTGCTGGAGAAGCAGCGCCGCGAGGCGCTCGGTTCAACGTTGCTCGCCGTGTACGGTACGTGGCAATGCGAGGGCGAGGTTCGACATCTCGTCGCGCAGCGGCTGGTGGATATGTCGTATCTGCTGGGTGGGCTGACGAGCGTGAGCCGGGACTTTCATTGATTTTTTCTGATCTTCTTTTATCATCAGCACTCCATCTAAATTGCTTTATCTCAAGCCGGGGGCGTTCTTATTCAACGTCTTGCTTGAAACGCACTATATTAGAGGCTGGTTTTAGTCACCGAAGGAGTCTGAGTATGAAAGTCCGCATGTATCGCAGCACCGTTGCAGGCATTGCAATTGCAATGTTGTTACCTATTTCAGCCGCTCATGCACAGCTTGGCAATTTGTTGAAGGGAGGCGGATCCGATGCGTCATCGTCCAGCGGGCTCAGCAGCCTGGGGAGCATGAGCGGTATGACCAGCGGGTTGACCGGGTCATCGCTGACATCGGGTAGTACCAGCAATGTTGCGGGTGTGCTGCAGTTTTGTATCAAGAACAACTATCTGAGTGGGAATGGAGCGTCGTCGGTTAAAGACTCGCTGATGAGCAAGCTGGGCGGGACGTCGGCTGCGTCGTCGGATAGTGGGTATACCGCAGGGGCGGCGGGCCTTTTGAAAAGTGGTGATGGGAAGTCGGTTGATCTGAGTGGGGGTGGGTTGAAGCAGCAGGTTACGAAGCAGGTTTGTGACAAGATTCTTTCGCAAGGGAAGTCGTTGGTGGGCGGGTGATGGTTGGTTTGTTTTTTGGTTTTTAGTTTTTAACCCCGGCGAGTCCTTCGTTCGCATTGGACATGTCGGGGTTAGCGCGATGCATCGCCCTCCTCTTTAGTTTTCGTTTCAGTTCCGATGAGCGATCCGCTACCCACGTTCGAGACCGATCGCCTGCTGATTCGCCCACGCACCATGGCGGACTACGAAGCATGTCTGGCGATGGATCGTGGCACGACGCTGAGGCGCATGAGCGATTCTTGAGAGAACGTATTCAGGCATCGTTCGCCAACGAGGGAAATGCCCGTGCCGCTATCGGTGCGAGACCGAGCACGACCACGAGGAAGCCGATTTGCGCCAGATAAAATGGCTCAAGCCATTGATCATTCATCGCGGCATAGTACGTGTTATGTATAACGTCGCTCACGATGATCGCGACCGTCAACCAGATTCCCGCCCGTGGTTTGCCAAACAAGAGGATCGCGGCGAGTGGGTCAAGAATAGTCAGCACATCCCAATAGATCTTGCTTGTCAGGGCAATCTTGTTTCCGTAGCCATAATCCCAAAGCAAACCATGTTGGAGAACGGCACGCGCATGATTGAAGGTTGCGGCAAGAAGGCATAGTGCGAACAAAATCCGGATCATGATCGATGCGCGTGGCATTCCGACCCTCGTAGAAAGGCGTGGCACTCAGCTTACCAGAGGAAATTGGTCGCAAAAATCGCTGTGACTCGACCGAGGCGTATGTTTCCGATGCTATCCGCCTCTCCTTTTAAAACAGCTTTTGCCATTGCTCCTGCTTGTGCATATCTGCGCGAGTGTTGACCTCGATCAGGACGCCACCAGGCGAGCGACAAAAGAACCGAGATCCACGCGAGTTGTTGAAGACCTCCGTTTCCATGCGAACGCCACCGTCCAGGAATTCCTTATAGAGGGTATGGACGTCATCCAGGCTGTCGACCTCCAGGCCGAAGTGGAAGTTTTTAGGCCAAACCGGCACTTCCTCCGTTACGTGGTCCAGAACGATGTCGAAGCCATTCCGTTTGAGCAGACAGCTCTCTCCAGCGGCGACGATCTCGCAGCCGAGGTATTTCTCGAAAAATGCAGCCGTCTCGGCTACGTTGGTGGTGGGAAAGCTCAGGTGGTTCAGCTTTGCTTCTTTATGAAGATTCATGATCGATCTCGTAGAAAGGTTGAAATTTGCCGTGGAGCGAGTGGTCACTGACCCAATCCTATGCGGTTGCGCCGATCCGGCGATCGGCTCCACGATGTCCATTTTGCGAGTAATTACTCGATTTTTAAACTCGCATTGGAGAGCGCACTTTCCGCGACGCGCAGCCCAGTAATGGCGGGCGTTTTACGCGTCTGCCACAGCAACGATATGAATAATTGCTCGCATTTCAGAAGTCACCGAGGCAGCTCCCGTTATCTCGGAACCAGGATGCACGCTATGGTGATTAGATGACTCGCGAAGACAGCCTTTCGCGGCCCGGGAAGCGCCTATTTCCGGGTTCGTGATTTTTCGGGCTGACGATCCACAATCCCCAGGTATCCGAATAAAGCACGGCTGACACGGCTTTCCAGATCTCGTCGGTCCGATTCACCGCGCTCCCCCGCCGCATCTACGATAGCGCGAAGGATGGCAACGAGGTCGTCAGTTGCGGTCTCCATGTTTGGCTGCGGCGGAATATCCTTGCGGACCAGAATCTGCCGGATTACTTCATGAAAAGCAGCCTTCGACGCCGCCAGTTCATTGGCGATGACGGGACGGTTTTCCTCGAAATCGAGCGCGCGTGCAAGCGCGGGACGACGCAGTTGCTGGCGGACCGAAACGGTAATGAGGTGCTTCAATGCCCCCTGCCCCGTGGGTTCGCTCAATGCGCCTGCAGCCTCTGCAAAGAACACGGCCCCTTCCCGCTTGCTAAGGGCAACAATGAGCGCGTCTTTGTTGGGAAAGTATTGATACAGGGAGCCGACGCCGACACCCGCGCGCTGCGCGACGAGATTGGTATTCATCCCGTCCATCCCCTTCGTTTCGAGCACACGGGCCGCTGCCTCCAGAATCGCGGCAACGGTTTGTTCGGCGCGGGATTGCTGCGGAATCTTTCGCGGCTTTAATGATTGACGCCTGTTTGTCGTCACGATGCAACCTGGTCAAAAGCGAGTATTAGCTCAGACTCTACAGCGTTCCAGCGAACTTATTAATGATCGAGTGAAGCGCTACACGAAGTCGCTGTGCGGTTGGATGTTGTTTCGCAGCACAAGACTGTTACGTCCCGCCGGATTCGAGGTTTAGTGAAAGGGGTTTGCCGTGATTTCGGCGAGAGCAAATTTTCGAGCTTCGTCATGCTCACGGCGCGCAGGAGTACCCATGATCGACGCAATAGCAAGACGCGGTCGGACCGGACATGCGGGTACCCGCCCATTCTGCTGGCGAGTCATCGAGTCATCATTTCACAGGTTCAGTGACCCAGACCGGTCGCGGCGATCTGCTGCTCCACGAACTGGGCGAACAGTGCATGCAGATGCGTCGTCGGATGAATTTCGTCGGCGAACATGTACGTCTGATCGGCATTGGGCGTTACATAGGTCGCCGGCGAGCACAGCAATGCCGTGTCATCGGGCGTTTTCGCGGGGTCGCAGGCGGTACTCGTGTTTGACACAGCGAAGCCGTTCGCCTGAAAGTTCGCAATGATCTGATCCGCCCAGGTATAAGAATCGATCTGGATCACCTTGCCTTGCAGGCCATTGGCCTGCAAGGCAGCGTTCAAGTCATCGTTGAATAGTTGCGATAACTGGGTCAGGTTTGCCCCGCCGTCGGACGAAGTAATGCCGTCCGGCGTCAGTCCGATATTCGGGACATTGACGACTACGACATGAGTGGCGCCTCCCTGAACAATCTGTCCGATAACTTGAGCCAGGGTGGTCGCCGCCGTCTGCACGGTCGGCGCCGCGGCCGGCAGCGGCCCGGCGCGAAGCACGTCGTTCGCCCCAGCCCAGACCAGCACCAGTTGATTGGAGTTGAAACTGCCGTGAGTGGCCAAATAGCTCGAAACCTGCTGGTTGACGGGCATTTCTATATTGCCGATCACGTTGGTCAGAAAGTCATACAGGTTTGCCGGCGTTGCCACCGTGGCGCCGCCTTCCGCATAGCCAAGGCCGCCTTGCGCACTCAACTCATGAGCGATGTCGATCGTAAACGCAGCGGTGAGCGTGTCCCCGTAGTATTGCGCGACATCCTGAGTCCACACTTGCCCCGGATTGGTCGTGAAACGCCCGCCGCCGGCCGCGCTGGCGATCGGTGCGTAGGTCCCGACGTCCGACAGACTGTCGCCGAACGAAACAACTTGCAGATCAATGCCGCCCGCCGGAGCAGCCGCGCCACTCGAACCACTTCCGCCTCCGCCGCATGAGGCAAGCAATGAAATCGCCACGGCAAGAATTGCAGCACGTACCTTGTCATTGCTTCCTTGCATAGCTCCTCCACCGCTGGTCGGCCGGGCAGTTGCCCTCATGCGGCGGGCTTATCGCCAGCCAGCCTGCATCTCACTCTTGCGATATGTACCTTTGCCCCTTCGCTTAAGCAAAAAGCATGCGCTACCGTCCTGATTGGCGACGGCACCCCAAACCAGCCGCTAGGAGCGGCCATACCAGCGGCATGACGCCAGCGCGCAAGCGGTGAGTTCGGGACCGACCGTCTGTGTGCTCAGCTTGGTGTGATCGAGGTCGGCCTTGACTGACCGCTCTTCATGGAGGAGCTTCGCTCTACGGCCGATCGCGCCCCCCTCTGACTGACTGCTGCCCTTCGGATCCAACGATCATGGCTTCGCGCCCGGCTGCGGGTCCCGGAACGCCGCCTCTCCGGCGTCCGACACCTCGACCCACTTCTTGTCGGGCGCTGCGTCTGCGACATAGCTGTCATGCCAGTTCCACCACTTGTAGGTCGGGGTTTGAGGATAACCCTCGGGCGAGTCCTCCCACCTCTCTTGACGGCCAAGCGGCGTGATGTCGAGATAGTTCCAGGTGCTTCCCATCTGCTCGTCGCCGCGGCTGTTGATGAAGTAAGTCCGGAACACGCGGTCGCCATCGCGGTAAAACACATTCGTGCCGTGCCACTCGTCCACGCCGAAGTCGGCATCGAAGCTGTCCGTGAGGGTGAACCACGGCATCTCCCAGCCCATCCGCGCCTTCAGCCGCGCAATGTCCGCCTGAGGAGCACGAGAGACGAACACGAGGGTGGTGTCACGGGCGTTCAGGTGAGCGACGTGGGCAACCTGATCCGCCACCATGGAGCAACCCCGGCAGGCGTACTCGGGCCAGCCGAACACGCCCGGCTCGAAGAAGGCGCGGTAGACGATCAGTTGACGTCGACCGTCGAACAGGTCGAGCAGGCTGACCCTGCCAGCGGGCCCGTCGAACCCGTACGCCGTCTCCACGGCCATCCACGGCATGCGCCGGCGCTCTGCGGCCAGTGCGTCGCGGGCGCGGGTGTGGGCCTTTTCCTTCACGAGCAGTTGCTCGCGGGCCGCCTCCCACGCTTGCGACGACACGACCGGCGGTGTGTGCATGGCAGGCTGTCCGTCTTTCCGTCCGTTCTCGGATGATGATGTCATGGCTTTTGCAATCTCCTGGTTTGGACAAATTCCCGCGCCTCGTCACTGAAGAGCGGCTCCATTCGCTGCTCACTGCTCGTTGGCGGCTGTGAAATAGTCTGGCACCGGAAATCGAACGCTGGGAGTAACAAGCGTGACGGTATTCCTGTGGGGTCTCGCTGGCTGCAGCCGAGGTCTGGCTCGTGTTCATCCGCGAGATACCTCTGCGCACGACACTAGGGAATGCCTACCATTGAGCCGCTGGCATCCGGCGTCGTAAAATCGTGGCATATCGATTTGGGGGCCCAGCAATGTGTCTGGCTTCTCGCTACGATTTCCGCCCCAATACCCGGCCGCGTCTAACGCAGCCCGGCCCGGCGCTTTTTCGACCCGTTTCTCGCGATGAGGCCGGCGGCGGTCGCGGAACCGTCGGTCCATCCGCGCCATGATCCCGCTCATTTCCGTCAACAGACTGAGCAAGAGCTTTCCCGGGGTAAGGGCGCTTCACGAAGTCCAGTTCGAGCTCATGGCGGGTGAAGTCCACACGCTGATGGGCGAGAACGGCGCCGGCAAGTCGACGCTGATGAAAATCCTCGCCGGCGTGTACACCCGGGATTCGGGCGAAATCCTCTACGACGGCCAGCCCGTCGACTTCTCAAGCCCGCGCGAGGCGCAGGCCATGGGCGTCTGCATCATTCATCAGGAACTCCAGTTGATGAATCATCTGAGCGTCGCCCAGAATATGTTCATCGGCCGAGAGCCACGCGGACGCCTCGGCCTGTTCCTCGACGAAGACAAGCTCAATGCGCAGGCGCGCGACATCCTTGCCCGCATGCATGTGAATCTGGACCCGCGTGCGGTTGTCGGCACCCTCACCGTCGCCAGCCAGCAGATGGTCGAGATCGCCAAGGCCTTGTCCTTCGATTCGCGCGTCCTGATCATGGACGAGCCCACCTCCGCGCTCAACGACGCCGAGATCGCCGAGCTTTTCCGCATCATCCGGGAACTGAAAAGCCGGGATGTGGGAATCATCTATATCTCCCACAAGATGGACGAACTGAAGCAGATTTCCGACCGCGTCACCGTGTTGCGGGACGGGGAATATGTGGCCACGGTCACTGCAAAGGACACGACCGTCGAAGCGATCATCGGGATGATGGTCGGGCGAGCGTTGACCGACGCCGCGCCTTCTCACAGCACCGCAGGCGAAGGCGAGGTCGCGCTCGAAGTAAAGAATCTGAACGCCGGCCCGCTGGTCAGGAACGTGAGCTTCGCGCTGCGCAAAGGCGAGATATTGGGCTTTGCGGGCCTGATGGGCGCCGGCCGCACCGAGGTCGCCCGAGCGGTGTTCGGCGCCGATCCGATCGAATCGGGCGAAATTCTGGTGAAAGGCGCGAAGGTGACGATCAGGACGCCGAGCGACGCGGTGGCGCGTGGTATCGGCTATCTCTCGGAAGACAGGAAGCGTTTCGGCCTTGCGACCGGAATGGATGTTGAATCGAACATCGTGATGTCCAACCTGGGCAAATTCCTGTCGCTCAACGTTTTCTTGCGCCGCGCCCAGATACGCCGGACAGCTAGCCATTTCATCAATCTGCTCGCCATTCGTACGCCTTCCGCGACGCAGGAAGTGCGGCTCCTGTCGGGCGGTAATCAGCAGAAAATTGTCATCGCCAAATGGCTTGAGCGCGACTGCGACGTGCTGTTCTTCGACGAGCCGACGCGCGGCATCGACGTCGGCGCCAAGAGCGAAATCTACAAGCTCCTGCGCTCGCTCGCGGACCAGGGTAAGGCGATCGTGATGATCTCGTCGGAACTGCCGGAAATCTTGCGCATGAGCGACCGTATCGTCGTGATGTGCGAGGGCCGCATTACCGGCGAACTCTCAGCCACGGAGGCGACGCAGGAGCGCATCATGCAATTGGCGACGCAGCGTGAAACCTTAAAAGCGGCATGAGTCTCTTAGAGGAGAGGTCCGTTCCATGACACTGCCATCGGATACTTCGGCGCTAGGTAATCAGGGACGGGTGTCCGGCCTGAGAGCCCGCCTCTTCTCGCCGACCGCCCTGCAAAAGCTGCTCGCCTTCGGGAGCCTGGTCCTGCTGCTGGCGTTTTTCAGCTTCGCCTCGCCCGCCTTCATGCAGATGGACAATATGCTCGGGATCCTGCAGGCGACGGCGGTCAACGGCGTTCTGGCAATCGCCTGCACGTTCGTCATCATCACCGGCGGCATCGATTTGTCCGTCGGCACGTTGATGACCTTCACGGCCGTTATTTGCGGTGTGTTCCTGACCTATTGGCATTTGCCGATGTCGATCGGCGTTGTTGCTGCAATTGGCACAGGCGCACTCTGCGGGACCGTTTCGGGCACCCTCACGGCGAAGATGAAGATCCCGCCGTTCATTGCCACCCTGGGCATGATGCTGCTGCTGAAAGGGCTGTCGCTCGTCGTCTCGGCCGACAAGCCCATCTATTTCACCGACACCGAAAACTTCTACCGGATCTCTCAGGATTCGCTCATCGGCGATTTAATCCCGAGCCTGCCCGTTCCGAACGCGGTCCTGATCCTGTTCTTCCTGGCGGTGGTGAGTTCGATCACGCTGAATCGCACGGCGCTTGGCCGCTACACCTTTGCGCTCGGCAGCAACGAGGAAGCCGTGCGCCTTTCCGGCGTGAATGTCGATAGATGGAAGATCGCCATTTACGGCCTGAGCGGGTCAATTTGCGGCATCGCCGGACTGCTTATAGCCTCGCGCCTGAATTCGGCCCAGCCGGCGCTCGGCCAAGGTTACGAACTCGAAGCGATAGCGGCCGTGGTCATCGGCGGGACCTCGCTCAGTGGCGGCTCGGGCACGATCCTGGGAACGATCATCGGCGCCTTCATCATGAGCGTGCTGACCAACGGCCTGCGCATCCTGTCCGTCGCCCAGGAATGGCAGATCGTGGTGACAGGTCTCATCATCATTCTCGCGGTCTATGCCGATATTTTGCGGCGCAAGAAGAGCTGACGACAGCGGACACTGCACGGGACAAGATCAAGAAAAGGGAGCGCCAAGGCTCCCCAAACGGCTGAAGGTTAACGGCCCACCTTAGGAGGAGAACCACCATGTTGAAAAGAAAAGTAATCGGTGTCGTGGTCGGCGTTGGCGCGCTCATTGGCGGCACAAGTCTTGTGCGCGCGGACGAACCCTACATCCCGCTCATTTCGAAAGGCTTCCAGCACCAGTTCTGGCAGGCCGTCAAAGCCGGCGCGGAACAGTCGGCGAAGACGCAGAACGTCAGGATTTCCTTCGAGGGTCCGGAAACCGAGGCCATGGTCGACAAACAGATCGACATGCTCTCGGCCGCGCTTGCCAAGAAGCCCCAGGCGCTCGGCATCGCCGCGCTTGACAGCAAAGCGGCCATTCCACTGTTGAAGCGAGCGCAGGCCGCCAAGATACCGGTCATCGCCTTCGACTCCGGCGTCGACAGCGACATTCCGCTCACGACCTGCGCGACGGACAACCTTGCCGCGGCCGCGCTCGCCGCCGACAAGATGGCCGAGGCGGTCGGCAATTCCGGTGAGGTCGGCCTGATCGTGCACGACCAGACCAGCCGCACCGGCGTTGATCGCCGCGACGGCTTCCTGAACGAGATGAAAGCAAAGCATCCGAACATCAAGATCGTCTCGGTCCAGTATGGCGGCGGCGACCATCTGAAGTCAGCGGAAATTGCCAAGACGATGATCCAGGCCAACCCCAATCTCAAGGGCATCTTCGGTTCGAATGAAGGCTCGGCCGAGGGTGCCGCGATCGGCGTCAAGGAATCGGGCAAAAAGCTCATCCTGATCGGTTATGACTCCGGCAAGGAGCAGAAGGACGACATCAATTCGGGCCTGATGTATGGCGCGATTACGCAGAACCCTATCGGCATCGGCAAATGCGTGGTCGACTCTGCTGTGAAGGCGCTGAAGGGCGGGACGCTGCCCAAGAAAGTCGACACGGGCTTCTACTGGTACGACAAGAGCAATATCAACGATCCCAAGATCGCCGCCGTGCTCTACGATTAACCGTCGCCGTCAGAGGAAGGGTCGCGGCGTCTTTCGACGTCGCGGCTCTCGTTGTTCTTTGGAAGTCGATAGCTCTCGTCCAGGAGATTGTTCAGATGCCCACGATCACCAAGCTGTCCGTCCGGGACATCCGGTTTCCGACCTCGCGTTCGCTCGACGGCTCCGATGCGATGAACGCCGCGCCGGATTACTCCGCCACCTACGTGACGCTCGAAACCGATTCGCCGGAGGCGCTCACGGGCCATGGCCTCACCTTCACCATCGGGCGCGGCAACGAGATCTGCGTGGCTGCGGTGAAGGCGCTTGCTCCGCTGGTCGTCGGCAAAACGCTTGAGGACATTGCCGCGAACATGGGCGCTTTCTGGCGCGCACTGACGTCGGACAGCCAGTTGCGCTGGATCGGCCCGGACAAGGGGGCAATCCATCTGGCGACGGCGGCGGTCGTGAACGCGGCCTGGGATCTGTGGGCCAAAGCGGAAGGCAAGCCGGTGTGGAAGCTGCTCGTCGACATGAGCTCCGAAGAGCTCGTGCGTTGCCTCGACTTCCGTTACGTGACCGATGCGATCACGCCGAACGAAGCCATCGCCATGTTGCATCGCCACGCAAAGACCCGGGGCGAGCGAGAAAAGGACATGCTGGCGCGCGGCTATCCGGCCTACACGACGTCGGCCGGCTGGCTCGGCTACGACGACGACAAGATTCGCCGGCTCGCCCGTGAAGGCGTCGCGCAGGGCTGGACGCACTTCAAGCAGAAGGTGGGCGGCAATCTTGAAGAAGATATGCGCCGGGCCCGCATCCTGCGCGAAGAAATCGGTGAAAACCGCAAGCTGATGATGGATGCGAATCAGGTGTGGGACGTCGATGAAGCCGTCGCGAACATGCGGCGCCTGGCGCAATTCGATCCGTGGTGGATAGAGGAACCCACGAGCCCCGACGACATTCTCGGCCACGCGGCTATCCGCCAGCGGATTCGGCCAATAGGGGTAGCCACGGGCGAGCACTGCCATAACCGGGTGATGTTCAAGCAGTTGCTGCAGGCGCAGGCTATCGACTTCTGTCAGGTTGATAGCTGCCGCCTCGGCGGGCTGAACGAGGTGATTGTCGTCCTGCTGATGGCGGCGAAATTCGGCGTGCCCGTGTGCCCGCATGCGGGCGGCGTCGGCTTGTGCGAGTACGTCCAGCACATTTCGTTGTTCGACTATATCTGCGTGTCGGCGTCGCTGGAAAATCGGGTGCTCGAGTACGTGGATCATCTGCATGAGCATTTCGTCGATCCTGTCGTGATCCAGAACGGCCGTTACATGCCACCGGAACTTCCCGGATACAGCATCGAAATGCACGCGGCGTCGCTCGATCAATATGATTTTCCTGAGGGACCGGCCTGGCGGGTTTGAGACGGTACGCGCGGGGGTGTTGTATCGATTCGGAAGCCTGGCAAGAAGCCGCTTTTGGCAAAGACAATGCGCCGGGTGGTTACGGCTACTGGATTTCCACTGCGGGATATGTCTCGACGTATGATTCATCGTGACATCCGTAGTAGGTGACCGTGCGTGCAGTCAAGTCCACCTCATAACGGATCACTCCCGCCTGGCACTAACCGCGAACCCGGGCACATGGATATAGGATACGACGTCCACATCACCCGCAAGGCAAACTGGTTCGGCGAACACGGACCCAATGTCGCCATACGATTCCCAACACGACAGTGCACGAAGGCATTGCGTTCCGACCGGCAGCGGGCTGCCGGTCGTGGTATGCGCGAAGCTTGCGCCCTCAGAACTTGTGGCGAATTCCAATGCGTCCAACGAACTGGTTGCCGTTCGACGAAATGGCGGTGGTATCGGTGATGGCCGCGACGGCCGGGCCGCCTGTAGAGTCGTCGCCGAGCGCGCGTTGATAGAGCGCCATTACGTACACGTCGGTGCGCTTGGACAGCGAGTAGTCGAGCGACGCGTTGTATTGCAGGTACTTCCCGTTGTCGACTGCCTGTCCGTTCTTCTCCGTGAGCGAATTGCGCTCGACGTAATCAGACGCCACGAGCAACCGCAGCGCGGGCGTGATCCGATACAGGAAATTGACCTGCACATCATTGAAGGTCGCCGTGCTACCCGTCGCGTAGCCAGAGGCCGGACCCTTGGCGCCGGTCGGCATCGGATTGCTGCCCAAATTCATGAACTTGGCGTTCGTATACGTGACGCCGAGCGTCGCCGGACCGAACGTATAGGATCCGCCGAAATCGATCACCTGAAACGTGTTCGCGCTCATGAAGCCGGAGTAGATCGGCGTCATCAAGGTTTCAGGCAGGCTCGACGCGGCAGTGCTGAACATGCTGGTGCCTGGGTTGCGCGCGTTCAGGTAAGCAACGCCGAGGCCGAGCGGTCCCTGGTTATACGCCGCTCCGAGCGACCAGATCTGATTGGTGCCGATGCTGCCGGGCGTACCGCCGAGACTGTACGTACCGCCAAATTTGAAGCCCGAAAAGGTGGGGCTTGCGTATTTGATGGTGTTGTTATCGTGGTAATCGATGTTCGAGTTGTCGAGGTCGCCCGGGTGCGCACCATAGACGCCAGCGCCCAGTTGGCCGCCTGCGAACGGGGCTGTGTAGTCGAAAATAGAGTCGTACTGACGACCGAGCGTGACCGTGCCGTATTGAGTCGCGAGGCCGACCCAAGCCTGCCGGCCGAACATCAGGCCATTCTGGCTGAGCGCGCCGCTGTTAATGTTGAAACCGTTTTCGAGCATGAATACCGCCTTCATGCCACCGCCGAGGTCTTCGGAGCCGGTCAGGCCCCACCGGTCGCCCTGCATCACGCTGCCGGCTGCCTGGTAAACATGGCCGCCCTTGTTGTTGGTGATCATGTCGACCCCTTCGTCGATAATACCGAACAGGGTGACACTGCTTTGTGCGTGTGCGGCGCCGGCTAGTGTGCCGAGTGCGACGAAGGCGATAATTGATTTTTTCATGTGGTAGGTGATTATTGTTTATATGTCTCGAAACGCCGATCAGAGTTCGTCGGGCTTTGCTCCTGTCTTGCCGTCAGCGCGCAACCACGCAATACACGCAATAACGCCAAAATTAAGCGAGGTACTGCAGTAAGCGGTATTCGGTTGACTCCCCTTCTTTACCCGACAGCACTCACCGTTTTACTGGGCTAACCCAAAATCCCCGCGTTTCCCGCGCGAACTCGCGCCATCTACGCTCATGCACCTTCAGCAACTCAACGCGGCAGAGCTCCCGTTTCTGCCCGGTTCAACGTCGCCACAATCTGCTCGACACTAAAGCGCCTGCGTCACGTTGCATGGCCCCCTCTCTTTTCGAAAACAAAAAGTTGTCCTAAACACCCTATATATTGATACTGGTTTACACGGAGCCGGTCACTCCAGTAACCGGGCGAAGCAGCACCAATCAATAGTTACGACCGCATGGAGGCGACTGATACGATATGAAGATTCGCGCTACGTGACAGGAGTCAATAATCTCAACTTGTCGCTGACGACGTAACGGATCGAATAATGCCATTACGCAGTATTCTCTTAAATCAGGGTAAATTCGAAGCACAATGTTCTATCGCGTAACGCAATAACTTTGCTATGCTTTGCGGCGAGGCGCCATGTGAAGCTGCGCATAAGCGATTATCCGATCCCCCGGCATGTCTAACTCCAACACTGCGCGCATCACCTCGCCGTCCAACACCGCGATTTCGGCGACGCTGATCGCGTGAATGTTCAGGCCCAGTCGAACGACAGGCTCACCCTGCACCACCGGTTTGCGAGGCCTTGTGGCCTTATTTCTGTTCGTACCACTCGCGGGGCCGCCCCCTTGAGTCTGTTCACCGTTCCATTGCACCCGGCTCCCGTCAACGACTTTGCCCCGACATCCAGGTAGCGACTCGTGTTTGTTTTTTTTAACCCTCTTGCCAATGGTCAGACAATAAGGTTCCCAATAAATCCAGGCTATAAGAAATACGGATTACGTTGGTTTATCGAAAGGTATTTGTCGGATTAATTTTTTCGGATGACATTTGCATGTCACCCACTACATCCATTGAGTCACTGGACAAGTGTGGTAGAAACGCGACTGCTTGAGTGCGTCCATTTCCCCTATGACATAAGGCGGAAATAATTAGAAGCTTATAAAACTAATTTTTATGCCGTGGGACAAAGCGCCTTATGAGCCGCACAACCGGATCGGCGCCGGCGACTCGATCCAGTCGTGGTCCAATCGAACTGGAATCGAGCCGGCAACTGCGTGGATCTACTAGCCAGGGAAATCGGCGCTCAGGGTGGTGGCTTCCCATGCGGCGATCTCGGCGCGCAGAGCCTCCAACTTGATTTGGACACGCTCCAGCCCGTTGCTGCCCAGAATCAGATGGCCCGGAGGGGTTGGCGACTGCACCGCGGCGATGATAGCCAGCGCCGCGCGTGCCGGGTCGCCGGGCTGCTTGCCACTAGCGGCCGAGATGGTAGCGCGGCGCTTGCCAGCGCTCGCCGCGTAAGCCTCAATCGGCTGTTTAGCTTGCTTCAGCGAACGTCCTGCCCAATCGGTACGGAACGGCCCGGGCTCGACCGCCGTAACCTTGATCCCCAAATCGGCCGTCTCCGCGGCCAACGCTTCGCTCAGGCCTTCCACCGCGAACTTGCTGGCGGCATAGTAGCCGCTTCCCGGATTGCCGATCAGGCCGCCTACGGACGTGATGTTGACGATGTGCCCGGCGCGCTGTTCCCGCATCGCGGGTAAGACGGCCTTGATGGTATCGGCAACGCCAAAGAAGTTGACCTCGAACATCTCGCGCACGTCCTGATCGTCGCCTTCCTCGATGGCGCTCAGGTAGCCATAGCCGGCATTGTTGACCAACACGTCAATGCGACCGAATTGCTGCAGGGCTTTTTCAACGGCGTGTTTGATCTGGCTGGGCTGGGTTACATCGAGTTCGAGCACCAGTGCGCGGTCACCGTAGCGCTCGTCAAATTCTGCCAGCGAGCTGGGTTGACGAGCTGTCACGACAGCACGCCAGCCTTTATCAAGGACGGCAAGTGCGAGCTCTCGGCCGAATCCGGTGGAACAGCCGGTAATGAACCAAACGGGTGCTGGCGAGGGAGTATGCGTGGACGGCATGAGGTTCCTTTTTGACGAGAGCCGCGCGGCTGCTAAACCACACGGTAGGGATAGCGGGATAAAAAGTATCGCATGTTGGAGCGCGTCGCGTGGTCGGCCGCTCGCCTGCAGGTCATCGCTTCGATAAGCCTTTCAAGCAACTTATATCCTCGCCGCCGGGGGCGACAGCGCTGGTTGCGCGCGGTATCGGCAGTTACGCGTCGTGGTCGCCGGGACACGATGTGTCTGTGCGCAAGTGAAGTCAGCGGGCCACTCGCTGCTGCCGCAAAATCCTGACGAAGTTCAGCACGGTCGGCGACTTTTCGCGCTGCCGATGGATCAATGCGATACCGGTCGAAAGCGGCTTGCCCTGCAGTTCGTGATACGACACGCCTTCAACCTGGATCTGCCCGATCGACGCGGGAACCACGGCAACACCGAATCCAGCCGCGACGAGGTTCGCCGCTGATGAGATCTGTGGCGACTCCATGCCGATCGAGGGCGCGAAGCCAGCTTCGCGGCACGCGCTGATGATCGAGTCGTATAGATCCGGCCCGATCGGCCGCGGAAAGAGGATGAACGGATCGTCCGCAAGGTTGGCCAGATCGACGCGCCGTCGCCGGCTCAGGCGATGGTTCGCCGGCAGCACCGCCAACATGTCTTCATCGACGAGCGGTTCGACGATCAGATCCCGGCAGTTCAGCGGCATGCGCACCAGCGCGGCGTCGAGCTGCCGCTCGGCGACCCGGTCGAGCAGCAGCGAGCTATTGCTTTCCTCACAACTAATGGCGACGTGCTCATACGCATGCCGATACTTCTGCATCGTTGTCGCGACCACGGGGTGAAATACCGTCGAGCCCGCGAAACCAAGCGATAGCCGTCCCGTCTCTCCGCGCCCCGCGTTCTGCACCTCAACGAACGCTTGCTGTGCGTCCTCGACGATACGCCGCGCGCTTTCGCGAAAGAGCCGTCCTGCTTCGGTCAATTCGACGCGGCGCGGATGCCGGATGAAGAGCTGGGTGCCGATTTCCCGCTCGAGCTTCAGGATCTGCTGGCTCAAGGGCGGCTGGGCGATTCCCAGATGCGCCGCGGCATCGGTGAAATGCAGATGCTCGGCGACGGCAAGGAAGTAGCGCAACTGGCGAAATTCCATATCTTTTTCGTCTCCAAATAGCGACTTCGAGATATTGGACTAATGACCGGCATGATTTTAACCTTTGCGTCAACCTGATGCGCTTGAAGGCCGCACTCGAAACGGCCGGATGAAACCGATGCGCGTCACGCTCAACATTTCCTCAGGAGAATTTCATGTCAACAGCGCGCGTACCAATGGCAACCCTCCCGGCCGACGCGGCCAACACGTTGATTGCCGACCTGCGCAACATCGTCGGCAAGGAGCACACCCTGACCGATGACGGCGCGACCCGCCGCTACCGCACGGGCTTTCGTTTTGGCGCAGGCAAGGCGCTCGCGGTAGTGCGCCCCGGCACGATCGTCGAACAATGGAACGTGCTGCAGGCTTGCATCGCGGCGAATGTGATTGTCATCACGCAGGCGTCGAATACGGGCCTCACGGGCGGCTCGACACCTGACGGCAACGACTATGATCGCGACATCGTGATCGTCAGCACGAGCCGCATGAAGAAGGTGTACGTGATCAACGATGGCAAGCAGGTCGTTTGCCTTCCGGGGGCGACACTCGACCAACTGGAAAGAATACTGAAGCCCCTCGGACGCGAGCCGCATTCGGTGATTGGCTCGAGCTGCATCGGCGCGTCGGTATTCGGCGGTGTCTGCAACAACTCGGGCGGTGCGCTGGTGCATCGCGGCCCGGCGTATACGGAGATGGCGGTATTTGCGCAGGTCGACGCGACAGGCAAGCTGAACCTGGTGAACCATCTGGGAATCGAACTTGGCGAAACACCCGACGGCATCCTTGGCCGGCTTGAGCGCGGTGAGTTCTCGGATGCCGATGTCCGGCACGACGCGGGCGCCGGATCGGACCACGGCTACGCGACTCACGTCCGCGAGATCGATGCCGATACACCGGCGCGCTTCAACGCGGATCCACAGCGCCTCCATGAAGCGTCGGGATCGGCCGGCAAGGTGATGGTGTTCGCGGTACGGCTCGACACGTTTCCGATCGAGCAGAACGCAAAGGTTTTTTATATTGGCACGAACCGGCCCGACGAGCTCACCGAGATCCGCCGTCACGCGCTGCACGACTTCAAACACTTGCCGATCTCGGGGGAATACCTTCATCGAGACGCATTCGATATTGCTGAGGAGTACGGTAAAGATACCTTCCTCGCAATCAATTATCTTGGCACGTCCCGGCTACCTGCGTTGTTCGGACTAAAGAGCCGTTTCGATGCGCTGTTCGATCGCCTCGGGTTTTTCCCTTCGCATTTCACCGACCGCGTCATGCAGGCTGCGAGCCGGTTGTTTCCAAGCCATCTGCCGCCGCGTATGAAACAGTATCGAGACAAGTACGAGCATCACCTGATGCTGAAAGTGACGGCCGAAAGTGTGGAAGAAACGCGTGCCTTCCTATCAAGCTACTTCGAAAGCGCTACCGGCGGCTATTTCGAATGCACCGACGAAGAAGGCACGAAAGCGTTCCTGCACCGCTTCGCCGCTGCCGGCGCCGCGGTCCGCTATCGCGCCGTGCACACACGGGAAGTGGAGAATATCGTCGCGCTCGACGTTGCTCTGCGCCGCAATGATCGCGACTGGATCGAGACGCTGCCGGCGGACATCGAAGAGACGATCTCTATCAAGTTGTATTACGGCCACTTCCTGTGTCACGTGTTTCATCAGGATTACATCGTCAAGAAGGGCAATGACTGCCTTGAGGTCGAACACAAGATGTGGACGCTGCTGGACCGGCGTGGGGCCGAGTATCCGGCGGAACATAACGTTGGGCATTTGTATCATGCGAAGCCTCAGCTCGCCGGGTTTTATCAGCAGATCGATCCTTGTAACTGCTTCAACCCGGGGATCGGGCAGACGTCGAAGTTCGCGATGTACCGGGAAGTGGTGGGTTAGGTGTCGGGGTGGTCGGTTCTGGGGTTAGTGGTCGGTTCTGGGGTTAGTGGTCGGTTCTGGGGTTAGTGGTCGGGGTCTATGCTGGGTTGGTGCTTTCGGCCTTAGCGGTCTGCGAGAGTCGGATTTTCTCTTTACCACTA
>NZ_JAAVUQ010000057.1 GCF_018449515.1 Caballeronia sp. dw_19 | reverse complement strand
GACGTGCCGCCACGCACAGTGGCTAACAGTGATAAAGAGAAAATCCGACTCATGCAGACCACCACGGCCGAAAGCACCAACCCGGCATAGACCCCGACCGCTAACCCCAGACCCGACCACCCCGGCATAAACCCCGCCCACTAACACGAGAACCGACCACCCAACATCAACCACCATCCCCACCCCACCAAAACCCCCAAAACCCGTCCACCGGCGCGAGCGAAAAACTAACGGTTGAGGTCGCTCGCCAGCGCATCGAGCGTCGCCCCGCACGGTGCTTCGACCTTCAGTTGCAATAGCGCGTCGGCGCGCGTCTTTCCAAGATTGACCGCCGCTATCGGCTTGCCGGCACGCGCGGCCCACTCGCAAAAGCGAAATCCCGAATACACCATCAGCGACGAACCAAGCACGAGCATGGCATCGGCTTGCTCTAGCGCGGCAGCCGCCGCGTCCACGCGGGTCCGTGGCACCCCTTCGCCGAAAAACACGACGTCCGGCTTGAGCAAGCCGCCGCAGCGCGTGCAGCCCGGTACATGAAAAGCGGCGAAATCATAGCCTTCGAGCTGCGCATCGCCGTCCGCCACCGGCAACGCAGCCAAGCCGACGAAGCCCGGGTTATCGGCGATAAGTCGTGGCTGGAGCGCCGCCCGCGAAGTCTCGTCGCCGCATTCCATACACCGCACCCGGCCGATATTGCCGTGCAATTCGATCACGTCCGTATTGCCCGCGCTCGTGTGCAGTCCATCGACGTTCTGCGTGACAAGCCGTTCGAACAACCCCAGGCGCTCAAGCCGGGCAACCGCGAGATGCGCTGCATTCGGTGCGGCACCCGCGACCAATGGCCAGCCGATCATGCTGCGTGCCCAATAGCGCTTGCGCGCAAACTCCGAGTCCATGAAGTCTTTCAGCAAAATAGGCGCTCGACCGGTACGCTGCCCTTCAGTGTCCCGGTAGCAAGGTATTCCGGATTCCGTACTAATTCCAGCACCGGACAAAACGAACAGCCGCGGATGCCGTTCGACAAAATCGTAGAGTGGGTTCGAAAGCGTTCGAGACGCGTAGTCCGGCAGATTTTTCATCATCGGAATAGTAGCGGCAACACGCTTTTTCTGCTGGAGCGCGAATCGGTCCGGCGGGTTTGCACCAAAGCGATGATTCGGATCGTCGAAATACAGTCCAAAACCTGTAGACGAATGCCCACGCTCCTTCCGTACCTTGACATTCCGGCCGTCTGTTTCAACCATATCGAGTGGTTAGCAAAGCACTGACGTCATGAACCATCAAGCGCGCGCGAGCACCGACCTCCTTAACTCGACCTTCGCGGCGCTCGCCGATCCGACCCAGGGGCAATCCTTGCGTGGCGCGCCCGAGGAGAGGCATCGGTATCGATATCGGAACTTGCAGAGCCGTTCGACATAACGCCCGCCGTTGCGTCCAGGCATCTCCGGGTGCTTGAGCATGCCGGGCTGATCGTGCGCGATCGTGACGCGCAACGCCGCCCGTACCGGCTCGCCGCAGCGGCCTTTTTGCTCATCAACCGTAGCTGGACGGGGTCGCCAATTCCTTGCCGCAGCAGCATGCGCCACGATCCCGTTCGGCTAGCCAGCATCTTGAAAGATGCGAGCGAATGGTTCGCCCCATATCGGCGATTATGGAAAGCCAGCGAAGGCGGTAGGACACGATAAACCACCCTCCTCAACCGACCAAGCCCGCAACCAAACCCCTCACGACACCCGCGCCGCCGGCTTCACTGACCTCCTCACTGACTTCACCGGTTTCGGAAACAGCGGATAAGCAACCAGTGCACAGACAGCCGCAGCTATCCAGACAACGCCCCATGATCCGATCGCGAGCAAATGCGGAATGCACAGCGGCGTCAGGAACAAGCCGAGATAAACGACCGTGTTGACCATCCCGAGCGCCGTGCCCGCGCGACCCTTTCCGGCCAGCGTCGCGAGTTCCGTGTAGGCCACGCCGTGCCACGCGGACACGCAGATTCCGGCGAACGCGATCAGCACCATCAGCAACGCTTCCGGCAACCGGTGACCCGACCCCACCGCAGCGCCCAGCACCACGAACGACGCCACCGCGACCAGCGTCGATCCGCGCAAATACGCCCGCCGGTTGCCGCGTTTATCGGTGAAACGGCCGCTTGCAACGCGCATGATCATCGCGCCGAGCTGGACGGTGACCATCGTCGCGGTAATACCCGCTATGCCGACATGCCCGAAGTCATGCAAAAACACGGTGGCGAAAGTCACCACCGCGAACTGTGGAACGCACAAGATGCCGATGCCGGCCACGACACGCCAAATCATCCCGTCACGCAGCGGACCGACCGCGGGCACGGCCGGCATAGGCGAACTCGCATTCGAACCGGCATGCGCTCCGACAGCCACCTTCGGCGGCTCATGCAGCCAAAGCCAGGTGAGCACACCCGAGACCGCGCACATGGCCGCCAGCACGCCGTAGACCGGGCGGAATCCTCCAGTGGAGGCAAGCCAGGGCAGGATCAACGCGCCCAGGCCACCGCCAAGCGGCACGGCGGTCTGGCGAATGCTCATGGCCAGACCACGTTCGCCTTCCTGGAACCAGCTCATGACCGCACGCCCGCTGGATCCATTCACGCTCCCGCCGACCAGACCGACCAGGCACATCGACATCACCAGCCACAACAAACCCGGAACAGCCGCATGCGACGGCACGACAAACAGCATCATGGAGAGCAACGCGGCGGCGGTGGTGGCCAACCCGGTCAGCAAGATGGGGCGGTCGCCCCAGCGATCGGTCGCCACACCCCACGGCAATTCCGAGAGCGCGGCGCCCAGCCCCATGGCCCCAAGCGCCAACCCGAGCGCCGCGTTGCCGAGGTGATAATCGGCGCGCAGCCAGACGGCGGTCGTTGGAATGCCTGCAGCGGCAGCCGAAAAACTAACGTTCGCGGCCACGCCGACGCCTAGCACTTTCCATCGATGTGACGCGCCCAGTTCGCGCCGCACTGCTGCCGGCAAGGGGATTGCGCATTGAGTTTCCATGCTTTTCTCTCTTGAATGCTTTCGATGAACCCAGTGTCGCGGTTTATCATCATCCTGAATATCAAGTAATATCGAAACAATGATTCGATAAAACAGGACGATAAACCATGTCGCAAACCAATTTCGATGTCGCTTCACTGCGGACCTTCGTGGCCGGCATGGAGCTGGGAAGCTTCGCGAAGGCGGCGGACCGCGTCGGGCGCTCGACCTCGGCCGTCAGCGCGCAGATCAAGAAACTGGAGGAGCAGTCGGGCGCGCCGCTGTTCAAGAAAGCCGGGCGCAACCTGGCGCTGACCGAAGCGGGCGAAACCATGCTGCGGTTCGCGCGCAGGCTGGTCGATCTCAACGACGAAGCCGCTGCCGCCGTGCGCGGTCCCGACCTCGAAGGCTGGATCAGGCTCGGGCTGCAGGAGGATTTCGGCGAAGTCATGTTGCCCGACGTCCTGGGCCGGTTCTCGCGCGCGCATCCGAAAGTGCGGATCGAGGCACGGGTCGCGCGCAACACGGAGCTGCTCAGCCGGATCGATTCGAACGACCTCGACCTTGCCCTGATCTGGGACGACTCGGTTTCGTTAAGCCATGAACTTCCAGGCAGCGACCGGCACGAGATGATCGCCGAGCCTGCGATGTGCTGGATCGGTTCATCGACCTTGCCATGGAATCCTGATCCAGCAGAACCGCTGCCGCTGGTCGCGTTCGATCGCGCCTGCCTGTTTTTCAGCGCCGCCACCGAGGCGCTCGATCGCGCGAATATCCGTTGGCGGGTGGCGTTCACGAGTCCGAGTCTCTCCGGCCTGTGGGCCGCCGCGGCAGCAGGCCTTGGACTGACCGTGCGCACGCGCTATGGCTTGCCCGCTTCCGTCAGCGCGTTCGAAGGCCGGGATCTGGGATTGCCCGCGCTGCCGTCGGTGCCGTTGTCGCTCGTGCGCGCATCGGCCACGTCCACGCCGCCGGTGCAGCAACTCACGACGCTCATTCTTCAATCCGTACGCGGCGGGTCGGCATCGCTCGGCCGGATCGCAGCGTGAGGGACGCTTCGTTCACAGGATTCACAGGAAAAAGATAGTAAAGGTCATTCACGCATCGCCCAAACTCGACGGCCCGCTTTTTGCTGAAGGCTGAAGAACGATTGACGGGAGTGCGACATGGCCGGTTCCATGCAACAAGCAGCAAGATTCGACGATCTTCGAGAGGACCGCGGCACGCGCGTCAGCATTGCCGACACCGCCATCCTGCTGGTCCGGCAAGGCGCCCAGGTCCATGCGTTTTCAGCGGATTGCCCGCATGCCGGCGCGCCGCTCGAGCAGGGCGCGATATGCAATGGACGCATTGTTTGTCCATGGCATAAAGGGACGTTCGCGGTCGCCGACGGCAGCCTGATCGAGCCGCCGCCGCTAACCGGTTTGCAACGCTATCCGGTAGTCATTGAAAACGGCAACGTACTTGTTTCACCGCACGCGCAAACCGGGCCCGCGCACACGCCGGCCGCAGACACGCACACGATGGCCGTGATCGGCGCGGGTGCAGCGGGCGCGGCCGCCTGCGCCACGCTGCGCGAAGCCGGCTTCGATGGCCGCCTTGTGCTGATCGGACCCGAGCACGGCATGCCCTACGACCGCACGGCGCTCAGCAAGTTCGTGCTTGCAGGCGACATGCCGCCTGCGAAGATCCCCCCGCTTTTGCCCGACGATTTCCTTTCGACGCAACGCATTGAACGGGTTGAAGCGTACGTCGTGAAACTCGATGCCGGCACGAAGCAAATCCACCTGTCCAATAATCTCACCCTGGATTACGACGCCGCGCTGATCTGCACAGGGGGTATCCCCAAGCCGATGGATGTGCCCGGTTCAAACTTGCCCGGCGTTTTCCTGCTGCGGTCGCGAGACGATGCAGAGACGATTCTTGCCTCACTCGAAGGCGCGAGGAAAGCGCTGATCGTGGGGGCGAGTTTCATCGGGCTGGAGGTGGCTTCGTCGTTGAGAAAACGAGGGATGGACGTCACGGTCGCCGCGCCGGGAAAGGTGCCGCTGAGCTCGCAATTCGGCGATGAACTAGGCCGGATGTTTCAACGACTGCACGAGAAAAATGGCGTGGTCTTCCGCATGCAATCCAAAGTCACAGCGTTCCTGGGCGATGAC
Source organism: Caballeronia sp. dw_19 (assembly GCF_018449515.1). Classification (GTDB taxonomy): domain Bacteria; phylum Pseudomonadota; class Gammaproteobacteria; order Burkholderiales; family Burkholderiaceae; genus Caballeronia. Next base: position 32,496 of record NZ_JAAVUQ010000057.1, on the reverse strand, counting down.
ATCGTAAGCGCAGCGGAATTCGATAGTGGCGAGAAATTGCCCGTGGACGTCATGATTATCGGCACCGGCGTGCGCCCCGCTACCGACTTCCTGCACGGCGTCGAGCTAGCGGATGACGGCGGCATTCCCGTGGATTCATCGATGCGTGCGGTGCCCGGCCTTTACGCCGCCGGTGACATCGCGCAATTCCCCCTGCCGCGCTCGGACAAAACGCTGCGCATAGAACACTGGCGCGTCGCCCAGCAACACGCACGTGTCGCTGCGCTGAACATGGCCGGCGGCGACGAGCATTACACGGGCGTGCCGTATTTCTGGACCTATCACTTCGGCAAGCGCCTCGAATATCTCGGCCATGCGAGCGAGCACGACGAAGTCGTGATCGATGGCGATCTCGATGCTCAGGCGTTCATCGTCTATCTGATGAAGGATGACCAAGTTGCGGCGGCGGTAGCATGCGACCGCGAAGCCCCTGCCGCGCGGCTGGCGGAAGCCATGCGCTCCACCTTGACGCTGGCGCAAGCGCGCAGTGCCGCTGCCGGTTGATGCAGTCATGGCGACCCGGCCCATAGGCATTCGTCCGGACCAGCAACCGGAGCATCTCGATCAATGCCGCCGCTGCGTGTTGTGGGAGGCGGCCACGCAAGCTGTTCCAGGTGCGGGTCCACGGCATGCGCCGCTGATGCTCGTGGGCGAACAACCCGGCGATCAGGAGGACCTGCAGGGCAAGCCGTTTGTCGGTCCCGCGGGTGCATTGCTGGATAGAGCGCTCGATGAAGCCGGCGTGGACCGTGGCCAGGTGTACGTGACCAACGCGGTCAAGCATTTCAAGTGGGAACCGCGTGGCAAGCGACGCTTGCACAAGACCCCGGCGCAACGCGAAGTGGAGGCGTGCCACTACTGGATCGAACGGGAGTTGGCGGAACACGATCCCAAGGTTGTCGTTGCGTTAGGTGCGACCGCGTTGAAGTCCGTACTGCAAAAATCGACCGTGAAATTGCAGGCGTCGATGGGGGAGGCGATCGAACACGAAGGGCGTCTGGTCATTGCGACCTTTCATCCATCGTATGCGCTTCGATCCCCCGATGCCGCGACGCGCGAGAGTGCGTATCGCGCGATCGTTGAGGCTTTCAAACACGCCCATCAGTTAATTCAGAAGCACCCTAAATAGCCCGGGAGGGAAGACATGGCGACCGCATCCAGCAGCAACGGCAAGCGCAAGACCACGCGTCAGAAACATGCGCGCGCAAAGCCAAAACCGAAGCAGCATTCAAGCCGTTCGAATCCCAAGCGCTGGTCCCGCCACGTGGTGGAAACGAGCGATGCAATGGACATTGAGCATGCAATTTTCAAGGAAGGCAGCGCCCAGGAGATCGCCGATTCGCTGAAGAAATCGTCCACGCGCAGCAACCGGCGCAAGGGCACGCCGTTCCAGTCCGCCATGTCGATGCTGAATTTCTACATCAATCGCGCCGGACGAAACTTGCCGAAATCGCGTCGAACCATCCTGGATAACGCCAAGAAACGCCTGCGTGAAGCGTTCGGGCGAAAACCATGATTGGGTGAAAACATCGGCGGAATACACCGGTGGAATGCGCCTTGCTACTGCACAAAACCACTGCGCTTCAGGCACTCTCAGGCGATGCGCATTGCCGGTCACCCAAGGAGGCGTCATGCCCGACAACATCGATCTCAATCCCCGAGACGAAACTCCGCCAGGCACGCCTGGATCGCAAAACTGATGCCAAAACGTGCCGCCCCGGCGAACGGATTGTTCGCCGCCGCCGAAGCCACGCTGATCGGCCTCTACGACGGCGGCGTGCTCTCTCCGGCGGTGCTACAACGCGTCATAGTCGGCTTTGCAAACAGCGCAATCGACTGGAACTCCCCGCCCCGGCTTCGTACTGTCGACAATAAGTCGCTGCACGAAGTGGTCGCCATGACCATGATGCCGGGACGAACCTTACGCAATGCATCGAAGGAATTTTTTGCGGTGATCCGGCATATTGGTAGTATCAATACTGGAACGCACGACGACCCCGGCGAACCTGAAGGCGAGCCCGACAGCGATCTGATCAACCAGTTATCAGGCGGTCGTCGCGGCAGGAGAGCGGCTAAAACTGCGCGCAAGACAGCACCGGCCGTTGGCTTCAACCCGCTCCTGCATGCAAGCTCCCCGCGTACAAACCGCCAGTCATAGCATTGCCTTTGATCCATGTCATGGTCGTGACTGACCGTGATTCTGCCGCACGCGGCACAATGCAGAATGCCTTGGTGCCCGCATGCCTTAGTCTTAGTAAGAGCGACCCGCAAGAGTGACCCGCCGAATCGAGTGACACCGCCTTCCAACCACCGGATACAACGGACACGATATGGATACACAGGCAACGCCCCGCTCCCTTCCCCTTTCCCCCGACGAATTGCGCAAGATCGACGCTTACTGGCGCGCCTGCAATTATCTGTCGGTAGGCATGATCTATTTACGCGCCAACCCGCTCTTGCGCGAACCGCTCAAGGCGGAGCACATCAAGCAGCGCTTGCTCGGACATTGGGGTTCGGACCCCGGTCAGTCGTTCACCTGGGTGCACCTGAACCGCCTGATCATGAAGGACGACCTGAACGTCATGTATGTCTCGGGGCCGGGGCATGGCGCACCTGCAACCTTGTCGAACTCGTATCTGGAAGGTTACTACTCCGAGGTTTATCCGGATCGCAGCGCCGACGAAACCGGCATGCTGCGCCTGTTCCGCGCTTTCTCGTCGCCCGGGGGCATTGGCTCGCATTGCACCCCTGAAACGCCGGGGTCAATACACGAAGGCGGCGAGCTGGGTTACAGCCTTTCGCACGGCTTCGGGGCCGCATTCGATAACCCCGACCTGATCGTCGCGGTGATGGTGGGTGACGGCGAAGCCGAGACCGGCCCGCTCGCCACCTCGTGGCATTCGAACAAGTTCCTGAACCCGGTGGTCGACGGCGCGGTGCTGCCCATCCTGCACTTGAACGGCTACAAGATCGCTAACCCGACTATCCTCGCGCGCATTCCGCAAGAAGAACTCGAAGCGCTGATGACCGGCTACGGATACAAACCGCACTTTGTCTCGGGCAACGACCCCGCCGTCATGCACCAACTGATGGCCGAGACGCTGGCGACTTGCATCGGCGAGATTCGTGCGATCCAGGCTCATGCGCGTTCGACCGGTGACACCACGCGTCCGCGCTGGCCGATGATCGTCTTGCGCTCGCCGAAAGGCTGGACGGGTCCGAAGGAAGTCGACGGCCACAAGGTCGAAGATTTCTGGCGCGCGCACCAGGTGCCGGTGCTCGATCCGGTGACCAACGCGAAGAGCCTCAAGATTGTGGAAGCGTGGATGCGCAGCTACAAACCTGAAGAACTCTTCGACGAAAACGGCACGCTGATTGAAGAACTTCGCGCAATTGCGCCGAAGGGCGACCGCCGCATCAGCGCGAATCCGCATGCGAACGGCGGCCGGCTCAGGCGCTCGCTGGACCTGCCCGACATCCGCGACTACGCGTTCAAGGTGAAAGGTCCAGCCAGCACGTACCAGTCGCCCACGTTCGTACTCGCGACCTGGCTGCGCGATGTGATCAAGCGCAACATGAGCACCTTCAAGCTGTTCGGTCCCGATGAAACCGCCAGCAACAAACTCGACGGCGTGTATGAAGCGTCGGGCAAGCGCTGGCTCGCCGAGATCAAGCCGGAAGACAGCGACGGCGGCGCGTTGTCGGTTGATGGCCGCGTGATGGAAATGCTCAGCGAGCACACGCTGGAAGGCTGGTTCGAAGGTTACGTGCTGACGGGCCGGCACGGGTTATTCGCGACCTACGAAGCATTCGTGCACGTGATTGATTCCATGTTCAACCAGCACGCCAAGTGGCTGGAAAAATCGAAGCTCGAACTTGACTGGCGGGCGCCGGTACCTTCGGTGAACCTGCTGATTACCTCGCTGGTATGGCGTCAGGATCACAATGGTTTCACGCACCAGGACCCGGGTTTCCTCGATGTCGTCACGAACAAGAGTCCAGAAGTCGTACGTATTTACCTGCCGCCCGACGCGAACTGCCTGTTAAGCGTAATGGATCATTGCCTGCGTTCGCGCGACTATATCAACGTGATTGTCGCGGACAAGCAACCGCACTTGCAGTACCTTGACATGGAAACTGCGCTTGCGCATTGCACCAAGGGTATCGGCATCTGGGACTGGGCATCGACGGACCAGAACAGCGAACCGGACGTGGTGATGGCCTGTGCCGGAGACATTGCCACCATGGAATCGCTCGCCGCCGTCGAGATCCTGAAGGAACATTTCCCCGACCTCAAGATCCGCTTCGTCAACGTGGTGGACCTGTTCCGGCTGATGCCCGACACCGATCATCCGCACGGTCTGTCCAGTCGCGATTTCGATTCCATTTTCTCGCGCGAAAAGCCGGTCATCTTCAACTTCCACTCGTATCCGTCGCTCGTTCACAAGCTCACGTATAACCGCACGAATCACGAGAACATGCATGTGCATGGTTATCGGGAGCGCGGCAACATCAATACGCCGTTCGAGTTGGCGATCATCAACCAGGTCGACCGCTTTTCGCTGTGTATCGACGTGATCGATCGCGTGCCGCGGCTTCGCGATACCGGCGCTCACACGAAGAACTGGCTCAAGGACCAGATCAACGCGAGCATTATTTACGCCCATGCGGAAGGTATTGACCGCGATGAAATCCGTAACTGGGTTTGGAAAGGCTGAGACCATGACCCTTGGAATCCTGGTGCTGAACAGCGGTTCGTCGTCGCTTAAATTCGGTGTGTATCTGCCCGGTAAAACATCGGACACCACGTCGAACGGCGACGACGAAATCCCGTGGCTGAGCGGCAGCGCGAAGGGCATCGGCCGCGATGACGGCTCGCTGACCATGCGTTCATCGGATGGCGCGATCGATGTCACGCAAAACCACGTGATGGAGTCGCAGCACGACGCGTTGCAGCGCGTGTCCGACGCGCTGCATGCGCATCTCGACCAGCCGCTGGCCGCAGTGGGACATCGGGTAGTGCATGGCGGTCCGCACCTGACCGACCATGCGCTCATCACGCCGGAGGTGAAACAGACCTTGCGCGATGCGGTGCAATTCGCGCCGTTGCATCTGCCGCAAGCGCTGGAGCTGCTGGAGCAGGCGCAGCAGATCTTCAACGACGTGCCGCATTTCGCCTGCCTCGACACCGCGTTCCACCGGACCATGCCCGCGCGTGCCACCCACCTGGCGCTGCCGAAACACTACGCTGGCGAAGGGGTCGTTCGATACGGCTTCCACGGCCTGTCGTACGAGTCGATCGTCGCAACGCTCGGCAATGACCTTCCCGCACGCCTCGTGGTCGCGCATCTGGGCAGCGGCGCAAGCCTGTGCGCCATCCGCGACGGCCGTTCAATCGATACGACCATGGGTCTCACGCCAACGGGCGGTATTCCCATGGCAACGCGCACCGGCGACCTTGACCCTGGCGTGCTGGTCTATCTGATGCGTACCGGTTCGCTAGATGCCGACGCGCTGGAACATCTGATCAATCACGAAAGCGGCCTCAAGGGTCTCTCCGATTCGAACGATGACATGCAGGCGCTTCTGCAACGCAGCGACGCCGACGCGGAACTGGCCATCGATATCTTCTGTACTGCTGTACGCAAAACCATCGGCGCGTATGCCGCGTTGATGGGGGGTCTTGACCGCGTGGTCTTCACCGGCGGGATTGGCGAGCACGCCGCGACCGTGCGTGAACGCATTTGCGACGGCCTCGAATTTCTCGATGTTCAGTTCGACGTGATCGAGACGCAGGAAGAGCGGCAGATTGCGCGTCATTGCCGTACGTTGCTCAGGCGGGCGATCAGGCAAGCGACCGGCTGAAAGCGACTCGTCAGGGTACGTCGATTGCTGCCGGGTTCGTCGATTCACACTCGATACCCCCGCCCGGAGCACTCGATGTCAGATCCCTGCCGCCACGGTTGCAACCCTTCGTCCTCGTCGTCATCGTCGTCACCCACGCCCAAGCTGAGCTGAGATGCCGCTCGCCGGGGTGGCATCTCAGGTGCACGTCAGCGACGGCGCACCGCTCAACTACTTCCTTCACGCGGCCGGGCCGGCTGCTGGACCGACGCTTCGGCTCGACTGGGTTTTCACTGCAATCTGCGTTGCGGTCTGCGTGATTGTCGGCGGCTTGCTGAGCGCTGCTATCCTGCGGCGGCGTCCGGAAGTCCCGCCGCGGCAACTCGCTCACGGGACGAGCGGGTTACGCTGGATCGTGATCGGCGTCGGTCTCTCCGTACCCGTGCTCATCGCCATGCTGGTCTATGCGCTGTTCACGCTCGATCAAGTTGCAACACCAGCCGACACTCCCGCGCTCACAATCACGGTGACCGCTTACGACTGGTGGTGGAAGGTCGCCTACGACGACGCGCCCACCGCCTCCGCGCGTTTCGTCACCGCCAACGAGATCCACATTCCCACCGGCGAACCGGTGCGGTTCAAGCTGAAAAGCGCCGACGTGATCCACACCTTCTGGGTACCGAGGCTCGCGGGCAAGACCCAGGCGATTCCAGGCCAGACCAACGAACAATGGCTTCAGGCCGATGCCCCCGGCGTGTATCGCGGGCAATGCTCGCAGTTTTGCGGCGCACAGCATGCACATATGGCGTTCGAAGTGGTGGCCGAGAGCCGCGCCAATTTCGCCGCATGGAGCGCGCAACAAGCGCGCGTGCCGGACATGCCGAACGATGCTGCAGTGACCGCGGGCAAAGCGCTATTCCTCGATAAATGCGCGGGTTGTCACGTGATCCGCGGCACGGATGCACAAGGCGCGCAGGCACCCGATCTGACCCATCTGAACTCGCGGCGGCTGATCGCGGCCGGCACGCTGTTGAACAACGCACAGAATCAGCTCGCGTGGATCACGGGTGCCCAGCGCATCAAGCCCGACTCGCTGATGCCTTCCATTGCGCTGAAACGCGACGAAGCGGCGAGTTTGTCCGCGTATCTCGCGACACTCAAATAGTCATCGAGGAGCGACGCTTCATGAGCAACCTGCCTGCCGATGCACGTGTTCCAGAGAGCGGCCGTGTGCCGCCCGGGAGCGCCAGGCAAAAGCGCCTCGCCGAGATCTGGGAAGCTCCGCCGGGCTGGCGAGGATGGTTATCGACGGTCGATCACAAGAGCATCGGCCTGCGGTACCTGGTCACCGCCTTTGTGTTCCTGCTGATGGGCGGCGTGGAAGCGTTGATCATGCGCGTGCAACTTGCACGCCCCAACGCCACCGTGCTCACGCCCGAGCAATACAGCCAGCTTTTCACCATGCACGGCGTGACGATGATCTTCCTCTACGCGCTGCCCGTGCTGTCCGGATTTTCCAACTATTTGTGGCCGCTGATTCTGGGTGCGCGCGACATGGCGTTCCCGCGCCTCAACGCGCTTTCCTACTGGTTGTTCCTGTTCGCGGGCATCTTTCTCTATTCGAGTTTTCCGTTTGGACAGGCGCCCAATGCCGGCTGGTTCAACTACGTGCCGCTCTCGGGGCTCGAATACAACACGGGGCCGAACATCGATATCTACGCACTCGGCATGGTCTTGCTCGGCGCGTCGACCACGGTGGGCTCGGCGAACTTCGTGGTCACGCTCATCCGCATGCGCGCGCCGGGCATGTCCATTGATCGTGTGCCGGTACTGGTATGGGGCACGCTCACGGCATCCGGCGGCAACCTGCTTGCGGTGCCCGCGGTGAGCCTTGCGTTCTTCCTGCTCTGGCTCGACCGCCAGTTCGGCACCCATTTCTTCGATGTCCTTAACGGCGGCCGGCCGCTGCTCTGGCAACACCTGTTCTGGATGTTCGCCCATCCGTGGGTCTACGCGGTCGTGCTGCCCGCCATGGGCATTGTTTCGGATGCGCTGCCGGTCTTTTGCCGCCGGCCGCTGGTCGGCTATACGCCGGTCGCCCTGTCGACGGTCGCTACCATGGTGATTGGTTTCATCGTGTGGATTCATCACATGTTCGCCACCGGCATTCCCGCGCTGGCGCTCGCGTTCTTTGGCTCTGCCAGCATGGTGATCTCGATCCCGAGCGCGGTCGCCACCTTCGCATGGATCGCGACAATCTGGACCGGACGTCCCGTGTTCAAGGTGCCATTCCTGTATTTCGCGGGCTTTGTGCTGCTGTTCGTGATTGGCGGGGTTTCAGGCGTGATGACGGCCGCCGTGCCGCTCGACTGGCAACTCAACGATACCTACTTCGTCGTCGCACACCTGCATTACGTGTTGCTCGGCATCAACGTGTTTCCGGTTATGGGCGGCGTGGTCTTCTGGTTTCCGAAATTCACCGGCCGCCTGATGAGCGAGCGCTTCGGCAAGCTGACATTCTGGGTCTCGTTCGTCGGCTTCAACCTCGGCTTCTTCCCGATGCATATAGCAGGCCTTCTCGGCATGCCGCGGCGCATCTACACGTATTCCGGCGACATGGGCTGGAACACGGTCAACATGATCACGTCGATAGGCTCGTTCGTGTTCGCGACCGGCGTGCTGATGTTTCTCGCGGACGTGCTATGGAGCTATAAACGCGGTCCCGTTGCCGGCGACAATCCGTGGGATGCTCCGACGCTCGAATGGTCCGTTTCGTCGCCGCCGCCGCCCTACAACTTCGCGACCATCCCGGTAGTGGAAAGCGGCCATCCACTGTGGGAAGAACGGCTCTTCGCAGACGACCCATCCCGGGCGCGGACCCAACTCGACGAAGGCCTGATCCTCGATCATGGCCGCGAGGCGCTGGCCACCCGCGCGCTCGACGGACGCCCCGACGCCATCCTCAAGATGCCCGGCGACTCGTACGCCCCCTTCCTGGTCGGCTTGTTCTCCACGCTGATCTTCGCCGCGATGCTGCTGCACGTGTGGTGGCTTGCGCTTCTGATGCTGGCAGGTTTCGCCGTTTCACTAACCGCATGGATGTGGCCCGAAGCGCCTTTGGGCCAACGTGAACCTCAGGGAGAAACGCTTGGCTGATGTCATCGACATGAAGCGCCCTCTGCCGGTTGGCGGCAAAGGACAAAGCGCGGGCGGCTGGTGGGGCATGTGGACGCTGATCGGGACCGAGGCCGCGCTGTTTGGTTACCTGATCTTCAGCTACCTGTACCTGTACTCGCAAGGCGGCGGCAAATGGCCGCCGGACGGATTGCCGAAGATGGGCCCGGCGCTTTTCAATACGGCCGTGCTGCTGACCAGCAGCGTGTTTGTCGTGTTGTCCGAGCGTGCGGTCAAGCGGGAGCGCCGCCGCATGGCGATGCTGTGGATGAGCGTGGCGATCGTGCTCGGGGTGCTGTTCGTCGGCGTGCAGCTCAATGAGTGGCACGACCATCCGTACGGACCCTCGGCGCATCTCTACGGCTCGCTCTATTTCACCATCACCGGCTTCCACATGCTGCATGTGGTGGCCGGGCTCGTGGTGCTGATCCTGCTGCTTGCCTGGACCGCGCTCGGGTTTTTCGACGATCGCCGCCATACCGTCCTGAGTATCGGCGGCATGTACTGGCATTTCGTGGATATCGTCTGGCTGTTTATTTTCACGACGCTTTATATCAGCCCCTACGTGCTCTAGGAGACACGCCGTGACGGCACGCCGCGAACGCATCCTGTATGCCCTGCAGCAGATCTACGCGCTGCTCGGTGCACCGCTCGCGTGGATCGTGCAGATCTGCGTATGCGAAGCGCTCGCGGCGCAGGCTTGTTACCCGGCGCAGGACCCGCTCGCGCATCCGGACCTGCACGCGTTGGGCGCTTACATTGGCGCAGTGAGCCTGGTGTGTCTTGCCGTGGCGCTGGGCGGCCTCACAGCCGCGTGGCGGGGTTGGCGGACCCTTCGCCAGGGAGCGGGCACTAACCCCGACCGCAGGGCCGGGAGATTCCTGTTTCACGTTGCCATCCTGTCCAGCCCGATGTTCGTTCTCGGACTGCTCGTGACCGCAATGGCCGCGTTGATCGTCTCGCCTTGCAAACCGTGGTGACGCCGATGAAACGTGCCACCGCCCTTCTCGCTTGCCTCGTTGCATTGACGGAACAAGCGCACGCACAGCCGACCGCTCAGACGGCTCAACCCGATCAAACGTTGATCGCACGCGGCGAATACCTGGCCCGAGCCGGCGATTGCGCCGGCTGCCATACCGCACCTCAAGGCGGCGCGCCGTTCGCGGGCGGGTTGGGCATGGCGTCGCCGTTCGGCACAATCGTCAGCAGCAACATCACGCCCGACAAGCAATACGGGATCGGCGAGTACACCTACGACGACTTCGCGCGGACGCTGCGCGAAGGGGTCGCGCGCGGCGGCAAGCATCTGTATCCAGCGATGCCGTACCCGTCGTTTTCGAAAATCGACGACAACGACATGCAAGCGCTATACGCCTACTTCATGCATGGCGTGCAAGCGGTCTCGAAGCCGCCGCCGCCCACTCGCCTGCCGTTTCCTTTTAACCAGCGCTGGGCGCTGGTGTTCTGGAACCTGACCTTCGCGCCGAACGAAGCGTATGCGCCGCATCCGGAACACGACGCCCAATGGAACCGCGGCGCTTATCTCGTGCAGTCGCTGGGACACTGCGGCGCATGCCACACGCCGCGTGGTCCCGCGTACGAGGAACGCGGTTATACGGAGTTGTCGGAACAGTATCTGACAGGCGGCGTGAACGATCACTGGTTCGCACCGAACCTGACGGGCGACAGCGGTTCAGGCCTCGGCCGCGTGCGCGAACAGGAGATCGCGGCGTTCCTCAAGTCAGGGCATGGGGGCGGACTGGTCACGTTCGGCAGCATGGTCCAGGTGGTGGAAGACAGCACCCAGTACATGAACGGCGACGATCTGAACGCGATCGCGCATTACCTGAAGAGCTTGCCGCCGCGGCGCGCATCGGGGGCTTACGTGCCACAGTCCCTCGCTGCACGGCAGACTACCGCCGCCACACGCACGGGCAACATCGAACGTCCTGGCGCCGGTATCTATCTGTCCTTCTGCGCGAAGTGCCATGGAGCAGAGGGAGAAGGCACGCCGCAAAAATATCCGAAGCTCGCGGGCAACCCCGCCGTATTGAGCGCCGATACCACCTCGCTAACGCGACTGATGGTCGAAGGCGGCAATTCTCCCGACACGAAACAAGGGCCGCCGCGCAAGAACATGCCGGCTTACTCGGACAACCTGACCAACACGGAAATGGCACAAGTGCTGACGTTCATCCGCACGACGTGGGGCAATAACGCGTCGCCCGTCACGACACGCGACGTAACGCAGTTGCGCGCCGACATTCACAAATAGCGCGCTTGAAGCAATCCACCTTACCCATCAGTCATCAGCCATGTTCATGCCTGCCGCCATGTGCGCCGCGCCAGAAGAACACCTGCTCGGCGGCGGCAATCAGCGCGTCAAGAGAAACCGGCTTGGTCAACGTCAAGTCGAAGCCCGCCCCGCGTGCACGCTGGTCGCCGGCGCCGGCCGTGTAGCCTGTCAGCGCAACGGCGGGCAATTGGGCCAAGCGGGGATTCGCCCGCACCTGGCCAATGAATTCGTAACCGTCCACGCCGGACATGCTGATGTCGCAGACCAGCAGGTCCACGTGGTTGCGTTCGAGCAGCGCGAGGGCGTCCTCGCTGTCGTGTGCGGTAGCGACCAGCGCACCTTCAAGTTCCAGCAAAGCCGCGAATGCGCTCGCGGTCTCGGAGTCGTCGTCGACGACCAGCATACGCACGCCCGCCAGCGATCCGCTGCGCGCGTCCGGCAGATGCTTGCCCACGGGACGGCCATCGACCAGGGGCAACCAGACGCTCATCCGCGTGCCGCGCCCCACCCCGTCGGAATGGGCGAGTACGCGTCCCGCATGCATCTCCACGAGTTGCCTGACCAGCGCGAGGCCAATGCCCATGCCTCCGCCGGTCTTGCGGCGGGCTTCGCTTCCCTGGGAGAACATCTCGAAGATATGCGGCAACAGCGATGCATCGATCCCCAGCCCGGTATCCGTTACGTCAATGCGCAACTCGTCCTCCTCGCACGTGAGGCGAACGCAAACCGAGCCGCCCCGCGGCGTAAACTTCAGCGCGTTGCTCAACAGGTTCCACACGATCTGGTCGAAGCGTACGGCGTCCACCTTGGTCCAGACCGGTTGATCCAGACCCTCGAACGACAGCGCAACGCCCCTTGATGCCGCGTCCGCCTCGATCGCATCGGCAATGGTCCGCAGCATGGCCGCGACGTCGCCCGTCGCCAGGTTCAGCGCCAGCTTGCCGGTACGCACGCGCGACAGGTCCAGCAAGTCGTCGATGATCTTCGCCTGACCCAGCACGGCCCGCTGGATCGCGTCCGCCGCGAGCTGGATGGCCGGTACGCCGCGCGCCTCGGGGATGCGCGGCAACATCTCCGCCTTCACGTGAATCAGGTTGAGCGGGTGCTTCAATTCATGCGACAGCACGGCCAGGAAATCGTCCTTGAGCCGGTTCGCCGCCTCCGCCTGCGCCCGCACCGCACGCTCCTCCGCGAGTTGCGACTGCCGCGCGTCTTCCTGTGTCTTGCGGTCCGTGAGATCCCTCACTATCTTCGCGTAGCCCGTGAATTTCGGATCGGACAATGGTGTCACCACGCCGCTGCAATACACCTTGCGGCCGCCCTTTGCGACATGCCAGCGATCGTCGTCAGCCCGCCCGTCGCGTTGCGCGGCCTCGCGTTCAAGCGCCGGCAGGCGCGCTTGCTGATCCGCCACCGTAAAGATCACGTCGATGTTCTGCCCGATCGCTTCCCCTGCCGTATAACCGAAAACGCGCTCTGCGCCGGCATTCCAGCTGACGATGCGGCCTTCGAGGTCCTGCACGAGGATCGCGAAGTCGTTCGTCGTCTGCGCCGCGAGTCTCAGGCGCTCTTCGCCCGCCCGCACGTCCGCTTCCGCGCGGCGGCGCGCCGTGGTTTCAACAAGACTGAGCACCGCGCCGTCAATCCGATCGTCCGCCGTCCGGTAGGGCAGCACACGCGCGAAGAACCAGCGGCCGTCGGAGGTGGCGACTTCGCGCTCGGTCAGGCGCAATGACTGGAACGTCGCACTCACGTCATCGGCCAGCTCGGGATAGACGAGCCGGTGCGTGATGTCGAACAACGAGCGCCCGACATCCGCGCCGATCAGGTTGAACACCGTGGCCGCGCTCGGCGTATAGCGTTTGATGCACATCGCGCGATCGACGAAGATAGTGGCAATGTCCGTAGAGGTAATCAGGTTCTGCAGGTCGTCATTGGCCTTGCCGGTTTCCTCTATCTTCGCCTGCAGTTCCGCGTTGACCGTGATGAGTTCCTCGTTCACCGACTGCAACTCTTCCTTGCTGGTTTCGAGTTCCTCCGTCGCCGATCTCAACTCCTCGTTGATCGCCTGCAATTCCTCATTCGACGCCTTCAGCTCTTCCGTCGACGTCTCGTACTGCTCTATCGTGGTCTGCAGTTGCTCCTTGCTCGACTGCAGCTCTTGTTCGAGTTGCTGCATCACGGTGTCATTACCCGTCTGATGCTCCACGACCACCTTGCTTTCCGTCATCGCTTCCTGGACCTCGTCGAACAGCACGAGGAGGAAATCGGCGTCGGTGGCGGCGTCATGGAACGGGCGGACGGTCATGTTGACGTATGAAGGGTGACCGTCGCGCTGCAGCTTGACGCGCCGGGCCTCCACGCTATTGCCCGTCTGCGCGGCCTGGAACAGCGCGGTACGCAGGTCGAGCCGCAGTTCGGGCAGCACGACGGCAATCATGTTGCTTGAGGGTTCGCCTCCGACATACCGCAGGAAACGTCCCGCGTTGTCCGACATATGCACGATCTTCGAGTCGCGGTTCACAATCACGCTAGGCGCCGCGTATTGCTCGAGCACACGCTGGTGTAACGCACTGAACGAGAAATTGCGGCGCCCCGGGAGTAGCGCGGACCCCGCCTCTTCGTCGCGCGCGTAACGCCCTTGCATCAATAGCAAGGGGGACCCCATCGACGGTCGGTTCGACGGCTTTACCGCTTTCGCCCGGTAGATCCGGTTCTTCTTGTCGACCACACTGAACAGGTCTTCCACCGAGTCCGCCGACTCCGAGCTGCCCAGGAACAGATACCCGTTGGGGCACAACGCGTAGTGGAACATCTCCAGCACCTGGTTCTGCACGCCGCGGTCGAGATAGATCAGGAGATTGCGGCAGGAAACCAGGTCTAGCCGCGAAAACGGCGGATCGCGCAGTACGTTGTGCATCGCGAACAGTATTTTCTCGCGTACGCTTTTCACCACCTCGTAGCGCGAATCGGTCTTGACAAAAAATTGCCGCAGCATAGAGGGGCGGACGTCGGTCATGATCGACTCGGGATACAGTCCGGCCCGTGCGCGCGCAACCGCGCTTTCGTCAATGTCCGTGGCGAACACCTGGATACTGGCTGAGGAATGCAACGCATCGCGTTGCTCGGACAAGAGCATTGCAAGCGAATACGCTTCCTCGCCCGACGAGCATCCCGCGACCCACGCGCGAACCTGGTCGCCTTCGGCCCTGTTGTGAAACAAGGCCGGCAGCACGCCGCGCTCGAGCGACTCGAACGCTTCCCTGTCGCGGAAAAAACCGGTCACGCCAATCAGCATGTCCTTGAGCAAGGCCGCGGTTTCGCGTGGGTTTTCCCGCAACAGGTCGCGGTAGGCAATGAGGTCCGGCACGCCGTTGACCTGCAGGCGCCGCTCGATCCGGCGCAGCATGGTCGCCCGCTTGTAGAAACGGAAGTCGTGGCCGGTGCGGGTGCGCAACGTCGCCAAAATGGCCTGCAACGCAAGTTCGGCCTCACTCTGGCGGCCGGCCCGGTCGGCCGGACCAGGCGTTGCCGGTTCCAGTTCGGGCAGGGCGATGCGCTTGGCGTTGTTCCATATGTCGAGCAGCCGTTGCGGCATCTCAACTACAGGCAGCACAAGGTCGACCTGGTCTGTCAGGATCGCGTTCTGCGGCATCTCCGCGTATTCGGCATCGTTCGGCTCCTGCGCGAGCGTCACGCCCCCCTTTTCCTTCACGCTGGCAATGCCGACCGCACCGTCGCTGCCCGTGCCGGACATCACGATGCACATCGCGCGCTGGCCATGCGCATCGGCCAGACTCCGGAAAAACCGGTCGATAGAGACCGGCCGCCCCGCCGTGGGCTCGGCATTGCGCGCGTTCAGGTAACCGTCCGCCATCGTCAGGTTCTTGCCCGGTGCGATGACATAGACATTGTTCGCTTCTATCTGCGTCGGCCCGTTGACCTGCGACACGCGCATGCGGGTCACGTTCTGCAGCACCTTGTCCGCACTGCTGACATGCTTCGCCGACAAGTGCAGGACCACGACAAACGCCATGCCCATGTCGGCTGGCGCGTTCTCGAAGAAGCGCAGCAGCGCCTGGACGCCCCCTGCGGAAGCACCGATCCCGACAACAGGGAAACCCAGCGAACTCGGGCTATGAGCCTCGCCCGGTGCGTCCTCTCCCGCCGGCGGCACCGTTGATGTTGTAGTTTCGCTCACTCCAGGGGCCTCGGTTCGGGGTGCTTTGACAGATTAAAGATACCACTCCGCGTCCGAACGAACGCGCTTTACAGCGGCCGGGCGAAGCGTCACGCGGTACCCACGCGCTCGTGCTGCGCCGGGAGATTCGATCATGGGTTTTTATCTGCGGGAATACAGGCGGCGCTCATTATATTCACGCGGCATTTCTTCGGGACATGCGAGTCCGTAATTTAATTGTGTACGTTGCATGCCTGCCGTCGCAGCGGCGTGAGCATTACCTTCACCCGTTCCAGGCTGCGGCCACCGGCGTTCCACGCGATGTTTCCGGTTGATCGCATCGTGATAATATTCACTGTATATCCATACAGTGAATATGCCCGACCAGCCCGCCTACACCATCGCGGTACGCGCGTTGTGCGAGTTCACCGCCAAGCGCGGCGACCTCGACCTGCGCTTCACGCCTTCGCCCACCGCGCAACAGGGCATGGCCGGGCATAGGCTCGTCACCGCCCGTCGCGGCGAGCGTTACCAATCCGAGTTAAGCCTCTCCGATACCTTCGGTCCCCTGCTCGTACGCGGACGCGCAGACGGTTACGACCCGGGCCTGAACCAGCTGGAAGAGATCAAGACGTACCGCGGCAAGCTCAGCGCGATCCCTGACAACCATCGGCATCTGCACTGGGCGCAAGCGCGCATCTACGGCTGGCTGTGCTGCAAAACGCTAAACCTGCAGGAGATCCGCATTGCCCTCGTCTACTTCAATATTGCCAGCGAGAAGGAGACCGTCTTCACCGAACTGCAATCCGCCGACGCACTCTGCGACCACTTTCGCGAGCACTGCGCGCGTTTTCTGGATTGGGCGCAACAGGAACTCGAACATCGCGCCAAACTGGACGGCGCGCTGGCAGAAATGGTTTTCCCTTATCCATCGATGCATCCGGGACAACGGGAACTGGCGGCGGCAATCTACCGTTGCGCGCTGCACGGACGCAGTCTGTTGGCGCAAGCGCCAACCGGTATAGGCAAGACGCTGGGCAGCGTGTTTGCGCTGTTGAAAGCATGGCCTGCTGCACAGATCGACAAGATATTTTTTCTCACCGCGAAGAGTTCAGGCCGCCAGCTTGCTCTCGATGCACTCACCACGCTTGGCCGAGGCACACCGCTGCGCGTGCTCGAACTGGTCGCGCGGGACAAAGCTTGCGAGCACCCCGACCGAGCCTGCCACGGCGAATCCTGCCCGCTCGCGCGCGGCTTTTATGACCGCTTGCCCGCCGCACGACAGGCCGCGCTCAAGGCGGCGCAACTCGACCGCCAGGGGTTGCGCGAGGTTGCCCTTGAGCACAACGTCTGTCCGTACTATCTGAGCCACGAACTGGCGCAATGGAGCGACATCATTGTCGGTGACTACAACTATTACTTCGATACCCACGCCATGCTGTATTCCCTCGCGGTGTCGAAGGAATGGCGCATCGGCGTCCTGGTGGACGAAGCGCACAACCTGGTTGAACGCGCCCGCGCCATGTATTCGGCGACGCTGGATGAAGCGCGTTTTCGCAACGTGCGCCGCACCGCGCCGCCCCCGCTGAAGCGCGCGCTCGACAGGATCGCCCAGGAATGGAAAATCATGTCGAGCGAGCAGGCAGCCGATTACGACGTGCACGCCGACCTGCCCGGACCCTTCATTGAAGCGCTGGAAAACATGATCGCGGTAGTGGGGGAATTGACGGAGTTGGTGGGCGCGCAACCCGCGGGGCTCGATCGCCTCGATCCCGACATGCTGCGCTTTTACTTCGATGCCATCCATTTCGTGCGAATTGCCGAGCGCTTCGACACCCACTCTCTCTTCGATACCACCCTGTCCCCGCGCTCTTCCACGCGGCGCAACACCGTTCTGTGCCTGCGCAACCGCGTGCCGGGGCCGCATCTGAAATCGCGTTTTTCCCGCGCTCATTCGGTCGCGCTGTTCTCAGCAACGCTCACGCCCATGCATTTCCATGGCGACATGCTGGGTCTTCCCGAAACCTGCCTGCAAGTAAATGTGGAATCGCCCTTTCACGCGGACCAGTTGCAGGTGCGGGTCATAGCGAATGTTTCCACGCGGTTTCATGATCGAAAGCAGTCCGTACCATTCCTCGTCGATCTCATCGCAACTCAATACCGGCGCACGCCCGGCAACTACCTGAGTTTCTTCAGCAGCTTCGACTATCTCGATCAGGTCGCCGGCGCGCTGCTTCGCGAGCACCCGGACATTCCGGTGTGGACGCAAATGCGTTCAATGAGCGAAGCGGACCAGCAGGCTTTTCTCGCGCGTTTCACACCAACAGGCCGTGGTGTCGGCTTCGCCGTGCTCGGCGGAACGTTCGGCGAGGGTATCGACCTGACCGGCACACGGTTGATTGGCGCGTTCATCGCGACGCTTGGACTGCCGCAACTCAATCCGGTCAACCAGCAAATGAGAGTGCACATGGACGAGGAGTTCGGCGCCGGGTACGACTACACCTATCTGTTTCCCGGGCTGCAGAAAGTGGTACAGGCTGCAGGGCGCGTGATTCGAGGACAGACCGATGAAGGGGTGCTGTATCTCATCGACGACCGTTTTGCCCGCGCCGACGTGCGCCGCCTGCTGCCTTCGTGGTGGCGAGTGGAAATCGTCCGGCACTCCACGGAGGCGCGTCGCCCGACAGTTTGCTAACATGGCCCAAGCCGCTGACCGGCGTGGCCGGCGCCGTTGCCGGCGGGCCGTGCAAGGCATTATTGGAGTTGGAGCGCGCCTCGTGACCCTCATTGTGTACGTCAATACCGCCGGCAATCAGGACGGCCGCGACAACGACCTGTTCCAGATCGACGAAGCCGGTTTCCTGGTCGACATGGGGTACGTGCTCGTCGATCACTGCAGTCATGCCGTGATCGCCACCTCGCGCCCCGCCCTCCAGCGAGCCATCCGCCGCGTCAAGCCCGGCGACACGCTGGTGGTCACGCGCCTCGGATACCTGGGAAGCAGCATCAGCGACGCCGTGTCGACACTCACCACGCTGGCGGCAAAAGGGGCGCACGCCATCTGCCTCGACGTAGGCAAAGCCGATCTTTGCGCGAGCGGCGAAGGCTCACCAATCCGAGTGCTCCAGCTTGCCGCCGAACTGGAGCGCGATGCCAAACGCGCCCGCGCACTCGACGCGGCCGCGATCGCCAAGAAGGACGGCATGCATCAGGGACGTCCCGCCTCGTTGTCCGATTCACAGCGGCAACAAGCGCTGAAGGCGCTTGCCGCAGGCAGCACCGTGACGGCAATCGCACGGGTGCTCAGCACGTCGCGGCAGACGATCATCCGCCTGCGCGACGCGGCATCGCGCGATTCCGCCGCAGTGGAATCACCGTCAGTGGAGCACTAGGAGCGCGCGAGCGGGAAGGCGTCAGTATTTTCATCAGAGGATTGTGCAGATCACTAATATGAACGCAACATCCGGAGTGTTTTGAAACCCGAGGCAGCGGACATTGGGGGCATCGAAACCTGCATGGAGAAACTGCCAATGGATGCCCTGACGACGAATATAGAAGCTCGCGTGAACGCCGTCGACTGGCATGCGGTGCAAGAGGAACTGGATGAATTCGGCTGCGCAACAGTCCAGCGCCTGCTCACGCCCGCGGAATGTGACGCGCTGAAAGCGCTTTATGTGCGTGACGAGTTGTATAGAAGCCGCGTGGTCATGGCGCGCCACGGTTTCGGGCGCGGCGAGTACAAGTACTACGCTTATCCGCTGCCTGAGGTGATCGGTACGTTACGCAGCGCGACGTATCCGCATCTTGTCGGAATCGCTAATCGATGGAACGAGATCATGCGTATCGACACCCGGTATCCACCGGACCACGCCGCTTTTATCGATCGATGCCACGCGGCCGGCCAGCTTCGCCCCACACCGCTGATCCTGCAATACGCGCAAGGCGACTACAACTGCCTTCATCAGGACCTGTACGGCGAGCACGTATTTCCGCTTCAGCTCGCGGTTCTGCTGTCGGTACCGGGACGTGACTTTACGGGCGGGGAGTTTGTGATGACCGAGCAGCGGCCGCGCATGCAGTCGCGGGCCGAAGTCGTGCCGTTAGTGCAAGGGGACGCCGTGATTTTTGCCGTGCATAACCGGCCGGTGAACGGAACGCGCGGAGCGTATCGCGTGAATCTCAGGCATGGCGTGAGCCGGCTGAGATCGGGGCACCGGCATACGGTCGGCATCATTTTCCACGACGCAACCTGAAACCCGGGGGACTACCTATACCCCCGCAGTCAACTATTCATTTTCATCAAAGTAGTGGCCGAAGCGGACCTGCTTCGTCTTGATGTAGCGCTCGTTTTCCTCACGCACGGGAATGGCCAGCGCCACTCGTTCGCAGACCGGGATATCGTGCTTGAGCAGCGTGTCGAACTTCGACGGATTGTTGCTCATCAAGCGCACCGACCGTACATCGAGCGCACGCAGGATCGCGGCGGCCGAATCATATTCCCGCGCGTCGTCGGGCAAACCGAGATGCAGGTTGGCATCAACGGTGTCGTACCCCTGCTCTTGCAGCGCATACGCGCGGATCTTGTTCGCCAGCCCGATGCCGCGCCCTTCATGACCGCGCAGATACAGCAAGATACCGCGATTTTCAGCCGCGATATAACGCATGGCGAGGTCCAGTTGCTCGCCGCAATCACACCGATACGAGCCGAATACGTCGCCCGTGACACACTCGGAATGCAGCCGGCACAGCACGGATTCGCCATGGCTGACATCGCCCATGACAAGCGTCAGATGCTCGGCGCCCGTGCTTTTCACGCGATACACATGCGACTCAAACACGCCGTAACGCGTGGGAATCGTGGCCTTCGCCACGAGTTCAACGCATTCTTCGTGGGTTGCTACGGCAGTGGCTGCCGGTGAATCAGAAACGTTTTTCATGTTCTCTTGTACTGCCTAGGAGGGCGTGGGCCGCATACCGGTATTTAATCGGTAACTTTAGCAAGAAGCTGGAAGAAAGCGGGAGCGCCCGGTCCGACATGTTAAAACGCCCGGGAAATATTTGCAGCCCGCAGGCTGGAAGGACCTGTGGCCGTCCGATGAACCGGGTGAAACCGCCCCAGGTCCCGACGACGGTTTTCGACATATCAAAAGAAGAACGTATCGCTTCGTCAAAAATTCCGTGGTTGGTAAAGTACATGACTACTTAGGCGCGCCCGCGTGCCTCCGGGCAGCGCCCGTCAACCCTTACCGACCTTACATGCCATATCAAAGCCCGAATCAAAGCTCGACAGCCAGCTCGTTCTTCGCGCTGGCCCGCACTGCGGTTTGCACGCTTGCCGCCCTTGGGGCGCTCGCCGGCACAGCCCACGCGGCGGGCAAAACCCTGGTGTTCTGTTCGGAAGGCAGTCCCGCGGGCTTCGATTCCGCGCAATACACCACCAGCACAGACTTCGACGCCGGTGCGCACGCAGTCTACGACACCCTGGTCGAATTCGAGCGCGGTTCGCTCACCCTGGTGCCCGGTCTGGCCGAGTCATGGGACGAATCGGCCGACGCGAAGACCTTCACGTTTCATCTGCGGCACGGCGTCAAGTTCCAGACCACGCCCTGGTTCAAGCCCACGCGCGACTTCGATGCGGACGACGTCATCTTCACGTTCAAACGCATGATCGATCCGGACAATCCGTTCCAGAAAGCGCATCCGGTCAGCTTCCCGTATCTCAGCGATCTCGGTTACGACAAGAACATTGCATCGATTGAAAAACTCGATGACTACACGGTGCGCTTCACGCTGCACACGTCCGACGTGGTGTTCGTGCGCAATATAGCGATGGAGTTCGCCTCCATTGTTTCGGCGCAATACGCCGACCAGTTGCTGAAGGCCGGCAAGGCGGAGGACCTGAACCAGAAGCCCGTGGGCACCGGGCCGTTCGTGTTCCGTGATCATCAGAAAGACGCGATCATCCGCTACGACGCGAATCCGGACTTCTGGAACAAGAAGGACGTGCATATCGCAAAACTGGTGTTCGCCATCACGCCGGATGCGGCTGTGCGCATGCAAAAACTCGCGAGCGGCGAATGCCAGATGACCGCCTTCCCGCGCCCCGCCGATATCCAGACCGCGCGCAGCAATCCGAACCTCACGGTGCTGTCAGGCGTAGGTTTCAACGTAGCTTATGTCGGCTACAACACCACCCACAAACCGCTCGATAACGTGCTGGTGCGCCGCGCGCTGGACATGGCCATCGACAAACCGGCCATCCTGAAGAGCGTCTACGAAGGGGCTGCGACCGTGGCCTCGAATCCGATGCCGCCGTCACAATGGTCGTATAACAAGGCGCTGAAAGATGCGCCTTATGATCCCGCGAAGGCGCGTGAACTGCTGAAGCAGGCGGGTTTTCCGAACGGCTTTTCGATCACGTTATGGGCCATGCCCGTGCAGCGCGGCTATAACCCCAACGCGCGCCTGATGGCGCAATTGATTCAATCGGATTGGGCGAAGATTGGCGTGAAAGCGAACATCGTGACCTACGAATGGGCCGAATATAACAAGCGCGCGAAAGAAGGCGGCGAGCACGACGCCATCCTTTACGGCTGGATGGGCGATAACGGCGACCCGGACAACTGGCTCGGCACGACCCTCGGCTGCGACGCGGTGCATGGCAGCAACGTGGCGAAGTGGTGCGACAAGCAATTCGACGACCTGATCGGGAAAGCGCGGCTGATCACCGACCAGCCGGCCCGCACCAGGCTGTATGAGCAGGCGCAAGTCGTGTTCAAGGATCAGGTTCCGTATACGCCGATCGCCCACGCGAACGCGTTTCAGTTGATGACGAAGGACGTCAAGGGCTACGAGATCAGCCCGCTGGGCGGTCATCGTTTCGACGGCATCTCGCTCGACTGACAACGCGCCCCGGCTTCAAGGCGACGGGCTTTGAATTTGAAAGGCCCGTCGCCGTGTTGCTTCATGCGGGGTGATCGAAGCTGCCGGGGCTCTTGTCCGTCGCGCTCCATTGCGGCTTGCGAGCCTTCTCCGCCTTCTGCAAACCGGCCTTCAGGCCCTCTCTATCGAAATCCTTCGTGTAGACCGGCGTGCCCGGCTGGTGGCGCCAGGAGTCGTCAATACCGCCGTTATCCACCGGATCGAAGCCAATTTCGTTGACCAGTTGCATCACGACGGCTTTGGCGTCGGCGTTATCGCCCGAGACCGGCAACGCCACGCGTCCCGACGTGCCCTCAGGCTTGCCGAGATCGCGCAAATGCGCCGCGTAGATGTTGTTGAACACCTTGATGACCGGACGCCCGATCTGCTGCGAGACCCACGCGCTTTCCATCATGCCGGACTCGATCCCGTCGATACGGCCATCGCGCTCGCGCGGATAGTAATTTCCGGTGTCGATCACGACCGTGGTCTCCGGCACGTCGTCGAACAAGCCGGCCGGCAGATTCAGCACTTTCTTTTCGGGAATCGTGACCACGATCACGGCCGCGCCCCGTACCACGTCGGCAAGCTCGGCGGCCGTTGCCCCGGTTTCGGCCGCGACTTCGGCCAGCGTATCCGGCCCCCGCGAGTTGCCGATCAGGACCTCATGCCCATGCTCGACCCAGCGCAGCGCCAGTACGCGACCAATATTACCCGCGCCAATGATGCCGATTTTCATACACCCTCCTGTTGATTCCGTTAGCTAAAGCGGGATGTGCGCAACGCCCATGCCCGTCGTGTTTGTCGAACCTGCCTGCGATCGCGGATTGCAGCGATCCCGATATTGGCAGCAGGTTCCAGGTAACGATAAAATGCGGCCCCGTTAATGCGGCGGCCTCACTCAGCCGTATTAACCCTGATAGCCTCACCACATCGGCCCCATTAAATCATTCGATTTTCCATATTGGGCGCCTCCCGTCATACTTCGTTCACTTCCTTACCACTTAACCACTTAACACAAGGACATACGCAATGCCGATCATCAACAGCCAGGTCAAACCGTTCAAAGCCAATGCTTACCACAACGGCGACTTCGTCACCGTGACCGAAGAAAGCCTCAAGGGCAAATGGTCCGTCCTGGTGTTCTACCCGGCTGACTTCACGTTTGTTTGCCCGACGGAACTCGGCGATCTGGCCGACCGTTACGCAGAATTCAAGAAGCTGGGCGTCGAAATCTACAGTGTGTCGACCGACACCCATTTCACGCACAAGGCATGGCACGACACGTCGGACACGATCGCCAAGATCCAGTATCCGATGATTGCCGATCCGACGCTGGTGATCTCGCGCGCCTTCGACGTGTTGATCGAAGAAGAAGGCCTGGCGCTGCGCGGCACGTTCGTGATCAACCCGGAAGGCGAGATCAAGCTGTGCGAAATCCACGACAACGGCATCGGCCGTGACGCTGGCGAACTGCTGCGCAAGGTGCAGGCCGCGCAATACGTCGCCTCGCATCCGGGCGAAGTCTGCCCCGCCAAGTGGACGCCGGGCGCTGAAACGCTGACGCCGTCGCTTGACCTCGTCGGCAAGATCTAAGCTTTAAATCCTCGCTGCTTTTGCTTTAAATCCTCGTTGTAAAGCGCTGTACAGTCCGGGCCGCTCGCGGCCCGGATGACGCTCGCCTCGCATTCCCTTGCGTTAATAGTTAATAAAAACCCTCGTCACACGGACTCGAATCGCCATGCTGGAAGCCAACCTCAAGACTCAGTTGAAAGCGTATCTGGAAAAGGTCAGCCGGCCGATCGAGATCGTCGCTTCACTCGACAACTCGCCGAAATCCGTCGAGCTGCAAGGCCTGCTGCATGAAATCGCCACGCTGTCGGACCGCATTGCGGTGATCGAGAAGCGCGACGATGCCGAGCGCAAGCCGTCGTTTTCCATCGGCGAACCGGGCAAACCTACGGGTATCCGTTTCGCGGGTATTCCGATGGGCCATGAATTCACGTCGCTGGTCCTGGCGCTGCTCCAGACCGGCGGCCATCCGGTCAAACTCGACGACGCGGTGATCGAACAGATCCGCGCGCTCGATGGCGACTATGAGTTTGAAACGTATATCTCGCTGTCGTGCCAGAACTGCCCGGAAGTCGTGCAGGCGCTGAACGTGATGGCGCTTATCAATCCGCGTATCCGCCAGGTCACCATCGACGGCGCGTTGTTCCAGGACGAAGTCGAGCAGCGCCAGATCATGGCCGTCCCCACCGTCTACATGAACGGTGAAGTGTTCGGGCAAGGCCGAACCGGCGTGAAGGAAATCCTCGCGAAGCTCGATAGCAACGCCGGCGCCCGCGCCGCGAAGGAACTCGAAAAGAAAGGCGTATTCGATGTGCTGATCGTCGGCGGCGGACCGGCCGGCGCGGCGGCTGCCATCTACTCGGCGCGCAAGGGCATCTCGACCGGCGTGGCGGCTGAGCGCTTTGGCGGGCAGGTGCTGGATACGCTCGCTATCGAAAATTTTGTATCGGTGAAAGAGACCGAAGGACCGCAGTTCGCAACCGCGCTCGAGCAGCACGTCAAGAGCTATGACGTCGACATCATGGACGTGCAGCGGGCCGAAGCGCTCGTGCCGGGCAAGATTCACGAGGTGCGCCTCGCCAACGGCGCGGTGCTGAAAGCGAAGACGATCGTGCTTGCCACGGGCGCTCGCTGGCGCGAAATCAACGTGCCGGGTGAGAAGCAATATCGCAATCACGGCGTGGCGTATTGCCCGCATTGTGACGGCCCGTTGTTCAAGGGTAAGCGTGTTGCGGTGATCGGCGGCGGCAATTCCGGCGTTGAGGCGGCAATCGATCTGGCTGGACTGGTCAGCGCGGTGACGCTGCTCGAATTCGGTACGGAGTTGCGTGCCGACGCCGTGCTGCAACGCAAGCTGCGCAGCCTCAAGAACGTGAGCATCATCACGCAGGCTCAGACCACGGAAGTCACCGGCGACGGCAAGAAGGTCAACGGTCTTTCGTACAAGGACCTGAGTTCGGGCGAAGCGAAGCACATCGAACTGGAAGGTGTATTCGTGCAGATCGGGCTGGTGCCGAATACGGAATGGCTCAAGGGCACGGTCGAGTTGTCGCGTCACGGTGAGATCGTGGTCGATGCGCGCGGCGCGACATCGGTGCCCGGTGTATTCGCGGCCGGCGATGTCACCACAGTGCCGTTCAAGCAGATCGTAATCGCGGTCGGCGAAGGCGCCAAAGCGTCGCTCAGCGCATTCGATTACCTGATCCGGAATTCGGAGACGGAAACGGTTGAGGCCGAAGCCGAGGAAGTTGTGGTCTGACGCGGTTGCGCCGAGCAGTTCACCTTACGGATAGCCGTTTAAGCCTCAATCCGATTGCTGCAGTCAAACGCCCGATAATCACTATCATATTGATTATCGGGCGTTTTTTCGTCTTTTTTGCGGCTTTCATCGTGTAAAAAATACCGTTAATCAGGCAGTGCTTAAAAAACCTAAAGAATTGCCCCGAGTTGCCGTAGATACCGGAAGAGTGCACATCTGCGGCCATCGGACAGCACTTGCCGATGAACAAATCATCTCGAGGTCATGACGGTATGGGAATTCTCGGAAACACCTTCAGCACGCTCTTTCGCGGCCACGGTCGGTCGCACCCCGGCATGGCGCAAAAGCTCGAACGCGCGCTTCGGCGGGAAGGCGATTTGAAACGCGAACTGACCCAATTGCAGCTCAGGATGTCGGCGGATGCGCCAGGCATCGACGTCAAGGTGGACCTGATGAAATTCGACGTCGCACAAGAAAAAGCCGCGGTTGCAAGTTTGACAGCGGCATTGCTCAGCGCGCAGGAAGACCTGGAACTCGAGAAGGCGAACCGGTCGGCTGCGGTTCATCTCTTGAAGAAACATGGCGTGATCGACGGCGTGGCGTACGCGAGTTTTACGCGCGAGCAACGGGTCGAATTGATCGCGGTGGCAATGGACGAAGTTGCTGGGAAAGAGACGACCAGCCGGTGGCGGGCAAGGTCGCCGGCCAGTGCGAAGTCGGGGTCGGGGTCGTCGGGGAAGAGTAAGGAGTTGTAAGGTCTGGCCGACGGGGGTTTCAATATGGCAAAGATTGAGTAGGCGCGCCCTGCGCCTGCGCTCAATACCCTGCCAATTTCCTCAGCCTTATGCACGACTCGACCGAGTCGTGCTGCGTGATATCGCGATCCCCTCGTGTCTCCACAGAGAAGCTCACCCCATATGTTTAGCTCGTTTTGATATTTAAGATCTGCGTCAGCCGATGTTAGCCTTTGAAGCTATCGGCAGCGTCCTGAAGCGTCTCTTCACGCACTGCCTTACAGTGTGAATCAACGAGGAGCGTCTTTCGTGAGCGTCGAATTCATCGGCATGATCCAGCAGCAAAAAGTGTCGGAGACGCATTTGGCGCGCGGTCCGGCAATCGATATCGACTACCTCCGCGACTTCGCCCAGGCGCACGAAAAAGCCGGCTTCGACCGCATTCTCGTGCCCTATCAGTCGACCAGCCCCGACGCCATGCTGACCGTCGGCTACGCCGCCGGCGTCACGCAGCGCATTCACTTCATGCTCGCGCATCGCCCGGGATTCGTCGCGCCAACTCTCGCCGCACGCCAGCTCGCCACGCTCGATCAGCTCAGCGGCGGCCGCCTCGCGGTCCACTTCATCTCGGGCGGCAGCGACGTCGAACAACGCCGCGACGGCGACTTTCTCTCGCACGACGAACGCTACGCCCGCACCGACGAATATCTGCAGATCCTGCGACGCGTGTGGACCGAATCCGAACCCTTCGATCACGAAGGCCGCTATTACCGCTTCGAAAAAGCATTCTCAGAAGTAAAGCCCAAGCAAGCCCCGTATGTACCGATCTATTTCGGCGGCGCATCGGCACCGGCTATCGAGGTCGCGGGCAAGCACGCGGACGTCTACGCGCTGTGGGGCGAATCGAAGGAACAGGTGCGCGAACAGGTCACCCGCGTTCGCGCCGAAGCAGCAAAACATGGGCGCAACGTGCGCTTCTCCGTATCGTTCCGACCGATCCTTGCGGCAACGGAAAAGGCCGCGTGGGAACGTGCGGAACATATTCTTGCTGAAACGCGGCGGCTGCGTGCCGAGCAAGGCCTCGGTGAAGCAACGCCACAGCAAAGCGAAGGCGCGCGCCGCCTGTTGGCTGCAGCGGGCGATGGCGTGCGCGCAGATGATCGCCTGTGGACCGGCGTGGCGAAGGAGATTGGCGGCCGATCGAATTCGACGGCACTCGTTGGCACGCCGGCACAAGTGGCGCAAACGCTGGCCGAATATCATGCGCTTGGCGTAACCACGTTCCTGATTCGCGGCTTCGATCCGCTGGAAGACACGCTCGATTACGGTCGCGAGTTGATCCCGGCCACGCGTGAACTGACCTCGCATATTGCACACGCGGCCTGAAGCTGTACTAAACGATGAGCCACGAAAAACTGCGCGGATTCATAAGCGAGATTGCGCAACTCGTCGATAAAAATTTACCCGAAGCGCACCTGCTCGAACAAGGTGCGGTTTCGCTGAGCAAACTGATAGCCGAAGACGACTGGCTGCCCGATGCCTACGCGCAACCGTCGCCTGATCGCTACCAGCAATTCCTGCTCTACGCCGATGCCCGTCAACGTTTCTCGGTCGTCAGCTTCGTGTGGGGACCGGGTCAGCAAACGCCCGTCCACGATCACACGGTGTGGGGTCTCGTCGGCGTATTGCGCGGCGCGGAAGTTGCACGCTCGTATGCACGCAGCGACCACGGAGCGCTCGTCACATCGGGCGCAGACCAGTTACTCGAACGTGGCGCAGTGGCGGCGGTGTCGCCCTCCATCGGCGATATTCATCGCGTGAGCAATGCGTTCGACGACCGTGTGTCCATCAGCATTCATGTGTACGGTGCGAACATCGGCGGCATCTCGCGACACGTCTATCCCCTTGATGGTCCGCCGAAACCGTTTGTCTCCGGTTATACAAACGATACGCTTCCCAACCTCTGGAACCTCTCGAAGGAACGACTCGACTCATGAGCGCCATCCCCCAGCGCAGCTTCAACGACGTGCGCGACACCCTGCTTTCAAAGCGCGAAATAGCCTTCCTCGATGTCCGCGAAGAAGATCCGCACGCGCAACGTCACCCTTTGTTTGCAGCCAACCTGTCGCTGTCGAAGATCGAACTCGACGCCTTTACCAAGCTGCCGCGCAAGAGCGTGCCGATCGTTCTGCTCGATGACGGCGAAGGTCTCGCGCAACGCGCTGCACGACGGTTCGAAGAACTCGGCTATACCGATGTTGCGTTGTTCGAAGGCGGCCTGAAAGGCTGGGAACGCGCAGGCGGCGAAGTGTTCCGCGATGTCAACGTCCCCAGCAAGGCGTTCGGCGAATTCGTGGAAGCGAAGCGGCATACGCCGGCGTTATCGGCTGAAGCAGTCGATGCGTTGCTGAAAAGCGGCGAGGACATGGTCGTGCTGGACGCGCGCCGCTACGACGAATATCAGACGATGAACATCCCCGGCAGCATCAGCGTGCCGGGCGCCGAACTTGTGTTGCGTGCCCGTGCACTCGCGCCCGATCCCAAGACACGCGTGATCGTGAATTGTGCGGGGCGCACGCGCAGTATCATCGGCACACAGTCGCTGGTGAATGCCGGCCTTCCAAACCCGGTGGCCGCGTTGCGCAACGGCACGATTGGCTGGCTGCTCGCGGGCCAGTCGCTCGCCCATGGCAGCGCGCGGCAGTTCGCCACCGACGACGGCCGCACCGACACCGCGTCGCGTGAATCGTCCCGCGCCGTAGCCGATCGCGCGGGCGTGAAACGCACGACACTAGCGGACGCGCAACGCTGGGCGGACGACGCGGAACGCACGACGTATCGTTTCGATGTCCGCACGCCGGCCGAATACGAACACGCGCATGCAGCAGGTTTTCAGGGGGCACCGGGCGGCCAGCTCGTGCAGGAAACGGAGATGTTCGCGCCGGTCCGAGGCGCCCGCGTGGTCCTCTTCGACGATGACGGCGTACGCGCCAATATGACGGCTTCATGGCTCGCGCAGATGAACATCGACGTGTATGTAGTCGATGACGTAATCGATGGCGCGACAAGCGCCGATCTGACCGAACAAGGCCCGTGGCGCGCCGCGAAACCGCTGCCCGCCGCCACGCCCACGATCACCGCGAGCGACCTCGCCGCCCTGCTCGACGATCCCGCGAGCCAGACCATCGTGCTCGACTTCACGGCGAGCGCCAACCATGTGAAGGGACACATTCCCGGCGCATGGTGGACCGTGCGCTCGCGGCTTGCGCTCGACCTGCCTGCGTTGCCGGATGCGAAGCAATACGTGGTCACGTGCGGATCGAGCGCGCTTGCCGCGTTCGCCGGACCTGACGTGGCGGCGCTCACATCGAAGCCCGTGCTGTTGCTCGAAGGCGGTACCGCTGCCTGGACTGCCGCAGGCTTGCCGCTTGCGAAGGGCGAGACGCATCTGGCGTCGCCGCGTATCGACCGGTATCGGCGTCCATATGAAGGCACCGACGCTCCGCACGAAGCAATGAACGCGTACCTTGAGTGGGAGTACGGCCTTGTCGCGCAACTCGAACGTGACGGCACGCATGGCTTCTTCGTGATCTGAAACATCAGACATGACGCGGCTCGGCCCGATCCGCGTCATTCCAATTCCGGCGATTAGCAAAGCAGAACAATGCGTTTGTCTAATGCCGCGGCGAATCGTATCGTGAATGCTTTTTCCTGATGGACGATTCATGAAACGACGCAGCCTCCTGTTGATCGCCGCGCTGACTGCATTCACTGCGCTGCGTCCTCTTGCTTCGGTAGCCGAACCTGTTCTGAAGGTTGGCGACCAGCAATTGCAGACACGCGGCATTCTTGAGGCATCCGGTCAGTTGAAAGATGTGCCGTACAAGATCGAGTGGTTCAACTTTCCCGCCGCGCAACCGCTTGGTGAGGCCTTGAACGCGGGCGCAATCGATATAGGCGGGCTCGGCGATGCGCCGCTGATCTTCGCTTACGCCGCCGGTGCGCGTGTGCGTGCGGTAGCGGCAACCCGCTCACAACCGGTCGACCTCGCGATTCTCGTGCCGGCCGGGTCACCCATCAAGAACGCAGCCGATTTGAAAGGCAAACGCATTGCGACCACACGCGGTTCCATCGGCCATTTTCTGGCCATCGCGACGCTGGAACGTGCGGGCATCAAGCTCTCTGACGTGACCCTTGAGTTCATGCAACCCGCCGATGCCAAGTCAGCGCTGGAGTCGGGCAACGTCGATGCATGGTCTACATGGGACCCGTATGTCGCGCTCGGTGAATTGCGCGATAACAACCGCAGCGTGGCGAATGGTGTGGGACTTTCATCGGGGCTGAGCTTTCAGGCGGCTACCGACGAATCGATCAAGACCAAACGCGCGCAAATCGATGACTTCGTGCGTCGCGTAGCCGCTGGTCAACAATGGGCGTTATCGCATCCCGACGAGGTCGCGGCTATCCAGTCGCGCGTCACGCACCTGCCCGCCGATGTGCTGAAGGTCGTCTATCAGCGGGCGCAATTAAAGCCGATCGCGATCGACAGCAAGGTAATCGCCGAACAGCAACGCACCGCCGACCTCTACGTTCGTGCAGGCGTGATCAAGACGACGCTGGACGTAACACCGAGTTTCGACGCCCAGTTCACGGCGCACTAAGAATATTTTATCAACGGACCTTCCGATGACCGTACGGCATCCACCCACAGCCTTGCAGGACCCGATCGCGCTTGACGCCCTCGCCGATCTCGACAGCGCCGCTGCCGATCAATGGCTCGCCGCGCTCACTCAGGATTTCGCTGCGAGCGCGGGCGCGCTGGATCGTGATGCGATCTTTCCCGACGACAACCTCGCGCGTTTGCGAAGCGCCGGCTTGCTTGCGCTGACGGTGCCGCAAGCGCTTGGCGGCCGTCAGGCGACGCTCCCGCAAGTGCTCAAGGTAGTGCGCGCGGTTGCACGGGGTGAGCCGTCGACGGCGTTGATCCTTGTGATGCAGTGTCTTTATCATCTGCGCTTGCAGGCCAATCCGAACTGGCCGCAAGCGTTAAAGGAACAGGTGGCGCGCGATGCGGTGGAACACGGCGCGCTCATCAACTCGCTGCGTGTGGAGCCCGAATTGGGCTCTCCCTCGCGCGGCGGTTTGCCCGGGACGATCGGTCGTCTGACCGATAATGGCGACGCGTGGATTCTCAACGGCAGCAAAATCTATTCAACGGGCAGTCCCGGCCTGACATGGTTTGCTGTTTGGGGCCGCACGGACGAAAGTTCGCCGCGTGTGGGGACGTTCCTCGTACATCGTGATACACCGGGTATCCGTTTCGGTGAGCCGTGGAACCACCTCGGTATGCGTGCAACCGGCAGTCACGAAGTGATCTTCGAGAACGTGCGTGTTCCCGTGGCTCACGCAGTCGACCTGAATTCTCCCGAGATTGCCGCGAGCGGCATGGACCCGGTCACCACGTTGTGGATGAATGTGCTGCTTTCGTCGATCTACGATGCTGTCGCCCGGTCTGCGCGTGACTGGTTTGCTTCCTGGGCTGCGGATCGCAAGCCTGCCAACTTAGGTGCACCGCTTTCGAGCCTGGGCAGTTTCCAGCAGACGCTTGGCCGTATCGATGCATTGCTGCTCAACAATCGCGTGCTGCTGGATGCGGGTTCGCATGGCAACATTCCGCTGCATGAAGCACCCGCTATCAAGTATCTCGTTACGCAGAACGCGATCACTGCTGTTGAACTCGCGGTCGAGGCAAGCGGCAATCCGGGGTTGAGCCGTAACAATGCGCTCGAACGTCATCATCGGGATGTGTTGTGTTCGCGGATTCATACGCCGCAGAATGATGCGTTGCTCGGCGCGCTTGGGCGGGTGGGGTTTAGCGCGCACGAAGCCGCGTCTTTGTCTTGAGGGTGGTGGGGGTTTATGGGTTGGGGGGGGGGGGTTGGTCGGTTGCTAGATTCCGGGTTAGCGGTTCTGGTTA
>NZ_JAAVUQ010000056.1 GCF_018449515.1 Caballeronia sp. dw_19 | reverse complement strand
TCCCTTCATCGTTAAACTTAGGAAAAGACGCTCAAAACCTACCTTAATACTAGTGTGAGACTTGATACTTTCGCTTCACGGCAGCATCTCCCGAGAAACCCCGGAAAACACCACCACGCTTCTCAGCAAAACACCAAGCGCCCACACTTATCGGCTGTTAGTTTTTAAAGAACATTCGCTCAAACCGCAGAATCCGAACCCTCAGAACCCCACCGCTTTCGCGTCGCTGCTCGTGCAGCACAGAAACGAGATCATGTAGCATCTTTTTCTCCCTGTCAACAAGTTTGTGAGCGTTTTGCTTTCAAACTTACCGACTTTCGAGCCGCTTGTTTCTTTAGCGGTCCTCGTTGCGAAACGAGGAGGCGAATAATAGGTGATGGCGTCCACTAAGGCAAGGGCATCTTCAAACTATTTTCGGGAAAGCCCTAACAGCCGTTCAACGTCCCTTCGCCAGCCCCATTTCGTCGATGGGAACAGCGTCCGACATGGCCGTATAACCCGCGTCGCTGGGATGGATATGGTCGCCGCTATCGTAGCGCCGCTGAAGGCGCTCCGGATGGGCCGGGTCCCGTAGCGCCTGGTCGAAGTCGATCACACCGTCGAACGCATGGCTTGAGCGGATCGAATCGTTCACTGCCGTCCTGATCGCCTCACGTTCCGGCGGCAGTGAGGCCGGCGTCAGGGTTGCCCCATAGATCCGGACCCCGCGCTGGTGAGCCTGCGCAATCAGCCGTTGATACCCGCGCAACAGCGAATCGGCGGTCACAGGCGTATGGGGATCGTCGCAATCCAGGCCGGCGTGCGGGGGCATCGCGGGGAAATTGATGTCGTTGATGCCGATCATCAGGATCACCGCACGTACCCCGGGTTGGCGCAATGCGTCGCGGTCGAATCGGGTCAAAAGCGCATCGCCGTAACATGGCGACCCGCTCAGCAAGCGATTGCCGCTGATTCCCGCATTCACGACCGCGGTGCCGTCAATGCCCTTTTGCGTCAGCCGGCGCGCCAATGCGTCGGGCCAGCGACGGTTCGCGTTCGGCGTGGAGCGCATGCCATCGGTGATGGAGTCTCCGATTGCGACCAGCGCCCGCGCCGGCGCTGCGTCGACGGAAACGCTCGTCAGCCACACGAATTGCGTGAAGCGGGTGCGGAACGCGGCGGCGTCGGTATCGGAGGAATGGTTGCCTGGCGTCGATACGTAATTCGTCTGGTTCGCCACCCTATGCCACGCGGCCATTTTTTGGCCCGCTCCCATATAAGTGCTGACGGCGAGCGGCTGGTGGGCGGAGACATCGAAGGCGATCGGGTCGCTGTCCATCTGGCCACCCGGCGCGATGGTCACGCCCTGCTTGCCGGCAAACGTCACAGGACGGCTCGTGCCCGCTCGGATCGCCGCCGCATTACCTGATACAGCGCGCGCTACTTGCACGCCCTCGATCACCAGCGGCGCAGTGCCATACACATTACTCAGGCGCAGCCGAACGTGCCGGCCGTCGATGGCGGGATAAATAATCTGCCGGACCGTCCGGCCGCCAATCTCAGGCGCGCGATACAGCGCAGGCAAATCCGCCCGCTGCGGAATTGCCTGTAACGCCGTGCCCCAGGCGCTGACCCAGTGTTCGGCCGGCGCGTCGTCGGCGAGAGCGCTGGTGGATGACAGCAGGGAAGCAAACAGTGTCGCGGCGGCAACGGCGGAAAGGGCGCGAAAGTTCATCGGGGAACGGGTGTTTTTGAGGGAAAAAACGATTGTGCCTGAACAGGCAAACCAGGCGCTTACAGTTCGGCGGATGCTCCATGGCTACTTATTGGCCACTCGACCTGGCTCGTAGCACACCTTTCGGGCACGGGTCGGGACGTTGCCCGCGGACACGCCGACGTCCGATACCCGGTAATGCCACCGAACACACCCTTCGCCCACCCGCCGTGCCCGGCTTCCGGGCACGGCGCCAGGACGTTGCCCACAGACACGCCGACGTGCAATGCACCGCGATTCCAACCAACAAACCCTTCATCTACCTGCGAAAGGCCGGTTTGCGGGGCAATCGAAATCTCTTTGCCCGACTCCGAAGTCGTACCCATCCGACGGCTTTTGTCGTCGAAAATCGGACCATTTTGTAAAAAGCCCTCAGAATGTCGGCATTCCGCCTCGCGGTTCTCACTTTGTCCGGTACTTATTCAGCATGCATTCCAAAACTTCTCCCAGCACCAGCGCCGCGCCCTCCCAGATCCAATGGGAGGAAAAAGGCGAGAACCGTTCGGCGCTCTGGCACTCGGAAAGCGGAATCGCGCCGCCCAAACGCGTGGTGATCGGCGATGACCAGATGACCGCCGATTCCGCCTATCGGCTGGCTTGCGAAGGCACGGCCATTCTCTGGCGCGGGGATTTCCAAAATGCACGCCAGTTGTTGCAGGCGGTTGCACGACGTATCGAAACGCGGCCGAAAAAGTCCGCCAAAGCGAAAGCGAAGGAACGCAGCGCCGCCCCCGATGCACCGCCGGCCGCGCCGCCCGCTCCCGCCGAGGCATTCAATTTGCATCGGCTCGCCCAGTCGCAGCGGGCGCGCACGCTCGGCATGCTGCTGTTGCCGCTGGACGCCGAATACGCCATTCCGCTACGGCGCGCGCCGGTTGTGAAGGAAGCGTGTGAAGAAGCATATGGCGCGGCGGCCGGTGAGTCGGTTGTGTCGCTGCGGGAGGTGCTCGGGCTGGTCGGCGCGCACGAGTGGCGCAAAAAGGGCGTGGACGTCGAGGC
This sequence comes from Caballeronia sp. dw_19, assembly GCF_018449515.1. Taxonomy (GTDB): domain Bacteria; phylum Pseudomonadota; class Gammaproteobacteria; order Burkholderiales; family Burkholderiaceae; genus Caballeronia. Next base: position 35,765 of record NZ_JAAVUQ010000056.1, on the reverse strand, counting down.
GCTCGGTGCGCGGATCCATCCTTACTATGGCGTGTTTTCGCCGGTGCGCGGCGAGTACATCAAGCTGGTGGCGGATCAGCCGCTGCCATCGAAGGAACTGGCTTTCGATATCGGCACCGGCACAGGCGTGCTCGCCGCTTTGCTGGCTCAGCGCGGCGTGAAGCGTGTGATTGCGACGGAAATCGATGCCCGAGCGCTGGCCTGCGCGCGCGAAAACATCGAATTATTGGGGTATGAACAGCAAGTGAAGGTGGTTGAGGCCGATCTGTTTCCGGAAGGCCGCGCGCCATTGATCGTCTGTAATCCGCCGTGGCTACCGGCCCGGCCGAGTTCGGCTATTGAACACGCAATCTACGATCCGGAAAGCCGCATGCTGCGCGGATTTCTCGATGGCCTCGCGGCCCATCTGACGCCGGGCGGCGAAGGCTGGCTGATTCTTTCAGATATAGCGGAACATCTCGGCTTGCGAACGCGTGCGGAATTCCAGGAGTGGGTCGACCGCGCCGGGTTGAAGACGGACGGCCGGATGGATATTCGTCCGCACCACCCCCGCGCCGCCGATAAAACCGATCCGCTTTATCACGCGCGTTCGGCCGAGGTCACATCGTTGTGGCGTCTTGTGCCGGCTTGAGTTTCTTCTTCGGCGCTGGCGTTTCAGGCGGGCTCGGCGCCCGTCTTCACATAAGCCAGCGCCGCTTCGCCCGCCACCAAACCGCTCGCAAAGCACGCAGTCAGCAGATAACCGCCCGTCGGCGCTTCCCAGTCCAGCATCTCGCCCGCGCAGAAAACGCCGGGCAGCGCGTCGAGCATCAAGTGCGAATCGAGCGACTCGAACCTCACGCCGCCCGCACTGCTGATCGCTTCAATGATTGGCCTTGGGCGCGTCACGGTCAGCGGCAACGCCTTGATATGTTGAGCGAGGCGCGTTGTATCGGAGAAATCTTCGCGGTTCAGAACCTCTCGCAGCAAACCCGCCTTTGCACCCGTCAGGTTCAGACGGCTCTGCAAATGGCTTGACATGGACCGGGCTCCGCGTGGGTGCGTCACTTCATCGTGAACACGCTGCGGCGTCAGAGTCGGCAAGAGATCAAGGAAAAACGTGCCGTCACCGGCGGCTAGACGATCGCGAATGCGCGCGGACATCGCGTAGATCAGACTGCCTTCAATACCTGTTGATGTCAGCAAGCACTCGCCCGCACGCCAGTCGATACCGCCCTCTTCCCGCGGCAAGCCGATCGCCACGGCTTTCAGCGGCTCGCCTGCAAAACGGCTGCTGAAGTGCTCGCTCCAGTCGATATCGAAACCACAATTTGATGGCTTGAACGGAGATACGCCCACGTTGCGCGCCGCCAGGTTAGGAATCCACGTGGCGTCCGAGCCGAGTCGCGGCCAGCTCGCGCCGCCGAGCGCGAGGACGACAGCGTCGGCTTCAACCGAGCGCTCGCCTTCAGGCGTGGCGAACCGCAAAAGGGGTAAAGCTTCGTCACCCCAGCCAATCCACTTATGCCGCATATGGAACCGTACGCCCGACCCGCGTAGCCGATGCAACCAGGCACGCAGCATCGGCGCGGCTTTCATGTCGGTGGGAAACACGCGGCCCGAGCTGCCAACGAACGTTTCCACGCCCAATCCGTGAACCCACGCGCGTAACGCGGCTGCATCGAAACGGCGCAGCAGCGGTTCGATCTGCGTCCTGCGCTCGGCGTAACGCGAAAGGAATAGCTCGGCGGGTTCCGAATGCGTGAGATTCATGCCGCCCTTGCCGGCCATCAGGAACTTGCGGCCGACCGACGGCATGGCGTCATAGAGATCCACTTCGATACCGCCCGCCGCCAGCGCTTCCGCAGCCATCAAGCCAGCAGGGCCGCCACCGATAACGGCAACGCGCGCGTGAGGAATTTCGGAGAAGGATGGTGACGGCATGCGGGCACACGATTGAAAGCGAAACAGCATTGTCGCATTCGGTGTCTGTGAACCGCGAACGGGGCCGGAACCGAACTGCGTTGACCTTGCCGCTCGCTGCATAATCCGGCGAGAACGATCAAAAAAGGAGATGTCGATGCAAATCGATTGGTCGAGGATCCGTTCCGGCGAGGCCGACACGCTGCATGACGTGGCAGTCGAGATATCTGGCTGGATGATTCCGCTCGAATTGTCATCTTGCGTCGATTACTTTCTGCTCGCGGCCAACGCTCCGTGCTGTTCGGGATGCACACCGGCCGATCCGCGATCGAGTATCGAAGTGATTGCCGCTTCGTTGATTCAGGTGCAGGACGGGCCGCTGACGATTCGCGGACGACTTCGCCGTTTGATCGACGATCCGGCGGGTTGGCGCTATCAACTCATCGATGCCTGCGTGACCAGCCAGAACAAGCCATTCAGCCGGCGTGCGTTCCTGGCATCGACGGCCGCGCTGGGTTTGGTGGCCTGCGCGCGTGGCCGCTTCGCCGGATATACCGACAATCCGGACGCGCAGGCTACTGCTCAAAGCTGGCGCTCGGCCGGCGCGCTGACGATGGACATGCACAGCCACGCCGGTCGGGTAACCATCTCCCGCGATCCGTCGATTGGCGCCAACCGCCCTTTCGCTCCGCTCGCGGCGCCCATGCGCAGCGGCGGCATGAACGTGGTCACGCTGGCGATCGTCACCGATACCGTCGTCACGCGGGTGTCCGCAGATCGCAAGCGCATCGAGGCGTATCGGCCGCCCGCGCCCGGCGAACTCTACGTGCTCGGTCAAACCGAGTTTGTGCGGGTGCACGCGTTGATCGAGCGCGAGCAATTGAATGTGATTACCAGCAGCGCGTCACTGAAAACCAATGCGAACTCCGGGCCGAGCGCGATCATCGCTTCGGAAGGGGGTGATTTCCTGGAGGGACAACTGGATCGCGTGGATGAGGCGTACACGCAGCACCAGTTGCGCCACCTGCAAGTGGTGCACTATCGAGTGAACGACCTCGGCGATATCCAGACCGAGGCGCCCCAGCACGGCGGTTTGACGGATTTCGGCGCGCAAGTGGTCAGGCGATGCAACGACCTTGGGATCGTTGTCGATGTCGCGCACGGCACGTTCGATCTCGTTAAACGGGCGGCGTCGGTGTCGTCGAAACCATTGGTGTTGTCACACACGGCGCTGTCCGCGCATCCCGGCGGCCGAAGCCGGCTCATCAGCCCCGACCACGCCCGCGCCGTCGCTGATACGGGCGGCGTAATCGGCATCTGGCCAAATTCCGGAACATTCCGGGATTTGCAGGCAATGGCGGAAGGCGTCAAGCGGATGGCCGATCTGGTCGGCGTCGACCACGTCGGCATGGGTACGGACATGCGGGGCTTTATTTCTCCGCCGGTTTTCACCCACTACGGCCAGTTGCCCGACTTTGCGAACCAGCTCCTTGCCGCGGGATTCTCGAACGAAGAGACGGGGAAGATTCTTGGGGAGAACTACAGGCGGGTGTTTGAAGCGAGTGTGGGGTAGGCGGTCGAAGAATGGATGAACGGAAAGGTGCCGTTCACCCTTACGGGCTCGTCCAGACTCGACCGCCCGGCAATTACGAACGACGCGGTCAAGCTAGATGGAGGCTCGTGATGTTTCTGCTTTGGGTGTGGGCAGTTCGCTCGATGTATCGAGACTGTCCAACCATTGATCCATCGCATCCATCGTCACCGTACGGCCCGCATCTACATCCTCCAGGCCTTCACGTATCGCCTCCCTTTCGAGTTCATTGGCCCGCCTCTTTACCTCGTCGGCCAGATTAATCGCCGCCTGCACATCCACGGACTTCATCGCAATGGTCATAAGCACCTCGCTGATAAAAATTAACTCAATCTATTAGTCTGAGCATTAAGCCCGTTCCAATACTGCCGCTTCAAAATCATGCTATCAGGGCAAGAAACACCTTCCGCCCTCGTCTCCTCACGTCTATCTCAAAAAAATAACTATTAACCGACCGGACGGTCGGCTTATAATTGCGGCACAGTGACTTCCTAGAGCGAGTGATCGTCATGTACACGCAATCCCTCGATATCCCCGGCAACGTGCAGTCCATCGATCCGGCGTCCACATCGCCGGAACTCAGCCGTTTTGACGCCGTGATGGCCGCCGACGGCAAGATCGAACCGCAGGACTGGATGCCCGAGGCCTATCGCAAGACGCTGGTCCGCCAGATCTCGCAGCACGCGCATTCGGAAATTGTCGGCATGTTGCCCGAGGGCAACTGGATTTCCCGCGCGCCGAGCCTGAAGCGCAAGGCGATCCTGCTCGCGAAGGTGCAGGACGAAGGCGGCCACGGCCTCTATCTATATAGCGCAGCGGAAACCATGGGCGTGTCGCGAGACCAACTCGTCGACGCTTTGCACGCCGGTCGAGCCAAGTATTCGAGCATTTTCAATTACCCGACGCCAACCTGGGCGGATGTTGGCGTGATCGGCTGGCTGGTGGACGGCGCGGCGATCATGAACCAGATTCCGCTCTGCCGCTGCACGTATGGCCCGTATGCGCGCGCCATGATCCGCATCTGCAAGGAAGAATCGTTCCATCAGCGCCAGGGTTTCGACGCACTGCTCTCGATGATGAAAGGCACGGAAGCCCAGAAGGAAATGGTCCAGCAGGCGGTGGACCGCTGGTGGTGGCCAGTGCTGATGATGTTCGGCCCGAGCGACAAGGATTCCATCCATAGCGGCCAGTCGTTTAAATGGGGCATCAAGCGGATATCGAATGATGATTTGCGGCAGAAATTCGTCGACGCCACGGTCGAGCAAGCCAAGATTCTCGGCGTCACGCTGCCCGATCCCGACCTCAAATGGAACGAAGAACGGCAGGCGCACGACTACGGCGAGATCGATTGGGAAGAATTCTGGCGCGTCGTGAACGGTGACGGCCCCTGTAATAAGGAACGCCTCGCCACGCGAGTCAAAGCACACGACGACGGACTCTGGGTTCGCGAAGCCGCGCTGGCCTACGCCGCGAAACAAGCTGCGAAGCAAGCCGCCCGTGCCCAAAAGCAAGCTGCATAGAGGAGCGACAAATGAATAACGAATGGCCGATCTGGGAAGTGTTCGTGCGCAGCAAGCAGGGTCTTGACCACAAGCATTGCGGCAGCCTGCATGCGCCGGATGCACCCGCAGCGCTGCGCATGGCACGCGATGTCTACACGCGTCGTCAGGAAGGCGTGAGCATTTGGGTGGTGCCATCGGCGGCAATAACGGCCTCCGATCCCGCCGATAAAGCCGAGTTCTTCGATCCCGCCGGCGACAAGATCTACCGTCACCCCACGTTCTTCGTGCTGCCCGACGAAATCAACCACATGTGAGCGAAGGGTCAAGCCCATGACAACGCCCCAACATCTGTCCTATATATTGCGTCTCGCCGATAACGCCCTGATCCTCGGCCAGCGCAACGGCGAATGGTGCGGACACGGCCCGGTGCTCGAGGAAGATATCGCGCTGGCCAATATCAGCCTCGACCTGATCGGCCAGGCGAGATTGCTGTACTCGCACGCGGCCACGCTCGATGCCGAGCTTTACGGCACGAAGAAAACCGAAGACGACTACGCGTATTTCCGCAACGAACGCGATTTCCGCAATTACACGCTGACCGAGTTGCCGCACGCAGGTCCGTTATCGGGCACGGCGCGCTCGGATCGCGACTACGCGGTGACGGTCGTGCGCAACTTTCTTTATTCGACGCTGATGGCGCATCTGTGGACAGCGCTCATGCAATCCACCGACGCGCAACTTGCGGCAATCGCGTCGAAGTCGATCAAGGAAACGCGTTATCACCTGAATCACGCGAGCGACTGGCTACTGCGTTTCGGCGATGGCACCGAGGAATCGCATCGCCGTGCACAGGCCGCGGTGGATTACCTGATGCCGTACACCCGCGAGTTCTTCAGTACCGATGATGTGGAAATAAGCATCGCCGATGCAGGTATCGGTCCGCTGACTACGGATCTGGAAGCCGTGTGGCGTGAAGACGTGGATGCAACGCTTGCTGAGGCCACGCTACAAAAGCCCGCCGATGCCAAACACGTGAGCACCGGCAAGCTCGGCGAGCATTCCGAGCACATGGGTTTCCTGCTCGCGGAATTGCAAAGCCTCGCGCGGCAGCATCCCGGCGCGAGCTGGTGAACTCGATGATGATGACCGCCGCCGAAGCCTCGCTCGATCGCGTATGGGAAGTGCTCGACGCCGTGCCCGATCCGGAAATTCCGGTGGTCTCCATCCGTGAGCTAGGCATTCTCCGCGATGTCCGCCGCGCCGCCGACGACACATTGGAAATCGTCATCACGCCCACGTATTCCGGCTGCCCGGCGATGTACCAGATCGCCGAAGACATTGGCGCGGCGTTGAACGAAGCGGGCTTTACGAAGCATCGCATCGACACAGTGCTGGCGCCGGCGTGGACCACCGACTGGATGACCGACGCAGCCCGCGACAAGCTCAGGCAATACGGCATCGCCCCGCCAATGGGCAATTGCGGCTCAAACGAACACGCGCCGCAAGAACGGCCAATCCGCTTCGTGCCGCGTGTCGTGGATAAACCTGCGTGCCCGCGCTGCGGCTCATCGCATACCGAACGCCTGGCCCAATTCGGCTCGACCGCGTGCAAGGCGCTGTATCGCTGCATGGATTGCCGCGAGCCGTTCGACTACTTCAAACCGTACTGAAAACGACCATGGCGACTCCGCAATTCCACTCACTGCACATCCGCGACGTCCGTCCCGAAACCGCCGACGCCGTCACGGTTTCCTTCGATGTCCCCGAAACCCTGCGCGATGCATTCCGCTTCACGCAAGGCCAGTTCGTCACGTTGAAGACGCATATCGATGGTGAGGAAACGCGGCGCTCGTATTCCATTTGCGTCGGCGTGACGGATTACGACCGCGATGGCGAATTGCGGATTGGCATCAAGCGCGTGCGGGGTGGCCGCTTCTCGAACTTCGCCTTCGATACGCTGAAACCCGGCCATGAAATCGAAGTGATGACGCCCGATGGCCGCTTTTTCACGCACCTGAACGCCGATCACGTGAAGCATTACGTGGCCTTCTCGGGCGGCTCGGGCATCACGCCGGTGCTCGCGATCATCAAGACGACGCTGGAAACGGAGCCGACCAGCCGCTTCACGCTCATCTACGGCAACCGCAGCGTGGACGCGATCATGTTTGCCGAGGAACTGGAAGACCTGAAGAACCGCTTCATGAGCCGGTTTTCGCTGTATCACGTGCTATCGGACGATTTGCAGGACGTCGAGTTGTTCAACGGCGTCCTGAACCAGGAAAAGTGCGCAGCATTTTTAGAATCTCTGGTTCCCGCCAATGCAATCGACGAAGCCTTCATTTGTGGCCCCGGCCCGATGATGGACGCCGCCGAAGCCGCGCTGAAAAACGCGGGCGTGCCGCCCAGGCAGGTTCACGTCGAGCGGTTCGGCACGCCGTTGCCGCAAGCAGGCGTGCCCGCAATCGAGATCACCGACGACACCCCCGCCGCGGATCTGGAACTCATTATCGATGGAAAAAAACGCAAGCTGCGCCTGCCGTATCAAGGCGTGAGCGTGCTGGACGTCGGGTTGAAAGCCGGGCTTGCGCTGCCCTATGCCTGCAAGGGAGGCGTGTGCTGCACGTGCCGCGCGAAAGTGCTGGAAGGCGAAGTGCGCATGGAGAAGAACTACACGCTGGAACAGCATGAGATTGACGCGGGTTTCGTGCTGACTTGCCAGTGCCACCCGGTTTCGGACCGCGTGGTTGTGAGCTATGACGAACGTTGAATGCCGGGTTGGCCGATCGCGCTGATTCGATTCGCTTACACTAGGGGTCGCCCGTTCCGAATGCGGTGTGCCGCGCCTCGTCGCCGCACTCGCCGCGCGCGGGCAGCCTACTTACGTTTGCGGTCACCGTTACTGATGAGCACGATCCACGTTACCAACGGCGATCACGCCGCCGAGATTCTTCGCGAAGCCTTGCAAACAGCGGCCCGCGACGAACGCGTCATCCCGCTGAAGGACGACCTGGCGGTCGGCCAGTTGAGGGGCATCGACGACAACCCGGAAGCTCGGGCTCTGTTCTGGCAGCAAGTGCTGAACGAACAGAAGTTCGACTTCATATCGAAGCTCAAGGAACAGGACGCGCTCCTGCGCGACCTCGCGCAAGACGACGGACAGGTCGTGATCTGGCACGGCCAGAGCGCCGCTGACCAGCTAACGCTGCGACGAGTGGCCTACACGCTGCGCAACGCGCCGCAGCGTTTGAACGAAGCCAAGCTAACCCATGAAGACCTGCCCTTCGTCACCGCTGGCGACGGCACGCAACAGCGCCGTGGCCGTGAAGACGGCGCGACCGCAGTCGGCATGTTCACGGCGGCCGAGCTGGGCGCCAAGCTGCCGACGGCCGCGCCCATTTCGGTGTTGCGCATCAGCCGTCTTGCGCTGGAATGGCAGGAAGTGAAGCAGATCAATAGCGAGACTCGCCGATGGCGTGACAACACGTTCATTTCCGGCACCTATTCCGATGTCGATGAAACCATCCTCCAGATAGCCAGCGACGGCTGGCACGAAGCGCGTCGGCTCGCCGGAGAGGTGATGGGCTCGAGCTTCGGCTTTCTGGTCAGCGATTCCATCGCGTTCTGGCGCTGCCGCGAACTCGTCGCGGTGGGCAAACTGGAGATTCGTGGCGATCTCGCCAAAATCGCCGAGGCCAAACTTCGTCGCGCGACGCATTAGAATCCCCGATCGATCCAGCAATTCTCCGAGACTCAATGGCCCGTACAAGAGCGCCCGACCACGACACCCAACGCGAGCAGATCCTCGAACTCGCCGCCGCCAAATTCGCGCAGACCAGCTACCCGAGTACATCGATGGCCGATCTGGCTGCGGCCAGCGGCACCTCCAAAGCGCGGCTTTATCACTATTACGCGAGCAAGGAAGCCATCCTTTTCGACCTGCTCGACCGCTACACGAAGCGGTTGATGCTGATCATCGCGGAAGTGGAGGGAGCAAGCCAACGCCGCGGATTGACGGAGCGCGAGGCCTTCGCCGAGTTGATTCGCGCGTTTCTCGCCGAGTACGAAACGTCCCATAGCCGGCACGTTGCGTTGCTCAACGACGTCAAATATCTCGAAGACACGCAGCGTGAAGTCGTGCTGGAACGCCAACGCGGCATTGTCGCGGCGTTCGCCCGGCAACTTGCGCGCGCGTATCCGAAGCGCGCGACGAAAGAGAACCAGACGGCGCTCACCATGATGGTGTTCGGCATGATCAACTGGACCTTCACGTGGCTCAAACCCGATGGAAAGCTGGGTTATCGTGAGTTCGCGGAGCAGGTTGTGGGCGTGATCGAGCACGGGATGAACGGCGATAATTGAGTGAAATGGTGCGTTGCGCCATTTCACCGCCATAAGATGTCCGATCCACGCAACACCAGTTAAGTTACTGTTTATAAACGTCTTTAATCAAAATTATTTGAAAGTTAGACGGGACACTCCACAGTCTATTACGGGTTTTCCCTAGTGCTCTCACCTTGGTTCGGCTAAAATTCGTTTTGCGACGCACCATGTCGCGCGACGAATCAAGGAGCCACCATCGTGAACATGCCTTTCTACCGCCACACTGCATCGATCTTCGCAGCAGCCGATCGTTCGCAAACGGCTGCCGGTCGTTCGCCCGTTCTCGTCCGTGAGTTGTCCTCGAGCGACCGCGAGCGTCTCCTCAAACACTTCCTCGCTCTCGACGAAGACGACCGCCTCCTGCGCTTTGGCCAGATCGTGCCGGATCGTGTGATCGAGAACTACGTCGCAAATATTGATTTTTCGTGCGATACGGTTTTTGGTGTCTTCGACGAACAGTTGAACGTGGTTGGCGTTGGTCATCTGGCTTATTTGCCGGCCGAAGGCGACAAGCGCACGGCGGAGTTCGGCGTGTCGGTGCTGGAAAGTGCGCGTGGCCGTGGAGTCGGTAGCCGCCTGTTTGAGCGCGCCGCCATCCGCAGCCGCAACACGCATGTTTCAATGCTCTACATGCATTGTTTGTCACGCAACTCGACCATGATGCACATTGCGAAGAAGTCGGGAATGAAAATCGAGTATGCGTATGGCGAAGCGGACGCTTATCTGTCGCTCACGCCCGCCGACCAAGGCAGCATTCTCACCGAGATGTTGCAGGAGCAGGCAGCGGTCTTCGATTACGCGGTCAAGCGCCAAGCGCGCCGGGCATCGCAAATGTTTCAGGCGTTCATGCCTACTGCCGACGCAGCCTGATATCAGGACCTCGAGTCCAGAGTCCCCAGGCAAATCAGCAAGCATGCGCAAAAGCACGAAAGGCGGCGAAAGCCGCCTTTTTTGCGTCTGGAGTTTTGGGATCGATCGTTTGGCCCGGAAATTTTAGCGAATCCTTTATCGAATCGGCAGCGCTGTTGTCTCCTTGAAACGCTCCAGAGAGAAGCTGCTTTTAACGTCGATCACTGATGGATGGTGCAGCAATTCGTCCTGCATGAAGCGCGAAAAATGCTCCATATCTTCCACCTGGACGCGCAGCAGATAATCCATGTCGCCGGTCATCGCGTCGCAGGCCACGACTTCCGGCCACGCGCGCACGGCTTCGCGAAAGCGGTCGGCGTGCGTCGGCGGGTTTTTCATCCCCGCTGATATCGCCGTCCCGCCGCGCTTCTCCAGACGCACGTTCACGTATGCGAGTAATCCGAGTCCAAGCAGACGGGGCTCCAGCAGCGCGACGTAACCGCGAATCACGCCCTCTTCCTCCAGCCGCCGGATTCGTCGCAAGCAGGGACTTGGTGAAAGGTTGACCTGATCGGCGATATCCTGGTTTGACAGGCGCCCGTTCACCTGAAGAATGGCGAGAATTTTCCGATCGATGGCATCGAGTTCGACCTGAGCCATTTTCTGTCTCCGATAGCCGCATTGACGGCATAAACATGCGTCATCGTAGTTATATGCGATTTACTTCGCAAGTATCCACCGTGCTTCCGTCGATAAACTTTGTCTCAATAAGCACCGGTTAATCATCGAATCACATCGAATCATCGTCACGGTTCAGGAGACAAAGCATGCAGGCAACGACTTGGGACAATCCCGTTGGCACGGATGGTTTTGAATTCATCGAATACACGGCGCCCGATCCCGTGGCGCTCGGGCAATTGTTCGAGCAAATGGGGTTCACCGCGATTGCCCGGCATCGTCACAAGAAAGTGACGTTGTATAGGCAGGGCGAGATCAATTTTCTGGTGAACGCCGAGCCTGATTCCTTCGCGCAGCGGTTCGCGCGCCTTCACGGTCCGTCGATTTGCGCGATCGCCTTCCGTGTCGCCGATGCGGGCAAGGCGTACAAACGCGCGCTCGATCTTGGCGCGTGGGGCTTCGATAACAAGACCGGCCCGATGGAACTGAACATTCCGGCGATCAAGGGCATTGGCGATTCGCTGATTTACTTCGTGGACCGCTGGCGCGGCAAGAATGGCGCGCAGCAGGGCAGTATCGGCGACATCAGCATCTACGACGTCGATTTCGAACCCATTCCCGGCGCCGAGCAAAATCCGGTTGGTCACGGCCTGACGTACATCGATCATTTGACGCACAACGTTCATCGCGGCCGGATGATCGAATGGGCCGAGTTCTACGAGCGTTTATTCAATTTCCGCGAGGCGCGTTACTTCGACATTGAAGGCAAAGTGACCGCGGTCAAGTCGAAAGCGATGAGTTCGCCGTGCGGCAAGATCCGCATCCCGATCAACGAGGAAGGCTCGGATACGTCGGGGCAGATCCAGGAATATCTCGACGCCTATCATGGCGAAGGCATCCAGCACATTGCGCTGGGCAGCGATGATATCTATAGCACCGTCGACAAGCTGCGCGGCGCGAAAATTTCGTTGCTGGACACCATCGACACGTATTACGAGCTCGTCGACCGGCGCGTGCCGAATCATGGCGAATCGGTAGCGGAATTGCGCAAACGCAAGATCCTGATCGATGGCGTGCGGGACGAAATCCTGCTGCAGATTTTCACGGAAAACCAGATCGGCCCAATCTTCTTCGAGATCATTCAGCGCAAGGGCAATCAGGGGTTCGGCGAAGGCAATTTCAAGGCGCTGTTCGAATCGATCGAACTCGACCAGATACGGCGTGGCGTAGTGAAGGACACAAGCGCCAGCTAAAGCGTGCTGTGCAAATAAAAATGCCGGGGATCCAAAGATCCTCGGCATTTTTTTGTTCATTGGCGATCGGGAACATCGTGAGTGCCTGCATTTACGACAGCGCAGGAGTCACGACGCGGGGCTGATTGGAATTTCAGCGGCTTCGCACGCATCCAAACTCTCAAGCGTCAGCGTCGTCCTTGTTTTCCGCCGTCTGCTTGCTCGAAACCTGTTCAACCCGAACCTGTGACATTCGCGGAATGCCGGAGATCGTAGCCTCCGATCCAGCCGGGTTGCCAACGCGAACCGGCGCGTTCATCGCAAAAAATGCTGCGGAAACCATCAAAAAGCTCTGGATGTATCGTTGTTTCACTGCTTCCTCCTTCAACTGCGTGCATCGGTGTGTCCAGCAATCGTGCACATTCGTGTTCTTCCTGCCGGCAAAGCCGGCACGAATGTGCATCGATCGCCGGTTTGAATGCTCTCGACGCGAGCGGTTCCCCGCCGCTCCCGAAATCCGGCCGTTTTTACACGTCGTAACACCTGTGCAATGTTGAAATTACTTTTCAGCGGGTTTTTACCAGTGCTGAAAAAAAATCAAAACGGGCACACTCAAAATCCCGGCTGACGCATCCACAAGACGCGAAGGCCCTAAAGTGCTTTGGCGATCCCAAACGTTGGCGGAGAGACCCCACAATGAATGCCCCCCTGGACGCGGAACAACAAGCTTCCCTAGAAGCCGCGCTAAATTCCGTCACGCTCGACGACAAATACACCCTGGAACGCGGTCGCGCGTACATGAGCGGCATACAGGCGCTGGTTCGGCTGCCGATGCTGCAACAACAGCGCGACCATGCCGCGGGACTCAATACCGCCGGTTTCATTTCCGGCTATCGCGGTTCTCCGCTCGGCGCACTCGATCAACATCTGTGGAAAGCGAAGAACCACCTCGCTTCGCGTCAGGTCGTGTTCCAGCCCGGCGTGAATGAAGACCTCGCGGCGACCGCCGTATGGGGCTCGCAACAGGTCAATCTTTATCCAAGCGCCAAATACGACGGCGTGTTCTCGATGTGGTACGGCAAAGGGCCGGGCGTCGACAGAACCGGCGACGTGTTCAAGCATGGCAATTCAGCGGGTTCATCGGCGCATGGCGGTGTGCTCGTGCTCGCCGGCGACGATCACGCCGCCAAATCGTCCACGCTTGCGCACCAGTCGGAACACATTTTCAAGGCGTGCGGGCTGCCGGTGCTGTTTCCATCGAATGTGCAGGAATATCTGGACTTCGGCCTGCATGGCTGGGCCATGAGCCGTTACTCCGGCCTCTGGGTCGCGATGAAATGCGTGACCGATGTGGTGGAATCGTCGGCTTCTGTCGATATCGATCCGCATCGTACGCAAATTGTCCTGCCAACCGATTTCGCGATGCCTGATGGCGGCCTCAACATCCGCTGGCCCGACCCGCCCTTGGTTCAGGAAGCACGGCTGCTCGACTACAAGTGGTACGCGGCCCTCGCCTACGTGCGTGCAAACAAGCTGGATCGGATCGAGATTGAATCGCCGCATGCGCGCTTCGGGATCATGACGGCGGGAAAGGCGTATCTCGATGTTCGTCAGGCTTTATCGGACCTCGGTCTCGACGATGAAACCTGCGCGCGCATCGGCATTCGTCTGTACAAGGTCGGTTGCGTGTGGCCGCTCGAAGCGCAGGGCGCGCATGCATTTGCACATGGGTTGCAGGAGATTCTGGTCGTCGAAGAAAAACGCCAGATCCTGGAGTACGCGATCAAGGAAGAGCTTTATAACTGGCCCGATGCACAACGCCCTCGCGTGTTCGGCAAGTTCGACGAGAAGGATGGCGCAGGCGGCGAATGGTCCGTGCCGATGGGCAACTGGCTGCTGCCGGCGCACTACGAGTTGTCGCCGGCGATTATCGCGAAGGCGATTGCCACGCGGCTCGACAAGTTCGATCTTCCCGCCGATGTCCGCGCGCGCATCGCGACGCGTATCGCGGTGATTGAAGCGAAGGAAAGAGCGCTGGCGCGGCCGCGCGTTGAAGCGGAGCGCAAGCCGTGGTTCTGCTCGGGCTGTCCGCACAATACATCGACGAATGTGCCTGAAGGTTCGCGCGCGCTTGCCGGTATCGGTTGCCATTACATGACCGTGTGGATGGACCGCAGCACGAGCACGTTCAGCCAGATGGGCGGTGAAGGCGTGGCGTGGATCGGCCAGGCGCCGTTCACCAACGACAAACACGTGTTCGCCAATCTCGGCGATGGCACCTACTTCCACTCCGGGCTGCTCGCGATCCGCGCAGCGATCGCGTCGAAGACCAACATCACGTACAAGATCCTCTACAACGATGCCGTCGCGATGACCGGCGGTCAGCCTGTAGATGGCGTGCTCACCGTGCCGCAAATCACGCATCAGCTCGCGGCCGAAGGCGCGACGAAGATCGTGATCGTCACCGATGAACCCGAAAAATATCAGGCGAATGTGGGGCTGGCGCCGGGTATCGATGTATTTCATCGCGAGAAGCTCGATGAGGTCCAGCGCGCCTTGCGTGAGATTGCCGGTACCACGATCCTGATCTACGACCAGACGTGCGCGACGGAAAAGCGTCGGCGCAGGAAACGCGGCGCGTACCCCGATCCGGCGAAGCGCGTGGTCATCAACGAAGCCGTCTGCGAAGGTTGCGGCGATTGCTCGGTGAAATCGAATTGCCTGTCGGTCGAACCACTCGACACTGAATACGGCACGAAACGCCAGATCAACCAGTCGACCTGCAACAAGGACTACTCGTGCGTAAACGGGTTCTGCCCGAGCTTCGTCACGGTTGAAGGCGGACAACTTCGCAAGCCGAAGGTATCGAGTATTTCCGGCGATGCAATGCCGCCTGTTCCCACGCCCGAGCTACCGCTGATCGACCGGCCATACGGCATTTTGGTCACCGGCGTCGGCGGTACAGGCGTTGTGACGATCGGCGCGTTGCTCGGCATGGCGTCGCATCTGGAACAAAAAGGCGTAACCGTCCTCGATGTCACCGGCCTCGCGCAAAAAGGCGGCGCCGTGATGAGCCACGTACAGATCGCCACGCATCCCGGCGATATCCACGCCACACGCATCGCGATGGGCGAAGCAGATTTGGTGATTGGTTGCGATCCTATCGTGACAGCCAGCGACGAATGCGGCTCGCGGATGCAACCCGGTCACACGCGCGTGGTGGTCAACAGCGCTGAAACGCCGACCGCCGAGTTCATCAAGAACCCGAACTGGCGTTTCCCCGGCGCGAGCGCGGAAGCGGATATCCGCACAGCCGCTGGCGAACACGTTGCGCTCGTCGATGCAAATCGCTTCGCCGTCGCTCTACTCGGCGATGCCATCTACACCAATCCGTTCGTGCTGGGTTTTGCGTGGCAACGCGGCTGGGTGCCGTTACGACATGAATCGTTGGTTCGCGCGATTGAATTGAATGCAGTGCAGGTCGAAAAGAATCTCGCGGCGTTCGAATGGGGTCGCCACGCCGCTCACGATCTCGAGGGCGTCACGCGGCTTGTCGGCGCGCAAGGTCGTGGCGGGATATCGTCGGGATCGGAAGGCGGCAGCAAGATCATCTCGCTGCATACGCCGAAGGCGCTGGACACGCTGATTGAAAAGCGCATCACCTATCTCACCGACTACCAGAACGAAGCGTACGCCGCGCGTTACGCTCAGCTCGTGGCCGAAGTGCGTAAGGCGGAAGCCTTAATCGGTCTGGGCGATGGCCAGTACGCATTGACTGAAGCCGTTGCTAAAAATCTGCACAAGCTGATGGCGTACAAGGACGAATACGAAGTCGCGCGTCTTTATGCCGATCCGGCGTTCGTGGAACGGTTGAAGGGCAGCTTCGAAGGTGACTGGAAAGTGAAATTCCACCTCGCGCCGCCCATGCTCTCAAAGAAGGACGCGCACGGGCATCTGATCAAGAAGCAGTACGGCCCGTGGGTCTTATCCGCCATGAAGGTTTTAGCGAAGATGAAGTTCCTGCGCGGTACATCGTTCGATATCTTCGGCAAGACCGAAGAACGGAAGATGGAACGGGCGCTGATCGCGGATTACGAGGCGCTGGTGAAGGAGTTGATCGGTGGATTGACAGCGGAGAAGTTGCCGCTGGCAATAGAACTCGCAAGCTTGCCGGATTCGATGCGCGGTTACGGTCACGTGAAAGATAACAACGTGACCGCAGCTCGTATCAAATGGAATGCGCTGCTCGCGCGCTGGCGTACGCCGGCAGGTGGCGAGGCCCGGCAAGTAGCCTAGGTTTTTAGCGCGACGCACGAAAAACAAAAACGCCCGATGTTGTCATCGGGCGTTTTTGCTTACCAGGCTGCAAGTCATGCAACCATTCGTCGTGCGCCATAGTATCGCGATGTCCAATAAGCACTTCTCATCGATTCAATACGAATGAACGCACCTGTCTTCGGTGCGTGAATAAACTGATGCTCACCGACATAAATGCCTACGTGAGTCGCTTCACCTCGAGGCGTATTGAAAAATACGAGATCGCCAGGATGCAAATCCGTCTGCGCAATCGGCTTGCCTTTCCTGCTGATTTGCGCCGATAGCCGCGGCAATAATATACCTGCAGCCTTCTCGTAGACATAACGCACGAAGCCACTGCAATCGAGCCCTTCCTCGGGCGTATTGCCGCCCCACAAGTAACGAATGCCGATCATCGTTTCCGCCTCTTCCAGAACGCCTGAAACCCTGTCCCCGTTACCAACCGCATTCCTGGCTAGTTCCTGAGTTTTCCGGGCCGCATCCTGAAGCGAGACTGGATCATAATTCAACACGGCGCCATCGAGTGAAGCAGGTTCGCCCGCTTCAATGGCGCCCGTCACTGTGTGTTTGCTGGCGTCCACGTCAGGCGTCTCTGCGTGTACCGACGCTGACGCGCTCGCGAACACAAATGCGCTGAACGCCGTTGCCAGCATATTATTCAGCCGAGTTTTGAACGACAAAGTTCTGGTGCTTTCGCTCGTACCATATCGCCGGGAATTGTGAGCGATATCCAGATTAAGTTCATCCCACATCATCGTAGCGCCCACCTTCTTAAATCCGTCGGGCCAGCCGTCTTTAACGGACCTGCCAAAGGAATAGCCTTGTTTCGCTCAAACAATCTATAACCACCGACTTCTTTTTGACCAACGACGTCACGCTTTACAGCGACTTCGCTCAGTATCGATTTATATTGCCTCTTCATAATTGATACGCATTCCTAATATATTGCTTGATTTTTTAAACTACAGCGGATTCAACATATTTTGGAAACCGCACCGAATTGTGGCTAATGCGCCGATCCGCAGAATACGGAGAACTGTGCGTCCAGCAGGGACTGGGCAATCAATATCTGACCGATAGCGGAACTGAAGGCGAGACACGGGACACTGGCATGTCTCGCTTTGTCACAATCTCGCTTCAGAGGCTATTTTATTGGGACTTCATGGGAATACTGATAGGCGCGCTCCTAAATCAGATAGTGTCGTCGAATACGATCTATTGAACTTCGGCCCTGGGGTGGCGTCCGCGGCCTGGATGAGCACGCACGCCCGCGTCACTATTCGGCGTGACCGATATTGATCGTTTCTGAAATGCTTTATGCAAGTAAAAAAGGCGATCCGAACATCCGGATCGCCTTTCATTGTTGCCCTACAACCAGCTCAAACTCAGAACTCGTAGCCCACCTGAGCCCGCGCGCCTGTATCGCCATGAGGCGTTACCGACAACGCGCCGTTGATCAACCACGCGCCATCACGCGACCGATACGTTGCGCCCGCACCCACTGCGCCATAGCCCTTGTAGTTAGCCACACCCACGGCTACCACGGTCTTGCCCGGCTCGCGCGGCGAAAGGCTAGGCATGGCCATGGCTGAAGCCACGCCGCCGAACGCGCTACGTTGCAACGCCGACAAACTCTGGCCCACGTCGTTACGCAACTCGTTGACCTGATTCATGTTGGCTGCGTCAGTGCCGTTTTGCCCCGGCGCCACGTTCGTGATGCGACGCTCGTTGCCAGCCGAACCCACTGACGCCGTATTGTCTTCATCAGCAACCGAGTTGGCGCCCAAAGCGACGGAATTGTTCCCCGAAGCGTGCGAATTTGCGCCAATCGCGACAGCATCGGTGCCTGTTGCGGTGGGTGCCTGGGACGCCGCGACCGACGAATTGATTGCGATAAACGGGCTTCCCGTACCGGAAATGTTGTTGACTACATTTTCAAACGTGTCAACGCGGGCATTCGTCGCGTTCAGCTGCGCCCCGTTCACGGCGTCCGTGCTGGTGGCCGAGAGCTCGCCAGCCTTCACGTTCGTCAACTGGACAGCGTTCGCATCGGTTCCGTCAGCGGCTGCGGTACCGCCGAGCGTCACCTTGTTATGCGCGTCCGAGTCATAGCTGACCGCGTTTTTCGTTGCGGCTGTAACGTCCGCGATGGCGTTCGAATTTGCGGTCGTGCGTCCATCGAGATTGGCGATTGCAGTGCCAACGTCATGCACGTCCGTTCCACCGACGCTGTAGGTTGGCGCCGTGATACCGCCATTTGCATCGACACCCGCGCCACCACCGAGAGCCGCTGCCGTCGACGCTGCCGTGTTGTACAACTGCGAGCCATTGACCGCATCGGTGCTGGCCGCGGCAACACTTCCGGCAGCTACGCCCGTGATCTTGCGCGCGCCTGAAGTGCCGGCCACGTTGACCTCGTTGCCATTCGTGTTCCCGCCGACCGAGATGACGCCGGTAGTCGCATCCTGGCTTACGTAAGCGTCGCCGCCGTTCGTAATGTTACTGATGGTCTTGTTAATGTTCGTGATGTCGGCGGTATTCTGATTCGTCTTGGCATCGACCGCGAAAAGCTGTGCGCCGTTGACCGCTTCATTGCTGGTCGCAGTCATTGCACCAGCAGCTACGCCAGAGATTGTCACGGCGCCACCGGCGGTGCTGACCAGTGCGATTTTGTCGTGCGCCGGGCTGTCGTAGTTTACCGAATCAGCGAATGCGGGGATGTTTTGCGTCGCTTCAAATAATTGCGAGCCGTTGACCGCGTCCTTGCTGGTAGCGCTGACTTCGCCGTTAGCTACGTTATGGATCGCGGTACCGTTCGAGCCTTTTAGCGTGACTGAATTCTGCGTGCTGTCGTCATACGCGACGAACGAGTTGGTCACGTTTCCGCTTGTGTCGACTGTTGCGCCTGCATCCGTCAATTGCTTGAGATTGACCGCGTCCATATCGACAGTGCCGGCCGCTACGTTATGAATCTGCGTGCCGTTCGAGCCTTTTAGCGTGACTGAATTCTGCGTGCTGTCGTCATACGCGACGAACGAGTTGGTCACGTTTCCGCTTGTGTCGACTGTTGCGCCTGCGTCCGTCAATTGCTTGAGGTTGACCGCGTCCATATCGACAGTGCCCGCCGCTACGTTATGAATCTGCGTTCCGTTCGAGCCTTTTAGCGTGACCGAATTCTGCGTGCTGTCGTCGTATGCGACGAACGAGTTGGTCACGTTGCCGCTCGTGTCGACTGTTGCGCCTGCATCCGTCAATTGCTTGAGGTTGACCGCGTCCATATCGACAGTGCCGGCCGCTACGTTATGAATCTGCGTGCCGTTCGAGCCTTTCAGCGTCACGGAGTCTTTCGCGCTGCCGTCGTAGGCGACGAATGCGTTCGTCACGTTTCCGCTTGTGTCGACTGTTGCGCCCGCGTCCGTCAATTGCTTGAGGTTGACTGCGTCCATATCGACAGTGCCGGCCGCTACGTTATGAATCTGCGTGCCGTTCGAGCCTTTTAGCGTGACCGAGTCTTTCGTCGTGCCGTCGTAGGCGACGAACGCATTTGTCACTGCGCCAGTCGAGTCCACGATCGCGCCCGCATCCGTCAACTGCTTCACGTTCACTGAGTCTTTGTCGGCCGTGCCGGCAGCGACGTTGTGGATCTGCGTGCCGTTCGAGCCTTTTAGCGTGACCGAATCCTTGGTCGTGCCGTCGTAAGCGACGAACGCGTTAGTCACGGCACCGGTCGAGTCCACGATCGCGCCGGCATCCGTCAACTGCTTGACGTTCACTGCGTCTTGATCAGCGGTACCCGCCGCGACCTTGTGAATCTGCGTGCCGTTCGAGCCTTTCAACGTAACCGAATCTTTCGTCGTGCCGTCGTAGGCGACGAACGCGTTAGTCACTGCGCCGGTCGAGTCCACGATCGCACCCGCATCCGTCAACTGCTTCACGTTCACTGCGTCTTGATCAGCGGTACCCGCCGCGACCTTATGAATCTGCGTGCCGTTCGAGCCTTTCAGCGTAACCGAATCTTTCGTCGTGCCGTCGTAGGCGACGAACGCGTTAGTCACTGCGCCGGTCGAGTCCACGATCGCGCCCGCATCCATCAATTGCTTCACATTCACTGCGTCTTGATCAGCCGTGCCGGCGGCGACCTTATGAATCTGCGTGCCCGCCGTACCCTTCAGCGTTACTGAATCTTTCGCGCTGCCATCGTAGGCCACGAATGCGTTCGTTACGGAACCCGTGGAATCCACCACTGCGCCTGCATCCGTCAATTGCTTCACATTGACTGCATCTTGCGCGTCTACGCCTGCAGCGACGTTTTTGATTTTCGTACCGCCAGAGCCGCCCAGCGAAACGACGCTCTCGGTCTTGTCCGTGTAGGCGACGAACGCGTTTGTCACAACGCCTGTCGTGTCGACGATCAGGCCGGCGTCGGTCAACTGTTGAAAGTTGACGGCGTCCGTGGCCGTTGTCGCGGCAGCGAGATTATGGATCTGCGTGCCATTGCTGCCAGCGAGCGTGATCGAACTGGAAACGCCGTCGTACATGACCGCGTTCTGCAGACGCGTGTCCAGCGCGCTAATCGCCTGGCCAATGCCCGGCACATCCGATCCATTCACAGAATACGTGGGCGTTGTTATTGATCCGTCTGCGTTGATTTCCGCTGTGCCACCCAGTCCGTTCACAATATCCTGGAGTTGCGATACGCTCGCAGCGTCAGTTGCTTTTGTACCATTCGATACCTGCGTAATTACACGGGTCGTCCCATTGCCGCCGACTGAGAACGAATTGACCCGGTTGGCTACCGAGTTAGCACCAATTGCGACAGAATTTAACGCCTGCACTGACGCATTCGATCCGATCGCGACACCCGCTGTCGCTGCGGTCTGAGTGTTGGTGACGCTGGATTTGCTACCGATAGCTACAGACGATGGCGCCGCGCTCACCGTCCCCGAGATATTCACGGAATCGGGCGATGCCGATGTTTTAATCCCGGCATATGGGTTGAAGGAAAACGAGTTCGCTGAAGTCTGAACCGAGCCGCCAGCCGGTGCGAAAAATACCGACGCGGTCGAACCAGCGTCAATAGAAGCAACCGGCACCTGGCCGGTTGTTCCGGCCGGGACTCCTGCATTCCCCATCAAAATAGAGTTAGTCGCAGCGTTCGAAACACTTCCACCAATGCTGATCGCGCCGTCTGCCGTGCTCGCTGCCGTGTCGCCGATAGCAATCGCGTCCTTGGTCTTGCTCGTTGCCGTCGCGCCTGAACCGATCGCGATGTCAGTTGCATTCGTTGCAGTAGCTGCGCCGTTGCCGGTATAAGACGTTCCGTTTCCACCAGCGATCGCCACACCCGCAGCACTCAACCCCACCGCCAGCAACACCGCCCGCGCTACCTTCCCGCCGCCCTTCCCGCGCCCGCGACACAATTCCGACGCCGCGACCCAAGCACCGAGAGCCTCGCTCCAAACTGATTTAAAAACCTTGTTCATACTGAATACCTGCAAAGAGTTGTGCGAAATGTGTCTGACGCGAAACAAATCTGCGTAACGACTTGTCTTGACGAACAGGTAAGTGAAACGATCCGCGACTCTACTCAGCACAACTTGGCATTCGAATCAGATTTGTCCGAATAAGAAAGGCGTCGTTGTATGCACCACAACTTTCTATCTCTTTAAAAATTCACCAAGCGCCGTTAGCGCATTTGCGCTAGATGTGGCGGGGACATGCGCAAAAAAAAAGCGGCGACCGATATCCTCGGTCACCGCTTCGTCCACGCCTCAGTCAACCGTCATCCAATAGTCAGGACGACGGATTAATTCATCTGCTTACGCCTCGTTACTTACCGCCTTCACTCGCGCGTTCGCCGATGCCACCGCCGTCATGTTGATGATCCGCCGCACGGTCGCCGCCGGCGTGAGAATGTGCACCGGCTTGTCCGCGCCCAACAGGAACGGCCCAACCGTCACGCCTTCACCGCTCACCATCTTGAGCAGGTTGTACGTGATATTCGCCGCTTCCACGTTCGGCATGATCAGCAGATTGGCCTCGCCCGTCAGCTTCGACGCCGGGAATGCAGCCTTGCGCACGACCTCCGACAAGGCTGCATCGCCGTGCATTTCGCCCTCCACTTCCAGATCCGGTGCACGCTCGGCGATCAGCTTTCGAGCCTCGGCCATGCGCTTCGATGAAGCGCTCGGCACGCTGCCGAAGTTCGAGTTCGACAGCAACGCCACCTTCGGCGCAATCCCGAATTTCTCGATTTCGCGCGCCGCCAGGATCGTCATATCGGCGAGTTGCGTGGGCGTAGGGATCTCGTTGACGTAGGTATCGCTGATAAAGAGATTGCGTCCCTGCAGCATCAGCAGATTCATCGCGGCGAAGTTCTCCACGCCCTCCGCCTTGCCCAACACTTGCTCAATGAATTTGAGATGATCGTGATACGTGTCGATCATGCCGCAGATCATGCCGTCGGCATCGCCGAGACGCACCAGCAGCGCGCCAATCAATGTGTTGAACTTGCGCAGCGCGGCCTTTGCGTTGTCCGGCGTCACGCCCTCGCGTGCAGCAATGGTGTGATATTCCTGCCAGCACTTCTGGTAACGCGGATCGTCTTCCGGATTCACGATCTCGAAATCGGTACCGGGCTTCAGCTTCGAGCCCATCTTCTGCAAGCGCATTTCCACCACCGCCGGCCGCCCGATGATGATCGGCTTCGCGATCTTCTCCAGCAGCACGAATTGCGCGGCGCGCAGCACGCGCTCGTCTTCGCCTTCGGCAAACACAATGCGCGCAGGCGCCGACTTGGCCGCCGCGAACACCGGCCGCATCACCATGCCCGTGCGATAAACCGTCGTGCCCAGCTCTTCGCGATACGCGTCCATGTCATGGATCGGACGCGTCGCCACGCCCGAATCCATCGCGGCTTGAGCAACAGCCGGCGCAATCTTGATGATGAGACGCGGATCAAACGGCTTCGGAATCAGGTAGTCCGGACCAAACTCAAGCGAATGGCCTTCGTACGCCTTGGCAACTTCATCGCCTTGATCGGTCTCTTCGGCCAATTCCGCGATCGCGCGCACGCACGCGAGCTTCATCTCTTCGGTGATCGTGGTCGCGCCCACATCCAGCGCGCCGCGGAAGATGAACGGGAAGCACAGCACGTTGTTGACCTGGTTCGGATAGTCCGACCGGCCAGTGGCAATAATCGCGTCCGGGCGCACCTTCTTCGCTTCCTCCGGACGGATTTCCGGCTCGGGATTGGCAAGCGCGAGGATCAGCGGCTGCGTGCCCATGACCTTGACCATTTCCGGCTTGAGCACGCCGGCGCTCGAACAGCCGAGGAACACGTCGGCTTTGTCGATGGCATCGGCGAGCGTGCGGTCTGTCGTATTCGCGGCGTACCGTTCCTTCGATGGATCCAGGTTGCCGCGTCCTTCGTAGATCACGCCTTTCGAATCGCAGACCAGGATGTTCGACTTCTTGAGCCCGAGGTGGACGAGCAAATCGAGACACGCGATCGCCGCAGCGCCCGCGCCGGAACAGACCAGCTTCACTTCGTCCAGCTTCTTGCCGACCACTTTCAAGCCGTTGAGAATCGCCGCCGATGCAATGATCGCCGTGCCGTGCTGGTCGTCGTGGAAGACGGGAATCTTCATGCGCTCGCGCAGCTTCTTCTCGATGTAGAAGCACTCTGGCGCCTTGATGTCTTCCAGGTTGATGCCGCCGAGCGTGGGTTCGAGCATGGCGATGGCATCGACCAGCTTGTCCGGATCGGTCTCGGCGAGCTCGATATCGAACACGTCGATACCCGCAAACTTCTTGAAGAGACAGCCCTTGCCTTCCATCACCGGCTTGGCGGCGAGCGGTCCGATGTTGCCGAGACCGAGCACAGCCGTGCCGTTGGTCACCACGCCGACCAGATTGCCGCGCGAGGTGTATTTCTGGGCGTCGAGCGGGTCGTCGAAGATTGCCATGCAGGCAGCGGCCACGCCGGGCGAGTAAGCCAGCGATAAATCCAGCTGGTTGGACAAGGGCTTGGTCGGCGTGACCGAGATCTTACCGGGCTTCGGATACTGGTGATATGCGAGGGCGCTGAGCTTCAGTTGTTCGTCCATGATTGGCCTGAGACGTTTAGGAAAATGGGCGGAAAATGGGTGAGACGGAGGGCTAGGACACTGCGCTCGCGACGGTCAAATCTCGTTAAGGATCGAAATGGATTTTGGCCATCCGGCCGGTCTTGATGACAAGCGCGCGTGCGCCAACAGTGAACTATCTGGCCTTAGCATTTTTCGGGGATAAATAGTGTACACCGTGCGTTTAAATTGACGCGTAGCACCATTTTCGACAGAAAGAACGCTTAAGCACGCCAAAGCGCTCGCACCGATTGCTCGGCAGGTCCCCGAATAACAAGACAATTCCGGCAACGAACGGCGCTTTCATGTGTCGTTCGCGTTTCGTCCGTGTCTTTTCAGTCGGGTAAAATCCCGGCCTGTGCGCGCATCGAACGCCGTCGACATCTGCTCGACCGGACACCGCCGCTGCGCCAAGTGCCTTTGGTCACCGTCGCTTGATTACGGGCCAAAACGGGCTTCAGGCGCCAACTCAAAATGCAAGGATTCGCCCATGACAGGCTTCGACCGCCAGACGATCTCCGACACCACCGCCAAGATGCTGCTCGAAGTCCAGGCCGTGCATTTCAACGCGGACAAACCGTACATTTTCACGTCGGGATGGGCGAGCCCGGTTTATATCGACTGCCGCAAGCTGATCTCGTATCCGCGCGTACGACGCGCCCTGATGGAGATGGCCGAGACCACGATCCTTCGCGATATCGGCTATGAGCAGATCGACGCAGTCGCAGGCGGTGAAACGGCCGGTATCCCGTTTGCCGCCTGGCTGTCCGACCGGCTGATGGTGCCCATGCAATATGTGCGCAAGAAGCCGAAGGGTTTCGGCCGGAACGCGCAAATTGAAGGGTTGTTGACCGAAGGCCAGCGCGTACTGTTGGTGGAAGACCTGACCACCGACAGCCGTAGCAAGATCAATTTCATCAACGCGCTGCGCACGGCCGGCGCGACGGTAAATCACTGCTTCGTGCTGTTTCACTACAACATCTTCAAGGAAAGCGTCTCGGTGCTGAAAGATATCGACGTGGAATTGCACGCGCTCGCCACATGGTGGGATGTGCTGCGCGTCGCGAAGGAAGCGGGCTATTTCGAGACAAAGACGCTGGATGAAGTCGAGAAATTCCTGCATGCGCCGGCACAATGGTCGGCGGCGCACGGCGGCGTAACAGCATCACCGCAATAATCGCCTGAGAGGGAATTTTCATGTAATTAAAAAAGCCGCCCGTTTTTATGAACGAGCGGCTTTTTTATGCAACAACACAAATTACAATTACGTATTCAGGGGAATAGTGTCGTCGAGATTCCCATCGCCCACATAAGCCGAAAGATTCAATAATCCATTACTCTGGGCATATTGAAACAATTCAGAATCCCGCTCAATTCCAAGCTTGCGCATGGCGGTATTCTTTTGCGTACTGATCGTTTTAATACTGCGTTTCAACTGCGCGGCAATTTCAGTAATTGTCATGCCGGACACGAATAAACGCACCACTTCCAGCTCCCGCTTCGACAACACCACGTCGCGCTGCTGGCCGCTCGCCGACAAGCCCATGCTGTCGAGCGCCAGACGCACCGACGGCCCAATATATTCCTGTCCGCGCATCACGTGGACGATGGCCAGTCCGATGTGGCTCAAATCGTCAGACTTATTGATCACGGCCGTCACACCGACCTCACGCAAGCGTTTCAGGAGCGCGGGATTTTCGAGCATGGTCAGCACGACGATACGCACCGTCGGAAACTGACGCCCGATATAACCCAGCAATGGCATGCCGTCGCCATATTGGCCACCCGGCATGGCAAGGTCCGACACGACCACGTCGCAGGGCGATTTCTGCAAAAGCTGAATCAATTCCGTCGATTGACGCGCTTGCCCAACCACCTCGATCTCGGGAAACTTCAATAGCGCCTGCGCGGCGCCAAACAGAATGACAGGATGGTCATCGGCGATAATGACTTTTATCCGTTGACCCATTATTTACCCCTCGCTCGTAAATGAACAAATCCCTCGCGCATTATAGGCAATGTGCTCTTACTCATTACATTGGCCCTTCAGCCGGGAGAGCGAAATTGCGGCTAAACCCGAAGTCACGGTGTTGACCCTTGCTGAGTCTTCTTTTGAACATTTGAAAAATTTTGTCCTTTCCCGCGATGTTAAACTTGAATCCAGCTCTAAGCCAATTTCTGAGACAAAATACATCGTTACAGTGGGTGAAACGCCAGACTTTGGCCGCGCCCGTGACCGGAGAACTTGCACCATGCGCTTGGGGATCGGGCTTGTGGTTTGTGCTGTGTACCGCGCTGTTGATTGGCGTCTCGTCAGGTTCCGAATTTTCCGCCGCGCGGCGCTGCTACCAGTTTTCTGCGTCGCGATAGTATCAAATGCATCGCGTGCGGTCGCTGAAGTTATCGCCACAGCCCCTTTCACGTTGACAAGTGCGGATCTCCGCCCGAACCAGCCCGTGCAGCTCGCGCTCGTGTTCGACCAGAACGACTGCAAAGGCGGCAACCGTTCGCCGCAACTGTCATGGCGCGGCGCGCCGGCCAGCACACAAAGTTTCGCCGTCACCATCTTCGACCCGGACGCGCCTGGCCGCGGCTGGTGGCACTGGGCCGTCGCGGGCATTCCCGCGAACGTCTCACAATTACCGTCCAACGCAAGCGCCTCAGGTGTCTTACGAAAAATGGGAGCGGTGGAATCGCGCAATGACTTCGATATTGACGGTTATGCGGGCCCCTGTCCGCCGCCGGGTAAACCGCACCACTACGTCATCACGGTCTACGCGCTCAACAGCAGCGACTTGCGCCTGCGCCAAAGCAGCCCTTCGCTCATGTTCGAGCACGAAATCCGAACTACAACCATTGCCAGCGCGCAACTCGTTGTTACGTACGGGCGCTGAACGGCCTTTATGGCACGTCAGCAGGTCGAATTTGGCTTTGCTAGACTCGCCGGTGAACTATCACCGGCGTCTTTTTTTGCAGCCGGCCAAGTTATCGCGAAGATGCGTGGTTCCGGTTGTTCTTGCGCAACCCGCGGCGTTGTGTCGCATACGGGGAATGAAATGCCGAAAATCGTTATCGTTTATCACAGCGGCTACGGCCATACGAAAAAACTCGCGGAAGCCGTGCTCACCGGCACGATCGACGCCGGCGCGGACGCGAAGCTGCTTGCCGTCGGCGAGCTGGACGATGCTGGCTGGGCCGAGCTCGATGCCGCGGACGCCATCATCTTCGGTGCGCCCACGTACATGGGCGGCCCGTCAGCCGATTTCAAGAAATTCGCCGATGCCAGCTCCAAACCGTGGTTCGCGCAATCGTGGAAGGACAAGATCGCGGCCGGGTTCACGAACTCGGCGACCATGAACGGCGACAAACATTCGACCATTGCGTACTTCGTCACGCTCGCGATGCAGCACGGCATGATCTGGACCGGCACGGGCATGATGCCGTCGAACACGAAGGCGGCCACGCGCAACGACCTGAACTTCGTCGGGGGCTTTTCGGGCTTGCTGGCGCAATCGCCGGCGGATGCATCGCCTGACGAAGCCCCGCCGCCCGGCGATCTGGAGACGGCCAAAGTGTTCGGTGCAAGGATCGCGGCCGTGGCGGCGCGGTGGAACGCAAAGTAGTTTTTTCAGCGGCGGTGCAACGTTTTTTTAGGCCGATCGGCTGATGTGCCCGGCAATGCCATCGCGTTGTCGCGGAAGCGCATTAAAATGGCGTTTTGACCGCGCTCGGGCACCATGCCCTCCGTGCGCGACCGACCCAGCGAGATCGAGATGACCACGAAAGTATTTGTCGACGGACAGGAAGGCACCACCGGCCTGAAGATTTTTGAATATCTGTCCGAGCGGCGTGACGTCGAGGTGTTGCGTATCGAGGAAGCGCGGCGCAAGGACGTGGAGGAACGCCGGCGGCTGATCAATGCGTCGGACGTTACGTTCCTTTGCCTGCCGGACGTCGCTTCGCGCGAATCGGTTTCGCTGGTGAACGCGGACAATCACCACACGGTGGTGATTGACGCCAGCACGGCGTTCCGCACGCATGACGACTGGGCATATGGACTTCCCGAACTCATGCCGGCGCAGCGCGAGCGTTTGCGTACGGCGAAGCGCATCGCGGTGCCGGGTTGTCACGCGTCGGCGTTCCTGCTGGCAATGAAGCCCTTGGTGGCAGGCGGTCTTGTTTCCGCCGATTTCCCCGCGCACGCGTATTCCATCACCGGGTACAGCGGTGGTGGCAAGAAAATGATCGCGGACTATGAAGCGGGCGGGAATCCGCGGCTCGACAGCCCGCGGCCTTACGCGCTAGGTCTGGCCCACAAGCATCTGCCGGAAATGGCGGTGCGCTCGGGACTGAAGCACGCGCCGGTGTTCACGCCTATTGTCGGCAACTTCCTGAAGGGCCTCGCCGTCACCACGTACTTCTCGCCGAATCAACTGTCGCGTACCGCCAAGCCGCAAGACGTGCAGGCGTTGTTTGCCGAGTACTACGCGAACGAACCGTTCGTGCGCGTGTTGCCGTTCAATGCGGACAGCAATCTCGACGACGGCTTCTTCGACGTCCAGGCTTGCAACGACACCAACCGGGTCGAGCTGTTCGTCTTCGGCAGCGACGAGCGGTTTGTCACCGTTGCCCGGCTGGACAACCTGGGCAAAGGTGCGTCCGGCGCGGCGATCCAGTGCATGAACCTGGCAATCGGCGCCGACGAAGAATCGGGGCTGTCGCGCTAAGCCAGCCAATCGACTCCGGGAAAATCTGAGCGCACCAGGCGCTCGACCTGGCTAAAAGCCGGTTTCCGCCATTGTGCGAAACCGGCTTTTTCACACCTGCATTTTTATTCACTCGATCAGCGTCCCGGCCTGGTCTTCAAATCTCCACCTCGTAAATTCCACGCGGGTCAAACAGAACTTCCGTCGCGGTTTCATAGGGATTCTCCCAATTTATTTACGAACGTTCGTTCGTGGATGATTACGCGTTTTCGCGCTCAAACTTTCTTCGTTTCGCACTGCAACTAAACATATTTTCTCCAATTTACCTTGTGGAAAAAATTTTGTTTCAATGCGCCGTCTGCGCCTTATCAGTCAAGGCATCGCCGGAACCCTGCTGTTTGAATCGGCGTTTTAGATGTTTCAGTCGGTTGACATACGAAAAAGTGATAGCGAAATTACACGCGCAAAACTAGATAAGGGAGACCGCGTTATGCCGTATGCCATTTCGAAAGGACTCGCGCTCGCACTTGCGACCGCGCCGTTGTTTGTTGCCTGCGGCGGCAACGCCGACAACCCGGGTCCGATCAACACGCCGCAATGTTCCGGCGCGAGTTGTGGCACGCAAGGCGCGCCGGCTGTGGGCGCAGGTGCCGCGCCGTTGTGTCCGGCTAACGCGGATATTGTCTCGAACACGTATCTGGGCGGCGCGGGCAGCGGCGAGATCGTGAGCCTGAACATCGACGCCGTGAACATGACATACACGCTGAAGTGGCTCGAATCGCCCATTCCGCTTGTCACCGGGACCATCAATCCGACCCGCAAGGGCACGACGATCGTCGGCGCAGTCGTGCACCCGCCGGCAGGCACTTTGCCCACGGCGGAGCAAACCCGTTGCGCGTTCGTGCTGACGCCGGGCGGTGGCCAGGCATCGGATGGATCGATCTACACCACGGCTGCCGCGTTCAACCAGG
Organism: Caballeronia sp. dw_19; assembly: GCF_018449515.1. GTDB lineage: Bacteria > Pseudomonadota > Gammaproteobacteria > Burkholderiales > Burkholderiaceae > Caballeronia. Next base: position 5,511 of record NZ_JAAVUQ010000056.1, on the reverse strand, counting down.
CGAACCCGCCGACCATCTTTATCGGCCAGGGCGTGGCCGGCGGCGGCATTCCGGGTGCGACCGTGCAGTACAGCGGGGCAACGCTGACCGCTGACGGCGTCAACCCGATCCCCGGTTTCCCGCCACTGTTCCCGGTGCCGAACCGGCACTTCGACTTCTATCCGTTCATCGGTTTCTCAACGGTGAGCACGAACGTCGCGGATCTCAAGGGCACGTATAACGCGCTGCTTTACCACCTGGTTCCATCGAATAACTACTCGACCACGACCACGCAGGCACAGGAATCCTTCGATACCGCCGGCAACTGCACGGTGCCCGTGCCGGCATCGAATACGTCTTGCCAGACGACCGGTGGCGCGTGGACGGCGAACGCGGGCGGCGCGTATTTCACCAGCGCCGTTGCACCGCAAGTGCAGGGTCAACGTTCCTCGCCAGCGTTGACGGGCCTCGGCTTCCCTGCGTTCCCAGCTGTCGCGAACGCGAACATGGTGATCGGCAAGGTCAACGGCGCCATCGTGCCAATTGTCGTGCGTACCGGTCAGGTCTTCGTGCCGTCGCCGCTCACGCCGTTGAACGCGACCGCATCACAAGTCGACGATGAATCCGGCATCGCCATGCTCGCTCCGAACACGGCGCTCGCATCGGGCGCGTTCGATGGCGGTTATGTCGGCGCGGATTCGAACTTCAAGTACACGGCGACGTTGCTGCAAGGTCCGGTCGGCTCGTTCATCAATCCATCGACGCAGGCTTCCGAGACCGGTTTCGGCATGAGCTACGCGCAGCAGTTGCCCGGCTTGATCGGCGTGCAGGACCAGAACGGCGGCCAGGGTGCGCTGATCTCGGCGGGCGGCCTGTACGGGATTTTCATTGCCGGCAGCACGGTGAACGGCGGTCTGACCTCCACGTCCGCTAACGCCGACACGCCTGCAAGCCCGTATTTCGGTATCGGCGCGCTGCTCAGCAAATAAGCGCCGCCGGGCACACGAACGGACGCGACAAGCACTCAAGACCAGAGCAACCGGCAAGCGCCGGTTGCCGACGAAAGACGAACGAACAAATGTGGATGGAGACAGCAGTATGAAATGGAGAACTTTTGCGTTGGGTGCGATGGGTGCGTCAATCGCCAGCGTCACGCCGTTCCTTGGCGGCTGCGGCGGCGGCAGCGATGCGCCTCAGCCGCCGGTCGTCCGGCTGTGCCCGGCGTCGCTTGACTACACGACCACCTTCACCGGTGGGGGCGGCAGCGGCGAACTCGTCCAGCTGCAACTCGACACGACGAAACTCACGTGGCAGGTGACCTACGTGGAATCTCCCATTCCGGCCGTGACCGGCACGGTCTCCCCCACCCGCGCCGGCACGTCCCAGAACGGCACGCTGACGATGGAAACCGGCCTGCCCACGCAAAAGCTCAATCAGTGCGCGTACCAGTTGAACGGCGCGACGCTCGACCCAACGCGTCCCGCGCGCATTTTCGTGGGCGAAGGGGTCGCGGGCGGCACGATTCCGGGCAAGGAACTGCAGTTCGGCGGGGTTCTTGGTCAAGGCGTTGTACCTGACCGGATCTTCCCGTATTACCCGTTCATCGGTTTCTCGACGCTTGAGACCAATCTCGCCAATGTCGCCGGGACATATAGCCAACTGGGCTATCACGAGATTCCCTCGCAAAACTACGCGCGCATTTCTGTCGATTCGAAGATCACCATCAATGCCGACGGCACCTGGCAAGAGTGCGACAACACCGGCGTGAACGCCGGCAAATGCCAGCAAGCCGGATCGAACTTCGCACCATCGCCGGATGGCAGCGGTGCGTTCGTCACCAACAACTTCCTTGGGCAAGGCAACCCGACACTCGCAACCGGTCCGTTGGGCAAGGGCTACATGATCGTGGGCAAGCTGCGCGGCCAGAACGTGCCGATCCTCGTGCGTACCGGCACGGCGAACGCCACGATCACCACAGGCATTCCGCCGTTCGCCGACGACGAATCCGGCATTTCGATGATGTCGCCGCAAATCAGCGTGGCATCGGGATCGGTGAACGGGGAATACGTCGGCGTGGATAACGCCTTCGATTACCGCACGACCGCGCTCAGCGGCACGCAGGCCACCTTGATCGATCCGTTCCAGCCGTCGCAGGTTGCGTTGTCGCGTGCGTTGAACCTGGATTACACGGAAACGATTCCGGGTCTGGTGACATCGACGGTGGTGGGTGCATCGACCGGCACGACGCCAACCGGCAAGTTCATCTTCTCCGGCGGCGTATTCGGTTATCTCGACGAGAGCGACCCGACGACACCGTATTTCACTATCGGCTCATTTGTTCAGTGACCCAGTAACCGTCTGGCAGCCCATCAAGAACGGCTGCATGCGAACAACGCCCGGGTTTTCTCGCGCTGCGTTCGCATGACGGCCTGTAACCGAAGAGAGACGAAATGAAAAAGCTTTTGGCTGCGGGAAAACCGTTGGCGGTAGCGGTCGCTGCATGTGCGTCGCTGTCGGCCCATGCACAGAGTGCCGGCGATAACGTCGTGGGACTCGGCTGGTTTCACGTCATGCCGCAGGATTCGAGCGATGCACTGACCACGCATGTGGCGCCTACGCCGATCAATACGCCGCTGCGGTTGCCGTCCCAATTCACGTCACCGGGAACGAGTTTGTCGACGAAGAGTGCCGATACGTTCGGCCTCGTCTTCACGCACTTTTTCACCGATCACATTGCGACCACGTTTGTAGGCGGCGTGCCGCCCGCGTTCGAACTCGATGGTCACGGCACGATCCAGCCGCCGGGACCGGCGGGCGCGCTTGGCAACCAGAACCTCGATCAGACGAACCCGATCGTGAAAAGCGTGCGGCAGTGGAGCCCGGCGCTGATTTTCCAGTATTACTTCAATGCGCCGACCGCGGCGTTCCGGCCGTTTGCAGGCCTTGGCGTGTCGTATAACTTCTTCACGAACATCAAGCTGACCGATGGTTTCATAAACTCGACGCAGAGCAATCTTGGCGCGGTGCTGGCGGCGGGTGCGGGCAAGCCGGGACCGACGTCGGTGGAGGCGAAGGCTTCGTCGTCGTGGCAGCCGGTGTTCAATCTCGGTGCGACTTATAACTTCGACAAACACTGGGGTTTGATTGCTTCGCTAACCTACATTCCGTTGAAAACGACATCGTCGTTGATCATCAAGGCGGCTGATGGGACCGAACTTGCTACGACGAAATCAAGGCTCAGTGCCAATCCGCTGATTACGTTTTTGGCGGTGTCGTACCGGTTCTGAGGGAATCATGCGGTAAAAACGCGGATAAAAAAAAGCCCGCCTAAGATGGGCGGGCTGAATCCATATCAGTAGAGACATGGAGGAGACAACCCCACTTTACCAAAACCATTGGTGCAGCGCAACATCCTCCCGTCGATTCACGTCAATTTGTTGCGAGCGTACAACATCAAGGCTGGGTCATCGACAGAATAAAGCCCAATTGGTCGATAGAAACCGGTTTCACCAGATGAATATCGAAGCCCGCTTCCTGCGTCATAGCATGATGCTGCGGCTGTCCCCAGCCAGTCAGCGCAACCAGCAGCATTGCCTGACCCTCGGGCAATGCACGCAAGGCACGCGCGGCAGAAAGACCATCCATCGGCGACATGCCCAGATCCAGAATCACCACGTCCGGTGCGAATTGCCGCGCCACGTCGAGCGCCTGAGCGCCGCACGACGCCTGCGCCACTTGATGTCCCAGCCCCGTAAGCAAGTTCGCGAGGCAACTCAGGGCATCGTCGTCATCATCGGCTATGAGAACACGCTTGGTCACGACTGTCCCCTCATTTGCCCGACACCGCGAGCGTCAACTTTCCAGCACCAGCAGTCGTTGCAGTGATCTGCGTGCGCTGCCCCCGCGCCCCAATATAAAAATGCTGCCGGCCCGGCGAGTTTTGATCGTGGGTAGCGTCGGGCAAGCACGCGGCAATGTCCGCCGCCACGCCCTGCAAAGCGTCCGCCGCCGATCCGGCGTTTGCCCCCTTCGTCCACGTACAGCTATAAGTGCCGGCTTTCACCGCGCACTGCGCATCGCGGCCATAAGGCTGCGCGACGGCTTTGCCATCGTCGGGTCGCAGGGAGGCGAAACCATCAGGTGCGGCCGCCACGATGTGCTTGAGTGCATCGCAGGGATTGGGGGTGTCGTCGGCGAGAGCGATCGCGGGCGTACTCAGGCAAACCCATGTAAGGCCCGCCGATGCCGCCACGAACATGAGACCCCGAAGAGTGCTTTTCATAGTGGGCGCTGTCCTGTCTCCGCTTCGTCTTTTTATACGCTGGCCCGGGAGTCGACCCGAAAACCCGCTTCCAGGTCACGTCCAAACCACCTTTCAAGCCGGTTTCGTCGCCGACGAGACCTTTTGAAAAGCCTGCACCAGCGGCGTGTGTCCGTATGTGCGCCACCGAATGCTGTCAAATTCGAAACGATCCCGAACCTGAGGCAAACGGCGCGACAAGTATAGGGAACGTTCCTGTCCGTTGCCGCTATTTATCGTCGATACAACGCCGTCGCGTCCGGGCTTTACTCAGGCTTTACTTTTACTGCGGCGCAAGAATCAAACCGTATTGATCACACCTTCTTCCCCGCCCGGCGTGCGGCGACCTTTCCCAGCACGGCCAGGTCCTTGTCGCCGTCGCCCTGGGCGAGTACATCGATCAGGTTGTCGCGCACCAGGCTTGCCACGGGCAGCGCCACGTTCACGGCATCGCCCGCAGCGAGCGCGAGCCGTACGTCCTTCAGGCCAAGCCGCGCCTTGAACAACGCCGGTTCATAGCGGTTGTCGGCGATCATCCGGCCATAACCCTGGTACACCGGGCCCGGAAACAGCGTGTTCGAGATCACGTCGAGGAACGCGTGCGGATCGATGCCATGCCCCGTCATCAGCGACGCGGCCTCGGCAGTTGTTTCGATCGCCGATGCCAGCATGAAGTTCGCCGCCAGTTTGAACACGTTCGCGTGTTGCGGTGCGGTACCGACGCGCCATGTCTTCTGGCCGATGACATCGAAGACCGGTTGCACACGAGCGATGGCTTCATCGGCGCCCGCCGCCACGATATTCAGTTTGCCCGCCGCCGCCACATCCGGCCGCCCGAGCACGGGTGCCGCGACGTACGCCACGCCGTGCCGCTCGTGCAGGCTCGCCAGTTCCTCGCAGAACGCCACGGAAATGGTGGCCATGTTCACGTGGACCAGTCCTTTGGGCGCGCGCTCGAGCAAGCCGCTGTCGATGAGAACGGCGCGCAACGCGGCGTCGTCGGCGAGCATGGAGAACACCGCGTCGCCCGAAAACGCTTCATCCGCCGATGCAACCACGCGCGCGCCTTGTTCGGCGAGCGCTTTCGCGGCGTCGGGCGAGCGGTTCCAGACGCGTACCGTGTGGCCTGCCTTCAGCGCATTTAGCGCCATCGCGCCGCCCATGTTGCCGAGTCCAATAAATCCGATATCCATGTCGTTCTCCTGTGTCGACCGGAGTTCCCGCTTTAGCGG
>NZ_JAAVUQ010000055.1 GCF_018449515.1 Caballeronia sp. dw_19 | reverse complement strand
CCGCCGAGCGCCATCGAAAGTCCCGGACCGGATCTACGAGCTGTTCCCGGTGCTCAAGGAAATGAAAAGCCGTCGCGGCGGTGACCTGTCGGGCGGCCAGCAACAGCAGTTGGCCATCGGCCGGGCGCTCATGAGTGAGCCGCAGCTGCTCATTCTCGATGAACCGACAGAAGGCATTCAACCGTCGATCATTCAGGATATCGGGCGCACGCTGCGTCAACTCGTCGATGAAATGGGCATGACGGTGCTGCTCGTCGAACAGTACTACGACTTCGCGCGCGAGCTTGCCGACCGGTATTGGGTGATGAGCCGCGGAGAAATCGTAGCCGGTGGCGCAGGTGCGGATATGGAAGCGCAGGGCGTGCGGGAGTTGATCGCGGTCTGACGCTCGCCGTAACATGGCGACTCGCTCCCAATCCCAAAAGCCTCATGCATCACGAACCTATAGCCGCACTGCTGCCAGCTACCGTCTCCGATTCCGACGAGTGGCACGGCAAGCTCGAACTCGGTTTCACGCATCAACCGGGGCGGACAGCGCTCACGCATCGGAAACACATAGGGCCTTTGCGCATGCAACGGCCCTTGTATCCCGAAGGCGAGACCATCTGCCACGCGGTGATCGTGCATCCGCCAGGCGGTGTCGCGGGCGGCGACCGGCTGGCAATTGACATCGACTTGGCCGCGCAAACGCACGCCGTCATCACCACGCCGGGCGCGACCAAGTGGTACAAGGCGAACGGCAAGCTCGCCACGCAGCGCATTGATATCCGCGTCGGCGCGAACGCGAAGCTCGACTGGCTGCCGCAGAACAACATCGTGTTCGAGTCATCGAACGTGGCGCTGGACTTCACGTTGACGATAGACCCGACGGCAACCGCCATTGGCTGGGACGCGATGCAACTCGGCCGTCAGGCAGCCGGTGAACGATGGTCGGACGGGCGGCTTGCATCAACGGCACGGATCAAAGACAGCCAGGGCCGGCTGCGCTGGTTCGAACGCGCGCTGCTCTCCGCCGATGACCCTTTACGCCTCGCGCCCCAGGGTCTCGCAGGCTTTCCCGCCTACGGCACGCTCTGGGCAATCGGCCCGGCTTGCGACGACGCGCTGGCGGAATCCCTGAGTACACGCCTTCCGTTCAATGAAACGCTGCGCGCCGCCGCTTCCTGCGTCGCGCCGGGCGTATTGATCATCCGTGCCGCAAGCCATTCGATGGAGCCACTCCAACAATTAATGATCGAATGCTGGACTACGTTGCGCCCACTGATTCACGGCGTCGATGCCAGACCATTACGGCTTTGGACAACGTAGCCGGGCAATGCCTCAGAAAATGCGCACCACAAAAGCGCACATTTACGCCCATACTTTGTGCATCGCCAAGATGGGTATCTCGCTAAAGCCTACCCAGAAAGGCGCAAAGGCAATGGCACGACTCTCGCTTTACTCCCTTTCCGACGAGCGCGTCCGTGAATGAGACGCGCCGCGCCAAATCGCGATCCAAGGAAAGACAATCAAATGACCAACACGCTTCGCCGCCACGCTCTTGGCACCGTAGTCGCCGCCCTCCTCGCCATCCCGGCGCTTGCTCTAGTCCCGCTCACCGCCCACGCAGACGCGCTCGATAACATCACGAAAGCCGGCGTACTGAAAGTCGCCGTGCCGGAGGATTACCCGCCGTTCGGCGCGGTCGGCGGCGATATGCAGCCGCAGGGTTATGACATCGATATGGCCGCGCTGCTCGCCAAGTCGCTGGGCGTGAAGCTGGAACTCGTGCCGGTCAACAGCGCGAATCGCGTGCCGTACCTGACGACGAACAAGGTGGATCTGGTGATCTCGTCGCTGGGCAAGACGCCGGATCGCGAGAAGGTGATGGACTTCTCGGCTGCCTACGCGCCGTACTTCCAGGGCGTGTTCGGCCCCGCCGATATCAAGGTCACCGGCCCCGCCGACCTCACCGGCAAGACGGTCGGAGCCACGCGCGGCGCGCTCGAAGAAATCGCGCTCACGCAAATGGCGCCGAACGCGACCATCAAGCGCTTCGAAGACAACAACGCGACCATCCAGGCATTTCTCTCCGGCCAGGTTCAGTTGATCGCAGCGGGCAACATTGTGGCTGCAGCGATCCTCTCGAAGAATCCCCCGCGCCGTCCGGAACCGAAGTTCGTGATCAAGAACTCGCCGTGTTTTGTCGGCATGAACAAGAACGAACCGCGCCTGCTGGCTAAAGTCGATGCGGCTATCGCCCAGTCGAAAAAGGACGGCTCGCTCGAAGCCATGTCGCAGAAGTGGTTCAAGGCGCCGCTGCCGGCCGGTTTGTAGTCTCGCGCGTCATTCCGAATAAAGCTTAAATAACAAGGCGCCGATTTAATGGCTTATCAACTCCAGTTCGGCGATCTCGGGCAATACGCCGGCATGTTTGCGAGCGGCGCGGCAGTAACCCTTGGGCTGACCGCCGTGTCCACCGTGCTCGGCCTCGCGGTCGGCATACTCGGTGCGGCGGGCAAAGGCAGCAAGTACCCGGCGGTGCGTTCGCTTGTTGGCGGCTACGTGGAAGCGATCCGCAATACGCCGTTCATCGTGCAATTGTTTTTTGTGTTCTTCGGGCTGCCGGCGCTGGGTATCCGTATCGATGAATACGTCGCCGCCGTGCTCGCCATGACGCTCAATCTCGGCGCGTATTCGGTGGAGATCATCCGCTCGGGTATCGCGGCCGTGCCGAAGGGGCATCTTGAAGCGGCGGCGTCGCTTGCGATGACACCCGGCGAGACCTTCAGGCACGTGGTCTTGCCGCAAGCCATCGCAAAAGTGTTTCCGGCTCTCACCAGCCAGATCGTCATTACGATGCTGGGCTCGGCGGTGGTATCGCAGATATCCGTTACCGACTTGACCTACGCCGCGAGCTACATCCAGTCGCGCAACTTCCGCGCGTTCGAAACGTATTTCCTGATTACGGCCGCTTATCTCGTGATGGCGATCCTCTTGCGCTTCCTCCTCAACGAAGCAGGCAAACGCCTGTTCGCGCGCAATCTGCGAGGTGCCCGATGATCGAATTCACGTTTGAACAAATTCTCACCAACCTGCTGCTGGCTGCGCGCTGGACCATCGTACTGTCGATTGTTTCATTCGTGGCTGGCGGCATCGTGGGCTTCGTGCTGCTTGTGATGCGCGTGTCGAGTTCACGTGTTTTGCGGACCATCGTGAAGGTCTACATCGAGATATTCCAGGGCACGCCGCTCCTGATGCAACTGTTCCTCGTGTTCTTCGGTCTGCCGCTGCTCGGCATCGAAGTCCAGCCGTGGATTGCTGCAACCGTCGGCCTCACGCTGTTCACCAGCGCCTACCTCGCCGAGATCTGGCGCGGCTGCGTTGAAGCGATTCCAAAGGGTCAATGGGAAGCATCATCCAGCCTTGCGATGAATTACCTCGAACAATTGCGTCACGTGATTCTTCCGCAAGCCACGCGCATCGCCATCGGGCCGACTGTCGGCTTCGGCGTGCAAGCCGTGAAGGACACGGCGCTGGTCTCGATCATCGGTTTCACCGAACTCACGAAAGCCGGCACGATGATTTCGAACGCGACCTTCAGGCCGTTCGTGGTCTACGGCTTGGTCGCCGTGATCTATTTCGTGATTTGTTATCCGCTTACCCGCTACGCGCGCACGCTCGAAAGGAAATGGAATGCCGCTCGTTGAAACGCAAAACCTCAAGAAACAGTTCGGCGCGAACCAGGTCCTGAAGGGCATCGATTTTTCGGTGGAATCGGGGCAAGTGGTAGCAATCATTGGTCGCAGCGGCTCGGGCAAAAGCACCTTGCTGCGGACCTTGAACGGACTGGAAAGTATCGACGAAGGGTCGATCGAAATAGACGGCGAACACATGGACGCCCGTCATGCCGATCTGCGCGCGCTGCGCTTGAAAGTCGGCATGGTGTTCCAGCAGTACAACCTGTTCCCGCATCTCACCGCCGGACAGAACGTGATGCTCGCGCAAACGGTGGTAAAGAAGGTTCACAAGGCAAAGGCGCGCGCGACCGCTGAACAAGTGCTCGAACGCGTTGGCCTCGCCGATAAATTCAACGCCTATCCCGAGCAACTTTCAGGTGGACAGCAGCAGCGCGTGGCTATTGCCCGGGCGCTCGCGATGAAACCCTCGGTCCTGCTCTGCGATGAAATCACGTCCGCGCTTGATCCCGAACTGGTGGGCGAAGTACTGGCAGTAGTGGAAAGCCTCGCCGCCGATGGCATGACGCTCATCATGGTCACGCACGAGATGCGCTTTGCGCGGCGTGTGTCGAACAAGGTCGTGTTCATGCATCAGGGCCGCGTGTGGGAAAGCGGCACGCCGGAGGAAATTTTCGAGCGGCCGACGACCATCGAGTTGCGCAAATTCATCCAATGAAATCGTAGGGTTGCAATGCTAGGATTCTTGCAACACTGACGCTGGCAAAATCGGCCTAATCCGAGACACCTTCCAATCCCATGAAGCTCACCCACCGCGAAAAAGACAAGCTGCTGATCTTCACCGCCGCGTTGCTCGCCGAACGGCGTCGCGCGCGCGGGCTGAAGCTGAACTATCCGGAGGCCATCGCGTTCATCTCGGCGGCGCTCATGGAAGCAGCACGCGACGGCCGTACCGTCGCCGACGTGATGCACTACGGCACCACGCTGCTCACACGCGACGACGTGATGGACGGCGTGCCGGAAATGATCCCGGACATCCAGATAGAAGCCACCTTCCCCGACGGCACCAAGCTCGTGACCGTCCATCATCCGATTCCCTGAACTGCCCTGCCCTCACTTAAAAGGAGCCGCGCATGATTCCCGGCGAATATCTGATCGACGATGGTGAGCACGAACTCAACGCGGGCCGCGAGACGGTGTCCGTGACGGTATCGAATACGGGTGACCGGCCGGTGCAGGTCGGTTCGCATTTTCATTTCTTCGAAGTCAACACGGCGCTCATATTCGAACGCGACAAGGCGAGAGGCTTTCGGCTGAACATTGCATCGGGTACGGCCGTGCGCTTCGAGCCCGGCCAGGAACGCACGGTTGAACTCGTGGCGCTGGCGGGTGATCGCCGGGTCTACGGCTTCAATGGTCTCGTCATGGGTCCGCTTTGATCTCAACTTCAGGATTATCGAAATGACGCTACGCATCGGACGCCGCGCCTACGCGGAGATGTTCGGCCCGACCACCGGCGACCGCGTGCGTCTCGCCGATACCGACCTGCTGATCGAAGTCGAACGCGACTTCACGACCTACGGCGAAGAGGTCAAGTTCGGCGGCGGCAAGGTGATTCGCGATGGCATGGGCCAGTCGCAACGTGTGCACGCCGACGTGGTGGATACGGTCGTGACGAACGCGCTGATCCTCGATCACTGGGGCATCGTGAAGGCGGATATCGGCATCAAGAACGGGCGCGTGTTTGCGATCGGCAAGGCGGGCAATCCGGATATCCAGCCGGGCGTGACCATTGCGATCGGCGCGGCCACCGAGGTGATTGCCGGCGAAGGGATGATCGTGACGGCGGGGGGTATCGACTCGCATATTCACTTCATCAGCCCGCAGCAGATCGATGAAGCCATAGCTTCAGGCATTACGACGATGCTCGGCGGTGGCACCGGCCCCGCGACCGGCACGAACGCGACGACCTGCACGCCAGGGCCGTGGCATCTCGAACGCATGCTGCAAGCCGCCGATGGCTGGCCGGTGAACCTTGGCTTTCTCGGCAAGGGCAACGTGAGTTTGCCCGCGCCGGCGATTGAACAGATCAAGGCTGGCGCGATCGGGCTCAAGCTACATGAAGACTGGGGCACGACGCCGGCGGCTATCGATAACTGCTTATCGGTCGCCGACGATACCGACACGCAAGTCGCCATTCACACGGACACGCTGAACGAAGCGGGTTTTGTGGAGACGACCGTGGCCGCGTTCAAGGGCCGCACGATCCACACGTATCACACGGAGGGCGCGGGCGGCGGCCATGCACCGGACATCATCAAGGTCTGCGGCGAGTCGAACGTGCTGCCTTCATCGACGAATCCTACTCGTCCGTACACCATCAATACGCTCGATGAACACCTCGACATGTTGATGGTCTGTCATCACCTCGATCCATCGATTGCGGAAGATATCGCGTTCGCCGAATCGCGGATTCGACGCGAGACGATTGCCGCCGAAGACATCCTTCATGACCTGGGCGCGTTGTCCATGCTGTCCTCCGATTCGCAGGCGATGGGGCGTGTGGGCGAGGTTGTCATGCGTACCTGGCAGACCGCGCACAAGATGAAAACGCAGCGTGGCGCGTTGCCCGAAGACTCATCGCGCAACGACAATTTCCGCGCGAAACGCTACATCGCCAAGTACACGATCAACCCGGCGATCACGCATGGCATCGCGCATGAAGTGGGGTCCATCGAACCGGGTAAATGGGCCGACCTCGTATTCTGGGAGCCCGCATTCTTCGGCGTGAAGCCGTCAATGATCCTGAAAGGCGGCATGATCGCGGTCGCGCAGATGGGGGACCCGAACGCATCGATCCCGACGCCGCAGCCGGTGCATTATCGCGAGATGTTCGCGACTCGCGGCGGTGCGTTGGGAAAGACCTCTCTGACCTTCGTCTCGCAGATGGCGCTGGACGACGGTATCGGCGAACGGTATGGATTGAAGAAGCAAGTGGTCGCGGTGAAGAATTGTCGGAACATATCGAAGGCCGACATGGTTCACAATGCGTACAGGCCGTCCATTACCGTCGATCCGGAAACGTATCAGGTTGTAGCCGACGGCCAGTTGCTCACCTGCGAGCCGGCAACCGTTTTGCCGATGGCGCAGCGCTACTTCCTTTTTTGAGACTTTCATGCGCACGATCGACAAACGTATCGAAGCGAAACTTGCCGCACCGCTGATCAAACGCGCGCCTACCTTGACCCTTGCCTTCGATGACCGCTGCAAGAGCCGCTTGGCCGCTACGCTGGATAACGGTGAGGAAGTGGCGCTGGTGCTGCCGCGCGGCACGGTCCTGCGCGATGGCGACATGCTCGTTGCCGATGATGGCGGCCTCGTGCGCGTGATCGCAGCGCCGCAAGATGTGCTGGTTGTACACGCCCACGATCCTATTACGCTGACGCGCGCCGCGTACCACTTGGGCAATCGGCACACGCCGGTGGAAGTGGCCGCGGGACAGTTGAAACTGGAAGCTGATCCCGTGCTGGAAGACATGCTCAAGCGTCTGGGCGCGCATGTGGATCACGCGACGGCGCCGTTCCAACCAGAGACCGGCGCGTATGGCGGCGGCCACAAGCATGGGCATGACGAGACGTTTGTAGAGGACTACGCGCTCGCGCAAAAGGTCTTCGACGAACATCACGGGCACGATCATGGACACGCGCACGGCGCGGGCCACGACCACGGCGACCATTCGCAGTGTTCGCATGGGCACGCGGACCAAGCGGCACATGCGCACGGCGAAGGCCACGACCATGGCGACCATTCGCAGTGCGCGCATGGGCATGCGGACCACGAAGCGCATGACCACGCCGCACACGCTCATGGCAAAGACCATGACCACGAAGGCCACGACCACGATCACGACCACGACCACGGTCATGCGCATCGCTGAGCTCACCGCCCTGCTTCATCTGGCGTCGCCGGCATTGCCTATCGGCGCGTTCAGTTACTCGCAGGGTCTTGAATCGGCGATAGAACATGGCTTGATCCACGATGGCGACACCGCCCGCGAATGGATCGCAAGCGGGCTGACCAATGTGCTCGCACGCGGCGAGTTGCCATTCCTTGCGCACCAGATGACCCGCTGGCGCGATCACGATGCAGCGGGACTCGCCGCCGCCGATGAAGAATTCCTCGCCAGCCGCGAGTCCTCGGAATTGCGTCGCGAGACGCAGCAGATGGGCTGGTCGCTTGCGCAGTTGTGCACGCAGCTTGAATGGGGCGACGCCGCGCGCCTCGCGACGCTAAACGCCATCAAACCCGTCTCGCAGCCTACAGCGTTCGCCTTCGCCGCCTACGCTCACGATGCTGCCACCGACGCCGCCCTCGCCGCCTACGCCTTTTCGTGGGTCGAAAACCAGGCCGCTGCCGCGTTAAAAGCCGTACCGCTAGGCCAGATCGCGGGGCAGCGGATCATCGTTGCGTTGCGCGTTGCCATCGATACCGCTGTAGAAAAAGCGCTCGACACATCGCCCGGGGAAATCAACACCTTCGCGCCGCAGCTCGGCATTCTCTCGGCGCGCCACGAATCACAATATTCACGCTTGTTCCGCTCTTAAAAAACATGAACGCACCCGTCTATTCCGCCGCGGCCCGCCGCTCCAAGAAACTGCCGCCTTTGCGCGTGGGCGTGGGAGGTCCGGTCGGCTCGGGCAAGACCACGCTGCTCGAAATGCTCTGCAAGGCGATGCGCGAGAAATACGACCTCGTCGCGATCACCAACGACATCTACACGAAAGAGGATCAGCGCCTGCTCACGGTTGCGGGCGCGTTGCCGGCCGAGCGCATCATGGGCGTGGAAACGGGCGGCTGCCCGCACACGGCGATCCGCGAAGATGCGTCCATCAACCTGGAAGCCGTCGACCAGATGATCGAGCGTTTCCCGGACGCGGATATCGTGTTCATCGAGTCGGGTGGAGATAATCTCGCGGCCACCTTCAGCCCGGAATTATCGGACCTGACTATTTACGTGATCGATGTCGCCGGCGGCGAAAAAATTCCGCGCAAGGGTGGTCCGGGCATCACGAAGTCCGACCTGCTGGTCATCAACAAGATCGACCTTGCACCGTATGTCGGCGCAAATCTCGACATCATGGCCTCCGATGCCAGGAAGATGCGCGGAGAACGGCCATTTGTCATGTGCAACCTGAAAGTGCTGGAAGGGCTCGACGTGGTAGTTCGCTTTATCGAAAAAAAGGGACTGCTCGCGCTCTGAGGCCCGGTTTCAGGGCTTGGGAGAAATTGTCCTCAGCCGATCGAGTGCGTTAACATGTCGCCTTGCCCTTTTTTACGGCCATAGGCCCGCTTCCGGAGACCTCTGATCGATAGTCCCGACACGCTTCTAACTCGCGACGCCGCCGTGCGGCCGACCCCGTCGCCCACAGCGTCCTCGACACTCATGGCGCAACCCTCCAGGCGCATCGCGGTGCTGTTTCACATCGCGGATTTCAACGATGGCGGCATCGAATCGTCGCTGATGCAATGGCTGCGGATCTACGACCGCGCGCGCTTCACGGTGACGCTGTCCGTGATGTTTTCGTCCCCCGCGTTCGAACAGCGCTTTCGCGCGCAGGTTCCGGCGGACGTTGGCGTCGAGATTCTCACCGACAAACCCTGGCTCAACGTGTTCCAGGCACGCCGCTATGCGCATCGGCTGAGCAAGCTCGGCCGTGTCGGGCGCGACGTGTTCAACACGCTCGCCGTGCGTCCCTACGTGAAGGCGCGTGTGGCCGCGCTGGCGCAGCGTCACGACATCATCATCGACTTCGATATGTCGCTGCGCCGGCTGGCTGGCCGCTTCGGCGTGGCGTGGCTCGGCGTGAACCATTTCAGTTTCGATGCACGGCTGGGCGGCCGGCGCCGGAAAATGAAACGGCTGCTCGCGCAATACGGCCGTTACGACGGGATCGCCGCGCTGAATCGCCAGATGGCCGATGAAGCGAGCGAACTGTTCAATGGCCATCTGCGCAACGTGTTTGTGCTGCCGAATGCGATCGATATCGACCGGATTCGCGAGAACGGCGCGGTGGTGGAAACGCCGCCGTGTTCCGCGCCGTACATCGTTTCCGTGGCGCGGCTCGACGAGATCCAGAAGGATCACCGGACCTTGCTGCGAGCTTATGCACAGCTTGTCGGGACGCGGGATGACGGTGGGGTGCGGGAAGACCTGGTAATTGTCGGCGACGGCGGTTTTCGCCGCGAGCTGGAAGCGCTGGCGGTGAAACTGGGGATCGGGGAACGCGTGCATTTCACGGGGTATCGGAACAATCCGCACGCGGTCGTGGCGCATTCGAGTGCGCTGGTGCTCAGCTCGCGTTACGAAGGCATGCCGATGGTTTTGCTTGAGGCGCTGGCGCTTGGCAAGCCGGTGATTTCGACCGATTGCCCGACCGGGCCGCGAGAGATCCTGGACGATGGCCGATTCGGGCTGCTGGTTCCTATCGGCAATGTAGACGCGATGGCAGAGGCGCTGTCGCGGTTGTTATCGGACCACGATCTGCGCGATGGCTTCACGCGTGAAGCGCTGGAACGGGCGCGGGCGTATGGCGTGGAGGCGAGCAATGAGAGGTTTGTTGCTTGCGTGACGCGGATTTTGCAGGAACGCGGGTAGGCAGGGAGGGTTGTTCGCCCCTGCCGCTGAAAATCACGGTTCCTCTGCTGGCGCGCGCAACAACGCCCCCAGCACCGCCCCCAGCACCTCCACCGTCCTCGCCGTCGCCCCGCGATGCTTCGCCGCGAACGCCGACGCCGCTGCGCTCATGGCGAGCCGGCGGGGTTTATCGGTGAAAAGATCACGCAGGCCGCGCGCCAACGCCGCCGGATCGCTCACGCGCAACGCCGCGCCTTCCGTGATCGCATCGTTCGTCGCTTGCGTGAAATTAAAGGTGTGCGGGCCAATCAGCACCGGCACGCCCGCCGCACACGCCTCGATCAGGTTCTGCCCGCCCAGCGGCAGCAAACTCCCGCCAACGAACGCCAGGTCCGATGCCGCGTAATACGCGCTCAGTTCGCCCATCGAATCGCCGAGCAGCACGTTGACGTTCGCAGGCAAAACCGGCGCGGCATCGATTCCCGATCCCGCCGCTGCCGCCCGTCCCGCCCAAGCGGAACGCCGCACATAGGACTGCGCGGCGGCATCGATCAACACGGCGACTTCATCGAACCGCTGCGGATGGCGCGGCACGAGGATCAGCAACGCCTCCGGTATGCGGGTCCGCAAGGTCGTAAACGCCTGCAGCACCAGCGCTTCCTCACCCTCGCGCGTGCTCGCCGCCACCCAAACCGGGCGCTCCCCAATCGCCGCGCGCCACGCATGACCGCGCGCGTAGAGTTCGGGCGGTGCGGCCATATCGAACTTCAGGTTGCCGAGCACCGTGACGTTGCGCGCACCCAGCGCGCTCAGGCGGTCCGCGTCGGACTGCGTCTGCGCCAGCACGCGCGTAAAACCGCCAAACACTTCGCGCGTCGCATTGCCGAACTTCGCCGCGCGCTTGAACGAACGCGCCGACATCCGCGCGTTGGTCAGCACCATCGGGATATCGGCCCGTTTGCATTCGTCGATGAGCGTTGGCCACACTTCCGTTTCCATCACGATACCCAGCGATGGCCGCCACGCGCGCAAGAACCGCCGCACGAGCGACGGCGAATCGTAGGGAAGATAGCTGCGTGAAATCCGATCGCCGTATAGCTCCACGCCAGTCGCGCGGCCGCTCGGGGTCATGTGCGTCAGCAGGATGCGGGCATCGGGATGGGCTTGCTGCAACGCTTCGATCAGCGGCTGAGCCGCCCGCGTCTCCCCTACCGACACCGCATGAACCCAGATCAACGGCGCGAGATCGTCAGCTCGGCGAGCGGGGCCAAAGCCAAACCGTTCGCCGATATGCTCGCGATACCCCCGCTCCCGCCGCGAGCGGATCAGCAGGCGCAACACCGCGAGCGGCGCGACGAGCCACCATAACGCGCGATACACGAGCCTCAGCATCGAACGCCCTCGCGGTAGACGCTCGACAACAATGGCAACGATCGCTCATCGCGCACGTGAAACGCCGCGCAAAGGACCGAACCTGCGAAACGTCCCCACCAGGCTGCGGCGCTCAAACCAGCGCCCTGCCTTTCAGGCGTTGCAGGATTCCGAGCGGCGCGCAGTCGGGCTGGGCCATGGCGCTGACGGGAAGAAAGAAGGTTTGCTCGAGCATGTACTGGCCGGACATGACGGCGTGCGAGGTTTGATCGGAGAAACACACCCACACGCAACCGGGCGGAAACGGCATCTGCTGCTGCGGCGATTTCGCTTGATAGTCGAGATCGGCCTTCATTGCGTCGTGCAAATGGAGCATCAGGTGATCGTATTCGCTGCGTGGCGTCTTGGTGATATGCAGGAGATTCATGAGCCACGCCGCGCCGGGAACCGGAGCTTGGATTGCTGGCAAGAAGCGTTTTGCCATGTCCTCGAACGGCTCGCCGACGCGCCACACACGCGGCACGCCATCCGGATTGACGTTGGTGAACACGCGCAGGATGCGCTCGCCATAATTCGGCCGCGATGGAAAAGCATCGACGTGAAGGCGGCTGTCGTCCTTGCGCCACGACGTCTCGCGCGTTTCCACGCGATGCAGCCGCAGGCTGGTGGGCGCAACCCTTAATTTGCCGCGATATTCAGGGAACAGCCCGTCGACCAGCGAGCGCGCGTTCGCCTGATAGCGCGCGATCAACGCCCGGACGGCAGATTGCGTGACGGCGTCCCCAAGTACACCCGCGAGCGCCCCGCCATTGGGCGCGAGGCTGATGTTCTTGCGCTCGGGGTCGGCGACCTTCGGGTCCAGGAGCGCCCGTTCGCCGCCTTCCACGGTAAACGCCAGACGCGGGAAATACAGGACCTTGCCCCGCTCGACGCCGGCCAGCAACGCCTCGCGCGGCACGGAGAGCTGCTGGCCCTCCCAGTCGGCGGAGGCAACTTCAATAATTTGAGATTCGGTCATGTGCATTCGATTTGTTTTGATAAGCCAGTGAGCGGGCCGATTATCGTCAACCGGTTTCAATGGGCTTCAATCGGCTTCAATCGGCTTCAACCAACCTCGATTGGCTTCGATTGACGCATCGGGAAACGTCGCGCCCGGCGAGCGCGGTGCATTTTCGCTCAAACCGGCTGCAAAATTCGCCGCGTGAAAGGCTGGCAGTTGATGGACCTCAAACCGCCGGGTTTCACTTGGCTTCGCTTGGCTTCGTCAAACGCGCCGCCGCTTCGTCCCGGCGATTGAGCCGATCCTCCGAACCGAAGCCGCTTCCTTACCGCGCGCGCTGCCCCGATACCGCTGCTGTGCTCATGCATCAAAGCAGCCCGAAGCCTGCGAGGGTCGCTTTGACTTGTTGCAACGTCGGGTGCTGGCTTGCGCTGCCCAGATTCACCACGCGCGGCGACCAGTAACCGCCGGTGCGCCAGGCGGTCGAGAAATTGTACAACTCGATGGTCGGCCGCTTCAGGGCTGCCGCGATGTGCACAAGTCCCGTATCCACGCCCACCGTCGCCGCTGCGCCGTCGATCAAGCCGACCACGGCCGGCAGCGAGAGTTTCGGCGGCACGACCGCTGCTGCGCCGAACTCTTTTGCCAGTTTGTCGCTGGTTTCGCGTTCGGTTTCGCTGCCCCATGGCAGCACGATCGATACCCCGCGCCGTATCAGTGTCTGTCCGAGTTCGATCCACGCGGTGTCGGGCCATTGTTTATCGGCGCGGGACGTGGCGTGGACGAACACCACGTATGGCACGGGCAGGTTCAGCCCCGCCTGCGATAACGCCAGCGCGGCGCGGCGGGTATCCATGCCGAATTCGATTGCATCCGTCGCTTCCGGGCGCGGGTCGCCTAGCGCGGCCGCGACGAGTTGCCGGGTGCGCTCGACCACGTGCGTGCGTGGTTCGATGGGCACGCGTTTATCGTAGAAGAAACGAACGGGCCATTCGTAGCCAGCGCCGTCGGTGCGGTTGCCCAGGCCGACCAGCGTACCGCGCGCCCAGCTTGCCACCCATGCGGTTTTGATGAGCCCTTGGCAGTCGATGACGAGGTCGTATTTTTCTGCGGCCAGTGTGCGGCGGAAGCGTTGGATTTCGCGCCAGTTATCGAGGGAAAAGAGGCGTTTGCGCCATCGACGTAGCGAGAACGGGATGGCACGGCGCACGCCATCGACGAGTTCGACGAGATCCGTGAAGCTCTCTTCGACTAGCCAGTCGATCTGGGCATCGGGGTGGAGACGACGGATATCGGCGATGGCCGGCATGTTATGGACGACGTCGCCTAGGGACGACACCCGGACAATCAAGATCTTTTGCACGCTGGACACGGTGAGCGTCGTCGGATTGGACGGCGCGTGAGTAATCTGAGATGGGCGATTTTAGCGCGGGTCGCGGTGCGAGACGAACGATTGTTCCACGACCGTCGCCACCCGTCCTCCTTCCGGACGAATTAACCGCGTCTACGTCCACACCGCCCTCAAACCATTGGTCCCTGCGCTGTTGCTCGACATGGTTGTCGATGCCACGAAAAATGCGGCACAAGCCAACAAACTCGTGGCTTGCAGCCCTCTCTAACGTTGATTCGTTGATTCTGGATAAATTAGGAATGTTAAATAAAGATTGAATGCCCAACCTATCCTAAACCAGCCTACGGGAACTCGTTCCCGATTCCAGTGATTATCGTGCCGTCCGCGCATTGAACAGCAAGCGAACATCATAAAGAGAATGAATAAACCACCGCGCTGCGCAAAACACTTTTAAATATTTTATTCACGCGTATTAATCCGCTCGGCAGTAATCCGGGCGAAGCAAGTCAAATCAATCGGCGAGTGTTTTTATGAGGTAAACGCTTAACTATGCTCATTTTTCATCTAAAATAAAAACGATTCAATTTTGATACACGCATCATTATCATATAAACTAATTAATCCGATAAAACTATTAAATATGATGAATATGTACCGTGGCATAAGGCTTGGCAGGTCTATTGTCCGTATTGATTTATATGAACAAACAAAATTACCGGTTAATAGTCATACGTTACAGTGTGTTACGTCTTTTTTTACTGCTAAAAACGTTTCGTTTGTGTAACATTCAATGCGACGAGTAGGACATGACAGACGTTCCTCAAGTCGCGGTGTTTCTGCCGCCGGGTGTAGGTGGTCCAGCAAGTCCTTTGCTCCTGAGTCATTTGCTGTCGAGTTCCCTGCAGGGCTCGTGGGGGAACGTTTGCCCGGTTCAGGTTCATCGCCACTATCAGGCGATCATTGCGAGTAAGTTTTCCCGGAATATGGTTCCTCCAATCCCGTAATTCGTCTGTATCCGCCGAGATGCCTTTCGGAGTCGCCGCTTGTTGCGCGCGACTGCCGAGCGCTGGGTAGCACAAACATTTGCTGCCTGTCTTTTTTGCGCCGGTATCTCCCGCTTTCACGAAACGTCGCGCGCGGCTGATGTCGCAGGACCGGGTTTGTCCCGGCAAAAGCGCATGATCTTTAGGATGACTAATGTTTCCGAATACTGAAATTGAAAACGCCGTACTCGATGCCCGAATCGCCATGCGTCGTAAGTTGCTGGGCTCGCTCATCGCGGGCGGCGGTGCTCTCGTTCTCGCCGCGTGCGGCGGTGGGGGCAGCAGCGATTCGTCCGATGCCGCTGCAGTTGCCAATCGAAGCAGAAGGGGTCTGGGCGGCGCCAGCTCGGCTCCCGCCGCCAGCGCGCCTGCCGCCGCCAGCTCCGGTGCGACCAGCACCACGGTTGCCCAAAGTACGGTCGGCAATGCGGCTGCGCAGATGCTGTTGCCTCATGAGGCTCATCCGAACGGCGTTCCGTTAGATTATGACTGGGCTGCGGCTCCTGTCATTTGGCAACCCACGCCACCGGCCGGCTTCACGGCGATGACCGGCTGGGGCGAGATTCAGTTTGCGGCCGGGACAGGAACCACAGCGGCGGCAGATACGGTTCAACTGCAAAATTTCAATACCTATGTCCTGAACTCATCCGGCCAGTTGACCCTGGTGCAAAGTCAGGGCTCGATCGGTGGCGCACAGAATCTCCCGACCTTCGCGGGCAACACTGCCTTTCCCACACAGATTACAAATGCGGGCGGGATAACCACGGTTCTCCTCGAGCCGACCGAGGCGTTCCAGTTCGTTCCGCCCAATAGAGTAGCAATTCCGGCGGGAACGCAAGGCGTTATCACGACAGTCCAAGCCAAAATCAGCTCTCCGTCCGGCGCGACCGATCCGAATATCAATAGCAGTTATATCCTGGCCCTGGGCGCCGACTGGTGGCAGTCCATGACCGCAGAGTGGAGTAGTACTACCACCAACAACTACGGCGTTGGTACCGGACGCTTCGTTTTTCTGACGACGGAGTGGCAGTCCTTTACCTTCACCTCGATCCAGAATCCATCGGCAGCGCTGGCAGCAACGACTTTCGCCTGTTAATTTAAATTTGCAGCATGAAAAACGCCACTTTAGAAAGTGGCGTTTTTTGTGGGGAGGATGGCCTGTACCTCGTTGAAGGAAGTGTTTTCGACAATGCGCGCTCAGCGTTGCTGGTTTCACAAGATGGCCAACGCGCTGCACACTTGAAACCGTCGCCTTCTTCACGGAGGCTCCGCCACCGGAAGGCAGTGGAGTCATCCACTTTTTTCCAGTATCAGAACGGCAACTGCGCGTCAGCCTTTTCCGCCAAAATCACCCGGCGAAAATCTTCCTGAATCCGCTTGAGCGCTTCCTCACTGTCAGCTTCAAACCGCATAACCACCACCGGCGTGGTATTCGACGACCGCGCGAGCCCGAAACCATCCGGATACTCCACCCGCAGCCCATCAATAGTCAGCACATCGTCCGCACCGGTGAACTTCGCGTTTTTCTGCATCTTCGCGATAAGCTCAAAATTCTCACCCTCATTCAGCTTCAGCTGCAACTCAGGCGTGGACAACGA
Organism: Caballeronia sp. dw_19; assembly: GCF_018449515.1. Lineage (GTDB taxonomy): Bacteria > Pseudomonadota > Gammaproteobacteria > Burkholderiales > Burkholderiaceae > Caballeronia. The sequence continues at coordinate 22,037 of NZ_JAAVUQ010000055.1, read as the reverse complement.
GTTCGGCAAATCATTGAGCAGCTTGCTCGGATCCGCCACCCGCGACAGGATTTCAAGCAGCCGCGCACCGGTATAAAGGCCATCATCAAAGCCATACCAGCGATCCTTGAAAAACACGTGACCGCTCATCTCACCCGCCAACGGCGCGCCCGTTTCCCGCAGCTTGGCCTTCACCAGCGAGTGCCCCGTCTTCCACATCACCGGCTCGCCACCCTGGTCCCGTACCCATTTAGCCAGATTACGCGTGCACTTCACGTCGTAAATAATCTGCCCGCCCTTGTTGCGCGACAACACTTCCTGCGCAAACAACATCAACTGGCGATCCGGATAAATGATCTGGCCGTCCTTCGTGACAACACCCAGACGGTCGCCGTCGCCATCGAAGGCAAAACCGATTTCCGCATCCGTCTCCTTCAGCGCCTTGATCACGTCCTGCAGGTTCTCCGCATGCGCCGGATCGGGATGGTGATTCGGGAACGTCCCGTCAATGTCAGTGAACAGTTCAACCAGCTCGCAACCCAACGCCTTGAACAGACGCGGCGCAAGTTCGCCCGCCACGCCATTACCCGCATCGATCACTATCTTCATCGGACGCACAGGCTTGATGTCGCTGACAATCCGGTCAAGGTAGACCTGCTGGATATCGTATTCGGTGTACGTGCCCGCACCGCTCGTGAAGTCCTCATTCACAATGCGCTGATACAACGCCTGGATCTGGTCACCATAGATGGCGGCGCCGCGCAGCACCATCTTGAAGCCATTGTAGTCGGGCGGATTGTGGCTCCCTGTCACCACGATGCACGAATCTACTCGACGCTCGCCCGAAGGCAGCGCGAGCGGCACGCTGGCCCCGAAATAACCTACAGGCGTAGGCACCATACCAAGGTCGACCACGTCCACGCCGGCTTCACGCAAGCCGTCAGCAAGCGCGCCAACAAGCTCCGGACCCGACAAACGGCCGTCACGGGCCACGACGACCGAGTCGCCGCCCTGGTTACGGATCTCGCTGCCGAACGCGCGGCCAATGTTGCGCGCGACGCCGGCATCGACGGTTTTGCCAACGATCCCGCGAATGTCGTAAGCCTTGAAAATGGACTGGGTAACGGGCACTTGCGGCGGTACTTGCGGTGACTGGCTCATGGAATGGCTACCTGACTAATAATTTAAATGGTTCCGGGGCATCCCGAAGCGTCCTGGGTCACGAAGACCCCTTGATACAGACCTGCGGCCAACGATCACGACCTGACTCGGCCAACGCACGAACAGCCAGAAACAATACCGGACGAAACGCAAAAAATAACGAAAGAAATTCGTATCGAGTGATCTCGAACCCGCTGGCACCCCTTCGGAGCCCCCTCAGCGAGTCTCGACCCAACGTCAACCATGCGGTTGTCCGCACTGTTCGCACCTATAATCGCAGTCTTTCCGCGCGGACCTGCGCAAATATTCTAATCCAATGCCCGGACGCTTTTTCACCGCGAAGTACAAACGTCACACCGGATGGCGGGAAACCGCATGGTGGTTGACGGCTCCCGACCGCGCGCCAGCAAGGATCGCAGCAAGACCGGGCGGCTGTTTTACCGCAAGCGCCATGCCTATTATCGCCGTGACAGCCACGGCCACGCGAGGCGCCGCCCGCGGATGCTGAAACGAATCAAGAACCCCGACATTAGCAAGGCGCTGGCGAACATCGTCTGGCTCGGTCTCGAACGCCTCACGCAGATAGCGGTCGCCGTTGCCATCAGCGGGCTGCTCGCGCGCTACTTCGGCCCCGATGTCTTCGGCAAATGGCAATACGCCAACACGCTGCTGCTCGTGCTCTCGCCCATCACCTGGGTGTGCGGTGCCGAGATTCTCGTGCCGACCATCGTGAATCGCCCGCCGGGCCAGCTCGGCACGGTGCTCGGCAGCGCGTTCGTGCTGCGCATGGGCGTATCCGCGGCGGCGCTGGTCTTGACCTGGATCGGCATTGCGGCGGGTTTCACCGATCCCCTCGTCGGCGCCATGCTCGCCGGCCTCGCCTTGACCATGCTGTTTCGCGAGCCGTTCGTCGGCGTGATCAACGCGTGGCTGCAAAGCATGACGTACAGCAAACCGCAATTGCTGACCAGCATGCTCACGGCGATCGCCAAAGCGGCGCTCGTGTACGTGCTCGTGCGCGCAGCGGCAAGCCCGGCGCGCTTTGGCTGGCTGTGGGCGCTGGAAGCGGCGGTCATCGGCGGGGTGTTGATGCTGTACTACATGCATCGACACGGCGGCAAGCTCGGCTGGCACATCGACCGCTCACTGTTCCGCCACTTCGCCAGCGCCGGCACGGTGTTCTGGCTCGGCCTCATTTGTATGTACCTGTTCCTGAAGCTCGACCGGCTCATGCTGGAGCGCCACATTTCGTTCGCCGATCTCGGCCGGTATTCCGCCGCGCAGCAACTCAACGAAAACTGGATCACGCTCGCACTGATGCTCGCGCAGACCATCGCGCCGGCGTTCGTGTATCGCGTGCAGGATGCACTGCAACTGAAGCGCAACATCGGCCGGTTGATCGCCATGACGGCCGCACTGATGATCGGCGGCGCGATAGTGCTGGACCTGCTCGCGGGTGTCATCATCTCGCGCGTGTTCGGACCGGCTTATACCGAATCCATCGGCATTTTCCGCTGGGCCGTGTGGCTGTCGGTGCCGGCTGGTATCGAAGCGATCGGGAACCTCGTCGTGCTTAAATACCAGGCGAAATTCGTGTTGCTCGCAAAGTGGCTGCTGGCGCTGGCGGTGGCTTTCGTGGTGAACCTGATCGCAATTCCTCGCATGGGCAGCTACGGTGCGCTGATCGGACTGGCGGCGGGATATCTCGCGGCGGCATCGGTCAATTTCTACTACATCCGCTTCAGGCTGCGGGTATGAGCGCCTACTCACCAACCACGCCTATGCCATCTTTAACCCTCGACGACGTCACCGTGCTGATTCCGGTGTTCAACGCCCAGCACGACCTGGACCGTACGCTCGCATCGTTCTGCGAGCGTACGACGGTGCGCGTGCTGATCGTCGATGACGGCAGCCTGCCGCCTATCGTCGCGCCATCGGTTGCGAACCTCGCGATCGATGTGCTGCGGATGCCGCGCAATGGCGGTATCGAGCTTGCGTTGCAAACGGGCGTGGCCGCGCTGGCGGAGCGGGGTGTCAAGTACGCGGCGCGCATCGATGCGGGCGATCTGGCGACGCCGTATCGGCTGGAAAAGCAGCGTGCTTATATGGAAGCGCATCCGAAAACGGCGGCGCTCGGCATGTGGACGCATGTAGTGAGCATGGAAGGCGCGCCGCTGTTCGACCTGCGCCCGCCCGCCGAACCGACCGCAATTCGCCGCGTCATGCTGCTGCGCGCCTGCTTCTCCCATCCGACGATGATGCTGCGCGTCACCGACGTGATGGAAGCCGGCAACTATCGTGCGGAGTATCGCGCGGCTGAGGATCTCGATCTGTTCCTGCGCCTGATGCAAGACCACGACTGCGCGAACCTGCCGGAATTCGGCGTGTATTACGAACTCAACGAGCACGGCATCAGCGCGACGAAACGCCGTACACAAACGCTGTCTACACTGCGGCTGCAATTGAAATACATGCGTTTGACGAACCTGCCCGACTGGCTCGGCGTAGCGAAAAATATCGCACATCTGATGCTGCCTTACGGCGCGGTGCGCGCGTTGAAAACGCGCTTGTTTCACGCATGACGTAAGCCCTTGTTTCAAGCCCCGGATTTATAGCCCGCCGTCCAGCGCCTGACCTACCGTATTTAAAACCGATCGAATGAACGCAGAGAAATCCCGCCTTCGCATTGCCCTCGTCTGCAACACCGCGTGGGCGATCTACACCTACCGGCGCGGTTTGCTGCGGATGCTGATCGAACGCGGCGTCGACGTCTCGGTAATCGCGCCGCGCGACCGGACTTTCGCACCGCTCGAAGAAATGGGCTGCCGATGCGTCGAGCTGCCGGTAGCGTCGAAAGGCACCAATCCCCGCGATGACCTGAAGACCCTCGCCGCGCTGCTTCGCGAGTACCGCGCCACCCGGCCGCACATGGTGTTTCACTACACGATCAAACCGAACATCTACGGTTCGATCGCGGCGAAACTCGCGGGCGTGCCGTCGATTGCGGTCACCACCGGGCTCGGTTATGTGTTCATCCAGAAGAGCCGGACGGCGAGCGTTGCGAAGCGGCTTTATCGTTTTGCGTTTCGCTTTCCGCGCGAAGTGTGGTTCCTGAATCAGGACGACCGGCAGGCGTTTATCGACCAGGACCTGCTGGTTCATCCGGAGCGCGCGCGGCTGCTGCACGGCGAAGGCGTCGATCTCGGCGACTACGCGTATCAGCCGCTACCGCGCGCCAACCCGCAGACGGAAGGCTTTTTTTTCATTTTAATTGGCCGCTTGCTGTGGGATAAAGGCGTCGCGGAATACGTCGATGCGGCCCGCCGGCTGCGCGAAAAATATCCGTATGCGCACTTCCAGTTGCTCGGCCCCGTGGGCGTTGACAACCCCAGCGCCATCACGCTCGATGAAGTGCAGGCCTGGCAGCGCGAAGGGGTCATCGATTATCTCGGCGAGGCGCACGACGTCCGTGCGTTTATCGGCAATGCGGATTGCGTGGTGCTGCCGTCGTATCGTGAAGGCGTGCCGCGAACCTTGATGGAGGCGTCCGCAATGGGCCGCCCGATTGTCGCCACCGATGTCCCGGGCTGCCGCGAAGTCGTCGAAAACGGCGTAACGGGCCTGCTGTGCGAAGTAAAAAGCGCCGACAGCCTCGCGCAACAGATGGAGCAGATGCTTTTGCTGGGCTACGCGGCGCGCGCTGAAATGGGCGTGGCGGGCCGCGCCAAGGTCGCGCGCGAATTCGACGAAAACGTGGTCGTCGAGCGTTATAAAGGCACAATACGCGCGGTTACCGGCGTTTCACTCTAAATCACCCTCCGGGAGCGTTATTCATGACTGGTCACACAAGCGCGAAGGGCACGATCCTTGTTACGGGCGGCGCCGGTTTTATCGGCTCGCATACTTGCGTCGAATTGCTGAACGTTGGTTACGAGGTTGTCGTGATCGATAACCTCGTGAACAGCAATGCACAATCGCTGAAACGCGTCGAGCAGATTACGGGCAAAAAGCTGGCATTCTACGAAGCCGATGTCCGCGATGAAACCACCCTCGCCCGCATTTTCGATGAACACGCCATCACTGGCGCGATTCATTTCGCCGCGTTGAAATCAGTGGGCGAATCGGTGGCGAAACCGATCGAGTATTACCGCAACAACATGGACAGCCTGCTCGTGCTGCTCGACACCATGCGCACGCGCGATGTGAAGAAGATCGTCTTCAGCTCGTCGGCCACGGTATATGGCGTGCCGAAAAGCGTGCCTATCGACGAGTCGTTTCCGCTGTCGGCAACGAACCCCTACGGGCAATCGAAGCTGATCGCCGAGCAGGTTTTGCGCGATCTGGAAATCTCGGATCCGGCGTGGCGCATCGCGACGTTGCGTTACTTCAATCCGGTCGGCGCGCATGAAAGCGGCTTGATCGGCGAAGATCCGGCGGGTGTGCCGAACAACCTGATGCCGTATGTGGCGCAAGTGGCCGTAGGCAAGCTGGAACGCCTGCGCATTTTCGGCAGCGACTACGCGACCCATGACGGCACCGGCGTGCGCGATTACATTCATGTGGTCGACCTGGCGCGTGGTCACATCAAGGCGCTCGATGCCCTGGAGTCGCTCGACAGCAGCTTTGTCGTGAATCTCGGCACGGGCCAGGGGTATAGCGTGCTGGACGTGGTGAAGGCGTTCGAAACGGCGTCGGGCAAGCCCGTGCCCTATGAACTCGTCGCCCGCCGTCCGGGCGATATAGCCGAATGCTTCGCCGACCCGGCCGCCGCTGCGAAGCTGCTCGGCTGGCAAGCGGAACACGGCATCGAGCGGATGTGCGCCGATCACTGGCGCTGGCAGTCGCAAAATCCACGGGGTTTTGCCTGACGTTCTGGTTCAGGCAACGCCCACGCGGCCCGGCCTGACGCGTTCTTTTTAGTGGTCATTTTTCATGCTCAGCTTTGCGCTCGGTTTTCTCGTTTCGCTATTCATCACGCTGCTGATCGTGCGGTTTGCGCATTTGCACGAAGGCCTTTCCGGCGATAGCGATTTTGCCGGCGTGCAGAAGTTCCACGCGCGGTCCGTGCCTCGCATCGGCGGGGTCGGAATTTTGGTCGGGCTCACCGCCTCGGCCGTGCAGCTTCGATGGACCTATCCGGTCGTATCGAGCGGAATCCTCGCCATTGTTGCTTGCGGGATGCCGGCGTTTGTTTCCGGACTCGTCGAGGACCTGACCAAGCGGGTCACGCCGGTTGTACGCCTCGTTTGCACGATGGCCGCGGCAGCGCTTGCGTACTTCTTGCTGGGGATTGCGGTCACGCGTATCAGCGTTCCGCCACTGGACTTCCTGCTGACCTACGGGGTCATCTCGTGTCTAGTGACCGTAGTTGCTGTAGCGGCGTTGGCTAACGCGATCAATATCATCGACGGCTTCAATGGGCTCGCGTCCATGGTCGCGTTCATGATGTTTGCGTCGCTCGCGTACGTGGCGTTCCAGGTTCACGACCCGGTGGTGTTGTCTGCGTCGCTGATCATGATGGGCGCGGTGATGGGCTTTTTCATCTGGAATTTCCCCGCCGGGCTGATCTTTCTCGGCGATGGCGGCGCTTATTTCATCGGCTTCATGCTCGCCGAGCTGTCCATCCTGCTCGTGATGCGCAATCGCGATGTCTCCGCGTGGTTCCCGGTGCTGCTGTTCATGTATCCGATCTTCGAGACGTGTTTCTCGATCTATCGGAAGAAATTTATTCGCGGGATCTCTCCCGGAATTCCCGATGGCGTGCATCTGCATATGCTGGTTTATAAGCGCCTCATGCGCTGGGCCGTCGGTGCGCAGAACGCGCGCGAACTCACGCGGCGTAATTCGCTGACTTCGCCGTATCTGTGGCTGCTGTGTCTGGTTGCCGTGATTCCCGCCACGCTGTTCTGGCGGCATACGCTGCATCTATTCTGCTTCGTCGTGGTGTTTGCGATCACCTACGTCTGGCTGTACGTCAGCATCGTCAGGTTTAAATCGCCGCGATGGATGGTGTTCCGGCGGGCTCATTCGGTGAAGAAGTAGCGGTTCCCGCGCCGGCAGTTTCATGGCCGGCGCGTTTCTTTTTTAGCTCGATACAAACTCGAGCAAGTCTGCGTTCACCTTGTCGGCCTCGACCACGCACATGCCGTGCGCGCCGCCCGGATACACTTTGAGCGTCGCGTTCTTGACGATCTTCGCCGAGTGTTTTCCCGCTGCATCGATAGGCACGATCTGGTCGTCATCACCGTGCAGGATCAAGGTCGGGACATCGAACTTCTTCAGGTCTTCCGTGTAGTCGACCTCCGAAAATTCCTTGATACACAAGTAGTGCCCCAGTATCCCGCCCAACATTCCCTGCGCCCAGAACGTGTCGATCACGCCCTGCGATTTCTTGGCGTTATCGCGGTTGTAGCCAAAGAACGGTACCGCCAGATCCTTGTAGAACTGCGAGCGGTCGCCCACCACGCCTGCGCGGATTCCATCGAATACATCCTTTGGCAAGCCACCCGGGTTCGCTTCCGTCTTCAACATCAACGGCGGCACGGCCCCAATCAACACGGCCTTCGATACCCGCCCGGTCCCATGACGCCCGATATAACGCGCGACCTCTCCACCGCCCGTGGAATGGCCGACCAGCATGGCGTCCTTCACGTCCAATGCGTCGAGCACCGCGGCCAGGTCATCGGCGTAGGTGTCCATGTCGTTGCCTTGTCCCGGCTGGCCGGAACGCCCATGTCCCCGCCGGTCGTGCGCGATGACCCGGTAGCCCTTCTGGACCAGGAACAACATCTGCGCGTCCCACGCGTCCGCATCCAGCGGCCACCCATGCGAGAACGCCACTGTCTTGCCGGTACCCCAGTCCTTGTAGAAAATTTCCGTGCCGTCCTTCGTCTTGATCGTGCTCATCGAACGTGCTCCTTAAGGTGAGATAACGCGCTACGTCCGCCGTCTGTCACCTTCGGCATGGGCGCAACGCGTGGGGTTTAGCGAAGGTTTGCCGCGCCTCCGCCATGCGAATCCTGCGCCCTTCATGCGACGTCTTGATGTTTTCTTCAAGCACCGATTTGATCGTATGAAACGGCGAGGAAAGTGATCAGATCCCGGTCCGACACGCGGATGTTCGTACAGGTTAGGCGACGAAAGCCGCGTCGCAAAGGCTTGCTGAAATCGTCTGGCTGCCGGTGCACGCCATCCCGTCTGCGTACTTCGATCCTGCCGCTTTACTGCATTTTTCCACCAGCTCGAGCCGTCTTTCATGCAAACCATATTAAGCGGGATTCTTCGGGAAAACGCGAATTAATCAATTGCATTGGGCGGGTCCGGTTTATCTCGCCGGAAAGTCAATGCTATAGAAGTTATTACCCATGATTACCTGAAGACTATTGAAAACTCCTGTTTTTACTCATTCAGAAGGGTCGAGAGGGGTCGGAGCAAGGATTGTCCTATCGGTACAATTGCTTATGTCTGAACATATCCTATTGCAACTATCCGATCCCTTAACTATCGTGCTAGAGAGGTATCGGTGAGTTAACATTATGAAAGAGAACATCATATATTCTTCTCCGCTTTACCCCCTTGCTCGTACAAACCACGCTACGACGATTGAGCAGCTTCCCGGCAGCGCTGCCAAGAGGCTATTGAAGCTCGTCTATAAAAAAGCAAACGATAAACAGCGCAAATAAACCAGATTGGAGACCCAGAATGAGCTCGCATACCGGCAGCCCGATTACCGGTTCACCCGGATTTTTTTCTAAAGAAGCAACCATCGCAAAACCTGGATTTTCGCGCTGGATGGTCCCGCCCGCCGCGTTAGCGGTGCATCTGTGCATAGGCCAGGCTTACGCGTTTTCCGTTTTCAACGCGCCGCTTACGCGGGTGATCGGGATCACGGAATCGGCCCCGGACGACTGGTCGCTGACCACGCTCGGCTGGATCTTTTCGCTGGCTATCGTGTTTCTCGGGTTGTCGGCGGCATTCGCAGGCAAATGGCTGGAGAAGGTCGGGCCGCGGCGCACCATGTTCACGGCAGCCTGCTGCTTCGGCGGTGGTTTCCTGGTAGCGGCGCTCGGCATCCATTTGCATCAGATCGTGCTGGTGTACCTCGGCTACGGCGTGATTGGCGGGATTGGGCTCGGGCTAGGTTATGTCTCGCCGGTGTCCACGCTGATCCGCTGGTTTCCTGACCGGCGCGGCATGGCGACCGGCATGGCGATCATGGGTTTCGGCGGCGGTGCGATGATCGCGGCGCCTGCTTCGGTGGCGCTGATGAACCACTTCAAGAGCGCGACCAGCAACGGCGTGACCGAGACCTTCGTGGTGCTGGGCATCGTCTATTTCATCTCGATGTCGATCGGTGCGCTCGCCATCCGCGTCCCGCGTGCGAACTGGACGCCAGCGGGCTGGACGCCGCCGGTGACCAACGGCAACAAGATGATCACGCGCAATCACGTGCATATCGACCAGGCGTTGAAAACGCCGCAGTTCTACCTGATCTGGCTGGTGCTGTTCCTCAACGTGACGGCCGGGATCGGCGTGTTGGGCCAAGCGTCGGTGATGATCCAGGAGAGCTTCAAGGCATCGATCACGGCGGCTGCCGCGGCCGGTTTCGTCGGCCTGCTTTCGCTCTTCAACATGGGCGGGCGTTTCGTGTGGGCATCGGCGTCGGACTGGATCGGACGCAAGAACACCTACTTCGTGTTCTTCGCGCTCGGCGCGGTGTTGTATCTGCTGGTGCCGCAATTTGCGCAGAGCGGCAACGTTGCGCTCTTCGTGCTCTCGTATTGCGTGATCCTGTCCATGTACGGTGGTGGCTTCGCGACCGTACCGGCCTATCTCGCCGATATGTTCGGCACGAAATTCGTGGGCGGCATTCATGGACGCCTGCTGACCGCGTGGGCGGCGGCCGGTATCGCCGGCCCTGTGCTGGTGAACTACATTCGCGCGTATGAAGTGGCGCATGGCGTGGTCAAGGCGGAGGCTTACACCACGACGTTGCACATCATGGCGGGACTACTGGTGATCGGCTTTATCTGCAACTTGCTGGTGAAGCGCGTGCACGAGAAACATCACATGAGCGCGTCCGCACTCGCGGCAGACTGAATCCACTGAACCTACTCTAGCGCGGAGAATGCGATGAACACCCATACCAACCTGAACGCCGAACTGGACGCGCAGCCGTCCAACAAGCTGCTGCTCGGCGTGTTCTGGATCTATGCAATCGTGCCGCTTGCATGGGGCGTGATCAACACCCTGGTCCAGGCGACCAAGCTGTTTCATTGACGCTGAAGCTTCAACGTCTGAAAAACCAAAACGCCGGCTTGAACAGCCGGCGTTTTTCGTTACCACGCTCGAATCTGCACCAACCCTCACGCCTTCAATTCAAGCCGGCGCACCTGCCATGCCGCCCGTGACCTGCCGCGCGACTTCCAGATAACGCTCGGCGGTATCGGCCAGCGTAAGGCCGCCTAGCGGCCGCTGCGCCCGCCCTTCGCCCAACGCGGTCACCAGCGCGCGTGCATAGGTCGAAGTGTCCTCCGGGTCCAGCAGATGCACAGCCGGAAAATCCGCCGCGAAGCTGAACGGCCGGATGTCGCTGGCGACAATCGGCACGCCCGACGCCAGCGCTTCCAGGAACGCGATGCTATGGCCTTCGAAGCGCGACGGCATCGCGAACACGCTGGCCTTGAAAAGAATGTCAGAGATGTCCGAACGCGGCCCTTCCACCGTGACCCGCTGCTCGAGCCGAAGCTTCGCCACGAGATCCTTCACCGCCGTGAAATACGCTGGATCCTCGACCACGCCGACCAGCAGCAATCGCGCAAGCGGCACCTGCTGCGCAACCTCCTTGAACGCATGCACCGTCTGCAACTGGTTCTTCACCGACGTATAACGCCCGATCTGCACAATCTGCGCATGGTCATTGGCAAGATCGGCATTCAACCCGGGTGAGAAGCGCGCCATGTCCACGCCGTTTGGAATGAGCTGCATCGACGGATGCTCGCCAACGGCGGCCACATAGTCGTCGAGATTCGCCGGCGATACCCCGATCACCGCCCGCGCCCGCCGCGACAACACCCGCTCGATGCGCCGGAACAGACTGCGCTCGAAGTCGTTGGTCGCGGAATGCATCACGTACACCACGGGCGCTGATAGTGGCAGTGCGCGCGCATAGAAAGCGGGAATGGTCGCGTGGGCAAACACCACGTCCGGGCGATAGTGGTGAACTGCCTGGTACAAATGCCACAGCTTGCCGAACGTGCCATGGAACCCGCGGGGAAACATGCACTCCACGCCGTTGGCATCGAGTTCCTGGCGCAGCGTGAGGAAGTCGTCATGTTGCGGCCGCAGCGACGTCATGCCGACAACTTCGCCGCTTCTCTGCTGATGAATCGCGAGATCCTTGGCCAGCACTTCCGCCCCTGAAAGGCGCGGGGCAAGAACAAGATGAAGGATGCGCATCACGCCTCCCTGGCAATTCGGAACAGCATCCAGCCGGCGGCTGCACCAAGGCCGACCGTCATCGCCCAGGCAATGCCCGTGACGCCCCACAAATGGGTGGCGACCGGCACCGTGACCAGCAGCACCACGGCCTGGATGATGGACGCGTGCGTGGCGACCTTCGGCAAGCCCACCGCACGCAAATACGATACCAGCACGGCGATCATTGCACCGATAGCCATGTTGACCACGAAGATCCTGAACAGCGGCACGGCGGGCAGCCACGCGGTTCCCAGCACGATCTGAAACAGCGGTTCGGCGGCGAGGCGCAAGATGATCACCAGCACCGCGAGTCCGCCGGCGATCAGCGCAAGATAACGACGGAACAGCCGCGCAGCGAAATCCGCATCCTTGCGGTGATGCGCGGAGAACGTCGGAAACAGGTATTGCGACATCGCGATGGCGGCGTCGGCAAGCAGCATCTGGGCGAGCTTCGAGGACATCTGGTACGCGCCCAGTTGAGCCGGTCCGAGCAGCTTTGCCACGATCACCTTGTCGAACTGATTCAGCAGCAGGTTCACCACGCTGCCCGCCCAGATCCAGCGGCTGAAATTCACGTAATGGCCAATCCCCTTCCACGACAGCCGCAGCGGCGGACGCGGCGACATGGTGGTCCAGGTCAGGACCGTCTTCAATGACTCTCCCGCCACCATGCCGAGCAGCACCGAATAAGCGCCTGCCCCGCCAAGCGCGAAGGCCAGGCCGATCGCGCAATCGAGGAACGCCGACGACATCTCCACGCCCGCGATGCGCATGAATCCGCGCTCGCGCGTGACGATGTAATACGCCGGCGACGCCACGCCCCGGATCAGCGGCAACAGCGCCGCGAGTTGCAGCAGCAGCAGCGAGCCGCCAAGATGAAACTGCTGGTCCATCAACGGCGCGGCGCAGACAATCAGCAGCGCAATCAATCCGCCACGCGACGCCAGCGTGGTCCACACGGCGCCGAGTTGCGAGCGGTTGGGCGTTTCGCGGCCTTGCACCACTGCTTGCGCGAGACCTGTATCGCTGAGCGATTCGGCAATAGCCACCGCCAGCAACGCGACGCTGACGCTGCCGATTGCGGCGGGCCCGAGAATCCGGCCGATCGCCAGGAACTTGACCGCGACGAAGCCGCGCACCACGATTTGTTGCAGCAGGACCCAGATGGCGGCGTCCTGATCGAAACGCACGCTCGCGGTTGAAAACGGTAAGCGAACTGCTCTCACAGACATTCCTCGCGTCGGATCGACTTTTTGTAGTTGGAGCGTGGCAAATGGATTTCCCGAGAGACGTGACTTTGCATTAGCGATATTTGCCCAGGGTTTCCGCAAAGGTAACGTGGTGCGCCCTGTGCCGTGCGCCATCTCGTAGTCGATATCGGCCCTCGTGTGTGCTGGATCACTGTCTTTTTTCGCCAGAGGAATACCCTGACTTTGGCGGTTGCGCAGCGTGTGGCAATGCTAGTGTTGACGTTATCGACTGATGTTTGGCGCCGCGCGCCTGATCGGCCCTGCCCGCTTTGACCGCCCGGAGAGGACGTTCTGCGCGCGGCCATCCTGCATCACGCCCTTTTTGTACGCTTTCAAAAACAATGACCATGGCCAATGACACGCTCGACACCGTGCTGATTGTCGAACCGGATTTCACAGGGCATCGCTGGCGTTATGCCGAGTGGGCCGCAGCGGCTTACATGGAAGCGGGGTATCGGTGCGTGATAGTGACCGACCCGGCGAACGCAGGGCATTCGCTCGCCACGCGCATCGCTCAGGAGAACCGGCCCGAGTTGCAGATCCAGTTCGTCGAGCCGCTCCAACACGGCCGCCGCGGCTTTGCGAAGGTCAGCTACGTGCGGTTTTTCCGCGATTTCCAGCAAGCATTCGACACCGCCAGCCGCAACCGGAAGGTCGCGCTGGTCGTGGTTCCTTACGTCGATTATTTCTTTTACTCGCTGCCGTTCACGGGTTCGCCGTTTGGCGCAACGCCATGGGTGGGCATTACGATGCGCGCCAATTTCCATCATGCCAAGGTGGGCGTGAAGGCACCGCGCGAACCGTTGATCAACGCGATCAAAGCGCAATTATTTCTGCGCGCCATTCGTACGCCCGGCTTGAAGACTTTGCTCACCATCGATCCCACGCTTACCGAATGGTACGCGGGGAAGCCGGGGCATCCTGAGCGTCATCAGGCGGGCCGTAGCGCGGCCGTTCAGTATCTCGCCGACCCATTCCCTGACGCGAGGGCTACGGAGCCACTGGCGGCCCGTCAGCGCCTGGGGCTCGGCGCTGGCAGGCACGTGCTTGTCTATGGCGCAATCACCGAGCGCAAGGGCATTCAGGAGCTGGTCACCGCGCTTGCACAGCGGGGAGGCGCTGATCCGCTGACGCTCGTTGTCGCGGGGGCTCAGGACGATGAGACTCGCGCGTTCTTTTCTTCGGCGGGTGCGTTATCGCCTGCGGCGGTTTTCATGGACCGGTTCATTACCGCCGAGGAAGAACTCGACCTGTTTTCCGCCTGCGATGTGGTCTGGCTTGGTTATAAAGGGCACTACGGCATGAGCGGCGTACTGGTCCAGGCTTACAGATTCGGCAAGCCCGTGGTCGCCACGGCCGATGGGCTGATTGGATGGTTTTGCCGGACCGGTGAGTTGGGGCCGGTGGTCGAGGATTTATCGGTTACGTCGATTAATCGCGCTTTCGACAAGGTGTTCGAGGAGCGCCCGGCAGGAACGCCAGCCGGGCCGCATTTGCTGGAACGCAATACGCTGGGCTACTTCAAGCAGACGCTGCGGCAAGCGATTATTTGAAGCTTCGTGGTTTGGCGAGCACTTTTAGCATGTTGCAGGCGACCAGCGGTTCAATCAGCAAGCCCTGTCCCTGCCATCAGACAACATCACGCGGCCCGATCATGCAGCGCCACTGCCGGCCGTGTGGACGGCGCGATGGTTGTTAACCTCGCGCGAATCCGCCTTCGCATTGGCTCTTCAAAATACTGAAAAATCACGGCGCTCAAGCATATTGCGAAGAGCATCGCGATCCATCCATTCGATTGCCTGAACCCAACGATAAACGCCAAGTGCGCTAACGGCACGTGAATGAGATAGAGAGAATAGCTTGCCTCACCAAGGCGCACGAGCCAGCGTTGATTGAGGAAGCCGATGACTGGACGCTCCAACAACACAAGGCCAAGTATGAGCGCGGCGAAGAACGGCGATTCCAGATAGTAGGCGGGGGAAACCGGACGCCAGATTGCCAGCACAATCACCGCAACGAGTGCCACGGAAATCAGTGCAACGCCGTGAGAGTGGAGCGAAGTGCCACGCGAGCGCAGCTCATCGAACTTGATCGCGGCAGCTATGCCAACGATGAATTCGAACAGATGGGTAATCGGGAACTCGGCGACGAGAAAGCCGTGGCGACTAGCTGGAAGCGCATGCTGCAGAAACACGATCCACAGCCCTTGCAGCATCCAGAGTCCTGCACACACGAAGAACAACGTCCTCATTCGCAGTGCTCCCAGCCTGCGCAGGAGCAGCGGAAACAGCGCGTAGAAGAACGCTTCACAGGAGATGCTCCATGAAGGCCCGTTCCATGGTTGATTAATTGCCGCGAATGGAAACCATGCATTCAGCAGTAACAGTTGGCAGATCAGGCTGACGGCGAGTGAGATGTAAACAGAACTCTTTAACGCGTACCAGTCGAGCATGAGCGATGAGTCGCCGCCATTAAGCAGATAAGCGGTGACGAGCGCCGACAGACCCAGTGACAGAAGCACGACCGGATAGATTCGTGCGAAGCGGGCGACATAGAAACGCGCCGGGCCGTCGGTACCGATCGTTTTCCGGTACGTATAAGTCAGGATGAATCCGGAGAGCACGAAAAATAGCGATACGGCGGGACGACCGCCATCCACGAAATCAAAGAACCACTTGGGGAGATTGAGTAAGCCCAACTCGGTGAAATGCGATAACACCACCGTCAGGGCCGCAAGAAAGCGGATGCTAGTGAGCGCTGGTAGTACCCCGCCAGACTGACTTGTCGTTGTGCTCATTTCGACCCCTGTCTTTTTCTCGGAATGGTAGCAGCATCGGGCTGCAGGGCAGTATCGGCAGGTGAAGTTCAGCTACGCTTTGGCGGCATTGCACTCGCAAAATAAGCCGGCGTACTGCCTGGCTGAGCCAGCACTGCGCGGGTAGGCGCCGCGCAGGCTCAACTGAAACCGGCATCAAACCCCTTCGGCCCCATCAGCGGCTGCATCCCGCCCGGCCGATACTCTTAAAGGAGCCCTCACTAACCATTCCCGCGCCCATCGTGAGCATGGTTCTTCAACTCGCCGTGCAGTAAAGCGAGCACCGGTATAAGCCACGACTGTAGCGACTGCCATCGATACAGCGAAAACCAGCACGCCGTGATATTCGGCAAAATCATCGACCGCATCGATCTTGACCACGGCACGCACGCCGAGAATCGCGACGAAATGCCAGATATAAATGCCAAAACTATTGCGCCCGAGGTTCCCCAGTGCCGGCGCCTGCAACGTCCGTGGAGAGACGCGCGTCAACAACAACATCAGCGCGGCAGTCGCAAGCGCCGCAAATGTCGGCGCAACACCGTGAGCCATCCCGCGCCCGGTACCGGCCAGGAACAACGCGGCAACCATGACCAGTCCACCAGGCGCAAGCCATCCGCATGCACGCAATGGCAACACCCTGTCGCCGATCAAATAATCCTTGGCCAGATGCCAGGTCCAGAACCCGACGATAAAACACGGCAATTGCGTAGGCAGCCAGAAATAGAAGAAGTCATTGTTCACCACACGGCATGCAGGTCCGCCATCGCAAGCGCCGAAATACCAGAACGACACCGAGAACAATGCGGTCAGTATCGACACGACAATCAGGCCACGCGTAGTCCGGCAAAAGAACACCAGCGCAGGAGCGATCATGTAGAAAAGCATCTCGACGCTGATCGACCAGCCACCCGGAACGACACTGTCAGTCGCCGACGGAACCCACGCATGAACGAAGATCAGGTTGAGGATGACATCGGAAAAATCGTGCGGCAACAGCATGTGGCCGTGCGCGCGACGAACCACGTAATCGACGACCGCGTAACCAATGATCGCCAGGTAGTAAAGCGGCGCGATGCGCGCAAAACGCTTCACATAGAAATTGCGTAACACCTCGCGCGTTCCGCTTAAGCGTTGCGCATCATGCTCGATCGAAGCGAAAATCGTGATCGCGCTGATGACGAAAAAGCACTGGACGCCGTACTGACCGAGATTGGCCAGCGTATCGAGCCATACGGGACTCGTCACCATCCACGGTGCGAGGTGAACCGCAATCACGCCGATCACGGCAAGCGTGCGCCCGGCGTCAAGCGCCGCGATGCGCGGAGCCGTTGTCATAGGCGAACCTCCGGATCATCGATGCATGAGCCGTTCAAAGCCGAGATGCCGTCGCTCACGCTGCCCCTCAGGTAGCTTGACGGCCCACACCTCGACACGCATTCGAAGCGGCAGTAATGCAGTGTTTCCATGGTCGTTCCCGGGCAACAAGTTGGCACGGTCCAGGCGAGCGCCCGGACGATTCGATCAATCAGGGGAAAGCGCGCTTAAAGCAAAAGCGCGGTTTCGACAGACGCGCTCAGGACACGTGCGTGCTCACCACAGGCACTTCCATTTCTCCCTTGCGCTTGGCCGGGAACAATGCGTCGCGAATCTTGAGGAATGGGAATTCGATTGCACGCGTGGTCACGTAGCCAATCACGATCGCGATGCAAAATTGGGCGCTCAGTACAAGCGCCCAGGCAGCAAGCGACGGAACATGCATGGCAGCCATCTTGCGGATCATGATGTCGGCGGGCGCGAGCGCCAGCGAATGCCACAGATAGATCCCATACGAATACACGCCGATCCACGCCACCGCGCGATACGCAATCGAATCGCGGATAGCCCCCGAGTATTCGACCGACAGCACGATCGCGGCAGTGAAGCCGATCGCCTGGATCGTGTAGCCAATACTTTCGTCGAGCACAAGGTGCGGCGTAGCCAGGACAAGCCATGCAATCAGCCCCGCTACCATGCTGAGCAGCAGCCATTTCTGGCTGGCAAACTTCTTGTAAAGCTCGGGCTTCATCCAGTAGAACGCGGCGAGGATCACGCCGAACAGCAGGCTGTCTATGCGGTACTGCGTCTGGAAGAACGCAGCATCCAGATCACCGTTTGACACCACCGCGCAACGCGCGAGCAACACGATGCCGCAAATCCCCAGCAACGTGCCGATGATCGCATTCGCCCCCGCCTTGAAGCGCACGAACAGCAACAGCAACGCCGGCAGGAAAAGATAGAAATGTTCCTCGACTGCAAGGCTCCAGGTCTGATTGATCGACGTACCCAGGTAGTTCTGCAAGTGCGTCAGGTTCTGGACCAGGAAGGTGTCGGTGGGATGGCGGCCGGCGAATACATGGAACAGGATCAGCACGTAATACGCGGGCCAGATCTTGAAGATGCGTCGAATGATGAAGCGCCGGGCATCAATGCGTCCCGCTTCTGAATATTGCTTCAGCAGCAGGCCACCCACGAGAAAGCCGCTCAACGTAAAGAACAGGTTAACGCCCTCGCGGCCGAAACTTTTCAACGGATATTCGATCCAGCTAACAAATGAATAACCGGTCTTGACCGAGTGGAAGTGAAAGCCCATTACGGCGATGATCGCAATGCCCCGAACGAAGTCGAGCTCGATTGTCCGGTTCGATGTTTGTTGTGTACGTGGTGTGCCGAACAAGCCCATGGTGTTCCCCTTTGCGGCGGCGCGTGTGCCCCGCGATTCCGACCTGCCTTTCGGTATTTATTCCTGACGCTTCAGGCAAAATCCTGCGGCCGGACGCATCCGGCCGCGTCCAGACTGGCAGTTCCTGAATCTTCGTCTGAGCACTCCGGTTTCATCCGCCAACATCACGCCATTCACGGCCATGCACTGCGGGCTGTCGCACGCAAGCGACGCCTTGTGCGGATTGCCGGGCAGTGCGCCGCGGCAACACTCCAGCTCCCGGAGCCGGCTGTAAATCGGCCGTAAACAACGGCCCCGCCGCGTCTTGCGTGAGGCGGCGCGCATGCCGCAACCCGTCGATTCAAGACGAAGACTAGTGCTTTACCGCCTCCCCGGATGCAGCCGATTTGGCCGCTGATATATTCCGAGCAATCAGCCAGCGGCTTTGGGGAAAGCGCTGCTCATTAGAGATGCAGACCGAATACAGGCCGCGCGTCGAGCGTGCTTCGTGGCGAATGTGCGGAACGATTCATGCGGGTTCGCGACCATCCAGCGTCGGCCCCTTTACATCGGAAGTAAGCGGCCCGTTAAGCAGCCGTTTGAATTCGCCCGGCCGCCGACCTTGACGATGAGCGCTGAAAACGGGAACTGAACACGTTATGCGAGCCATGCAACGGAAAGGATGCTTTCAGCAAGGCATGCTCAGGAGAACGATCAGGGGAACCACCAGGCCGACATCGCCTGTGTCCGAACCGGGCGCCATGCGCCGCTGAACGTCGAAGTGTCCGCAGCGAAGCCTGAAAACTGAGAGTTGAAGAGAGACAAGCCCATGCGCAATAAATTCACGATCTTATGGATCTGGCTGCTGATATGCCCTCTCGCGCTCGACTACAAGGCGGGACTGGACGACGGCAGCCACGCGATGCAGATCGTCATGACCTTGCCGGTGCTCGGCGCCGGGTTGATCCTGTGGCTGATCGCGCCGAGCTTCACACAGCGCTCGCGCTTGCGTTCGATCATTACAGCCGGAACCATCATGACCGTGGCCGGCAGCATCGTGGCCCAGCTCATGCAAGGCAATGACTTCGGCAACTATCTGCGCACCCTGCTGCCCTTCGGGCTGTTCCTGCTTGGCTACCTTGTTGCATGCCGACCGTGGCAAGGCGACCGGATCGAGCAGTTCGAGAAGGCGCTGTTCTGGTCGATGGCCATCTCGCTCGTCTTCACCTTCGCCTTCGGCATAGCGACCAGCGGCGGCCCGCTCGACGACGTGCGCTACCGGATCATATCGTCTACCTTCCTCGGCTTGCAGGGCATCCTCCTGCATGAGTTCGTGGTCGCTAAACGCTTTACCAAGATCACCCTCGCCCTGTTCCTCGGCACGATCCTGATCGAACTCCTGAGCGTGACGCGAAGCCTGCTGGTGGGCACCGTCCTGCTGTTCGTCTTCGCGACGTGGCTGTCGGCGCCGTCGGCGCGGCACCTGGCCAAGGCCGGCATGCGCGCGGCATTGACCGGCCTGTTGATCGCCGCGATGGCGGCCGGCGCGGCGTCATTTTTCCCCGATGTCGCCGAACACTGGACACAACGCATCTACGCTTCGAAGGAAACGACTTCTGGCATGGACCCGACCACTATCACGCGTCTCGCGGAGATGAAGGATCAGTACGATCAGGTCACGTCCACGCCGTCATCGCTGATCGCGGGCAAGGGGTATGGCGCGGTGTATCACTATTCGCCCGACTATCTGCCCGACCTCGCCGGACAAATCTCCAAGAAGGACTTCTACGCGATCCAGGAATTTGCCGCAGGCCACAACTTCTGGGTGTACCAGTTCTTCGCGGGCGGTTTGCTGTTCGGTCTCTGGATGCCGCTTGCGATACTGCTTGCACTGGGCCTCGGCGGGATGGCGTATCGCGTGTGGCGGCGGCGCGCGCCGGACCTGCTATACCTGCCCGTGATGGGACGTTCGCTGTTGCTGCTTGCGGGTTTGCCGGCGATGTCGATCGGCGGTAATCCACTCGGCCCGCGGTATTCCGGTCTCGTGTTCGGCGTCGCGCTTGGTTTGCTGGTCGCGACCTATACGCGTCTCTCGTATGCCATGCGGGAACGAGACGCCCGGCATCGCGCGCAGCAAGGACTACCGAAGAAGCGCCGGCCTGGAACACCCGCGCCGTCGCCTGCTCCGGCCACTCCGGTCACTCCCGTCGCCATGCCGACGCCCGTATCCGCCCATGCGCCCGCGCTGAACGAAGGCCGCGATCCCACCACGGGCACGATGTCGCGGTACACATCGGCATGAAGATCGAGCCACGTCGACCACCGATCAATCACCCAAGCGGCGACCGGCAATGAAGATCCTGCATTTGTTATCGACTATCGACCCGCGTGCGGGTGGACCGACTGAAGGCGTCCGGCAAAGCGGCGTCGACATGACGTCGCTGGGTCATGAAGTGGAGGTCGTCACGCTCGACGACCCTGCCGCGCCCTGGCTCGCCGCGTTCCCGCTGACCGTGCATGCGCTCGGGCCGTCGCGTGGCAACTATGGCCTCACGCCGCATCTGGTGCCCTGGCTTAAAACACACGCCACGCAGTTCGATGCCGTGATCATCAATGGCCTGTGGCAATACCATAGCTATGGTGCGTGGAAGGCGTTGCGCGAGCTTGACGTGCCTTACTACGTGTTTCCGCACGGCATGCTCGATCCGTGGTTCAAGCGCACCTATCCGCTCAAGCACCTGAAGAAATCCCTGTACTGGCCGTGGGCGGAATATCGCGTGCTGCGCGATGCGCGCCGTGTGTTGTTCACGGCTGAGGAAGAGCGTGTGCTCGCGCGGCAATCGTTCCGGTTGTATCGCGCGAACGAGGAAGTGGTGGCTTTCGGCACAACTTCGCCGCCGGCGTTTTCTGCGTCGGTACGCGATGCCTTTCTCGCGGCTTATCCCGCACTCGATGGCAAGCGCCTGCTGCTGTTCCTCGGCCGCATTCATGAGAAGAAGGGTTGCGATCTGCTGGTCAAGGCGTTTGCCGAGATCCGCGATATTGATCCTTCTGCGCACCTTGTGATGGCCGGTCCGGACAGCGGCGAATGGACACCTGCGCTGCAAAAGCTGGCTGGTGAACTGGGTATCGCCGATCGCATCACGTGGACGGGCATGCTGCTTGGCGACATGAAGTGGGGTGCGTTCCAGGCAAGCGATGCGTTCATCCTGCCATCGCATCAGGAGAATTTCGGCATTGCGGTTGCTGAAGCGCTGGGATGCGGCCTGCCGGCGTTGATCTCCGACAAGGTGAATATCTGGCGGGAAGTGGAAGCGGATGGTGCGGGATTCGTCGCATCGGATACGGTGGCCGGGACGGTATCGAGTCTCAGGCACTGGCTTGAACTGGAACCGTCGTTGGCGGCCGCGATGCGTACGCAGGCCAGGCAGACTTTTCATCGACGCTTCACGGTCGAGGCCATGTCGAAGGATTTGTTGCGGGTGTTGCACGATGCGGATTTCGCTCGCGCCGGTGGACCGGTTTTGGTGAGTGTTGAGCGGTGATGTCGATGGTTGGGGGTGGGTTTCGGGGGAGTGGTTGGGGGGTGGATTGGCAGGTTCCGGGGTTAGTGGTCGGGGTCTATGCCGGGGTGGTCGGTTCTGGCGTTAGT
>NZ_JAAVUQ010000054.1 GCF_018449515.1 Caballeronia sp. dw_19 | reverse complement strand
TAGCAAGCCCGTCTTGGAGCTTGGTAAATGGGCATGCGACCATATTGGAGAGATTGATGACGCGCAAAACAGGTTCGATGCGCGTCAAGACCCCTGTTGATAAATCGGCGTAGATCCACGTCGTGCAGGTCAGGTGCAACCCTTTGTTTGTGGCGGCAGCGGCGAGCCGTCGATTAGCCAAGCGCTCGGCTATAGCTGCGGACCTCGCTGCCGCCCGATTTCCCACGACACGCTATTGACGCGCACCAACGCAGCGAGCGGCTGCCCCAACCGTGGCTCGATCACTAGCTTCCAAGGCAGCAGGCTGAAACTGACGCTTCTTTGGTGATGGCAAGGTGCCCTATAATCCGTCGAAGGAAGCGCCGAGTTCTGATCGTCGCCTGTTCACAACGAAGCCTCGATCCCCTTGCCTGAATCGAATCCGCTTCAGCCGAAAACGCATGAGCCGGTGCCGCTTGCGGACGAGACCGTCCTCGTCAATGGAGCTGCGGGCGGTGTGGGACATTTCGCGGTGCAACTCGGCGCTCGATTGATCGCAGTGGCGTTGGGCGAGCACGAGGCGTTCCTGAGCGACCTCGGCGCGGACGAATTCATCGACTAACCCTCGGCGCGTTCCTGACGTTTGTCTTAGAGATTGTGTTTTTCTTCCTGATTTTCGCTGCCGCTCTGGTCGGTCGCACCGAATGCCGTTAGGTTAAAGCGATCTGCTGCCAACGAAAATCCGTAGGCCATCAGGATTCTCATCGGATCTTCCCGACTTGGGTCAACAGGTCATGGACCGACCATTGGTCGTAAATGTGTACCCCGTACTTGCAGGCAAGAATCCGCCCGTCCCTGGCGATAAGGAAATCGGCCGGTAGCCCCAGCTTGCCGCCCTCGGTATGGACGGATGTTACGGGCTGCCTGCCGCGCAGAATCCTGCCAAGGCTGCGCAGCACACCGCGCAGGATCGGACGCCAGGCACGCGGATTCAGCAACGCTTGGGGCGAAGCTTCCGTACCGAACTCCGCGTACAGTTTTTTCTGCGGGTCGGCAACGACTGCGAATGGCAATTCCATCGTGAAAGGGCGCAAATCGTCGGCACTCGAATGAAACACCGCCACCTCCAGAATGCCGGCGGACACGATCTCATCGTGCCGTTGTGCGATGGAGTGCAGATGGAGATCGCACACGGGACAGCCGGCAAAGCGTCGGAATTGCAGGTGAACGAGCTGATTCGGGTCCGGCAGCTTCACTGTGCCATTCAGTGCAGTAATCTGGCGAGCAACGATGACTTGGCCTGGCTCGAGTCTTGGGCGTCCGGATGAGGTGGGCATGACTTTCCTCCTTTGTAGGAGTACAGTGTACGCCAACGAAACAAAACATTGAAACTTCCTCGCCGGACCATGCCACGTCCTCGTTCGCTCACGCCTGCCGACATCGCGGCTGCGGCCCTTCAAGTCACTGATCGTGATGGGCTCGCCGCGCTCTCCATGCGAACCGTTGCGGCGGAGCTTGGCGCAGGCACCATGTCGCTATACCGCTATGTCAGGGATCGCGAGGCGCTGGAACGTCTGGTTGTCGATCAAGTGCTAGCGACGGTCGACACTGAATTGGCGCCCCGCACGTCGTGGAATCAGCAGATAACGGAGCTCGCGGAGCGCATGCGCAATGCCGTTGGCGCACACCCCTCGATCGTGCCGCTACTCATGCTCCACCGCCATGCCTCGCAGGAAGTGAAACGGTGCGCCGAGGCATTCCTAAGGGCCCTTACGGAGGGTGGATTCGCCGGTGAGCAGAGGGTTATCGCCTTGCGTACCCTGGTCAGCTATCTCAATGGTGCGCTCCAGGCTCAACACCTCGGCCCGCTCGACGGCCCCGGCACTAACGCGATGGCTGAATTGCCGCGGAACGAATATCCGCTACTGTCAGCAACAGCGCGTGTAGCGAAACGTCTCGGGCCCGATAAGGAGTTTCGCAGCGGAATCGCCATCGTATTACACGGGCTGGAGTGTATGCGGCAGAACGACTAACGCGGACATCCGGATTCGCATTCGGGAACGAACGATTGGCTAGTGCGATGCGACTCAGCTGAAGGCGTTAGGCCGGGTGCGGCCAAAACCGAAAATTGGAACTGCGAATCTGGACGCCCGAAACCTGTCGTTCCGAAGCGCTGCAATATGCAAAAAACTCTCGCGGCTCGTAAGTCTTGATTCGACGGAACTCTGCACTTGCAAGACCTACCTTTATGCGACGAAGCAGGCCGCGTCTTCGGTGCGTTGTTGGAAGCCTTCTTTGTCCTCTTGTTTAGTGGTGCATCAGCATTTATGACGCGGTCGCGGTTTGTAATCGGTCGCGTGAGCAGGGCAGCAGGCTGTGCGGCTTCTTCATCCGTGAAGTCGCTTAACACCTCGCGATTGCCTTGGAATAGAACAGCGCATGCCTGCGGCAGACGAGCGCCTGCGACCTCCGTCAACGAGATATGGCCGCTGCGTCCATCATCCGGGTCAGGCGTGCGTCGGATCCCCGCCGCCATTACGGATTGGCAGGCCAGCCCATCAAAGCGCGCTCAGCTGACTCCTTGAGTTCCACTTCGGACATTCCATCCTGCGCCTGGATGGAAAGACCCATGACCACCATGTGGAGGTATCGGGCGAGAGCCGCAGGATCGGCGGAAGGAGCCAGGTCTCCCTCCGCTTGCGAGCGTGTGAACCGCTCGGTAAGCGCCTTCCCGATTCCGCTATCGTGCGCGATGCATTCGACGGCGTGCGCCGCTTTGGCGCGTTCCAGGAAAGTCTCGACATCGCGCGCAATATACTCACCGATCGGTTGCGGCTGCTCGTTGAAGCAGGCGTGCTCGATGTGGTCCCCGCGTCGGACGGTTCCGCGTATCAGGAATATGTGCTGAAGCCAAAAGGCGAAGCGCTGTTTCCGGTGATTGTGACCTTGCGGAAATGGGGCGAAGCTAACTTGTTCGCACGAGGCGAAAAGCCGTGGGGCAGTTCGCCCCGGCGCACGTCACCCGGCTGGCGAAGTTGAAGAAAGGCGACATTGCCAGCGAAGCCGAACGGCTGACCGAGAGCACCGGCTGGATGCCCGCTGCGTTCCAGACCGAGCACCACACGGAGCCGGAAGGCGTGCAGAAGGCAGTGGACGACACCGCCGCACCGGAAGACGCCGACGAGGTGGAGGCCCACGCGTTGACCGCGTGACCAGCAGCATGGTCCCGGCGCGTTGTGCCGGGACTTTTCCCGGTTCAACGTTCGCCGCAAAATCGCCCTGTCGCCGCCTTCGACCAGGCGGCGACAGGGCGGCGACAGGGCGGGCGCGAAAGGGTCTTGCGCGCGGCAATCGGTGCCCGCTGACGCGGGCTAGGTTTCGTACCAATCGTAAATCGCGGGCGCTTTTCTACTTCTCGCCGGTCAGTTGCATCCAGTTGCCATGCGCGAGTCCAGCTTTGTCCTGCTCGGTGAGCCCGCAATTCTCCAGAAACCGCCTTGCGTCATGGCCCGGACGGTATTGGTAAGGAAAGTCCGTCGAGAAGAGCAGGCGATCCGTGCCCACCACACCTGCGGCACGTTCAAGGTAATGGGGAAGGAACATGCCGCTGGCGGTGATGTAGAGATTGTTGCGTAGGTAGTGGGCGATGGGATGGGCCAGCTTAGATACGTGGTCCATCACCGCAAGACGCTCGGCGTAGAACAGCACCAGTTCGCCCCAATGGCCCAGGATGACTTGGAGGCCCGGCATGCGGTCGAACACGCCGGCGAGTACCAGGCGAATAAACTGGATGCCCGCATCATAGTGCCAACCGAGGCCGACTGTGGCGAAGCCTATGTCGACCTCGGGTGTGAAGCCTGAATAATAAGCCGCCCTGACGGCCAACTCCGGCGTCCGGGGATGGAGCAGAATCGGTGCGCCCAACGCCTCCGCGCTTTGGAAGATGGGCGAGAGGGTTGAATGGTCGAGGTTACGCGTGCCCACCCTCCCGCACAGCATCGTTCCCTTGAAGCCCAGCACTTTGATGCAACGTTCGAGCTCCAGAGCGGCCTCGTCCGGCATCGCCACCGGTAGCGTGGCCAGCGCCTGGAAGCGCTCCGGATGACGCGCGACCACGGCGGCGATGGCATCGTTGGTCCGCCGCGCCAGGTCGAGGCTTTCAGGTCCGAGGTCATGCAGCATGGGGCTGGTCAGCGACAGTACCTGAACGTCCAGTCCGGTTTCGTCCATCAGGGCAAGCCGGTCCTCGGCGAGATCGAGCAGGCGAACCTCGAACGTACCGGAGTGGAACGCCATGCTCGGATCGACCGCCTCAAGGCCGATCGCGTTCCAGGCCCGGTGTATCTCATCCGTCAGAAAATGCTCTTCAATTCCGATCAGTTTCATGGCTGAGCCTCCGTTCACCACGAGACAGTGCGGCCCATGCGGTCGAGGTACTCCAGGCCAGGCTTTCCCCGCTTCGAGAGCAGCGTGTTCACGATGTCCGGAATGGTTTCCTCAAGGCCGAACGGCGCGTTCGGGCCGCCCAATGCAGTACGAATCCAGCCCGGAGCGAGCAACAATAAGGCGCGCGACTCTCCGTCATGTCGGGCGGCGTAGCTTCGCATGTACTGGTTCAGAGCCGACTTACTGCCGCGATAGATTTCAAACCCACCGTTAGTATTGTTGGCGATACTGCCCTGTCCCGACGACATGACGCCGATGAGGCCGTCGGAGGGGACAAGATCCTGCAACACCTCGACGGTACGCATAGGGCCAAGTGCATTCGTGACCATCACGCGGATGAACTCCTCGGTGGGTACTTCACCGATGGTGTCATTCGGATTTGCATTGGCGGTGCCGGCGTTCACGAACAGGATGTCGAACACCCGACCCGACAGGCGGGCACGGAGTGCCGCGATCTGCTCCGGTTCGCAGATGTCGACGGTCTCGACCTCGATGCGGCCTTGGTTCTCGTCGGCCAGGTCATGCAATTGAGTTCGGCCTTCGATCGGGCGCGTCGTGCCGACGACGTTCCATCCCTTTTTCAAGAGTTCGGCGGCCATGGCATGACCGAGGCCACGCGATGCGCCGATAAGCAGAATGGCGGGGGCCTTGTCGTCACTTGAGTGTTTCATCAAGGTTCCTTGAGATTGGACAGCCCTGATTCTGGTGGAGCAAAATTCATTGCACCAGACGCGTGGGATGCAATAATCGATTGCATCAGAATCAACGATAGTTAATAAAAGGGGACGACTTGACATGCAAGACGTGGACTTGAATCTCCTCACTGCGCTGGATGTATTGCTCGCCGAGTGCAGCGTGACCAAGGCAGCGCGCCGACTCGGCTTGAGTCCCTCTGCCATGAGCAGGACGCTTTCGAGACTGCGGATAGCGACAGGGGATCAACTGCTCGTGCTAGCGGGAAGGACGCTGGTTCCGACACCGTATGCCGAGCAACTCAGCGAGCACGTCCATGAACTTGCCCGAAACGCGAAGGCCGCGCTTCAACCCGCCAACAGCACCTTGGACGTTGCCACACTGGAGCGGACGTTCACGATTCGTGCGAATGACGGCTTCGTCGAACTGATCGGTGCATCGCTCATGGCGGCGATCACCCAAACCGCGCCCCACGTCCGTATCCGATTCGTATCGAAGCCTGACAAGGATGCACGGCCACTTCGGGAAGGCATGGTTGACCTGGAGGTCGGCGTACTCGGAACCACTGCACCGGAACTGAGGACGCGGTTGCTGTTTCGTGATCGGTTCGTGGGCATTTGTAGAACTGGACACCCTCTTTTGACAAGGATGACCGCGAAACGCTACGCTAGCTACCAGCACGTGGTGGTATCACGCAAACGGCAATTCTCCGGCCCGGTAGACGATGCGTTGGGCCAGTTGGGTCTGCACAGGAACATCGCTATGGTCGTGCTCACCTACGCCAACGCGATGCAAATCGCACGCCATTCGGATCTTCTCGGACTCGTCCCGCATTCATACTTTGGCAGTGCCTTGCTGAGCGGTCACGCGGGTAGTGCTGGCGTTCAATACTTTGAACTCCCGGTACGAACGCCCGAAATCAAAGTGTCGGCCATTTGGCATCCTCGCCTCCATGCTGATCCTGCCCATCGGTGGCTGCGCGATACCATCTTTGCTATTTGCAAAAATGCTTCCCCATAAGTCAGTCAGCGCTACACGCGCTTTAGGCAAGCTGTTGTCCTAGCCGCTGTTCGGAATCTTGATACGGTGGGCTGACATCCAATAGGCATGTCGGCATTGCCGCCAGGCTTTCAGACTGCGCCCCGTGCCGCCTTCGTCGTCACGGCCATTCGGTTTCAATCCCTCACGCCTTCGCGTCTATGGTGCTGTGTGCTGCGCTTGCGAAAGAAAGCAGTGGCGAGTTCAACGGATCGATGCAATGGGCGGGGCTTGTGGGGCTACGCCCAGGCTTGCTGCGGCAGGTTGTGCCAAAGCGTGCCGTCCTGGGCGCTGGCGGTTCGCCGCCTGTACGTCACGAAGGACGGTTCAGCGACACGCCGCCCGGCTTCACCTTATGGAGCTTCCACGCCACGCCTCAAGCACGTCGCCGCAAGCTGCGGCAAGGGGCGTTCTCGCCTATCGTTGGAGTGGTGGCCTTGCCAGCATCAGGGCGCAAGCCGGTGACGATCAACCTTTCAAGCAGGCAAGTGCCTGCAAGCCAGCCGTCAGAGCAGGTTCTGTTGCTATCCCGTTGGCTCCACAACTTCTCAGAGCGAACAGCAAATCGCCGATGCAGTGATCCATCGCTCGAATCGTCGCTTAGAAGCTGGCGGGCTTGAGAATGGGCTGAGAGTCAGCAAGCGGTTTGCGCAAGCAGCTCTAAACCTTCAATGCCTTTTGAACGACTATTGCTCGTCAAAGAACAAGCACTGCTTTACACCGGCAAAACGACGGAGAAGGGTCGCCTTGCCGCCCTGAGATGACCGCGGCTCGATCACAGGCCCTATGGGCATCCCAAAACCGGCGGTAGCCTATCCCTGCAATCACTCGTTTTAATTGCATTTTTTGTCGCCCGGAGTAAACGTTTTGCGCAGAGGTCGCGGCTTTCACGCAAATGACAGTTCAGGCCCTATAGAAACGCTGCGCCACCGCGTGCGAAGAAATTGCGTAACGGTCGCCGTGAAAGCGCATGCACCGTGCGCTTGCGGGTGCGCAAAAAATGTGTAAGTCCGTGCGTCAAGTTCTCCCATCTCAGGTTAAACGGCGTGCGAGAAGTTGCGTACCTCCTGCGTACCGATGTGCGTATCTCGCGCGTACTGGCGTGCGTCAGTGTGGTCACACAAGGCGCAAATCGCATGCGTTAAAAATGCGCTTCGGCGGAACAATACAATGCGTACCGGCTGCGTACCGGAAAACAGGCGAAAACGCATCGCCTGCGCTCAGCGGATACAGGACTTGTCCGGCGCCGTGTGCAACGCAAGAGGCAACGTGAACGTGACGTGCGCGCAGAAATGGCGAACCGCTGGTAAACCTCGCGCGTTGCGGGTTCACAAGGATGTGCAAAGCGGTTGCGTCAACGGCGGCGATGTTGCGGCGTCAAGGTGTTCGTGTTCAGCGTAAACGCAATGCATAACGGTGATGACAAGCTCTCCACGATCAGCGCAAACCGCCCGCAAAATGGCGGTGATGGCAATGCGTCAGGGTGGAAACGTTGTGTGTGTACGACACGCGAAAAAAAGTGCGTTGTTCCCCCGTGTTCCCATGAGTTCCCTGGAGTTCCTACGGTGCCTTGCGACGCAAAGGGACGGCGTTGACAGGTGCGTTGTGCGTGAGCAGGATGGTGTGCAGGTGGTGTGTACCGATGTGCGCTGGAGGTTGCGATGCCTGTTGCCAAGCTTTATACGAAATCGCAATGGGATGCGTTCGCCCATACGCTCGATGCGTTACCCGAGAAACCCGAGGCCGAACGCGGTGTCGGCGTGCGCGACGCGAAGAAAGAGATGCGCGCCCATATCCGGGGAGCGCAGACCAAGGGCTACACATTGGAGCAGATCGCGGAGCAGGCAAAACAGACGGGCATCGATATCACGGCTGGCACGATCCGTTATGCGCTGCGTTCCGGAGGCAAGGGAAACAGCGCGGGAAAGGGAAACAGCACAGGCAACACGACACGTCCGGAGACGAGAGCGCCAGCAACGGGTACTGTCACGACACTGCCGCGCGCGCATGGGGCAGCGCAGGGCGGCGCATCACGCTCGAACAGTCTCCGTACGGAGATGCGTAATGAGGCGCGTACTGAAGCGCGTCCGCATGGGGGAAAGGCAGAAGTCAAACCGCAACCCATGCCGGTAGAGGGTTCGCTCGCATTCGCGATCAAACCCGATACCGACGATCTGTAAAGGACGGCTATGGCAGAGACCCTCAACCCCATCTATCTCGTGGGCGGCAGCAAGGGCGGCGTGGGCAAGAGCATCGTCGCACTCGCGCTGGCCGATCACCTGCAACGGCGCAATGCCAACCTTGTAGTGGTCGAAACCGACACGCGAATCCGGACGTGATGAAAGCGATTCACCACGAGATTGAATGCGCGGCGTTTGACCTCGACGAAGCCGATGGCTGGATTGGACTCGTCAACTACTGTGATGCGAAGCGCGATGCTGTGGTGATCGTGAATACCGCGGCGCGCAATCAGGCGGGGGTAGCGCGCTATGGCGCGACGCTGGCCAGCACGCTCGATGAACTGGCGCGGCGGCTGGTCGTGTTCTGGGTCATCAACCGGCAGCGCGACAGTCTGGAACTGCTGCGCGAGTTCGGCGCGACGTTTCCTGATGCGACCACCCACGTCGTGCGCAACGCCTACTTCGGCACCGCCGACAAGTTCACGCTCTATCAGGATTCGAACATCCGCAACGGTATCGAAGCGAAGGGCAAGTCACTGGACTTTCCCGACCTTGCGGATCGCGTGGCCGATGACCTGCGCAGCCAGCGGTTGTCGGTGCGCAAGGCGGCAGAGACGCTGCCTATCGGGCAGCGCGCGGAGCTGCTGCGCTGGCGCTCGCTCTATGACGCGATGTTTGCCGGTGTCATCGCCGATGGCTGATGGACCCTGGGGACCCCCAGGACGCCCGCGACGTCCGACGCGCTCGCGGCGTGCGCGCCCGCCCGATCCGCTCGCGCGCCTGTTCCTCGATGTGTCGGGCGAAGTCCCGGACGACGTGAGCATCGCGCGCATGCGGCGCGTGTCGGCTGCACTGAATCTGCGCGATAACGACGCGCTCTGGTCGGTGCTCGCCGTAGCTCGAATTCTATGCGCGGCTGTACGAGGCGATGCCGGATCGCATCAGGAAAGCGGGCGAGGGCAGCCTCCATACGATGCGCGCCGAA
Source organism: Caballeronia sp. dw_19 (assembly GCF_018449515.1). GTDB lineage: Bacteria > Pseudomonadota > Gammaproteobacteria > Burkholderiales > Burkholderiaceae > Caballeronia. Next base: position 30,076 of record NZ_JAAVUQ010000054.1, on the reverse strand, counting down.
GCCAGGGAAGCGACGGATGCGCTGATGGCGCAGCATCGTGATGCGCTCGCGCGCTGCAAGGAAACGATACGGCTTGCCGAGCACATGATCCGCGAGCATGAGGAGCGCTACCGGGCGGCTCTCGCGGGGCTGAACGAGGCCGCGCTCGATGCGCTGGCAGAGCGCGCCGCCAACCGGATCGCGCGGGCGGCGGGTAATCGTCTGGTGGGCGCGTTTGCCATCGCGGTACGCGAGCAGCGCGCGCGGCTTGACGGGGCCGTCGAAGCTTTCGAGCATGCGACGCGGGAAGCGGGACAGCAGGCGCAGGCCAGGGCACAGTCGCTGGCGCGCAGGTACTGGCGTGCGCTGCAGGCCATGCTGGCGGTCGGGTTGGTTGCGCTGGGCAGTGCGGTAGCGATAGCCGTCTGGCTGGCCGTATGGCGGGGATAGGGGGCAGGGCGCGACAGGGTGCGACAGGCGGGAATCCGCTTCCCGGCCTGTCGCATCGTGGGCTAGTGTGCGGCGTTGCGTTGCGCTGCGCAATGGCTGTCCTGATCTCCATCGCGAGGCGGACCAGATCGTCGGCCTCTACGGCGATCAGGGGTGACACAAAGCCGGCTTCTGCGGCCCGAGCGACGGCGACGTGAAAGTGCTTACCGTTACCGTATTCGTCGTCCGTCACTTCAAGGGCGGTCGTGAAGACGTGGCCGGAATCGTGATTGATTGCGATCACGATGACCTTGATCGATTTTTTCATGATTGCCTCTCTTTGAGTGCGCGTGCCACTGACGGCACGCGGGATAGCAGCGCAGTCCTGCGGGGGCTGCGCCCGGTCAGCAGGTTCCACCGGACTGACCGGCGGAACCTGCGCGGATTACGCAGCGTCCTGCGTCATGGACATGCCATCAGCGGGCGTCGCGGACGTCGCACTTGCGGCGCTCGCAGCGGTTGCGACAGTCGGGAAGGGCCACGCGGGCAGCGCACCGTTGCCGTCTGTCGCGGTTGGCTCCTGTGCCCCGGTCGGGCCGTCCGCCGGCGACGGAGTGCCGACACCTTCGCCGGGTTCCCTACCGTTGATCCGGTCATTACCGGGCTCATTACCGTGGTCATCGCCTTTCGCATCGCCGTCCTGCTGCACTTCATCACCGGCGTCGGCTTCCTCGTTGTCATCTCCATCCGCGTCATGGGCCGCGCCGTAGGAGCGCGCTGCCGGGACTTCGCGATCGGTGAGGACTTCCGGGAGCCATGCGGACTTCGCGAGCCGCAGTTCGGCGGCGGCTGCCGCGTCGGCCTTTTTCATCTTGCCGAGGTCGGCGGCGATCTTCGGTGACGCGGCGCTGGCGACGACTTCAGCGATGCGCGCCTTGCTGACATGATCGAAGTACGAGGCGCGGGTGGGCGTCCAGTACCGCGTCATGTCAAGGTTCAGCACGCTGGCGAGCGCATTGATGGCATGGGGCTTTTCCTCCCCGGCGATGCCGTCGAGCAGGGTGCCGGTGCAGAAGGCGAGCAGGTCCAGCAGGGTCGTGCCGGGGTCCTGTTCGATCAGCCACGGCAGCAGGTCCGCACGCCGCGCGGGGAGTTCTCGGCTCCACCGCTCGCGCTGCGCCTCGATGAGGTTCCACGCGGTGCTGGTGGGCAGGTCATCCGCCGCGCCGAGCAGCTTGTCGTGGTTGCTGTTGCAGGACAGTTCCAGCGCGTGCGGGACGAACGAGACGCCGTACCGTTCCGGAAAAACTTCCGGAATCACGCGTTGCAGGAGGGCGGCGAGTGCGAGGGACGGCTGCGCGATCAGTTCCGCGTGAACGGCAGCGGTACGGTGCGCGGTCAGGCGCTGGCAGAGCTTCGCACTGTGGACCGGCTTCTCCTTGTGCACAGGGTCCGCTGTCGTGCCGGGTTCGCGTTCGGCTTCCGGGGTGCCGGTCACGGTCGCGCCTGCTGCGTCCAGTGCCGCGCTGTTCTCGCGGCGCACCAGACCCCGTTCGATCATCAATTTGCCCTGCGAGCTGACCATCACGAACGCGCCTGCTTCGGCCATCTGTTGCGCGTCCCACACGACGAGGCGGCTTTCGAGTGCGATGAGGGCGGCGTTCACCTTGTCGATTTCGGTTTCGAGCCGTTCGGCTTCCTCGTACGCGTTTTCATCGTCCTCGCCGAACGTCCTCGGCGCGCAAAAGGTAGTCGTCGTCACACAGGGAACGATTGCCAATCGCGACTTCAATGACCTGATCGTTCCGACGCTTCGGGCGCTCGAGAACATGGACGTGGTCGTCGTGGCGTTGACTGGACGGGCCGATGCCGATATCGGCGCGGTCCCTTCGAACGCCTATGTCGCGGACTTCATACCCCTGGACCACTTGCTTCCGCACACCGATGTGATGGTGAGCAATGGCGGGTATGGGGGGGCACAGCAAGCACTCAATCATGGTGTCCCGCTGGTTCTTGCCGGTGAGTCGGAAGACAAGATTGAAGTCACTGCCCGGACGGCCAAGACCGGTGCGGCTATTAACTTAGCAACTGGCAAACCTTCTGTAGATGCGCTGCGAAACGCCGTGGAGCAGGTACTTCATGACCCTGCGTTCCTCCAGCACGCCCGTCGTTTGCAGAGCAAGTACCGAATGCTCGATGTGTTTGCCGAAGTCGACGCTACTGTCGAAGAACTCTCGCGAGATGCTCTCTGATTGCCAAATCTCCCCAGAGAAAGCGAAAGATGAATTCAAAAGCAACGACATTTGTTCTAGTACTACAGCCGTAGATTTTTTTACTATAATTAGTTAGAACTACTATGTGAGTATAAACCGATGCGAGCAATTGCGAAATCGTGGGAACGTGAACTGTACGCATTGCATGAACGTCTCGAACACCTGTTCAGACGCCCTGAACCCCGGCAGCGCTCACTGGCGTATATGAAGGGGCTGCTGGGCACAGTCGAGCGCAAGAACGGCTGGCAACTTGCCGAATGGATTGGCGAGGCAACACCGGACGGCGTGCAGCACCTGCTCGAGCGGGCACAGTGGGACGCCGACGCCGCGCGCGATGTACTGCGCCAATACGTGGGTGAACGACTCGGCGAGCGTGATGCAGTGCTGATCGTGGACGAAACTGGTTTCATCAAGAAAGGTGAGCACTCGGCCGGCGTGCAACGCCAATACAGCGGCACGGCGGGCCGAATCGAGAATTGCCAGGTCGGCGTATTCCTCTGCTATGCCGGTCATGGCGGCAGTGCATTCATCGACCGCGAGCTGTATGTGCCGCGGGCATGGACCGATGTACGCCGGCTTGCTTTGATGTTGGGGGGTGATCTTGGTGTTCATCGGCGGCCTCCTCGGTCAGCTCCAGCGCGGGCCCGGCGGTGAGCCAGGCCTCGAGCATGTTGGCGATGAGTACGCCGGCCGATTGCGGATCGATGATGTGGGTGAGTGACAGCGGAGACTGGCTCACCGGCGCCCCTCAGAGCGCCTCGCGGCGGCGCAATAGTTCGCGGTTGATCTCGCAGATTTCCTCGATGATCTCGCGGACTCGGTGATAGTTCGCCAGACGTTCGGTAACGTCGGTGTAATCGGCTTGCGGTACGTAGTCCATTTGGGGCCGGCGGCCGGGAAAGCTCACGGACAGGTAGTACTTGGGGCCATGGCCGGGGCCGTCTGCACACTTGCAGCCCGGTTTGCCGCAGCGCTTGTAGCGCTCGATGAGAGAGCCGCGCAAGAGCGTCTCTAACGCCGGCATTTGCTTCAGCAATTGCGCGCGGCGTCTGCGCAAAGTGGACGACGGAATATCTTCCATTGGCGGATCACGTTGAAAACTGGTCTGATAATAGGACAAGGAGATGCATTGATCAAGCTCCTTTGTTCGACGACTTCCTGGATGGGGCAAGCTGGTCGATCAACGTGACCAGCTCCAACAACATGCCCAGATCGAAGCAGCACACGGACGCGATGGCGTCGTCGTGGACAGTCGGTGTGCCCCAGTCGGTCCATTCGCGCGCAATGCTAAAGCTGCCGCGTTCTGTATCGCGCAGAAGCAATGTCTCGGTGCCTGCGACGCGGCGCTCCTTCAGAACGGGAAAGCGTTGGCCCCTGAGGGGATGGAACGGGTGACGAATCTCAGCCCATCCCAAATGCTCGCTGAGCACTTGTGCAGTTCGCGCTGACCGTCCCCACCGTGTCTGATCGAATTGCCCAAAGTGTTGTCAAGCTCATGATCGAGCCGACACTCGACCCGGTGTTTCATCCAGATTCTTATGGATACCGGCCAGGCAAGTCGGCTAAACAGGCGATTGCTGTGACGCGCAAGCGTTGCTGGCAGTATGACTGGGTTGTTGAGTTTGACATCAAGGCGGCGTTCGATCAGATCGATCATGCGTTGTTGATGAAGGCAGTGCGAAGCCACATCAGGGAGAACTGGATCCTGCTGTACATCGAGCGGTGGCTGACTGCGCCGTTCGAGATCGCGGACGGGACGAATCTGTCCCGGACGCGAGGGGTTCCATAGGGTGGTGTGGTCAGTCCGATCCTGATGAATCTGTTCATGCATTACGCGTTCGATAGCTGGATGAAGCGGACGTATCCACAATGTCCCTTCGCGCGCTACGCCGACGATGCGGTGGTTCACTGCCGCACCCAGGCGCAGGCAGAAGCGGTGATGCGCTCTATTGCATTACGGCTGGAGGAATGTGGGCTGACGATGCATCCGGAGAAGTCGAAAATCGTGTACTGCAAGGACAGCAAGCGTACTGGTGCCTTTCCGAACGTGCAATTTACGTTTCTGGGTTTCACGTTCGGGCCCAGGGGGGCGCGCAGTCGACACAACCGGCTATTTACCGGCTTCCTGCCGGCGGTGAGTGGCGACGCGCTCAAACGGATGAGGCAAGTAGTGCGGGGCTGGCGGATTCACCGCCGGACGCCGGCGACGCTTGAGGACATCGCGCAGTTATGCAACCCGACGATACAAGGGTGGTGGAACTACTATGGGGCGTTCTATAGGTCGGAGATGCGAAAGCTCTTCCACTATATAGACCAGAAGCTTGCGCAGTGGGCCAGACGCAAATACAAGACATTACGACGGCGAAAGCAGCGTAGTGTGCGATGGCTCGGCAAGATGATGGACCTCGCTCCGCGGTTGTTCGTTCACTGGCGTATCGCTCGGCGCGAGGTTGGGTAACGGGAGCCGGATGAGGTGCGAGCCTCACGTCCGGTTCTGCGAGAGCCTCGGGGTGAAACTCCCCGGGGCTACTCACCCCTAGATGCACCCGGTGACACGGGTGGTTCCCTCCATTGAAGTGGGAACAACTTCTACAGGCGACTTCGTGTCGCACAATCACGTTATAGGCCAGCAGATGGACCCAGATCTCCTTCTCGTTCATGTGGGCAGTCTGGCAATGCAGTACGTCCATACCCATCGTCGTCTTGGTGTTACGTAGATCCAGTTCCACGTTCCAACGCCTGGCGTACAACTGCGAGAGCTCCTGTTTGCTGGTCTTGCGTGCATCAAGCATCGTGGTGACCAGCACCCGGTGATGCAGCCTGGACTCGCGCACCATCAGTTCATCGGGGAAGGCCTGGTACTGCTCACGCGTCATCCAGTCGGGACGTTGCCGGGGTTTGGGCCACGTCACAATGTGATCGCGCATGCCCAGCGACTTGCCTCGCCGAAAGTCGGTGCGGCGTGCCCCATGCTGTTCCATCACGACATCCACTCCGGCGGCGATCATTGAGGCCATCAGAAAGTAGTGGCAATACAAGGCATCGGCGACGATCACATCACCTTTGCGAAACGTGTCTTGGAGCATGCGAAACGCCGTCAGCTCCCCGCTGCCTTTGCCCGCGTAAGTTCCGACACTCGCCTCCAGCACTGCGCCGCTTGCCAGACAGATCACCGCAACCAGATAGGCTAACGGAAATCCCACTCCTTCGGCCTGAGAACTGGACTGCGGGAAGCGGGCCTGATTCGACGGCGTATCGGGCATCGAGATCCCTGTCCCGTCAACCAGCTTGACCGGGCGCCCGCGCCACGTCCAGGCCGCTCTGGCCTGCTCGTGCAGTTGACGTCCTGTCTCGCGCGTCAACTCCCGCACCATCGTCAGAGGCAGTCTCTGGCGAGCGCGGCAGTAGCCTCCCGTACGCACACTCATGGGTCGCAGCCCGTCGGCAGCTCGCTGCGCAGCCCACCCGTTGACCGCCTTCTGACAGGAGGCGTCCTCTTCCAGCGCCTGGCGCATGAACATCGACAGTGTCACCGTCGGCGGATACAGCCGTTCCCGATGTTCTGGCAAATGCGCTTCCGTTATGTCCAACAGCTCCGGGCTCGTCAGTATGTTGAAGTAGTCAACCGCCTGGGCCCTGCGCGCCCGGCTTTGAACGCCGCCTATGGTTTGCCTGTGATGACTTCGTGCATTACGATCCATGGGGGCTGGTCCTTGGAATGAGACGGGTGTTTGCCTGGTAACAACCATCCTATCAATCCCTGGATCAGCCTCCTCCGTTTCTCTTCAAGTACTTACCCGCCTCTTCTCCTCCATGCTGGCTTAAGTAAGTGCCATTCGCCCTAACGCGGATACGTCATGGCAACCGGCACCTGAAAACAAAGCGATACGTCGACATTGGTCTCCTCCGCGTTGAACGTTTTAGAATCCTCTGCAAAGGCGGCGAACACGGCTACATCACGCGGCCGGAGAATTCGCTGCCTGTTCCACGCACGAACCGAAACCCGGACGCGCAACTTAGGAGCAGTTTAGGCACAAGATGACATATTTTTAATCCGCATTTCCCCAATCTCTGGAGACTGAATGAGCTCCCGCAAAGGCACATCCGCCACGGCGCCAGGCAAGCAGGATCTAGAGGCGATGTCCGAGTTTCGCTATCAGCTGCGACAGTTTCTGCGGTTCTCGGAGGAGATTACCCACGCAGAGGGCGTAACTCCGTTGCAATATCAGTTGCTCCTGCATGTCAGAGGGTTTCCCGGCCGGCAATGGGCCAGTGTCGGTGAACTCGCGGAACGGCTGCAGGCTGCGCCGAATGGTACAGCCGCACTCGTCTCACGTTGCGAAGCCGCAGGTCTGGTGGTTCGCGTACCCGACGGCCTGGACCGCCGGCAGGTTCAGGTGCATCTCACGACGAAGGGCGAGCGCTGTCTGTTGAAACTGGTGGCGCTACACAAGTCGGAGATCGAGTCTTTCGGCTGGGTATTTGGACCTGCGCGCAGGAAGTGACGGTCCTCCCGCTTTTATTACACTTCGCCATGAAGATTGAGCCGTCTATCGCGAGATATGGCACAGTGTGCCTTATCGTTTATACTCGTGCCTTTGCGGCGGCGTCATGCGCATACCGGGATTTATCGATAAACGTGTGGTGCAGCGTGGCAGACGGTTGTGGCTGCATTACGGCGTGTTCTGGCTGGGCGCCATCGCGACCGGGCTCGTCGCCGTTCTGTACGCTAAGCTGATCGACGTCGGATACGACACTTTTCTGCGATATGCAACGCGGTACTGGTGGTTGCCGCTTCCCGTCAGCCCGGCGATCGGCGCACTCGGCGTTTGGTTGACCAGACGCTTTTTCCCTGGATCAGAAGGCAGCGGAATCCCTCAGGTCATCGCGACGCTTCATGACAGCGGCGCTCTTGAGCCACGCCTTCTAAGCATAAGAATCCTGGTCGGCAAGATCGTGGTGTCGTTCCTTTCGATATTGGGGGGATTTACGATCGGCCGGGAGGGTCCGACGATCCACGTGGGTGCGGCACTCATGTTCAACCTGCGGCGCTTTTATCCTCAGCGGTTCCGGGCCCTCCGGGGCACAGCGCTTGAGCACCGGCTGGCGCTCGCTGGTGCCGCAGCGGGCCTGTCGGCAGCGTTTAACGCGCCGCTCGCCGGTGTCGTCTTTGCGATCGAGGAGTTGACCCGAAGCTTCGAGCAGCGCACAAGTGGCGTGCTGATTACCGCCATCATCTTCGCCGGTATTGTTTCGCTGGGATTGCAGGGCAACTACACGTATTTCGGAACGATCGATATAGGGAACCACTTCCCAGACCTGCTCGCAGTAGCCGTCGTACTGATCGGTGCTGTGTCCGGCGCCGCGGGCGGCGTATTCTGCTGGCTACTACTGAATACCGGGCGCTGGATCCCGTCGCGGGTCAACACCTGGCGCGACCGTCATCCGGTGGCGTTTGGTGCCGTGTGCGGCCTGATCATCGCCGTGATCGGCGTGGCCTCCGGCGGACATACGTTCGGCAGTGGCTATGCCGAAGCGCGGGCAATGCTGGAAGGACGAGCTCAACTAAGCGCTGCCTACCCGGTGCTCAAGATGGCCTCGATGGTCGGGTCGTATCTGCCGGGCGCACCTGGTGGACTCTTTGCGCCCTCGTTGGCGATCGGTGCCGGTATTGGAAATGCGCTGCACCTGGTGTTCGGCCAGATGCAGCTGCCGATGCTGATCGCGCTCGGAATGGTCGGTTATCTGGCTGCAGTGACGCAAAGCCCGATCACCGCGTTCGTGATCGTGATCGAGATGATCAACGGCCATGCACTCGTCATATCACTCATGGCGACAGCGCTGATATCCAGCCAGGTATCGAAACTCTTTGCCCCAGCGCTTTACGAGGCGTTGTCGAAGCGATATGTCAGTGGGAATATGGCCGTAGCCGTCGGGGAGTCGGGAAGAGCGAAGATCTAGTGTGATCGCTCGCATGGCAGATGGTTTGACTCGCCGGCTATGCGCTTGCTGTGTATTAAGTTTCCATACTGCTGCGCTAGACGATTGGAAAAAACGCTCATCCGTTTTCACCAAAAGTCTCAGGCTTTAAACAATCGATTGGAAACCGTGCTAATGGGCCGTCCAACGCCGTCTTGTGTAGGAGACGATCCGCCCAATAAGCGCCGTTCTCCGCACGCAGACGGTGTGGGGCCCGAACGCAGAGATCGCCCGCGAAAGGAGGGAGGTCGCGGATGCTCTTTCGGTCGCTTATTACCGCTCCATGCGATCAATGTGAGACTTTAAGAGGTGTTACCGTAAATTGCATCGACATCATTGCAGTTTGTTCAGACAAAATAGCAACACTATCGAAAATATCCGTAAATTCGGGGCAGAGCGCAAACGCATGCCAGCAAGCCTTCTATGCTAAATATTATTTTCCCGTAAACGTTTGCTTAAAAATTAGCTAACATTTTATTACAAATAAGACTAGTCTCCACTCAACCGAATGCCGATAACGGAAAATCTAAAGATAACCGGTAATAATTATCGGATTCTCCGCTGGTCTATTGGCTCGATTTACGGGCGACCCAGGGTATAGGTCTGTGCATCGATTTTCGTACCTACCGCAGAAAATAATCGGATTGAAAGTGAGCCCTTATTCAACGATATCTGCTATCGGTAATCTTCAATTGATGAGTATTTATTGAAAGCAGATTTGACTTTTTATGGGCGAGTTATGCCCGGTGAGCGGTGATAACGTCGAAATTATCAAAGCGGCTATGTTTCTCGGCAATGCCCGGTGCGCATGACGTGACTCCGGTGTTCGATCTGGTAACAGAATATTCTCTCTATAACCTGTCAGGATTAAAGCATGAACGCATTTAAACTTAGGACTCTCGTGTTTGCATTGGCTCTGGTCGGTTCAGCAAGCGCGATGGCGGCGGGCAGTACCACGGCCACCTTGACCAATAGTGCAACCATCGCAGCGAGTTGCACGCTGACCGCCACGGGCTTCACAAGCACATATGACCCGGTCACTGCTAATGCAGGTGCCGCAGGTACCCCGGTCAAGGACACCAGCGGGTCAGTTACCTATACTTGCACCAACGGTGGCACGAATGCGCTCATCGCGCTCGACGGCGGTGGCCACGACACGGGCACGTCCGCGATCCCGATTCGGCATCTCGCTGGCACGACCCATACCACGGACCTTCTGGCTTACAACCTGTATCAGGAGTCCACTTATACGACCCCTTGGGGATATACGGCAACCGCCGAACTTGCAGCAGTCGAAGATGGTACCCAGCACGTCCAGACCGTCTATACGGAAATTCCGGCGGGTCAAAGTCTTCTTCACGTTGATACTTATAACGACACGGTGATAGCCACTATTACCTTCTAGCTCGAGGTTGGCGCCCATGCTACGTAAAACTAGCTGGGCAGCGCAGGCCATGGCACTTCTGCTGGCCTGCGTCTACCCAGCGCTCGAAGCGTCGGCGAGTTCTTTCATCGCCAGCCCGATCACATTTGATCTAACCTCGAGCAAACCGATGTCGATTCTGCGTTTGACCAACAAGGGAGACAGCGATCTTCGCTTACAGGTGCACGCGGTGAAGTGGAGCACCGATGGGCACATCGAAACACAGGTCAATACGGATGAGGTGATTCTCAATCCCCCGATATTTACCATCAAGCCCGGTCAACAACAGTTCCTGCGGTTCGGCTTACGCTCAGTCACGCAAACGGCGAAAGAGCAAAGCTACCGTTTGATTGTGGATGAGATACCGGATGGAACAACGGCTGGAGGAGAGCTTGGCTTGCGCACGGTGCTGCGAGTCAGCATTCCGGTATTCATCAATCCGGTGCAAAAGAACGTGCATGTGACATGGCATTTAGTCCACAAAGGTCAACGATATATTCTGGTTGCAGACAACAGTGGCGATACGCACATAAAGATAAACGGATTTGTCATCGCTGACGACAAGGGCACGCCAATCGTTACTGACAACGACCCAACGTACGTCCTGCCGGAACAACGGAAAGAGTGGCCGCTCGTGACCAGTGGCAGCCTTGGCCGCGTTACCCTGAAGATACTTACGCCAGTTGGGCAAAGTGACGAAGTACTCGATGCGGAGCCTGAATAGCGGACTCGCATGTGGCCTACTACTTTCGGTGATGATGTCCAGTCTCCATGCGCAAATCAGCAAACCAGTCACGGCGCCCGAAGTTGTCGCTGTGACGGTCAACGGCGAAGAGGTTGCAGACTTTGCAAGCGTGCTCAGGACAAACGATGGGAAGATTTTTATCGCCAGGCAATTGCTGTCCGCAGTGCGGTTAAACATGCCCGACGCTGAAGTCCTGCATATTGGCGGAATTGACTACTGTCGGATCGACAATCTGCCAGATACGCATGTTGTATTTGATGATGCGACCCAGACGCTTCGCATCGTTGCCAGTGGTTCGGCGTTTAATGGGACCACTGCCAGCATCGGCGGGCAGCAACGTCGCAATGTACAGGCACCACCTCTAGGTGGATACCTGAACTACGATCTGACCTATAGTAATTCGGCCGGTTACTATAATTTTGGCGCACTGCTTGATGCAAATGTATTTGGTATCGCCGGTGGAGAATTTGAATATCGGGAGATTTACCGGCAAACTATCGGAATAAATTCCCTTTACCGGCTCGATACGAAATACGTCAGGGATTTTCCCGATTCAATTACAACCCTGACATTAGGTGATTCAACTACCGTATCAAGCAACTGGTCGAACCAGATTTACTTCGGCGGAATACAGTACGATACCAATTTTTCGATTCGGCCCGATGTCATTCCGACACCGTTGCCGACGCTTTCTGGTGTTGCACAAGCTCCGTCAACCGTGAACATCTACGTTGACAGCGTGCTGCGCGCGTCAACCAGCGTGAATAGCGGTCCTTTCGCACTGAGCAATGTCCCAGTCTTTACTGGGCAAGGCAATGTACAGATGGTCGTCCAAGATGCGCTGGGGCGGCAGCAGGTCATCTCCCAGCCGTTTATCAGCACCCCGCTTATGCTGCGGGAAGGAACCCATGCAGGGTCGGTGGAGGCGGGCTTGCAGCGCGAAAACTATGGTCTAGCCGACAGCCGCTATGCGGACGGTTTTGTTTCTGGCACGTATCGCTATGGGTTCAAGTATATGACTGCTGAAACCCATGCTGAATTCACTGCCCAGGATCAGGATATGGGTGTTGGATCGACCATTCCTTTATTCAATTTCATGGTTCTGACGACCAGCGTGGCCGGAAGCATGTCGCAGTACGGTTCGGGTGGCCTTGCCCAGGTACAGTTATCCCATCAGTCACAGGGATTTGGCATTTCTGTCAGTGACACCGTCACCACTAAAAATTACTGGCAACTTGGTTACGACGGCAATAATCGTCCATCCTCGCACGAATTTTTGGCGCAAGGAAGCATGTCGCTTGGCTCCCGTATCTCCTTTTCGCTGAGTTATCTGAATGATGCAAATCGTAATTTACCGAACATCAAGGCCGCAGCGACTGGCCTTACATTTGATATGCGCCATTACGGCAGCCTGTCGTTGAGTATCAGCAAAGAGTTAGCGAATACACGCACGTTGACGGCCGGAGCTCTATGGGTCATTCCATATGGACATCAATCGGTTGCGACCAGTCAGATCAATTTCGCCGCTCATGATACGACAGCAAACTTTGAAGTTTCCAGGACTCCCGACCTTGAGGGCGGTTGGGGATATCGCGCGCGTACCACTGTTATCAACGACGATTCGCAGGACGTCGGCGTGACCTACCTAAGCAAGGTCGGGCAAATCGAGCTTGATGCTAACCATGTCGCCTCCCAGGTCAATGAGCAGGTTGAAGCGACTGGCGGAATTGCGGTGCTCGGGGGTATCGTGCGTCCGACACGATGGATCGATAGCAGTTTTGCAATGGTCGAGGTCCCACTTAAGCAGACGGTTGACGTTTATTCGAATAACCGGGTTATTGGTCACACTGATGGTGGCGGCATTGCAGTGCTTCCTAACCTGGTCGCCTATGAAAACAACAGCATTCGCCTTGACGACACTGCAATTCCGCTGGACGTGGCTCTTGATCTTTCGGACCGGACAGTGACTCCGCCACAGAAAGGCGGCTACTTGATCAAGTTTGAGGCGAAGAAAGTGACAGGTGCCACTATTATCCTGGTTGACGAACATAATCAACCGTTACCTGCAGGTGCAGTTGTTCGCGCCGATGGTCAGGCAAGCGAGCGGGTCGCCCGAGATGGCGAGGTGTTCATGCCTGATATTGTGCTGCCGGTCAGCGTGACCGCGACATGGGGCGCCAGGCGATGCACGGCAAAGGCGCTGCCACCTGCTTCACCCATCGTGCTCCCGACGGTCGGTCCTTTTGTTTGCAGCCAATGAAATGAAACTGCTCAAGTTCGTGGTACTGACATTGGCAATATCTGCGTGCATAACCGCCAACGCGGACCCCACATGCACGGTTTCGGCGAGCGGGGTGGCGTTTGGAAATTACAACCCCCTCGCCAATGCCAACTCTGACAGTACCGGCTCTGTGAGTGTGACTTGCACCGGCTCCGCAACCGCGACATACACCATCGCGGCTTCCGCGGGCACCGGCACCTATCTGACCAGGAAGCTGGTATCAGGTAGCCAACTGCTCAGTTATAACGTTTATATTGACAATACCCGAACGACGATCTGGGGCGATGGAAGCTCGGGCACCAGTTTAATTTCCGGAAATATCACTGCGACCTCTGGCGGAGCCACCCAGCCATCGACTGTATATGGACGCATTCCTTCTGGTCAGCAAACAGCGAGCGTTGGATCGTACAGCGACATATTAACTGTGACGGTGACGTATTGACCCGTAGCCTCACAGCGATTCACTCGACGATTGGGTACTTCGACAGAAACGCGATTCGTCGCTCAATTTCTCGTTCAGCGTCAAAATCATCCGCGACATGCAGCTCTGCCGCGATTCGCCGCCGGCGTATGGCGTGTGGTTGCTGATTAATCGAGATTCTCCTTGAAATGCGTTCCCCATGGGTATTGAAGGCGCCGAATAAACCTTCTTCATGAAGGTGTCCCAGACGACACTGCGGAGGAGCGACGTACCCGACATCGTCTTTCACGTCGTCGGATACGCGTCACAACCTGATGTTGCGCAGAGCAGCGGGTGACGCCAGGCGCTACAGAGTGGTTCCACAGATAAGTGTAGCTATTATTGTGGGAGTGAGTGAGCAGGGGAAAATGAACGGCGGCAAATTTCACCCGGAAACTTACATATACCGCACCTCGCGATTATCTGACAGTCTTAAATTTCACCGCGATTTTGCTGAAAGGGACGGAGCGATCAACTGCAATCGCGTCTTGCCCAAAGCCGGAGTATGTCCTCACCAGTCTCATCCCGAGGCCGGTGCCTTGCGGCTTTGGAAACGAGTCTGGAAATCCATCACCTTCGTCACAGACGACGAGTTCGACGGCGTCCGTGGTTCGCTCCAGCGTGACGCTCACCTTCCCCTTTCCATATTTCAACGCATTGGTCACGAGTTCGCAGGCAATCAGACCAAGCGGAGCGAGCCGCGCTGCCGGAAGAATTAACGACTTCGCTGAAAGTTCGATGGGACGATCATTGAACGCTGCGCGTAAATCGTCGATCAGGCCTTCCAGATACAACGCCGCATCGGTCGCTTCGGCCCCGTCCGCTTTATAAAGGCGCTCGTGGACCGAACCAACTGTCGAGACCCGGTTGGCGGCGATTCGCAACTGGCTCTTGACTTCTTCCTCGACGGCCAAGTTGGCTTGCAAGAACAGAAGCGTTTGTACGAGCTGAAGGCTGTTACGTACGCGGTGGTGCACCTCCTTCATCATCATTTCGCTCGAATCGAGCTGATTCTCGCGTGCTTCGATGAGCTGCGCCAGCAGCTCCTCGTGTTTGCGGCGCTCCGTGATGTCGCGAGCGACCGTGACGACGCGTTCGATTTCACCGTCGTCTGAGACGATTGGCGCAATGGATACGTCCCACCAACGGGCTTGGCCCTTTTGCGTTGGCCGAGAGGCTTCGAAGCGCGCCGACCCGCCTGCGAACGCTTGTTCAAGGGCTTGTTCGACCTGCGCATAGGCGAGCTCAGGCCACAACGTTATCCATGGTTTGCCCTCGACCAGGGTCGGATCATCGATCTCCATTTGCTGAAGGGCGCTCAAATTCGTGAACTCTATCACCCCGCTTTTCGACAGGACCTTGATGCTATCCGGGCTGGCGTTGAGCACGCTCGCTGAAAACGCCTCGGACGCATGGGCCTGCGAATCGGCCATAAGCCGTTCCAGGGTCATCGAGATGACGTTGGCTACACCCTCGAGAAACACGAGGTCGCTTTCAGTGAACTCGTCGCCGTCGGGACTATCCGCCTCGAGCACGCCCCAGCTTGTCGGCGTACTTCTAATGGGAACATTGATCGCCCGTTCAATGCCGTACTTCGCCAAGATCCGAGGTGTGCGAAATCGATGCTCCTGGCCCAGGTGATTGGAGATCACCGGCCGACCATTGGCGAAGGCGAAACCCGCAGGACTGGCATCGTCCGCACCCAGCCGCGTGTGTCCGATGTCGGAGCGATCCCAACCGACCCCTGTTTCCAGCACGAACTCGTTCTCGTCCGGCAGATACTTGAGAACCTTGGCAAAACGTGAATTCATGCCTTGCGACACCACTTGGCACGCTTCGCTCAGGACCGCCTCGAGTGTAGGCTCTTTCAATGCCCACATGCCGAAGCGCACAGCCAACTCGTGTTGACGACGCAGGCGTGTCGCCGAAATCTGTGTCGCGCTCCTGACTACCTCGGACATCGGTAGATTTTCCATTTTCGTAAGTTCATTTCATGGCAATTTAGCCGATTTCGCTATTGTGACCGATTTCATTGAACGCGCGGCTGCGCTCACGCACCCAACTTGGAGGCTGTCCGCAGTGCAAGCTGGGACACCGTTCCTTTTCGTTCAGTAACTGCAAAGGACCACGAATTTGACTGCGGTGGGCAGGAATGCTTATTGCAGGTGGGATCCCGACACGCCCTCCCGTCAAGTCGCGCGCCCCCCTGCCTGGGCGGGCAATCCACGTTCCGGTGCCGCCGCGATGGATCATTGCCGTTCAGTCGAACCCCGCAAAGGGTTGATAGCGCGTCGCAAAATATAAAAGTCTAATGAAGCAAAAGACCTCTGGCCTTAATTCAGCCCGCACGCAAGGCAACGCTAGCGGTCCTATCGACTACCGTGCCATGGTTGCGTCGATCGACGACTGTGCGATTTTCATGCTCGACTGCGATGGGAACGTGCTCAACTGGAACGCCGGGGCGGCGCGGCTCAAAGGCTACACGGAGGACGAAATCGTCGGCACTCATTTCTCCTGCTTCCACACGCCCGAAAGGGTTGCCGAAGGTTGGCCAACTCTTGAACTCGAGCGCGCACTGGCATACGGGCGTTTTATGGACGCGGGTTGGCGCGTACGCAAGGACGGGACGAAGTTTTGGGCGAACGTGACGCTCACCCTATTACGCGATGACGACGGTGAGCCGATCGGTTACGTGAAGATGGTCCGAGACGTGACAGCGCATCGGGAAGAAGAGGAGCGGTTGCGCCACATCGACGAGCGCTTTAGACTTCTCGTCGAAAGCGTGAAGGATTATGCGATTTTCATGCTCGATCCGGACGGCCACGTGCGATCGTGGAATGCGGGCGCAGCGTACATCAAAGGATATCGCCCGGAGGAAATCATCGGGCAACACTTCTCCGTCTTCTATAGCGCGGACGACATTGCCAGCGGCAGACCGGTCAGGCAGCTTGCGATTGCCCGTGAGCAGGGCCGCATTGAGGACGAGGGCTGGAGAGTGCGCAAGGATGGCTCGATGTTTTGGGCCAACGTCGTCATCGCCGCCATTCGTGACGAGCAGGGCCTGCTACGCGGGTTCGCCAAGGTGACGCGCGATATGAGCGAGCGCAAAAAGTTTGAGGAACTGGAGCAGTCGAGCCGCCGCGTGAACGAGTTCATCGCGACACTTGCCCATGAACTGCGTAATCCGCTCGCACCGATCCGCAATGCGGTCAACGTCATGGCGTTGGAGCCCGGTCTGAGTGCAACGATCACGCACTGCCGCGACATGATCGATCGGCAGATCTCTCATCTCACGCGGCTTGTGGATGACCTGCTGGATATGGGTCGCATTACCACGGGGAAGATCGAGCTTCGTGTTGCATCGCTTGACATCGCCGACGTCGTAGCGCGAAGTGTCGAGGGGGTGCGGGCCTTCACGTCGGAGCGGCGACAGAGCATTGACATCGATCTACCGGTGCAAACCGTCACGCTCAAAGGTGACATGACGAGGCTTGTGCAGGTCGTCCAGAACTTGCTCAATAATGCATCGAAGTTTTCTCGAAACGGCACTCGGATCAAGCTGGATATCGAAGTTCAGGATCGAAACGTGATGCTGCGCGTGAGTGACCAGGGACGAGGTATTCCGAAAGAGTCCCTCGATTCGATCTTTAATCTGTTTGTCCAGGAAGATCACCATCTCAACCCGGGCGATACGGGCCTTGGGATCGGACTGACCTTGTGCCGTTCGCTCGTCCAACTTCACGGTGGTGCGATATCTGCGGCGAGCGACGGTCGAGGTCTGGGAAGCACATTCACAGTACGATTGCCGCTTTTGTCGATCTCGGAAACGCGTGATGCAGAGCAGTTAGCCTTGGGACCCGAGGAGTCGGTCAGAGGCCCCTTATTACGGGTGTTGATCATTGACGATAACCGGGATTCCGCAGATAGTCTGGCGATGCTGATGACGCTCAAAGGATGCGAGGTACGGGTCGCATACCACGGCGTCGAGGGGCTGGCCAGTGCGGAGCGGTTCATGCCGCATGCGGTATTCGTCGACTTGGCGATGCCGGGTCTGGACGGGTTCGACGTTTTGGATCGACTGCGAGCGCAATCCACATTTGCCAACACGACCGTGGCTGCCGTGACCGGATACGGGCAGTTGAGCGATCGCACCCGTTCGCTCTCCAGGGGCTTCGATGCACATCTTGTTAAACCTGTCGATCTTGCCTTGCTCGACGACGTGTTGATGCGAGCTGAAAGCAGGCGCTTGGCGGCGCGCTAATACTCGATGGAACTTCAACGCTAAAGTACTCATGCCGATGTGGTCAGCGGTTTCAGGCGCGGTTGAATCGGTGTGTCGAACGCGCGCCATCTCCTAGTTGCGGCGGGGTCGTCGGACAGACGAGCTTGCAGGCCGTGCGCTCCCCGCCGGGCGCATATCAATCTGACGCCGAATGTGACGCCAGTACTATGTGGGTCTTCCGGACGGCAGCCGGTACGGGTACCGTGAATGTCGGGGTGAACGACCGGATGTCGATTCAGAGATTGCTCGTGAATAACGCGCAGTCGAAGGGGGCCAGGTCAAGTTTCAGACCGCCTGTCCAGGAGCCTGAGATAAATACCTTAGCGATCTCATAGCAGCAAAATTCGGTTTTGGATTGGTTGAAAACCGTGTTAATTTAATTCGGTTGCGGCGGTAAATAGCGGCCCATGAATAGTTGCCGGTAAGCGCTGTTCCAGCGCATGGCCGTTTGACAAAGACGTTGGAGATTCGAAGATGGCTGAGCGCTTGGTTGACGTATTGGACAGCAGCGGTTCTGTCATTCACACCTACCCGGTCACGCTTGGGGAGTTGGGGAATGTAGCGGACGACGCTGAGTATTTGAGGAAGGCACTGGAGGCGGCCGCCAGCGGGCGATTGGTTCCCGACACTGAACTTGGCGGACTCAAGGCGAGAATCCACGTCGCACGAAGCGGCCAAATGGCTACTTACGGCGACGATCTGGATCGCGATTCAGAAACGAAAACCGGGTTGGGACAGAAAGTTCGTGAGCGTGCCTATTTCCTTTGGGAAAAAGACGGTCGTCCGTCGGGCCACGCTGAGGAACATTGGCAACGCGTACTGGACGAACATCTGCGCGAGCGGGCCTACGTGCTATGGCAGCAAGAGGGAAGCCCGGAAGGCCATGCAGACGAATACTGGTACCGGATCAAGGAGTTCGAGGCTCAGTGATTCGTCTCTGACCGGGTGCGGGCGTAAAATCTCCGCTGGTCTATGACCAATAGAACGGCATGAAAAGAGGCGTCGCGTTCGGCGAATACCGATAGCGTGAAGGATTCTCAGCATCGAAGGTGGACGCCCGTTGACCAAACCCCGTATCGCCAGGCATGTAATTTCTTAACGATCGCTCTCGTTGATGAAAGCGCTAGCATGTCTCTTTTTCAGACGGCTTCGGAACCCGGGATTATTGACGCTGTACTGACTTGGTTTTCGTCTCGCGACCCCTGCTAACGTACAGCGTGGAAATCCCGGGTGCATACAGTGCCTGGAGACGGTAATCCAGATCAACGAGCGGTTTCAAAAATCATCGATCAGGCGTTGCTCGACATTGCTCGGCAACTCGGTACTTGCTTGAAACGTAGCTACCGGACCTGCGACGCGATTGACGCGTCGAACAAGGCGCTGACAGCCTTTAGGCCTGCGGCGGTTGCGCTGACGATCGCACCGGGCAAGCGCAACTGATGGACGAAGCGCCGGAGCGTGAAGAAACTGACGCTGCGTGGCGCCGACAAGGGCTATCTGTGTTGGACATTCGACCGATCAAGGGATCGCTTCGGTGCGAAGTCGTTGGTGAGGACGACACGCCAGAGACTAGCGGCGGCCGGCTCCCCAAGCGGTCTGGGACGGGGGGGGCCGACGAACGGGAGTACAGGGCATGCTCAAGCGCGCCTTAATAACTGATTGGGTCTGCTTCTTGCGCTCTTGTTATGCGGTCGAATTAGCGGCCGCTTATGGAGATTCACCATGAACAAAGATCAGGTTGACGGAACGGTCGAGAAGGTCAAGGGCAAGGTCAATGAAGTCATCGGCAAAGTCACAGGCGATAAGGCCCAAGAGGTAAAAGGTGACGTTCAACAAGGCGCCGGCGAAGCTCAAACGCACCACGGTGACGCAAAAGAAACCGTCAAGAAAAACGCGCCATAGACAGCGACGCTGTGAACGCGCTCAGTCCTGGCAAATGAGATGGCGACCGCGCTTGCAGCGGGAATTGGGACTGACCGGTTCGCGCTGAGGTGTTCGCTACAGAACCGCGATTCCGGTCAGCCGGGTAACCGAACGCGAGGTATGTGGAAATTGTCGGTCGCCGAAAGATTTTTAAAGGATTCGGGGTTTCGATCTGGCCCCGGCCCCCGACCAAAGCGAATGGCATGGACTTAGCGGCCCGGCTCGATTTTCGCGAAGAAGTTTCCCGCCGGGCGAAGGGTACGCTTGGAAAGAGGTGAGGCGTGGGAAGGACAACCAGGGCTGCCGGTCCCTGGGTGCGCGAGCGATATCCAAGACATTGCATTTTCAGCATGGCCGCTCAGGAATTTATCGAACATGAACTACTATGAACTTGCGAACGGATTAGTTTGGACTACACAGGACCCGCGCAATCGATCCGAGAAGCACGGTTCTTCGACCACACTCATTTTTGATCAGTGATCGCAGACGCAGCTTTTGGAAGCATCACAATAAACTGGCTGCCGCATCCACTGCCAACGCTGCTTGCCACAACTTTGCCGCTATGCGCTTCGACCAGTTCGCGCACTACCGTGAGCCCGATACCCAGGCCGACACCGTTGAAACCGATGGCCTGTGTGTCCTGCACGAATGGCTCGAAGACCTTGGGCAGCGCCTCGGCTGTGATCCCTATTCCATTGTCAGACACCGTCGCCACAATCGCGTCATCGACCACCGATACTGATAGCTCGATCCGTCCTCCGTTCGGCGTGTACTTGGAAGCGTTATCGAGCAGGTTGGTGAAGACTTGCGTAAGACGCACAGAGTCACCGTCGATGTCCAGCGCGCATGAAGGCATCTGGACATCGAAATGCTGTCGGCGAGTCTCTATCGCGGGTCCGCATGCATCGGCTGCTGCAGCAATCACCACCTTTATATCAACTAACCCGTGTTCTAATCGCAACTTGCCGGTATTGACACGTGATACATCGAGCAGGTCACCGACCAACCGAGACATATGCGCTACCTGGCGTTCAATGATGGCTTGCACCCTCGCCAGCAGTGGCTCGTCCGAACGAAGATGTCCCAACATTTCCGCCGCGGTGCGTATAGGTGAGAGGGGGCTGCGTAATTCGTGCGCTATCACGGCTAGAAACTCAGTCTGCCGCCGTTGCGCATCTTCCGCGGCGGCTTGCAGCTCTTGAGCGGTAAGTGCGGCGAGTACTAACCGCTCATTGGCTTCTCGCAGTTGACCGTACCTGTGCTCATGCTCAGCGTGTACCAATGTGTCGTCATCCAAAGCATGCTTGTCTGATTCGAGCAACGGAAGTTCAGGGCTTTGCTCGCCGACAGGGTCACAATCATGAAAGGCGAAGCTGCGCAATCCGTGCCGCTTTGCGCGATACATGGCAGCATCCGCTCGATCAATGAGCGTATCCGCGTCTTCCCCGTCGTCAGGATAGACACTGATGCCAATGCTCGCCGTCAGGCAAAGGACGTGTTCGCCGACGCGGCAAGGAATCCCGAGTTCGGTGAGCAATTTGCCGGCAACCAAAGTCATGTCTGCGCGCGATACCTCGGTCAGCAGGATCATAAATTCGTCACCGCCATAGCGGCTCACCGTGTCCACGTCCCGCACGGACGATGCGAGGCGGCGTGCAACCAGCTTGAGTACGCGATCGCCCACGGCATGGCCGAGCGTGTCGTTGATATGCTTGAAATCGTTTAGATCGATAAACAGCAACCCTAACTGATAGCAATGGCGCCTCGCGTGGGCGGCGGCCCGCGCAAATCGATTGAGCAGGAGCACGCGGTTAGGGAGTTCTGTTAAGACGTCGAGCTCAGCCTGTCGGGACATGTCACGCAGCTTGCGAGCGGTTGTCTCAGCGTCAGTCTGAGTGCGCAGCGCTGCGATGACCAACTGCTCGTTAGCCTCAAGAAGCTGAGACGGCGGTACGCCGTTAAGTCGGCCTTGTGCTTCAACCATGTCCTGCTGCAGACGACCCAGATCTGCGCGCGCGTCTACCACCTGCGAGCGTACATGAGCAAGTTCACGCGTCGCGTTGAACAACTGCCTTTCCAGGTCAGAGGCATTCATGGTGATGGATTGGAATAGGGCATGTCATTCATTGTTCGCATCGACCTCCGAATGAGGTGAATCGGCGGGATGCTTTCTCGTCGGTCTGCCGCCAAGCAAACCTTCCTGGTTGGGCAGCATGTGACCGATGCGGATGCCGTCATCGTCGATGCTGAACTCGCGCAACTCATCGGAATGGGCACTTGCCCGTAACTTCACCACCGCGATGACGCGCCGCAGCCGGCTTTCAACCTCGATATAACGCTGCACGATGATGGAGTCAGTGAGGAACGCTGTGCCATAAGGGCTGAAACGCAGATCAGTGTAACGGTCTTCGAGCTCGGAAGTCATCAGCACGGTGACACCCGCTCCCGATAGAGCGGTGACCAGACGTGCCAACGATTCGCGAAAATCATCCCGAAAAGTTGGGGCCAGCGCGAGCTCGAAACCGGAGAGCGAATCGATGACAACCCGGCTCGCGTTGAGGCGGCGGATCTCCCTAAGCAGCAACCCGACGATCTCATCGATCGAGAGATCGGGCGCTCGAGTATCGACGAGACCAACGCGACCGCTATCAATCAGCTCGGCCAGTATGCGATTGCGAGAGCGGCCACGGCGCTGTTCGAAAGCGGCAATGACGCCGGTCTCACCAGATCGCGCGCCCTCCGCGAGGAATGATGCAGCCAGGATGCTCTTGCCCGATCCCGAAGGGCCAGCGACGAGCATCGAATATCCACGTGGCAGGCCGCCGCCAAGCATTTCATCTAGCCGTGGCACGCCCATCAGCAGACGAGAACCAAGAGGATTCGCGCTCGTGTCTGAATCCATGGGAGTCGCAACGCCTGCCGGGGCGAACACCTCAATCCCCGCGTCGCTGATGCGAAACGAGTGGAGTCCTGGCAGCGTCGGCTGTCCTCGCATCTTCATAATTTCCATCTTGCGGACCATAGAATTGCGCTGCACGCTCTGGCGCAGCCAGATCAGTCCATCCGCCACCGTGAATACCGGATTGGCATCGGTTTCGGTAAAGTATTCGCCGATCAGGAAGGTCGTGGCCTGCCAACTCGTCATCAGCATCGCGAGTTGCTGCATGAATTGCTGCAGACCGTTGTGCGGGTCTCCCGAGGTCTTGCTTGCCAACACGACGGAGCGAAACGAGTCCACGAAAACGAGTGAAGGGCTATGTGTTTGGACTTCTTCAGCGATGCGGCGGAGTACTTGGTCGAGATCACCCGCGAGCGTCTCTTCTGCCAGGTTGACAAAGCGAATCGAGCGGTTAATCAACTCGCTGTCAAAGAAATCGAACTGCTGCTGATAGCGCAGCATCTTTAGCGGTGGCTCGCCGAGTACCGTCAAATAAAGCGCTGGACGCTCCGGCGTCGCTAGCGCAAACATGATCTGATGGGCAAGCGTTGTCTTGCCGCAGCCGGGTTGCCCCGCGATAAGGTTGAACGAGAATTCCGGCAGTCCGCCGCCGAGCACTTCATCCATGCCGGGCACGCCAGTGGACAAGCGGTTGATGATTACTTTGCTGGTCATGACGAGGTGTCCTGCGCGGATGGGCCGGTTAAACAGTGGGCCCACACGGAACGAAGCAGTCGTTCGGTAAGGGAGGATCCGATGAGGCTAGCCAGCAATTCGTAGAACGTCTGTAGGAAAGCGCCGCCGGCGGCGGCGGCGTCTGCGCCGCTTTGCTGGGAGAGCACAATTTTCAGGGCGTCCAGATCGGTGCCCGGGTGCACATTTTCAAGCGCATGCACGAGCCACGAATAGGTTGAACCGGTGAGATGCAGACTGCGCTTGTACAGCGCTGCAACGCCCTGCTGACCAAGGATCGGGGTCAGGGCATGGTCGATTTCCAGCCACGTCGAAGCTATCGCGTCGGCGATGTGCGATGAATTTGCACCCTCTTTGGCGCGGCGCGCTAGAGCCGCTACAATTTTATGGCTCTCTTTACTTTCCATGACGGCGTCGCTGATCGTTTGGCACATGTTACTCCTTATGCCGCCGCCGACGTCGCGGTTGAAGATGGGGCGCGTGGTTGCGTGGTTCCACTGGAGTCAGGCCACGAACCTGGACCTGACGATGAACGCTGAATATTCCGGTTTGGCGGGCGATAAATCGTTGCCGTAATTTCTCTCGCCAACACTAGACGTGGGCATACTTTGGAAATTGCTGAATAAGGCTCAATGGGCAAACGTTGAAGATCTCCACGCGCCGATGCGTCGGTTATTAATGAGCCTGGTCAATTGTCTGCGCGAAACGTCTCGGCAAGGTTTGGGAAATCTCCCCCTTCAAGTATGCGCGACAGTCGCGCTTTCGCTGCGACGATCCTATGAACCGGAACCGCTGCGAGTTGCGCGTCGTATAACTCTAATACCGTCTGGATTGCCTGACAGTCGATTTCGCTCAGGATCCACTTACCGGTTATTGCGGCGTCCAGGATGCTCCCTTTGAGACCTTGCTCCGCTGCGATGACGTTCTCCAATGTTGCGTGGGCGTTTTCAGGATCGCGCAACAAGTGGGTCAGGTAGACGGTCTTCAGCAACTCGCCCGCGAGATCGATATTGCCTTGTCCTTGCCGCAAGGCGACGAGCGCCAGGTGGTTTTGCAGGGAGACGGTTCGAGCGGCGGCCGCTGCTGTGGGGAGCAGCATCTCGCGGGTCATCGGAGGTGTCTTACGCGAGGGCGCGGGTTTGCGCTTTCGGGATTTTCCAGCCATGAGGTGCTTTTTTCGTCAGTTTGTCATTGCCGATCGGTTTGCTATAGGTACAAGTCCATTGACGATATTTATTGACTAAGCAACGCCGCTCTGCTCCAACGGACGGAAAATACCGGCTAAGAAGCAAGCAACGACAAATATGTGTTCGCAAGCCGAAAACTCGTGGTACCTCCCTTTCGCGTCCGACATTCAGCGCTTCTTCCCAATTCATCATCGACCACGGTGCAGCATCCAAAGCCTATTTTGCATCGGTGCGGTCTTGTTTTCGGCCTCAGTCAATGAACAGGAGGCGGGGGCGCGAGCATTCCTTCGTGAGCTGGTAGGAAGAGATAACATTTCGCCCCCATCGCCGCGTTAAGCGCTTCAAACGACAGTCCAGCTCGGAACCTTGACACGCTTGCAGAAAAGAGTCTGCAAAGTGTGCTCCTATGGCCAATGTCTGGAACAGGCATCGGCGTGTTAGCTATTGACCGGACGCGCTGGCCAGCGAATCGCCCAGTACAAACTGCCGGGTAAAGTCATCTGCGGGCATCGGTCTGCCGAACAGGAAGCCCTGTGCCGTCGCGCATCCCTTTTTACGCAATCGCGTCGCCTGCTCCTCCGTTTCCACGCCCTCGGCGATGACCTCAAGACCGAAGCTGTGTCCCAGATACAGGATCGCCCGAACGATGGCGGCGTCTGGAGGTGACTCCAGCATGGCTCTTACGAACGTCTGGTCAATCTTCAACCGCGACAGCGGATAGCGTTTGAGCATGCTGAGGGACGCGTAGCCAGTGCCATAGTCGTCAAAGGCAATACCCACGCCGAGTTCGTGCAATTCCCGCAGTGGTCGGAGCATGTGCTCGTCGTGGCGCAGGATGATGTTCTCCGTGATCTCCAGTTCGAGCGCCGTCGGCGGAAGGTTGAACTCATCCAGCGCTTCCACGACCTTGTCCGCGAGGTCGCCCGCGCGAAATTGTGCGCCAAACAGGTTAATGCCCATGCGGAAATCGGGTGCTGGCGAGCCGCGCCATAACGCCGCCTGATGACAGGCGGTGCGGATGATCCAGTCGCCGATCTGGGGCGCCAGCAGGCCCGCTTCGATCGCAGGAAGAAATGCGCCGGGTCCGAGCAGGCCCTTTTCCGGATGATTCCACCTTAGCAATGCCTCGGCTCCCACGAGCGCGCCATCGCTCAGCCTTACCTGCGGCTGGTAGTACAGTTCGAACTCCTGCTCGCGGAAAGCCCTGGCGAGTTCGCCCTGATAGGCGCGCTTCAACGTCGCCGCCTCGCGCAGATCAGCACTGAAAAAACGCCGGCAATGCCGTCCTTCGCCCTTTGCCTGATAGAGCGCAAGGTCGGCGCTGGAGAGCAGCTCCCGCACCGTGAGCCCGTCCCCGGGGAACATCGCGACGCCAACGCTCGCACCGATGTTCACGGGCTGCCCGTCGATTGTCAGGAGCTGTGACACCGCGGCGATCACGCTGTCGGCGATGCGTCCGGCCGAGCTTGCGTCGGGAAGTCCCGGCAGCAGGATCGCAAATTCATCGCCGCCCATCCGAGCAACCGTATCGCCGGCTCGCGCGCAAGCCTGCAGTCGACGGGCGACATTGACCAGGACGGCGTCGCCGCCCGAATGGCCGAGGCTATCGTTGACGTCCTTGAACCCATCGAGATCCACCATCATCATGCAGGCTGACATCTCATCGCTGAGCGCCTGCTCTACGCGCTCGCGCAGCATTGTGCGGTTGGGCAATTCCGTGAGCGGATCGACGTGAGCCAGGCGGAATAATCGATCTTCGTTTTGACGCCGCTCCGTGATGTCGCGTAGGATGGCGCCGAAACTCGGCCGGCCGCCTTCGCGCCACATGGAGCCTGACAATTCGACCGGTATAGTCGTGCCATTGGCGGCACGCACCGTCATTTCCACCGTGCGCCCCTCTATCAGCGATTCACCGGCGGCCGCTAACTGGTAGAGGCGTGCAGTGAACTCCTCCGGCGCAATAAGATCGATGCTGTGTCCTAGTATCTCGTCGGCGCGATAACCCAGCAGCTTCTCGGCAGCCGGATTCCAGAATGTCGTACGTCCCTGGTAGTCAGCGCAGATGATTACATCGGGCGAGGTGCCTGCGATCTTCTCGAAGCGAAACTGGCTCGCACGCCGTGCCATTTCCAGCCGGCGAAGCTCGAGCTTGTCCAGTACGAGCGCGGCAAGATCGCGCAGGTTGCGTCTGTCATGCTCACTGAAGCTTTCGCGCGGCTGATGGCCAATGATGCACAGCGTGCCCAGCGACTGTCCGCCGGCGGTGCGCAGCGGCGCGCCCGCATAGAAACGGATAAACGGTGAGCCGGTCACCAGTGGGTTGTTTCGGAAGCGCAGATCCGTGCGGGCGTCCGGAACTATCATGATATCTTCGCCCTGCATCGCGTACGCGCAGAACGAGACGTCGCGCGAAGTTTCGCACACGTCCAGTCCAACGCTGGCAGCAAAAAGCTGCCGTTCGGCTTCGACCAGTGACACAAGAGCAATCGGAACCCCGAAAATGCTGGCGGCGAGCTGCACCAGACGATCAAAACCGGGGTCCGCGAGTGCAGATTGGACGCCGTATTCCGCAAGTGTCGCAAGACGGTTTTGTTCGTCTGTATATTCCGTAGTCGCTGACATACGCTCCTCCCTAGAAGCCGACTTTTTGCTTGGGCAGGCGCTAGGCGCCCACAGCACCACCCGGTGATGTAACCGTTACGGAAGAATTGTAAGATTCGTCTTTCCCTGCACAATCACTTGTCTCATATCCTCGGTGTGCCTTCCCTCGGTGTGCCGTCGCGATTTATCGGACCGCATCTGGAACCGCCGCACGGCGGAGCATATGGCGTTGGATAGGCCGCAGAAGTCGCGACACCGCAAAGGGCTTCTGCAGAAACTCATCAATGGGCAAGTTGATTGCTGGATGTACCGCACTCGTCATGAAAATCGGGATGTCGGCCAGTTCTGGCGTGCTCCTAAGTACCTGCACGAGGCGACTGCCGTCCATCAAAGGCATCATCCAGTCCGAGAGGACGACGTCAGGTCGCCATTGCGCAATCTGTTCGAGCGCGCGTATGCCATTCGACGCCGTGCGAACCTCCAGTCCGTTTTCCATCAGGGTGAGTTCGAGCGCCTCGACAATCGCGGGTTCATCGTCCACCAGCAATACTCTAATCATCCTCGCCCCCCATTAGTTCCGACGAAAGAAGCAAGTTCTGGTCCAATCATCAGCTGTTTCTGACGCGGATAGAATCGTCCGCGAAGCGCGGCAGCAATTCTGCGCTTTGCGATAAGGGCGTACCGGGGCGCACTGCTCGATAAAGACAGGCACGGATATTTAGGTACCGATGACATGCGCGACCTTCGAACTGCCACAGGGCGACGCCGACGATGATTGGGCGCGGCAATGGGTTGCATCGACCCTCGACTACTCGGTTTTTCAGATCACGACGGACGGCAAGATTGCCAGCTGGAACGAGGGCGGTATCCAGATCGAGGGGTACCAGCCCGAGGAAATCGTGGGACCGCCTTTTTCCGTTCTCTACACCGATAACGACCGTCGCAACGGCACCCCGGATTCAGTAATGGATAGTGTCCCCAAACAGGACGCCACGACGCGCACGGATGGCGCCGACGAATGGACGGCAGCACCTTCTGGGCAAGCATCGTCACGACCGCGCTGCGCGACCACCAGGGCGAGTTCAGCGGAATGGTCCAGATAGTGCGCGATGTCACTGAGAACCGCAGGGCACACGAGGCCGTGATCGAAAGCGAGCGGCGTTTCAGGTTGCTGGTGCAGGGAGTTACGGATTACGCCATCTTCATGCTTTCGCCAGGCGGCTATGTAACGAACTGGAACAACGGCGCACGACGGATCAAGGGCTATAGCGAGCAGGAAATCATCGGGTCACATTTTTCCCGCTTCTATTTGCCGGAAGACGCTGCGGCCGGGATACCGCAGCACGGTCTGGAGACAGCCGCCCGCGAGGGCCGCTTTGAGGCAGAAGGCTGGCGGGTACGCCGCGACGGGACGACTTTCTGGGCGCACGTGGTGATCGATGCCATCCGCGAAGACGACGGGACGCTCGTCGGGTTTGCGAAAATCACGCGGGACATTACCGAGCGGCGCAAGGCCAATGAGCTACTGGAGAAAACGCAGGCAGCGCTGTTCCAGGCGCAAAAAATGGAAGCAATTGGTAAGCTGACAGGCGGTGTCGCGCATGGCTTCAACAATGTGCTGCAGGTGCTCCGAGGCAATCTCGAACTATTGGAGAACCGGCATTGCCGGGACGTCTGGAGCGGCGAGCGACTCGCCCATGCAAGCGATGCCGTTGAGCAGGGCGCCAAATTAGCGTCACAACTGCTCGCGTTCGGTCGTCGACAGGCGCTGCGCCCGACTGTGGTCAACCTGGCAGCGATGGTGCGCGGAGTCGACAGCATGCTGGCCCGCGCGTTGGGCGAAACGGCCAACGTAGAGACGGTTGTCGTTGCCGGCCTGTGGAATACACTGGTCGATACGCATCAGTTGGAAAATGTGTTGCTGAACCTGGCGATCAACGCACGCGACGCGATGCCTACGGGCGGGCGCCTCACAATTGAACTGGCCAATGCGATGCTGGATGATCGCTATGTACGCCCCCTCAGTGATGTTCCGGCGGGCCAGCACATGATGCTTGGCGTGACCGATACCGGCAACGGCATGGCACCAGCCGTTGTCGAGCGCGCTTTCGTCCGTTCTTTACGACCAAGCCGGAGGGGAGGGCCTGGGTCTGAGCATGGCTTATGGCTTTGTCAAACAGAGCGGCGGACACATCGGGATCTACAGCGAAGTGGGACATGGAACGACCGTACGGATCTATCTGCCGAGATCAACGCAGGCGGCAGTCGATCCACTGGCGAGACACGAGCATCCAGTGACGATGGGGGGCCGTGAGACCATCCTGGTCGTGGAAGACGATGCCAGGGTTCAGTCGACGGTCGTCGCTATGCTCACAGCCTTGAGCTATTCCGTTCTGAAGGCCGACGATGCGGGGCAAGCGCTGACCGTGATCCGCAGCGGCGTTCACATCGACCTGCTGTTCACTGACGTTGTCATGCCCGGCGCGCTGCGCAGCCCCGAAATGGCTCGGCAGGCAACGCAGTTACGACTTCATCTGAAGGTTCTGTTCACTTCCGGCTACACGCAAAATGCAATCGTCCACGGAGGGCGACTGGACGCGGGCGTCGAGCTTCTCAGCAAGCCTTATAGCCGGGAAGAACTGGCGCATAAACTGCGCGACAGTCTCGGGACACCTGGAGGGACGATCCCAGCTACCGCAGACGGGTCCGACGCGGCGCAAGCCGATGGCGCACCGCTGCTGATAAAGGCCTTGCGCGTCCTCGTGATCGAGGATGATGCCGCTTCTTTGGATGCGGTTTGTGAAACTCTCCAGATGCTGGGTCACGGTCCAGCGAAGGCTGCAAATGCGACGCAGGCGATAGAGCGGCTGCGTACCGACAAGT
>NZ_JAAVUQ010000053.1 GCF_018449515.1 Caballeronia sp. dw_19 | reverse complement strand
CGCACAGTGGCTAATAGTGATAAAGAGAAAATCCGACTCTCGCAGACCACTAACACCGAAAGCAGCAACCCGGCATTAACCCCGACCACTAACGCCGAAATCCCCGCCACTCGCCAAAGCCCCCCCCGTCCACCGGCGCGAGCACCCCCCTACGCCGCCGACAACACCTCAACAATCTTCCGCTGATAAGCAATCCCATCAGCATTAAACAAATGGCAATGCTCAGGCAAAGCGCCAAGCTTCAGCACCTCGCCACGCGAATGGCGCTCAAGCGGCGGAATCCGGGCGATGATCCCCTCCGGCGCCACCGTCGACTCCGAGTACAGATAAGCGGCATCCCCGAGCGACTCCACGGCCATCGTCTTCGCCGATACCCCGTGCTCCACCGTCGCCGCCGTCCCTGCATGCAAATGCTCCGGACGAATCCCGACCGTCACCGAATCGCCGACCTTCGCACTACCCGGCTCGACCGCCGTCAGTTGGGTCTCACCTGTCGCATACTTCACCAGCACGCCATCGCTTAACACCTGCGTAATTTCGGCGTTAAAGAAATTCATCTTCGGCGAGCCGATAAAACCCGCCACGAACTTGTTCTGCGGCGCGTGATAAAGCTGGTTAGGCGTTCCGACCTGCTCCACATTCCCCGCCGACAACACCACGATCTTGTCAGCCAGCGTCATGGCCTCCACCTGATCATGCGTCACATAGATCATCGTGGTCTTCAACTCGTCGTGCAGACGCGCAAACTCCAGACGCATCTTCACGCGCAACGCGGCGTCCAGGTTGGACAGCGGCTCGTCGAAGAGGAACACCTTCGGCTTGCGCGTGATCGCGCGGCCGATCGCCACCCGCTGACGCTGGCCGCCCGACAATTGCTTAGGTTTCCTATCGAGCAAATGATCGATATGCAGGATCTTCGCTGCCTGCTTGACCGCTGCATCAATCTCCGGCTTCTTCGTGCCGGCAAGCTTCAGGCCAAACGCCATGTTGTCGTACAGCGTCATGTGCGGATACAGCGCGTACGACTGGAACACCATCGCAATGCCGCGTTTGGCCGGCTGCACGTCGTTCACGCGCACGCCGTCGATCATCAGGTCGCCGCCGCTGATATCTTCCAGACCCGCGATCATCCGCATCAGCGTGGATTTGCCGCAACCGCTTGGGCCCACGAACACGACGAATTCGCCATCGGCGATATCGAGGTTCACGCTGCGAATCACTTCGGTTTCTTCGTAGCGCTTGTTGATGTTACGCAGATTCAGGCTTGCCATGATGGAGTCTCCGTCTTTAACTTGGCTTCGTTTTCTGCGAGCAAGAGGCTCACGGCAGTTCGAAGCTTGCGTTTTGCAGCCACTGCCCAACGAGCGCGGGGAGTTGCCCCATCTCGTCGAACACGACACTTGCGCCAGCACGTTTCAGCGCATCAATTTGTCCTTCAGTTGCATGACCGGCGCCCACGAAACCGAGCACGGTCATGCCCGCCGCCGCTGCCGCCGTGACGCCGGTCACGCTGTCTTCGACCACCACGCAGCGTTCGGGCGCCACCCGCAAGGTCCGCGCCGCCGCGAGGTACACGTCGGGCGCGGGTTTCGGGTTTGGTACTTTATCGGCGCAAAACAGACGCTCGCCGAAAAACCGCACGAGGCCCGTGCGGCTCAGCACGGCTTCTACATACGACGTAAAGCTGTTGCTCGCACAGGCCTTGCGCAAGGAAATCGCGGCCAGCGCGGCCTCGATTCCGTCGACTGCCGGCCCTTCCACGGCCGCGGCTTCAACGACCACCCGGATTGCATCGATCTGGGCTGAATCGAGCGTCCGGCCGAGCGCTTCGGCCGTGCGCAGCAGCACTGTTTCGATCCGCAGCCCGAGCAGCGGCGTGACGATTGGCTCGGCATCCACGCCGGGCCAGAGCGCCTCCATCTGCTGCACGAGCACACGTCCCGCAATCGCTTCGCTGTCGATCAATACGCCGTCACAGTCGCAGATCAGCAGATGCCCGTCGAGGACATCGGCTGGAGCGAGCGCGTCCGGTACGCCGGCTTGGGACAAGTTCAGGTTCACTGGATCGACCTCGGGTTAAGCTTCATTTCACCGCGCCGAAGGTCAGGCCGCGCACCAGTTGCTTCTGCGATAACCAGCCGACAATCAGGATCGGCGCCACGGCCAGCAGTGAAGCCGCCGAGAGCTTGGCCCAGAACAAACCTTCCGGGCTCGAATACGACGCAATGAACACCGTCAGCGGCGCCGCGTTCGAACTCGACAAGTTGATGCTCCAGAACGCCTCGTTCCACGAAAGGATCACGAGCAGCAACGCGGTGGACGCAAGCCCGGGTAGCGACATCGGCATCAGCAGATAGACGATTTCCTGCCACGTCGCCGCGCCGTCTATACGCCCGGCTTCCAGGATGTCACGCGGGATTTCGTTGAAGTACGTGTAGGACATCCAGACCGCGATCGGCAAGTTGATCAGCGTATAGACGACGATCAAACCCCACACCGTGTCGAGCATGCCGGTGTTTTTCCACAGCAGGTAGATCGGCACGAGCACGCCGACCGACGGCATCATCTTCGTCGAGAGCATCCACAGCAGCACTTTCTGCGTTTTCTTGGTCGGGAAAAACGCCATGGCGTACGCGCACGGCACAGCGAACAGCAAGCAGATCACCGTGACGCCGACCGAGATCAGGATAGAGTTCCACGCGAACGCAAAGTAATTACTGCGCGCGAACACCTCGCGGAAACTGTCGAGCGTGGGCGTGAAAATCAGCGATGACGAATACGCCTGCTGCTCGGTCTTGAACGCCGTGATGGTCATCCAGAAGATCGGGAAAAACAGCAGCAGCGCGAACAGCCACGCGATCACACCGAGCACGCCGCGCTTGAGCGTGTCGAGGATCGGCACGGACGTTGTTGCGGTAACGGGATGGCTCATGATTCGTACTCCCCTTTCAGGTTCTTCGAGAGCATGCGCACCAGGAAGAACGCAACGACGTTCGCCAGCACGACCGCCAGAATGCCGCCGGCGGAAGCCAGGCCGACGTCGAATTGCTGCAAGCCGAGCGCGTAGATCAGGTACGACAGGATGGTGGTCGCGGTGCCCGGGCCGCCGCCGGTCGTCGTATAGATTTCAGCGAAGATGGAGAGCAGGAAAATGGTTTCCATCATCACCACCACGGCAATCGCGCGCTTCAAGTGCGGCAGCGTGATGTAGAAGAACATGGAGAACGCGCCGGCACCGTCGATGCGCGCCGCTTCCTTTTGCTCCTGATCCAGCGACTGGATCGCCGTGAAGAGAATCAGGAACGCGAACGGCAGCCACTGCCACGCAACAATCACGATCACAGCAAAGAGTGGATAGTCGCCAAACCAATCGATCGGCTGAAGCCCCAACGACCGCATCAACGCGGCGATCAGGCCATACACCGGATGCAAGATCATGTTCTTCCAGATCAGCGCGCTGACCGTAGGCATGACAAAGAACGGTGCAATGACCAGCAGCCGCGCAATGCCCTGACCATAGAACTTGCGGTCGAACAGCACGGCAAGCAGCACGCCGCCAATTACGGTAATCAGCAACACCGATCCAATCAGCGTCAGCGTATGAACAATCGACGGCAGGAAGGCCGGATCGGTGGCCAGGAATTCATAGTTATCGAGACCGGCGAACCCTTTGACATCGGGGTTGAGCAGGTTGTATCGCGAGAACGAATACCAGATGGTCATCGCGAGCGGGATGGCCATCCACAGGAACAGTACAGCGGTCGACGGCATGATGAGCCAGCGGACCGACTTCGCGCGCTTCTTGTCGCGCGCTGCGGCGGATTCCGCGTAACCGTCTGTGAGGGGGGGATTAAGTTGACTCATGATCGTGTCACCTCTCGATGATGCGCAGGCCGCGCACCAGGCTTCTTCACAGAAGCGGCGCGGCCCGCTGTCCTACGTTAGGCGCAACAAGTTGCTGCTTTGAGCCCTTATTTCTGGTACCCGGCTTGCTTCACGGCACGATTCGCTGCAGCGTTGCCGGCTGTCAGCGCGGCATCGACCGTCGTCTGTCCGGCAACCACACCGGCGATCGACTGGCCAACCACGGTTCCGAACGACTGGAATTCAGGAATCCCGACGAACTGGACACCGGTGTACGGCACCTTTTGCAGCGTTGCATCGTTCGGGTTCGCCGATTCGATAGCGCTCAGCACGAAGTCGCCGAACGGCGCCGCCTTCTTGTACTCCGGATTGGCGTAGGTCGACTTGCGTGTGCCCGGGGGAACCGAGGCCCAGCCTTCGTCCTTGGCAACCAGTTCGATGTACTCCTTCGACGTAGCCCACGTCGCGAACTTCTTCGCGGCGTCCTGCGACTTCGAGGTCTTCGGAATCGCGAGCGACCATGACCACAACCAGTGCGAGCCCTTCGGCGTGACCGCGACCGGTGCTGCCGCGAAGCCGATCTTGTCAGCCACTTGCGACTGTGCCTTGTTGTACAACATGCCCGCCGCCACCGTCGCGTCGATCCACATTGCGCACTTGCCCGACGACATCAGCGTCAGGTTCTCGTTGAAACCGTTCGAGCTGGCTCCCGGCGGGCCGTCGTTCTTCAGCAGGTCCGAGTAGAACGTGAGGGCCTTGTGCCATTCCGGAGTATTGAGCTGTGCTTGCCATTTCTCGTCGAACCAGCGGCCGCCGAACGTATTCACGACGGTTGAGAAAAACGCCATGTTCTCGCCCCAACCCGCTTTGCCGCGCAAGCAGATGCCGTACTGGCCTTTGGATTTGTCGGTGAGCTTGTCGGCGAATTGCTTGATCTGGTCGTAGGTCGGCTGGTCGGGCATCTTCAGGCCGGCGGCATCGAACAGGTCCTTGCGGTAATAAGTCATCGAGCTTTCGACGTAGAACGGCAACGCATACAACTGGCCGTTATACGAGAGGCCGTCGCGGGCGGTCTTCACCACGTCGTCGATATCGTAATTGGCCGGCAGGTTCGTCATCGGTGCGAGCCAGCCGCGCTTGCCCCACTGCGGCGCTTCATAGGTGCCGATCGCCATCACGTCGAACTGGCCGCTGTTCGTGGTGATGTCGGTGGTGGCGCGCTGGCGCAGCACGTTTTCTTCGAGGATGACCCACTTCAGTTGAATGTCCGGATTCGCTTTTTCGAACGCCGGCGACAACTTCTTCAACTCGATCATGTCCGGGTTGTTGAGCGTCGCGATCGTCACGGTCGCGGCCTTCGCGGCAATTGGTGCAATCGCGGCGACGGCGAATGCGGCGAATGCGAGCGAGCGCATCGGTAGGGTCTTGAGGGTGAAGTTGGCGCGTTTCATGTTGTTTCGTCTCCTTTATCGTTAGCACGGGCGCTGGTCTTGCGTGGCGTTGCTTGAAGCAGTCGATACTCGGGTAGTACAGGTGTTGCGTTAATTGATCTTCACTGGCGATCTTCCCTGCGACGGCGTCCTGATGCACGCATGCAACGCGCGCCGTCAACTCATCCAGTTGCCGCCGTCAACGTTCAGCGTTTGTGCCGTGATGTAGTCCGAATCCGCCGATACGAGGAACAGCGCCGCGCCCGTCAAATCGTTCGGCAGGCCCATGCGGCCGAGCGGCACGGCCTCGCCAACCAGCCGTTTTTTCTCACCCAGCGGGCGGTTTTCGTACTTCGCGAAGAGCGCGTCGACCGTCTCCCACATCGGGGTATCGACAACACCTGGTGCGATGCTGTTCACGTTGATGCCATGCTGGGCGAGCCCCAGCGCGGCTGATTGCGTGTAGCTGATCACGGCGGCTTTGGTTGCGCAATAGTGGGAAACTAGCGCCTCGCCGCGACGCCCGGCCTGCGACGACATGTTCACGATCTTGCCGCCACGGCCCTGCTCCACCATGCGTTGCGCGACGAGTTGCATCAGGAAGAACATGCCCTTCACGTTGACCGAGAAGAGGCGGTCGAAGATGTCCCAGGATTCGTCGAGGATCGGGCGCATGTCGAAGAGCGCCGCGTTGTTGAACAGGATGTCGATACCGCCGAATTTATCGACGGAGGTCGCGACAATGCGCTCCAGGTCCTCGCGCTTCGTGACATCGGCCTTGATGGCCAGCACGCGGTCAGCGTGGTCCGCAAAACGCTGCGCCAACTCGGTTTCGTCCTTCAGATCGACGACGACGACCTTCGCGCCTTCGTCCAGAAATCGCTTCGTGACCGCTTCGCCAATCCCGCTTGCCGCACCCGTCACGATTGCTACCTTGTCCTGCAGTCTCACGGTTGTCTCCGGTTCGTCTCTGATTCGGCTACTTGAAATTGCACACTTGAAACACGCGATAGTGAGCGAACGCTCTATGCGCGATCAATTGCTCTCTGTTTGGTCGAATGATCGGTGAGGTGTGAGGCGGTGTCAAGGCACGCCGCCATGTTTCGATGCTGCGGCGCGCAAAGCACCTCAAAACTGCGGGAAAACCCCAACCGGCGCGGGTTTGCGGGTTATGGGCGAGTGTCTGGAACAAGGCCCGGATAGGCTTTCGTAATACGTCAGTGGATGCAAAATGCAGTGATACGTTATATCATCACGATCGATTCGAACGGGCGTAGCCGAGAAGGTCACGCCGGCAGTCACGCCTGCACAGTGGGCATGCAGAACGCGGACGCTACGCACACCGTCAGCCTCTATCCACCCTTATTCCAGGAAACACCATGAGCAAACTTGCCGCCGTCATCCTGAGCTGCGCCGCCCTTTTATCTGCCAGCTTGTGCGGCACAGCCACGGCGCAAACGGCGTCCACAGGCGTGGTGCCGGTGGTCGCGGCCGAGAATTTCTACGGCGATGTCGTGCGCCAGCTCGGCGGCAATCATGTCCAGGTGACGAGCATCCTGAGCAACCCCGACGAAGATCCGCATCTGTTCGAAGCCAGCCCGAAGACCGCGCGCGCGTTGCAGAATGCGGCGCTTGTCGTGTATAACGGCGCCGACTACGATCCGTGGATGGACAAGCTGCTGTCGGCATCGAAGGGCAAGGGGCGCACGACTATCGTCGCGGCGCAACTGATGGGCAGGAAATCCGGCGATAATCCGCATCTCTGGTACGACCCGGCGACCATGCCGACGGTGGCGAAAGCGGTGAGCGACTATCTGGTCCAGGCGGACCCGGCGCACAAGGGTGACTACGACGCGCGTCTGGCGACGTTCCTGGCATCGGTGAAACCCATCGACGACAAGGTTGCCGCGCTCAAGAGCCAATATAAGGGTGTACCCGTGACAGCGACGGAACCGGTGTTCGGTTATATGTCGGACGCGATCGGCCTCGACATGCGCAATAACCGCTTCCAGCTGGCCGCGATGAACGACACGGAACCGAGCGCAACGGATATCGCCGCGTTCGAAAAAGATCTGCGCGAGCGTCGCGTGCACGTGCTGATCTATAACAGTCAGGCGACGGAAGCACTCACGAAGCGCATGTTGAAAGTGGCCCACGATTCACACGTGCCGAGCATCAGCGTCACCGAGACGCTGCCCGCCGGCAAGACCTTCCAGACATGGATGACGTCGCAGCTCGACGCGTTGTCGGTTGCGCTGCAGGGAAAGACACAATGACGGGATGTGGCAATAGGACGTTCGCGCTTGCAGGCGCGTTGCAATGACGGGTTCCACACGAGGTAAAGCCGGTGCGCTGGAAGTCGAGCACGTTGCGCTCGAACTTGGCGGACGATCGATCCTGAAGGACGCCAGCTTCAGCGTGGCGGCGGGCGAGTTTATCGGCGTGCTGGGTCCGAACGGCGCCGGCAAGACCACGCTGATGCGCGCGATGCTGGGGTTGCTGCCGTTATCGAAGGGAACGATACGCGTGAACGGCGCGGCGGTCGTGCGGGGTAATCCGTCCGTTGGCTACATGCCGCAAACGCGCAGCGGTCTTGCCGGCCGGCATCTGCGCGGCCGCGACTTCATCGCCATGGCCGCCGATGGTCATCGCTGGGGCCTGCCGCGCGCAAGCGCCGCGGCGCGTGCCGATGTCGATCGCGTACTCGATCTGGTCGGTGGACGCTCGCTCGCCATGCGGCCGTTATCAGAGTTGTCGGGCGGAGAACGGCAGCGTTTGCTGCTCGCACAATGCCTGCTCGGCGACCCCAAACTCCTGCTCCTCGATGAACCCCTGATCAGTCTCGATCCGCGACATCAAACCGGCGTGGTCGATCTCGTGCGGAGCGTGCAGCGCGAACTCGGCATTACCGTGCTGTTCTCGGCGCACGAGCTCAACCCGCTGCTGAACTCCATCGACCGGGTGCTGTATCTCGGCAATGGGCGCGCGGCGCTCGGTACGATCGATGAAGTCATCACGAAGCCGGTTTTATCGCAGCTATATGGATCGCCGATTGACGTGATGCGCGTGAACGGCCGCATCTTCGTGATGGCCGGCGACGTGGAAGTCGACAAGCTCGACCACGCGCACGAGGACGGTCCGAACGGACATTCCCACGACCACGACCACGATCACAGTCACGCTCACCACCACACCGGAACGCATTCCCACGATGTTTGAATACGAGTTCATGCAAAACGCCTTCGCGGCGTCGGGGATTGTCGCGGTGCTCGCGGGCGTGGTCGGCTACTTCCTCGTGCTGCGCGGCCAGACCTTTGCGGGTCACGCGTTATCGCACGTGGGTTTCACCGGCGCGACCGGCGCGGTGCTGGTCGGCATGTCGCCGCTCTGGGGGATGATCGGCTTCACGCTCGCGGCGGGTATCGGCATGGGCGCGCTCGGCGAAAAGCTGACCGGACGCGATGTCGCTATCGGCGTGATCCTCACGTTGTCGCTCGGCTTCGGCTTGCTGTTCCTGCACTTCTTCACCGCGTATGCGAGTCAGGCAACGGCGCTGCTGTTCGGCAACGTGCTCGGCGTGAACCATGACACGCTCGTGGTGCTGGCCGGGCTCGCGGTGGTCAGTCTCGGCGCGCTCGCGATCATCATGCGGCCGTTGTTGTTCGCTTCGCTCCAACCCGAATTGGCCGAAGCCAAAGGGGTATCGCTGCGCCTCGTGTCCATCCTGTTCCTCGCGATCACGGCGCTGGCGGTGGCGGCATCGACGCAGATAGTGGGCGTTTTGCTCGTCTTCGCGTTGATGGTGGGACCGGCCGCAGCGGCACAAAACCTGGCGATGCGGCTATCGACCGGCGTACTGCTCGCGGCGGTTTTTGCGCTGGTGCAGGCGTGGTTGGGATTGACGCTGGCGTATTACACCGACTGGCCGACAAGCTTCTGGATCACGATCCTCGCGGCAGGGGTGTATGGGTTGAGTTTGTTGGGACGAAAATGAATCGAGCCGCTGACTGGAATGAGTTCTTCGCGTTGCTTAAAGACGTTGACGTGCCCGAGGGTTTCCTGAGCATGGAAGACCGTAATCAAGGGATCTATGCCCGTGATCCGTTCGACGGGTGGGCAGAACCGCCTGAAAACCCGGACGATGAAATCGCAAGCGAAAGCGCCCCACGCGCTTCCGCCTGACCCACTCTCAAGCACACAGCGTGCGTGCATGAAACGCAATATGCTCGCCGATAAACGTCGAGATGAAGTAATACCCGTGGTCATAGCCATCATGCCTGCGCACGGTCACCTTCTGCCCTGCGGCCTGCGCCGCCGCTTCGAATAACTCCGGATGTAACTGCGCTGCGAGGAAGTTATCGGCGAGACCCTGGTCGATCAGGATCCCTGCTGCAAAGTTCGACGCCGCGTTCTTCACCAGTTCGCTCGCGTCATACTGCTTCCACGTTTCCCGATCCTCGCCGAGATAGCCTGAAAACGCCTTCACGCCCCAAGGACATTGCGCGGGCGCAGCGATCGGCGCGAACGCGGACACCGACTTATAAATGTCCGGGTTCTTCAACGCGAGAACCAGCGCGCCGTGGCCGCCCATCGAGTGTCCGAAAATACCCAGCCGATCCTCACGCACCGGCAATTCGGCAAGCACCGCCGTGCGCAGATCCTGCGTCACATACGAGTACATCCGATAATTACGCGCCCACGGTTCCTGCGTGGCATCGACGTAAAACCCCGCACCTACGCCGAAGTCCCACGCAGCGCTTTCGTTCGGTACGCCCGCACCGCGCGGGCTCGTATCCGGCGCGATCAACGCGATGCCATGCTCAGAGGCATAACGCTGCGCGCCGGCCTTGATCGGAAAGGTCTCTTCCGTGCAAGTGAGGCCAGCGAGATAGAACAACGCGGGCACTTTGCCGGTCGATGCCTCGGCTGGCAAAAACACCGAGAACCGCATCGGCAAGCCGATCGATTGCGAGTCGTGTTTATAGGTTCGCTGCACGCCGCCGTAGCACCGATGTTCTTCCACAAGTTCCAGCATTGCTTCACCCCTTCTTTTTTTCGCCGGGACAGCGCGCCGTTTTTGGCGCGCCGCCTCAGTTGGCGCTTCGCTTAATACAACACCACCGAGCGGATCGATTCGCCCTTCTTCATCAGGTCGAAACCTTCATTGATGCGTTCGAGCGGCAGCGTATGCGTGATCAGATCGTCGATATTGATCTTGCCTTCCATGTACCAGTCCACGATCTTCGGCACGTCGGTACGCCCACGTGCGCCGCCGAACGCCGAGCCCTTCCACTCACGGCCCGTGACCAGCTGGAACGGCCGCGTGCTGATCTCCTCGCCCGCCGCCGCCACGCCGATGATGAACGACTGGCCCCATCCCTTGTGCGTGCATTCCAGCGCCTGGCGCATCACCTTCGTGTTGCCGATACATTCGAACGAATAGTCCGCGCCGCCATCGGTCAACTGCACGATGTGGTCGACGACATTCGGCACTTCGTTCGGGTTGATGAAGTGCGTCATGCCGAACTTCTTCGCGAGTTCAACGCGGCGCGGGTTCAGGTCAACGCCGATGATCTTGTCCGCCCCGACCATCTTCGCGCCCTGGATCACGTTCAAGCCGATACCGCCCAGCCCGAACACCACCACGTTCGCGCCGGCTTCGACTTTCGCCGAATACACGACCGCGCCCACGCCTGTCGTCACGCCACAGCCGATGTAGCAGATCTTGTCGAAGGGCGCATCTTCACGCACCTTCGCCACCGCGATTTCCGGCACGACGATGTAGTTCGAAAACGTCGATGTACCCATGTAATGGAACAGCGGCTTCCCGCCGATGAAAAAGCGCGACGTGGCATCCGGCATCAAGCCGCGGCCTTGCGTGGAACGAATGGCCTGGCACAGATTAGTCTTGCGCGACAGACAGAACTTGCACTGGCGGCATTCAGGCGTATAGAGCGGAATGACGTGATCGCCCTTTCTCAACGTGCCCACGCCCGGGCCGACATCGACCACGATACCCGCGCCTTCATGCCCGAGAATTGCCGGGAAGATGCCTTCCGGATCGGCGCCCGAGAGCGTGTAGTAGTCGGTATGGCAAATGCCGGTCGCTTTCAGTTCAATCAGCACTTCACCGGCGCGCGGCCCTTCGAGATCCACTTCCTCGATGGTGAGCGGCTTTCCGGCTTCCCATGCAATGGCGGCTTTGGTCTTCATGTCTGACTCCTTTCGTTGATCGTTGATTCAGAGTGGGCAGGCAGTGCGTCGTACCATGTCATGACACAACATTTAGTACTTCGTAGCATGCACCCATGGTGTGATAGTCGACCTTGCCGGCCGGACTTTTTTCGTTGCTGTATTTCGTGTTGTCGCGTGCGAGTATCCGGTACCACGCGCCCCATTTGTGATCGACGAAATGGTCCCAGCTGTAGGTCCACAAACGGTCGTAATCGGTCCAGTAACGCGCTGCCGTAGCCGAATCTCCGGCTTGCGCGGCTTGATCGGCGAGCAACGCGGCAGCGGCCAATGACTCTGCCTGGACCCAGAAATACTTGTCTTCGTCGTAGAACTCGCCCTTGATATCGAAGCCGTAAACCATCCCGCCGTGTTCGTGGTCCCAGGAAAATTCCAGCGCACGATCAAACAGTTCTCGTGCGCGCGTGACGTGCCACGGGTCCGGACGATGCCGGTCGAGAATCAGCAGCAGCTTCGCCCATTCGGTCTGATGGCCCGGCTGGAATCCCCATGGCCGGAAGATGTTGGTCTTGTCGCCCTTGTTGTATTCCCAGTCGACCGACCAGTCCGGCTTGTAGTGCTCCCAGACCAGGCCGCCGGCAAGCTCAGCCTGACGATTCACCATGTTGTCCGCAAGCAGCGCGGCACGGTCCAGGTAACGCACATCCTGCGACGCCTCGAACGCAGCGAGCATCGCTTCGCAGGCATGCATGTTGGCGTTTTGTCCGCGATAGTCCGACACCACCCAGTCCGCACTCGCTTCGTCTTTGTACAGGCCGTGAGCCGCGTCCCAGAAGTGCGTTTCCATCAGGTCCCAGGTTTCTTCCAGGTACCCGCGCGCTTCTTCAAACCCTGCTTCCAGCGCCTTCGCATACGCCAGCACGACGAACGCGAGGCCGTAGCAATGATTGGTGGCATCGGTGACATCGCGGCCGCTGAGCGTCCACGCATAACCACCGGTCTGCGGGTTACGATGAAACTCACGCAAGTATTCAATGCCATGACGCACGCCGCCGCGATACTCATCGAGGCCAAAGTGCTTGTACGCCATTGCATAGTTGAAAACGAAGCGCGTGCTCGACACCAGATGCCGCGACTTGCGGTCATAAATCGTGCCGTCATCTTTGTAGAAATGATAGAAACCGCCCGCCGGGTCCATGCAGTGCGGATGATAAAACGTCATGGTCCGCAGTGCGTGATCGAGCAGGAACTCACGCGAGCGAAAGTCGGGATGGTCGGGATGTGTAGCCGGGGACGTGGTTGTATCGGACATATTCGTATGAGGCTGTTCGTGCTGTCTTTGGATTCGCTTGGGCGAGCGTTAGTGTAAGCGGAGGTCGAAACGAGCGCTAAAACCAGCTCGCGTTACGCTGGTATAAATCGATGAAACGCGTATGACGGAGCGCCAAAGCCCCGTCGCTATCTGCACCACCCGGCGATGCAACCAGCGTCGCCGACGGCGCCAGCGCCGCCAGATCCGCCGCGTGCCAGGACCCGAGCGCGATGCCGCCAAGGATCGCCGCGCCGCGCGTCGCCGCGTTCGGGCAATCGACGGCTTGCAGGTCGGCGTCCAGCGCGTCGGCAAGAAGCTGACGCCAGCGCGAATCGATCGAGCCGCCGCCGGCAAGCCGCAGGGTTCGTACCGCGGCCGAGGGTCCCGCGTTCAGACGAATGGCATCGAGGCCGGCACGCAAGGCAAACGCTACGCCTTCGAAAGCCGCCCGCATCATCGTGCCGCGTGTGTCGCCAAGACCCAAGCCGAGCCACCCGCCCCTCGCCGATGGATTCATCCACGGCGAACGTTCGCCGCTCACGTACGGCAAAAACGTCACGCGCGTGGATGCGGGCGCACTGAACGCATCTTCATAAGCGCTCGGCCAGTTCGTGTAGCCGAGCCAGCCGCGCACCGCTTCGAGCGCCACGCCCACGTTCTGCATCGCAGCCATCCGATACCACTGGTCAGTCGCCGCACGATACGCGTGCAGGCCGATGACAGAGGCCGGCGCATCCGTCGACATCACCACGACCTGCCCGCCGCTGCCAGTGGTCAGCAACGCGTCGCCATCGGCAAAAAGACCACTGCCGAGCGCGGCGCAAGCAGTGTCGCCCGCGCCCACGGCCAGCACTATTCCGGCGCGCAGCCCGAGCAGTTTTGCGCCCTCGGCGTTCAACGTGCCGGCCGCTGCATACGATGGCGCGAGCGGCGCGAACCACTCCCGCCGCAGCCCGATTTCCGCGATAAGCGCGTCGTCCCACACGCCCGAAGGTGCGGCGAGCGCGGTGGCGCACGCGTCCGACGGATCAGTGCAGACTTCGCCGCCCAACGCCGTGCGCAGCCAGTCTTTCGGCTGCAAGGCCCAGCGCGTCTTGCTCATCACTGCGGGCTCGTTCACCACGAGCCAGCGCAGCAGTGGCCCCGCCATGCCGGGCGCGACGGGATTCGGTTGCGGCGGGCGCCACGCGTCGAGCAAATCGAGCGCGCGGGTATCGGGCCACAACATAGCGGGACGCAGCGCGTGGTTGTTCTCGTCGGCGACTACGACGCCATGCATCTGCCCGGAGAAACCGATTGCATTCACCTGCTCGCGCTCATGTGCGGGCAGGCGTGCGGCTGCATCGCGCAGTGCATTCCACCAGGATTCCACGGGCGTTTCGGCCCAGCCGGGAAACGGCGTCACGACTGCGTACGCGGCGCTCGCGAAGGCACGTTCGTGACCGTCTTCATCGACGATAGCGAGTTTCAGCGATGCCGTGCCCAGATCGATGCCAAGAAATCGCATGGAGATTCGTAGAAAAATAAGCTGAAAAAACGGGTTGCGACGGGTTTACCCGCTGCCCGCGCCGCGCCTCTGGAAAACAGACTATGCGGTGCGGCGGATAACCATCATAACCACGCCTCGTATCTGGACGCCTTGCCAAGCGCGACGCAAATCGTCCTTCGCCCGCCAGCCGTGGCTTCACTGCGCCAGACGCGATATTAAGGCACTCGCGGCATATCAGCGCGGCTAAGGGGG
The DNA here is from genome assembly GCF_018449515.1 of Caballeronia sp. dw_19. Classification (GTDB taxonomy): domain Bacteria; phylum Pseudomonadota; class Gammaproteobacteria; order Burkholderiales; family Burkholderiaceae; genus Caballeronia. The sequence goes on along the minus strand of NZ_JAAVUQ010000053.1, from coordinate 27,791 downwards.
CCATACGCCAACGTCGACTTGTTCTCATTTTTTGCGCCGCTTACCTTGAATCACTAATTCGAGGGACACGCTCGGATCAACGCAAACAATTGCATGGGACCGGAGTAAGGCGCTAAAGCGCCAACTCCGGTCGACATTGGAGACAGAAACGACATGGCATCAATCCCGGTTCACCCGTGCGACGAACGGTTACCCGCCGCCCAGCTACTTACGCTAGGCATTCAGCATGTACTCGTGATGTACGCAGGCGCCGTCGCGGTCCCGCTGATTCTCGGCGCGGCGCTCAAGCTGCCGAAAGACCAGATCGCGTTCCTCATCAGCGCCGATCTGTTCTCGTGCGGCGTCGCGACTCTTATCCAGACGTTGGGCCTGTGGATCTTCGGCATCCGCTTGCCGGTCATCATGGGCTGCACGTTTGCCGCCGTCGGCCCGATGGTCGCTATCGGCACGAATCCGGGGCTCGGCATTCTCGACATATTCGGCGCGACGATCGCAGCGGGCGTGGTGGGGATTTTTCTCGCGCCGATGATCGGCAAATTGCTGCGCTTTTTCCCGCCCGTGGTGGTCGGCACGGTGATCGCGGTGATCGGTTTGTCGCTGATGGGCGTGGGTATCAACTGGGCGGCCGGCGGTGTCGGGAACCCCGAGTACGGCAATCCGGTTTATCTGCTGCTGGCGCTTGTCGTGCTCACCTTGATCCTGATGATCAACAAATTTGCACGCGGGTTTGTCGCGAATATTTCGGTGTTGCTCGGGATCGTGGCGGGGTTCGGGATTGCCATGTCGCTTGGGCGCGTCGATCTCAACGGCGTGACGAACGCGCCGTGGGTCGGCATCGTGTTGCCGTTTCACTTCGGCTTGCCGCACTTCGACCCGCTTTCCATTGCAACGATGGTCATCGTCATGTTCGTGACCTTCATCGAATCGACGGGCATGTTCCTGGCCGTCGGTGACATGGTCGAGCGTCCCGTCGATCAGGATGCGCTGGTGCGCGGACTGAGAGTGGATGGATTGGGCACGCTGATTGGCGGGATCTTCAACTCGTTTCCGCATACGTCGTTCTCGCAGAACGTCGGGCTGATCGGCGTCACGGGTGTGAAGAGCCGCTTCGTCTGTGCGACCGGCGGCGTGATCCTCGTGGCGCTCGGGCTGTTTCCGAAGATGGCGCAGGTGGTGGCATCGGTACCGCCGTTCGTGCTCGGCGGCGCGGGCATCGTCATGTTCGGCATGGTCGCGGCGAACGGGATCAAGGTGCTGTCGAAGGTCGACTTCGTCAAGAACCACCACAACTTGTTTATCGTCGCGGTGAGTATTGGCCTGGGACTCGTGCCGGTGGTCGCGCCGAAGTTCTTCTCGCAGTTACCGCACGCGCTGGAACCCATTCTTCATAGCGGAATCTTGCTGGCGTCGGTGTCGGCGGTGCTGCTGAATATTGTGTTTAACGGGGTGAAGAAGGAACGCGACGCGACCTGCGCGATCCGTCATGCCGGAAGGGATTTCGATGGGACGGCGAAGGTGAAGCACTGAGGAAACGCATCAAGACCATTCATAAAATTCCTTGCGCGAATCGATGTCAGTGCAAACCTGAGAGACCAATAAAAAAACCGCAGCCCCAAAAGGCTGCGGTTTTTCAACATCTGAATCACCTACAAATTTACCCTGCCGATCCCACTGTTTTCCCCTCGGCATCAACCTGCGGCTTCGCCGCCGGCACCAGATGTTGTACCGGTACCAGCTTCGCAGAACCCGCCGAAGCCGAAGCCGAGCTGACCGTCGTACCGGAAGCCGCAGGCGCAACAGCTGCCGTCGGCGTGCCGATATCACGGTAATTCGGCATTGCATCCGAAGGACGTGGCTGATCGCCCGCATGCTCGACCCAGCCGCCGCCCAGCTCACGATACAAATCGACGAGATTCGTCACCCGGTTCAGCCGCGCCGTAATCAGCAACTGCTGCGCGGTGTACAGGTTCGTCTGGGCCGTCAGCACGCTCAGATAGTTGTCCACGCCGTTGCGATACCGCATATCCGACAGCTCCAGCCCGCGAGCCTGCGACTTCACATACAACTCCAGCGCCCTGATCTGCTCGTCGTACGTGCCGCGCGCGGCCAGCCCGTCCGCTACTTCGCGGAACGCCGTCTGGATCGCCTTCTCGTAATTCGCGATCTCGATGCGCTTCTGGATCTGAGCCAAATCCAGGTTGGCCAGGTTAGCGCCGCCCTCGAAAATCGGAATCGAGATTTGCGGTGCGAACGACCACGCCGCCGAACCCGGCTTGAACAACGTGCCAAGCGAAGGCGCGAGCGTCCCGAAGTTACCCGTCAGTGAAATCTTCGGGAAAAACGCCGCACGCGCCGCACCGATATTCGCGTTCGCCGCGAGCAGCGAATGCTCCGCCGACGCAATATCCGGGCGCCGCACAAGCAGGTCCGAAGGCAGCCCGGCGGGGATATCGGCGAGCAGGTTCTGGCTGTCGAGCGGCAGGCCCGGCGGCAAATCTGCCGGCAACGGCTCACCGATCAGCAGCACCAGCGCATTCTCGGCCTGCGCCCGCAGACGCAATTGCGACTGCAGGTTGGCGGCAGCCTGCTGCAGGATGCCCTCGGACTGAGTCACGTCGAGCTCGGTGCCCACGCCGTTATCGAATTGCAGCTTCGTGATCCGATACGACTCCTGCGCCGTCTTCAGCGTATTGCGCGTGACGGTGAGCTGGTCGTCGTCCGAAAGCATGGTCAGGTACTGGTCGGCGACTTGCGACACCAGCGAGATTTCCGCCGCCTTGCGTGTTTCCGCAAGCGCGAAATACTGCTCGAGCGCCTGATCCTTCAAGCTCTGAATCCGCCCGAAGAAGTCGATTTCCCAGGACGCGTTCACCCCGACCGAATAGTCGGTAGAGAGCGTCTGATTAAACAACGACAGATCCCTCGGCGTTCGCGTCTTGGTCTGCGACCCGACTGCGTCAAGCGTGGGCAGCAACTCGGAACGCGTGATCTGATACTGCGAGCGCGCCGCGGCCACGTTAAGCATGGACACCCGCAGATCGCGGTTGTTCTTCAGCGCGATTGCAACGATCTGCTGCAAGCGCGCGTCGACGAAGAAATCGCGCCAGCCGATGTCCACCGCCGGCTTTGCCTGCGCCGCGCCGCCTGGCGAAGCCGCGTCCGGCTGCCTGTCATAGATGCCGCCCGTCGGGAACGTCTGGTCGACGGGCGCCGCCGGGCGCTCGTACTTCGGCGCCATCGTGCAGCCAGCCGCAAAAAGCGCGACCGCTGCCGCTATCAAGGAGTGTTTTAGCATCTCAATGTCCTTCCTTGGCCGGAGCAGGCGTGCCGCCGTGGTCACCATTGCCGCCGTTGCCATCGCCGTCGTGTTCGTGGTGCGGCGTACCCTTGTCGTGGCTGATTTTGCTGATCACCACAAAGAACATCGGGATCATGAAAATTGCCAGGAAGGTTGCGGTCAACATCCCGCCGATCACGCCTGTACCAATTGCGTGCTGGCTGGCTGAACCCGCGCCGTTACTGATTGCAAGCGGCAGCACGCCGAGAATGAACGCCAGCGACGTCATCAGAATCGGGCGCAACCGCAAGCGCGCCGCTTCCATTGCCGCTTCGACCGTAGTCCTGCCCTGACTGCGCAAATCGCGTGCGAATTCCACGATCAAAATCGCGTTTTTCGCCGACAACCCCACCGTAGTCAGCAAGCCGACCTGGAAGAACACGTCGTTTTCGAGCCCGCGCAAAGTGGCCGCGAGCAACGCGCCCAAAATACCGAGCGGCACGACCATGATCACCGAGAACGGAATCGACCAGCTTTCATACAACGCCGCGAGACACAGGAACACGACGAGAATCGAGATGCCGTAAAGAATTGGCGCCTGCGAACCCGACTGGCGTTCCTGCAGCGACAAGCCCGTCCATTCGTAACCAATACCGGCCGGCAACTTCGCCGCGATCGCCTCGATGGCCTGCATGGCCTGACCCGTCGATTTACCCGGCGCTGCCGCACCCTGGATTTCAACCGCTGAAATACCGTTGTAGCGTTCGAGCTTCGGCGAACCGTAGATCCATTCGCCCGTACCGAACGCACCGAACGGAACCATCGCGCCGGCACTATTGCGCACGTACCACTTGTTCAGGTCTTCCGGGCTCATGCGGAACTGCGCGTCGCCCTGTACGTAGACCTTCTTGATCCGGTTATCGACGTCCAGGAAGTTGTTCACGTACGACGAAGCCCACGCGATCGAGAACACGTTGTCGATGGTCGCAGGCGACAGACCCAGCGCATTCGCCTTCTCGCGATCCACGTTCACCTTGAACTGCGGCGTATCGTTCAGGCCGTTAGGACGAACCTGCGCGAGCGTGGGGTCTTTCGCCGCCATGCCGAGCAGCATGTTGCGCGCTTCCATCAGCTTTGCGTGACCAACACCCGAGCGATCCTCCAACTCGAAGTCGAAGCCCGACGCCGTGCCCAGTTCCGGAATGGACGGCGGATTGACCGGGATGATCATCGCGTCCTTATAGCCCGCGAAGTGCCCGAACATGCGTCCGACCAGCGCGCCCACCTTCTGGTCCGCGCGCTGCCGTTCGCCGTAATCCTTCATCCGCACGAACACCAGGCCCGCGTTCTGGCCGCGGCCCGCGAAGCTGAAGCCGTTCACCGTAAAGACCGCTTCGACGATGTCTTTCTGGTCCGTCAGCAGCCAGTTGGTTACGTCGGCGAGCACCTTGGCCGTACGCTCCTGCGTCGAACCCGCTGGCGCCTGGACGAGCACGAACATCGTGCCCTGGTCTTCGTCAGGCAAGAACGACTTCGGCAGGCGGACGAACAGGAAACCCACCGCGACGATCACGACCAGATAGATGATCAGCCAACGGCCCGAGCGGCGGATAACGTGCTGCACGCCGCTGTGATACTTGTCCTGGCTCTTGGCGAAAGTGCGGTTGAACCAGCCGAAGAACCCCTTCTTCTCGTCGTGATGACCCTTCTCGATTGGCTTCAGGAGGGTCGCGCACAATGCCGGCGTCAGAATCAACGCGGTCAGCACGGACAAGATCATGGCCGCAACAATGGTCAGCGAAAACTGCCGGTAGATCGCGCCCACCGACCCGCCCGAGAACGCCACCGGCACGAACACGGCCGACAGCACGAGCGCGACGCCCACCAGCGCGCCGGTAATCTGGTCCATCGCCTTGCGGGTGGCATCCCTTGGAGACAAGCCCTCCTCGGCCATCACCCGCTCGACGTTTTCCACCACCACGATCGCATCGTCCACCAGCAAGCCGATGGCGAGCACCAGCCCGAACATGGAGAGCGTATTGATGGAGAAACCCACCAGCCCCATGACCGCAAAGGTACCCAGCAACACGACCGGCACGGCGATGGTCGGGATCAGCGTAGCCCGCAGGTTCTGCAGGAACAGATACATGACCAGGAACACCAGCACGATCCCTTCGATCAGCGTCTTGACCACTTCCTCAATAGACAGCTTCACGAACGGCGTGGTGTCGTACGGATACTTCACGACCAGGCCCGGCGGGAAATACTTCGACAGGTCGTCGATCTTCGCGCGCACCAGTTTCGCCGTGTTCAGCGCGTTGGCGCCCGTGGCGAGCTGGATACCGAAGCCGGCGGTCGGCTGACCGTTGTACTTCGTGTCGAAGTTGTAGTTTTCACCGCCCAGCTCGATGCGCGACACGTCCTTCAGGCGCACTTGCGAGCCATCCTGATTCACCTTCAGCAGGATGTTGCCGAACTGCTCAGGCGTTTGCAGCAACGTGGCTTCCGTAATGGTCGCCTGCAGCATCTGGCCCGGCACCGCCGGCGTACCGCCCAGGCCGCCGCCTGCCACCTGCACGTTCTGCGCGGCGACAGCGTTCGTCACGTCGAGCGGCGTCAACGCGAAGTTGTTCAGCTTGGTCGCATCCAGCCAGATCCGCATGGCGAATTGCGAGCCGAACAACGTCACCGTCCCCACCCCGTCGATACGGCTGACCGGATCTTCCACCTTCGACGCCACGTAGTTAGCGAGGTCGTAACGGCCCATGCTGCCGTCCGTGGAAACGAATGCCATCACCATCAAGAAGCTGCTGCTCGACTTCGTCACCTTGGAGCCGAGCTGCTGAACGGCTTGCGGCAAGAGCGGCGTCGCGAGTTGCAGCTTGTTCTGCACCTGAACCTGCGCGATGTCCGGATTCGTACCGGCCGCGAAGGTCAGCGTAATGGTGGCCGTGCCGGAGTCATCACTGGTGGAAGACAGGTAGAGCAAGTGATCGAGGCCGCTCATCTGCTGCTCGATCACCTGCGTTACCGTGTTTTCCACCGTGCTGGCGGACGCGCCCGGGTACGTAGCACTGATCTGAATGGCCGGCGGTGCGATGGTCGGATACTGCGCGACCGGCAAGGTGAAGATCGAAGCGATCCCCGCCAGCATCAGAATAATGGCGATCACCCACGCAAAAATCGGGCGATCGATAAAGAACTTTGCCATGAAACAGGCTCCCTTTTATTGCGCCTGATTACGCGCCTGATGCCGCGGATGCGGGTGCCGGATTGCTCGAAGCCGCCGCGCCGCTTGCGCCAGCGACGGCAGCAGCCGGAGCCGCGCCCGCGCCAGCGTCTGACGCCGCCTGAGCCGGCAGTTGTGCATCGACAGCCTTCACGGTTGCACCGGGCCGGGCTTTTTCCGTCCCCTGCACGATCACGCGATCGCCCGGATTCAGGCCGCTATCCACGACCCACTTGTCGCCGTAGGTACCCGACGTCACCAGTTGACGCAACACGACCTTGTTGTCCGGGCCGACCACCAGCGCCGTCGGCTGGCCCTTCTGGTCATGCGTCACGCCGACTTGCGGGACCACCAGCGCCTTGTCGTTCACACCCTCGTCAATACTGGCGCGCACGAACATGCCCGGCAGCAGCACGCGGTCCTTGTTCGGGAAAATCGCGCGCACCGTGACCGAACCGGTGCCCTGGTCCACGCTCACGTCGGAGAACTGCAACTTGCCCGCTTCCGGATACGCGCGGCCGTCTTCGAGAATCAACGTCACCTTGGCGGCGTTGGCGCCGCTGGTTTGCAAGCGGCCTTCCTGGATATCGCGGCGCAGCTTCAGACCGTCCACGCTCGATTGCGTCAGGTCGACATAGACCGGATCGAGTTGTTGCACGGTGGTCAGCAGCGTCGCGGCGCTAGCCTGCACGTAAGCACCCGGCGTGACCTGCGACAAACCCGTGCGGCCCGTGATAGGCGACACTACGTCCGTATAACCGAGGTTGATCTGCGCGGTGTCTACTGCGGCCTTGCCCGACGCAACGTCGGCCACGGCCTGCCCTTGAGTCGCCACGGCGTTGTCGTAGTCCTGCTTGCTGACCGCGTTTGCCGCGACGAGGATCTTGTAGCGCGCCGCCAGGGCGTTCTGCGTGATCACGTTGGCCTGCGCCTTGGCGAGCGTCGCCTTGGCGGTATTCAGGGCCGCGATGTACGGCGCCGGATCAATCTTGTAAAGTCGATCGCCGGCCTTCACGTCCGCGCCTTCCGTGAAATCACGGCGCAACACAATGCCGTCGACCCGTGCACGAACCTGGGCGACAAGAAACGCGCTCGTGCGGCCGGGCAGTTCGCTCACGACAGGAACGGTGGTGGGTTGAATCGTGACGACCCCGACTTCGGGCGTCTGGGGCGGCGGTGCTGATTGTTTTTGTCCGCAGGCTGCAAGAATCACGGCAGCCGTCGCGGCACTGATTAAGCGGAATGGAACCCGTTCGACGCGCATGGAGCGACCTCTGTCAAAGACTGAGATTGAAATAAGTGCGCGGCCGCCTTCTACGGGCGGGCCGCTACGAGCGTCTGAAGACGCTTACCAGTAGCCATTGGGCGCAAAAACCAGTGCCCCGACCATCATTGTTCCTCCGCGCCGGGAGCCGTCTCTATGTACGGCTGCCGCTGACAACGACCTTAGGGATGGACCACGCGGACGGACGGCGGAATGAAAGCTGTGTCGGATATTAACCGGTCAGTGCTACTTGGGCTATCGTTGGACGGATGGTATTGTATATACATTCATGAATGAACGTAAAAGAGACGATCGTACGTGAACAAGAGCAGTGCGAGGGGAATCGTCTCGAAGGGCTGGCGAGCGATGAACAAATGGTTGACGTCGCTGCAGTACAAATGTAAGACGGCGCTCATTTATCGCGCCGAGGCGAGCTAGCTGGGACCCACGAAACAATGGTCAGACGAACCAAGGAAGAAGCGGCGGAGACGCGCAATAGTATTCTCGATGCGGCAGAACGGGTTTTTTTCGAGAAAGGCGTTTCGCGCACCACACTAGCCGACATCGCGCTGGAAGCCGGCGTTACGCGCGGCGCAATCTATTGGCATTTTGCAAACAAGGGCGACCTGTTCACCGCCATGTTCGACCGCAGCCTGTTGCCGCTGGATGAACTGGTCGAAGCAACGCTCGACACCAAAGAGGCCGATCCGCTTGGCCGGATCCGCGACATCTTCATCTGGTGCATGCGCAATATCGCGCTCGACGAGCAGCGCCGGCGCGTATTCGACATCCTGTTTCTGAAATGTGAGTTCGTGGAAGACATGGGGCCGGTGCGCGAGCGGCATCAGACGAACATGCGCGAGGGGAAAGAGAAGATCGAGCGCGGACTGCGCAATGCGGTTGATAAAGGCCAGTTGCCGGCGTTGCTCGATACACATCACGCCACCACCATCCTGCACGCGCTCTTCACCGGCATTCTGTACGACTCACTGATGTGGCCCGAGAGCATCGACCTCAAGAATGATGCCGAGCGCCTGATCGATTCCTGTTTCGACGTCATGCGCTACAGCCCCCACATGCTGCTGCGTCCCGCCGGACCTCTGTAACCGCGGGCTAGCCGAAAATGCCGGCGGTGCTATCGCAGGCCGTAGCGCTGCGCGAGAAACAGGAACACGGCGACACAGCAGATCATCGCGACCCACGCCCATGCGGGCAGGCTGTGCGGATGAGGATGGCGAGGCGCGTGACCGGGCAACCGGTGGCGCAATACACCGCCAATAGCATCGGCGGTTGCCGCCGTGCGGGATTTTTGCGCGGCCGGCGTGCCGTGACGCGCGAACGCCGCCGACATGGAGATCGGTCGCAAGAATACGTGCCGGCGCGAAACAGCGGGGCCGGGCACAACCGCTGGCGGCTGACCATGCTTCGCGCGTACGACTTCGCAGAATTCGATAAAAAAATCGTCGGCAACTTCGCGCAGCGAGTTTTCGATCTGGCGTGCCGGCAAACCTGCCAGCGGCCCGGTGAGCGTCGCCCAGACGGTGTATTCAATCCACGTCGATGCGCTGTTCGCGTCCGGAATCAGCGCCACCGCGATTTGTCCGCGCAACGATCCCACGCCTTCGCCACGCGCCTTGAAACTGAGGGTTTGCGCGTCGACATCGCCGGATTGGCCATCATGGCGCGGCAAACGGGTTGCGTCGGCAACATGTGCCCGAATCGCGTAGTGCGCCCGCAACGCGCCAAGCGGCACCGTCAGCCTCAACGTGTATTCGCCACCGGCAAGACGCACCAGCGATTCGCAGTTATCGATACTCGCGCGCACCAGCGCAAGATCTCCCAAAGCCTCGCGCACCTGAGCGGGTTCGAGCGGAATGCATAAGGCATCGGCTACTTCCATCGGGCCCTCCCGTTGTGTCGACCAGAGTTGGCGCTTCAGCGCTTACTCTGGTCCCATGCAGGTATCTGCGGTCGACCAGAGTTAGCGTGTCGACCAGAGTTGGCGCTTCAGCGCCTACTCTGGTCCCATAGCGCTTGCTCTGGTCTCATGCCAGTCGACTGTTTTGATTTCGACCTGGGGTTTCAGGTACCCGCCGTCTCGTCGATACGATCGATCCGCGACGGATAAAACGCCAGATAATTTTTAATTTGCGCGACGCCTTCTTTCGGCTGCTCGTAACTCCAGACGGCGTTTTCGACCGGACCGTCCTCCGTCAGCAGATGGTAGTACGTAGCATCGCCCTTGTAGGGGCAATGCGAGGTATGCGTGGATTTTGAGAGCCGTGCCAGATTGACGTCGGCGCGCGGGAAATAATGCACCGGATCGTTGCCTGTTTCGATCAGCGTCAAGGCTGCGCGGGTGTCGGCGAATGTCACGCCCTGATGAATCACGCGATGGCGTCGCGTATTCAGCGAGATTTCAATGTGATGGGTGTCGGTGCTCATCGCGCGCTCCCGGTACAAAAAAACTAAACCGCCACCGCCGCGTTTGCAGCAGCGACATAAAAAAACCACGGGTTTTCCGGGACCCGTGGCTTTCATTATGAGACAACTTTGGGGTGCCTGTGCAAGCCCCGCCAACGTCTTTGGTACCTGCGCCACACCCTGGGCCATATTTAAAGCATCGCCGCAGTCGTTTGTTTCATATGCGGTTTTGCGTACGGTTTCCCACTGCGGCGCATGGTGCGTCTGATGGTGTTTAAACCGTTTATTGCATGGACCAATGGAAATCAGCCTTCGCTCCACCGTTACCGGCCACCGTCACCCCTTGCTTCTTTTCTGAATCCTTGTAGCGGGCATAGACCGTGTAGTGGCCTGGAGGCAGCTTCACCAGCATGTACGGACCCATGGCGTCGGTCTTGAGGACTTCGGCGTTCTTTGCATCGGCAATCCGCACGTGGACGTCAGAGAGATAGTCCGACGTCGGCCCCGTGAAACGCAACGAAAGCGGCCAATGCGCCTGCTCGCGAATCAGCGCGTGCGATTCGTCCAGCCCCACGCCGCCGGACGTGAACGACACGTCGCCCTGTGTCTGGATCTGCGGCAGCCCGCCGCCGTTCGTGTTGCCGGCGCTGCTCGTGTCGCTCGTTCCCCCGCCCACGGTCTGCGCGAATGCACCGCCAGCCATCCCGAACGTCGTCACGGCCGCTAGCAGGGCAATGGACGCCTTTCTCACGGCGGACCTGTGGTGTTTAGTCAACGCGCCGGTGTTTGCTTCAGTGTTTGACTCGGTAGTTGCTTCAATCGCTGCTTTAGTCGTCTTGGTCATCGTGATCGGCTCCTTATGGACTTCAGACGCCTTCATCGGCGTTCCGCTTGTCTCCCGCCGTCCAGCACACGATGTTTCAGGCAGTCGGGCCGAAGCGGTTCGGGAGAGAAGCTATGAGCACGGTTCGTACCTGCATCCACCCTATTTTCAGGGCGGCGCCGTTGCCTACCCGGCGCCGCCCTGTTCCCGCATCGGCCGACGTTCAGTCGACATTTAAATAAATCACCCGGCAATCATCCCCAATCAGCCGAGATCCACCGGCACGAAGATTTGCGCATCGTCGCGCTGGATCAGCAACGCGATGCTGTCGCCAGCGTGAGCCACCATCGTCTTCAATTGCTGCACGGTCGTGACAGGCTGGCCGTTGACCGCCAGGATCACGTCGCCCGCCTGGATGCCTGCGCTTTCCGCCGCGCCGCCCGCCTGTTGCACGAGCAGACCACGCGACAGCGATGCACTCTGCTTCTCTTCAGGCGTCAGTGGCCGGACCGCAACGCCCAACCGCGCATCCTGCGATGCCGAATCGGCCTTGTCGGCACCCTGCCCCGCGCTTGCGGTCTTGGCATCGGACAACGTCCCCACGGTCACGCTCAGGTCCTTCGTAGCCTTGTCACGCCAGACCTGCACCTTCGTCGTGGTGCCCGGCGCGAGCGCCGCCACCTGCGACGGCAACGCGTTCGAATCCGCAACCGGCTGGCCATCGACTGAGAGGATCACGTCGCCGGGCTGCAGGCCGGCCTTCGCCGCCGGACCGCCCGCTTCGACCGAACTCACGAGCGCGCCATTCGGGCTTTGCAGGCCGAACGACTTCGCGAGCGTCTGGTCCATGCCCTGCACAGTCACGCCAAGACGGCCGCGATCCACATGGCCCGTCTTCACCAGCGCGTCTTTCACCTTCATGGCTTCATTGATCGGGATTGCGAACGAAAGCCCCTGGAAGCCACCGGTCTGCGAATAGATCATCGAGTTGATGCCGATCACTTCGCCTTGCAGGTTGAAGAGCGGACCACCGGAATTACCCGGATTCACCGGCACGTCGGTCTGGATGAACGGTGTGTAGTTCTCGTTCGGCAACGAGCGCGATTTCGCGCTGATGATGCCGGACGTCACGGTGTTATCGAACCCGTAAGGAGAGCCGATCGCAACCACCCACTGGCCGACCTTGCTGCCGTTCGGATCGCCAATCTTGACGGTCGGCAGGTTCTTCGCATCGATCTTCAGCACGGCGACATCCGACTGCTTGTCCGAGCCGATTACTTTCGCGCGGTATTCGCGTTTGTCGGTGGTCTTGACCGTGACGACGTTCGCGCCATCCACCACGTGTGCATTGGTCAGGATGTAACCATCGCTGCTCACGATAAAGCCCGAACCCAGGCTTTCGCTGGGGGTATCGGCGGCGTTCTGGCCGTCGTTGCCGCCCATGCCCGGCACGCCATTACCGTAGAAGTGCTTGAAGAACTGGTAGAACGGATCGCTCGGATCAATCGGCAATTGCGGATTGCCGCCATTCCCGCCGCCATTCATGCCGTTGCGGCGCGACGCGGTCTTGACCACGTGCTTCGCGCTGATGTTGACGACCGCCGGGCCGTAGGTTTCGACCAGGCCGGAGAAATCCGGAATACCGGTCTTTGCAGCGGCTTCGGCCGGCATCATGGCGGCTTGTGCCGGTGTGATGACCTGCGGTGCCGGGACGTTCCGGTTTCCTGCGACGTAACCCGCCGACAAGGCGGCGGCAACGGCTACCGCAATGGCGCTGCGGGAAATGATCTTCGAATTCATCGTGTGCTCCTCGGGGATGCGCTTCAGAATGAAACGAAGATTACGAGGCGCCGCTTAAAGGGCACTTAAAGCGGGGTATTTAAAGCAGATTTGAATTGAATGGAGACCAGCAAACCGCCGCTTTTCGATTCGGCGAGCGAAACTTTCGCGTCATGCTGCATCGCGATCCGGCGCACGATCGCGAGGCCCAGGCCGCTGCCCGCCACGTCCGTGCGCGCCCGGCTGGCGCCCATTCCCGCTCGATAAAACCGGTCGAACACCCGCTCGCGCTCATCGGCGGGAATGCCCGGGCCCGTATCGGCGATTTCCACCGTGGGAGTGCCGTTGTCCACCTGCAGGCAGACGTCCACCCGTCCGCCGTCGGGCGTGTATTTCGTGGCGTTGTCGATGAGATTGTTGAACATCACGCGCAACGCGTTGGCATCGCCGGAAATGGTTGCCGGTTCGTTCGCTTCAATGCCCAGGTCGACACCGCGCTGTTGCGCCACCAGCACGGACGCGCCAACGCATTCATCCAGCAGCGCGTGCAGGTCCACGGGCTTGGTTTCACGCTTGCCGTCGGGTTCGGAGCGCGCAAGTGCAAGCAGTTGCTCGGCCAGACGCGTGGCGCGCGTGATACCCGCTTGCAGGTCGTCGAGCGCTTCCTTGCGCGACTCGTCGTCCTTCGCGCGCGCCACCAGTTGCGACTGGATCTGCACGGCGGCGAGCGGCGTGCGAAGCTCGTGGGCGGCGTCGGCGACGAAAGCCTTTTGCGTATCCAGCGCGGTCGCGAGGCGAACGAGCAGCGCGTTCAACGCGCGCACGACGGGCACGACTTCTTCCGGCAAACGGTTGTCGGGTAAAGGCTCCAGCGCTTCGGGATGACGCGTGTCGAGCGCGCGGGTGACGCGCTGCAGCGGCTTCAAACCCCGTCCGACGATGATCCATATTGCCAGGCCGAGCAGCGGCAGCAGCACTACCAGGGGCCATAAGGTCCGCCATGCCACACCGGCCGCCAGCCGATTGCGGATGGACACCGGCTGCGCGAGCTGGACGACGTTATCGCCGACAATCGCGCTGTAGACGCGCCATACGCCGCGCGGCGTGGATTCGGTGGAAAACCCCAGCTCCGCATGCGGCGCAAGCGGTACGCGCGGGTGCGAGTAATACATGAGCACGCCGTTGCGGTTCCAGATCTGGATCACGACGCCTTCGTCGCTGTCGCTGCGCGATTGCAGCACGGACGAAAACGGTTCCGACGGCAGCGCGGCCGCAATCTGTTCCAGTTGATAATCAAACAGTTCGTTCGCTTCGGCCAGCGCCTGACGATAGATCAGCCAGCCCGCAAACCCCACGCCGACGATCACCAGTGCCAGCAGCCAGACCAGCAATTGGCGGCGAATGGAATGCATCAGGCTTCCTTCGATACCATGTAACCGAGTCCACGGACATTGCGGATGAGGTCAGGCCCGAGCTTTTTGCGCAGCGAATGGATGTAGACCTCGACCGTGTTACTGCCGATTTCCTCACCCCAGCCGTAGATTTTTTCTTCAAGCTGGCTCTTCGATAAAACCGCGCCCGGGCGTGCCATCAGGGCTTCGAGCAGCGCGAATTCGCGGGCGGAGAGGGCAATGGGGTTGCCTTCCAGGGTGACCTGGTGGCCCACGGGGTCCAGCGTTAATGCGCCGTGTCGGATCAGGGAGTCGCCGCGGCCGGCGTGGCGGCGGATCAGGGCGCGCATGCGGGCGCCCAGTTCGTCGAGGTCAAAGGGCTTGACCAGATAGTCGTCGGCGCCGGCGTCCAGGCCTTTTACGCGGTCGGCAATGGCGTCCCGAGCGGTGACGATGAGCACGGGCAATGCGTTGCCTTTTGCTCTCAGGCTTTTGAGGACATCGAGACCGTCGCGTTTCGGCAGGCCCAGGTCCAGCAGCATGAGATCGTAAGGTTCGCCGCCTACCGCCGTCAGGGCCGCTTCACCGTCCTGCACCCAGTCCACCGCGAATCCGTCGTTGCGCAGCGCCTTGCGGACGCCTTCCGCAATCATTCGGTCGTCTTCTACCAGTAGGATTCGCATCGATTTGGGTCACGGCTTGTCTTGGCTTTGCAGCCCGGACGTTCATTCTAGCCGGGACGAGTTAAGGCGGGCTTAAAGGGGCCTTAAGACAAGGGGCAGCGGTTTCCCCCCTCCCCTTGCTTCAACGTCCCGCGCCAAACCCATCGAAGAATGCGCGCGCATTCACCTCCAGCGTATCGATGTGATACCCGCCCTCCTGCACGATCAACGTCGGCAATTTCAGCGCGCCAATCTGAGCGCCCAGCTTGCCGAAACCCTTGGTTGTCACCGCGACCATCGACTGGGGATCGTCCTTGTAGATGTCAAAGCCCAGCGCCAGCACCAGAACGTCCGGCTGGAAGCGCTCAAGCACACGCGTGGCGGTATCGAGGGAATCAAAAAACACTTCCTCCGATGACCCATGCGGCATCGGCAAATTCACGTTGTATCCTTCGCCGGCGGCCTCGCCGCGCTCGTCGTCAAAGCCGGCCACGACCGGGTAGAAGTTCGTCGGGTCGCCGTGGATGGAGACATACAGCACGTCGCTGCGATCGTAGAAGATTTCCTGTATGCCCTGGCCATGGTGCATGTCGGTATCGAGGATGGCGACGCGGCCGTATTTCCCACGCAGCGCCTGTGCCGCGATTGCTGCGTTGTTCAGGTAACAGAAACCGCCCGCGGCTTCAGCGCGCGCATGATGCCCCGGCGGCCGGCACAACGCATACGCCTCGCGCGCGCCTTCGATGATCGCGTTCGCCCCCGCCAGCGCACTTTGCGCCGACCAGTAGGCGGATTCGTACGTGTCGGGGCCGACCGGGCAGCTGCCATCGGCGAGATAACGTGCTGCTTGTCCAAGCACGCCACGCAGCGGATTGTTCTCGCGGATATACACATTCGACATTACTTCGTCGCCCCATTCAGCCGGCACCTTCTTCCACTCGCGATGCGCTTCCTCAAGGAAGCGCAAGTAGTTCATGCCATGCACGGCAGCGAGCGGCGCAGCGCCAAAGTCGGCGGGTTCGCGGACATCGAAACCCATGGCCTTCGACGCCTCGACCAGCCGCAACGCGCGCTCGGCAATCTCCTGCGGCGTGCGCATCTGACCACGAGAAAGGTACGTGCGTGGATGATGTTTCAGTTGTGAGGGGTGGAAATAAGTCAGCATTGTCCGGTCCTTGTTATGCGTCAACCGTCGAGCCGATCACCGCGCGCGCCAGTACCGCATTGATCAAAACATTCGCGCCGCAGGTGACGTCTTCGGGGAGCGCGTCCTCGGCTTCGTTGTGCGAAAGACCATCTACGCACGGGATAAAAACCATCGCCGTGGGCACGTGCCGCGCGAGGTGGATGGCGTCGTGACCCGCGCCGCTGACAATACGCTCGTATGCGTAGCCGAAGCCTTCCGCGGCTTCTTCCACAAGATCTACGCACGCGGAATCAAACGGCGTGGCAGGGCTTTTCCAGTATGTTGCGATGGCGGCTTCAAGCCCACGATCCCCGGCGATCTTGCCGAAGGCCGTGCGGACTTCGTGTTCCATCGCGTCGATTTTCTTGTCATCCGGATGACGCAGATCGACGGTGAACGCAACGCGCCCGGCAATGGTGTTACGCGATGAATTCGGCACGTCCACCTGACCAATCGTGACCAAGCCGAGCGGCGCGAAACGTTGCGCGATAGCTTCAAGTTCAAGCGCCATCGCCGCGCTCGCAAACAACGCGTCCTTCCGATACGGCATCGGCGTCGTGCCAGCGTGGGCGGCCACGCCCGTCACTTCGACATCAAGCCAGCGGATCGCCTGACCGCCTGTAACAACGCCGATAGGATTGCCGTGGCTCTCCAGAATCGGCCCTTGTTCGATATGCGCTTCGAAATACGAATCAACGTTTTCTACGCCAAGTCCGCGCGTTCCGGCGCAACCGCTTTCATTCAAAGCCTCGCGCAACGTCACGCCGTCTGCGTCCTTCGTCTGCAATGCAGTTTCCAGCGGCGTCGCGCCGACAAACACCGCCGAGCCAAGCATGGCCGGTGTGAAACGCGCGCCCTCTTCGTTCGTCCACGAGACAATCTCGATGGGCTTCTCCGTCACCACGCCGTGATCGTTCAACGTGCGCACGACTTCGAGCGCGGCCAGAACGCCGTAGACGCCATCGAAGCGACCGCCTTCAGGCTGCGTATCCAGATGACTGCCGATCAGCACGGGTTTCGCTTTCGCATTCGAGCCGTCACGACGCGCGAACAGGTTGCCGACTTCATCGGTACGCACCGTCATTCCCGCTTCGCTGCACCACGTGGCGAACAACTCGCGGCCGCGCCGGTCTTCTTCCGTCAGCGCAAGACGACGCACGCCGCCCTTGGGCGTCGCGCCGATTTTCGCCATCTCCGTCAGGGTCGCCCACAGGCGTGGGCCGTCGATTTTCAACATGCTTCGTTATCCTCTAGATTCAGCGAGTAGCCAGTGCTTCCGGTGCATCGGCGCGACGATGTTTCAATGCATCAAGCGCGACGATCGACAGCAGCGAAATCCCGGCGAGACACGTATAAAACACCGCCAGCGGCCACCATTGCCCGGTGAATTTATGTGCAAGCCAGGTACCTACAAGCGGCGTCAAGCCGCCCGCAATCGCGCCGCAGACCTGATACGAAATCGAGATCGCGGAGTAGCGCACACGCACCGGGAACACGCCGCTGACAAAACCCGCGATGACCGAATAAAAGCTCGCCATGCAGACCACGGCAATCGCGATGCCAATAATTATCGACACCATGTTGCCGCTTTGCACGAGGATAAACATGGGGTACGGCGAGATCATCGCGCACAGGGCCGTGAGCTTCAGGAAGCGCGCACTGCCGATCTTTTCGGCGAGCAACGCGGCTAGCGGCTGCGTGAGGAACTGGATGATCGCAACCGCAAACAGGCAATCGAGGATCAGCGATTTCGTCACGCCCACATACTGTGTGGTGTACGAAATCATGAAGGTATTGGTGAAATACACGCCGGCAATACCAATCGTATTCGCGCCGATGCAGAACGCGACCAGCGCGCCCGACGAACGGAACACTTCGGCAATCGGCAATTCCACCGTGCGCCTGGACAGCTTCTCGCGCTCGAATTCCGGCGACTCGTTCACGCCCATTCGAATCAAGATGCCGACCACAAGCAACACCGCGCTCACCAGAAACGGCAGGCGCCAGCCCCACGCGATGAACGCCTCATGCGGCATCGACGTCACCGCGCGAAACGCGACGAGCGAAAGAATCAGTCCGGCCGGGCTGCCGAGTTGCGCGAACGATGCGAAAAACGTCCGCCTCCCTTTAGGCGCGTGTTCGGCCGCCATCAGCACCGCCCCGCCCCATTCGCCGCCCACCGCAATGCCCTGCACCACGCGCAGCAACACCAGCAGCACCGGCGCGAGCAGACCGACCTTCGCGTAAGCCGGCAGCAAGCCGACGCATACGGTCGCCACACCCATCATCATCAGCGTGGTCATCAGCGCTTTCTTGCGGCCGATCTTGTCGCCGAGATGACCGAAGATCAGCCCGCCCAAGGGCCGCGCGAAGAACCCGACGGCGAACGTGGCGAACGACGCCATCGTGCTGATGAACGGATCGTGCGACGGAAAATACAGCTCACCGAACACAAGCGCGGCGGCGGTGGCGTAGATATAAAAGTCGTACCACTCGATCATCGTACCGATGAAAGCGGCGGCCGCCGCGCGCACGGGCTGGCGAGTCGGACTGAGTGTTGGGGTCACGGTGGCTCCTGATTCGCTTGTTTTAATGCAGATAGTCAGGGCGTTTTATCGCCAGCCATAAAACATTAGTCCAATTTCGATTTATTATTCGCCGTATAAGTTTTACTAATATCCAGGACATTTCCCCATGGCTCAACGGCGTGTAGATATTGCGCGGTTCCTGAACGACCGGCTCGACTGGAACCTGCTGCGGACCTTCCTCGTCATCATGCAGGAGCGCAGCGTGAGCCGCGCCGCCGCGCGCCTGCATCTGACGCAACCGGCGGTGAGCCAGGCGCTCAAGCGCCTGGAAGACACGCTCGGGCGCAACCTGATCCAGCGCCGTGGCCCGCACTTCGAGCCAACGCACGCGGGCGAAGAGGTGTACCGGATCGCAAGCGATATCTACGGCCATATGTCGAGGCTCGAAACCGAGCTCGATGACCGCAGCGAAGACATCACCGGTTCGATCCGCCTGCTCACGGTGAGCCGCATCGATTCAGGCGTGTACGACGAGTTTCTCGGCGAATTCCACCGGACTTATCCGCGTATCGACTTGCATATCGAGGTAATGCGGTCGTCGGACATCATTTCGTCTCTGCTGCAAAAAACCGCGACGGCGGGGCTCAGCCTGTGCCGTACACCTATCGATAAACTCGAGCAGCGTTGTTTCCTGCGCCAGCGATATGCCATTTTTTGTGGCCGGTACCATCGGCTGTTCGGGCGGCATGGGCTGACCATGGAAGATTTGCTCGCGGAGAACTTCGTGTCATTCACGAGCGACCAGATTGGCGACAGCCTGTCGCCGCTGACCGTCTTTCGCGACCAGCGTGGGTTCACGGGACGGATCGTGGCGGCGTCGCCCAGTCTGGACGAAGTGCGGCGGCTGATCTTCGCGGGGTATGGCATCGGCTGCCTGCCCGAGCACATTGTCCGTGACGACCTTACGCAGCAGCGCCTGTGGCGTTTGCCGCCGGAAGAGGGTCTGGTCGATGTCGACGTCGATCTGCTGTGGCATCGCGGACGCAAGATGAACGCGGCGGAGCAGGCGTTCCTCGATGGCATGGAGCGCACGATGCAGCGTTATTCACTGCCCGAACGGCTCGCCCCGCGCTGAGGCCCAAGCGCCAAGGCGTCGCACCCGCTGCCGGTTGAAAGCCCGCAAACCTTAAACCGTAAGCAGAACCCCCATACAATAGCCGCACCGCTTGGGGCACCCTCGCCCTGCAATCTGCAAAACCGCACCACATCACGATCCGACCACATGTATAGAGCACCCTTTTTGCACAGGACAAATCCACTTGCCAAACGTTGGCGCGCAGCCGCGACCCTGGTTATAGCCGCAGCCACTTTCACCTTTGCGATGAACACGCCCGTCGAGGCCCGCGGTGGTGGCGGCTCGAAGGCGGAAACGCAGAAACCAACGCCGAAACGCGCAACGGCGAAGAAGACGAAATTCCAGCGCGTCGCGGTCCCCGCCGGTCCGCTGCCGGCCACTGTCATGGCGGCGCTTGCACGCGCCCACGTGCCGCTTTCGTCGATGAGCGTCGTGGTCGAGCGAATTGGCAGCGGCGGCGTGCCGCTCGTTGCGATCAACGCCAACCAGCCGATGATGCCCGCCTCCACCATGAAGCTGGTCACCACGTACTCGGGCTTGTCGTTATTGGGTCCGGATTACCGCTGGAAAACCACGGCCTACGCCGACGGTGAAGTCGATGCAAACGGCGTCCTTCACGGCAACCTGTACATCCAGGGCACCGGCGACCCGAAACTCGTGCCGGAAGAACTCATCGACCTGGTGGACCAGATCCGCCGCAACGGCATTACGGGCATTGACGGCGCGCTGGTCCTGGACAAACGTTACTTCGATGCCTCCACGCGCGATCTCCCAGCCTTCGACTCCGACGAAAGCGCACCCTACAACGTCGGCCCGGACCCGCTGCTGTATGCGTTCAAGTCGCTGTCGTTCACGTTGACGCCGAGCCCCGACGGCCAGGTTGCAATCGATGTGCTGCCGCAACTCGCGCAGTTGCAGATCGACAACGAACTCAAGGTCACGCGCGGCGCTTGCGCGGGCTCGCTGCCGGCGGCGTCGCCGAGCGTGGCGCAAACCACGGGCGGTTTTGTGCAGGCGTCGTTTATCGGCGACTATCCGCTGCGCTGCGGCCCGCGCACCATCAACGTCGCTGCGCTAGACCATTCCACCTTCTTTGCCGGCGGCTTCCTCGCGCTCTGGAAACAGGCGGGCGGCACCTTCAACGGCACCACCCGCGAAGGCCCGACGCCGGTCAGCGCGCGGCTCGTCGGCACGCACCGCAGCCCGGTGCTGTCGGACATCGTTCGCGACATCAACAAGTTCAGCAACAACGTGATGGCGCGCAACCTGTTCCTGACCATCGGCGCCGCGATGGGCAAACCGCCCGCGACCACGCAGAAATCATCGGCGGCGATCACGGCGTTCCTGCATCACAACGCGCTGCCCATGACCGACCTTTACCTCGATAACGGCTCGGGCCTGTCACGCGAAGAACACATCACGGCGCAATCGCTCGCCGACCTGCTCACGGCCGCGAATTCGAGCCCGGTGGCGCAGGTCTTCGTGGAGTCGTTGCCTATCGCGGGCGTGGACGGCACCATGCGCAACCGGCTCACCAACGCGGGCGCGGGCGGCAACGCCCACATCAAGACGGGCACGCTGCGCGACGTGCGGGCCATCGCCGGCTACGTGGGCGCGGAGAATGGCGAGAGCTACGTGGTGGTGAGTTTTATCAACGACCCGCGTGCCGAAGCGGCCCGGGCGGCGCATGACGCGCTGCTCGAGTGGGTTTACGAGGGCGCGCGCCGCACGGGACCGGCTGAATGAGCCGCTTCCTGGCCGACTTAGAACCCGAGGGCGCGCGGTCTGCAAGCACAGGCAAACCCTCGTAGGAAACAATCTCAAATCCTCTTAAAGATTCGGTAAGCTATCGCCACGCTTGGCCGACGACACGCATTGTTCGCAGTGCATGTTGTTCGAAGATTCGAAGCCAACGCTCAAGCGGAAAGCCAGCCGACAGCAACCTCGAAGCGGCGTGCAGACCACATGACCAGATAAACGAGGAACGAGGAGATGAAGTCGATGAAACCCGCCCTGACGAAACCCGCCGCGCGTCAAACGCGCTGGCTGCTCGCTATCCAGACGGCCACTGCGTGCGCCGCGTTCGCCATGCTGGCCGCGTGCGGCGGCGGCAGCGATAACAACAATAACAACACGCCAGCGGGCGGCGTGAAACTGCAAGCGGTGTCGTTCGGCGACAGTCTCTCGGACGTCGGCACGTATGCACCAGTCGCAACGGCAAGCTTCGGCGGCGGCCGCTTCACGACGAACCCCGGCCAGATCTGGACCCAGAACGTGGCGCAGTATTACGGCAGCACGCTGACGGCGGCGAACACCGGCGGCTTCGGCATCCCGCTTTCGCCGGCCGGCGGTTTGGGCTATGCACAAGGCGGCTCACGCGTGACGTCGCAACCGGGCGTTGGCCACGCCACCCCGGGCACGGCGAACGCCGACTTTGCGCAGGCCACGACTGTCCCGATCAACGACCAGGTGACCCAGTACATTGGGACCTATGGCACGTTCAACGCGAACCAGCTCGTGCTGGTGAACGGCGGCGCCAACGACATCTTCTACAACCTGACCGTGGAGCAAGCGACTGCCGCCGACATCGAGGCCCAGCTCGCCGCGGGAACCATCACGCCGGCGCAGGCTACGGCAGCGGGCACTGTTGCGACGACCGCCGCGACGACCGCCATCAGCCAGGCGGCAATCGACCTGGCGACGGTCGTTGGCCGGGTGGTCCAAGCCGGCGCGACACACGTGGTGGTATCGGCGATTCCTGACATCGGCGGATCGCCTGAGGGCTTGGCCAGCGCCGATAAAGGCGTGACTTTGTCGCAAGTAACGCAGTTGTTCAACGGCACGCTGAAAGGCGCGCTGCAGCAGTCGGGCTTGTTGTCGAAGGTGGTCTACGTCGATGCCTACACCTGGGTCGACGGCATCCAGGCGAACTTTCAGGCGAACGGCTTCACGGTATCGAATACGGACACCGCCTGTAATCTCGCCGCGATGACCGCCGCCGCGACCAAGCTGGGCGAGCCGGACCCCTCGGCATTCGCTACGTCGCTGTTCTGCTCGCCGCAAACCTACACGGTTGCCGGCGCGGACCAGACGTATATGTACGCCGATACGGTCCATCCGACGACGCATCTGCATGCGCTGTTCTCCACGTACGTGGAACAGCAGATTGCTGCGAGCGGGCTGGGGAAATAAGCGCGGCCGGATGAGCCGATGATGTTGAAACGCCCGGTCGGAAGACCGGGCGTTTTGCTTTTTGGAGGGGCGGCCGAGGCTCTATTCGACGGTCTTCGCGAGGATGGCGGCCTTTGATCAGAAAGCCATAATCTCCGGGCACGCAGGCTGCAAAAATCGCATATCAGCCATAATGCTTCTCCTACTTCAGAAGGCCTTCATCATGGCGGTGCCACTCAAACTATCGGATGAACTGATCGAGATTGCGAAGCCGCATGCGACGGCAAAAAATTGCTCGGTTCCAAAGCAAATCGAGTATTGGGCGAGACTCGGAAAGGCGGTTGAAGAGAATCCTGAGCTTCCCGTCCAGTTCATCCAGGTCACGCTCCTCGCGGTCGAAGAAGCCAAAGCGGGTCAGCTAGCGGAATATCAATTCTCTTCGTGATGACACTTCGAAAGGTTTTTTAGCTAATCCTGCTTTGCAGGACACCAGCCCGCCGCGCCTCTACCCCTCAAACGCCGCTGCCGCACGCCCCAGCCGGTCGTTCACCGCGCTCCATTCCGCCGATACCGGCAGCGTCTCGATCAGAATCCTCTCGACATCAGCGCAATCGAGCGCGCGCAGCAGCCCGTACAGTTCGCGGGCGTAGCTCTGCGGATCGTCGGGCGCGGCGATGAAATGCACGTTCGGCGCGTCCGCCCATTTACCCGCGCTCGATGCCCGCGCGACCAGCGCCAGCTTCTTGCTGGCATCGAACGGATGCGCAGCGAGCAACGGTTCCAGCGCCGCGAACGGCAACAAGCTGAGCGGCGTGCGCGGCGCGTAATGCGCCTTCAGTGTGCCGGAGGCGCGCGGCGCGCTGGCGTCGGTGCCATCGGGCAGACGTGGCATCACGCCAAGCACATCGGCAATCTCGATCGGACTCACATGTCCCGGCCGGAGCAAGGCGGGAAAGCCCCGCGATAAATCCAGAATCGTCGATTCGATACCCACCTTCGCCGCCCCGCCATCCAGCACATGCACGCTTGCGCCGAATTCATCGCGGACATGTTGCGCCGTGGTCGGGCTGACATGCCCAAACCGGTTCGCCGATGGCCCCGCCACGCCGCCATGACCATCGCGCAAAGTGCTGAAGGTCGTGAGCAGCGCCTGCGCGACTGGATGCGACGGACAGCGGATAGCGACGGAATCCTGCCCGCCGCTGACAGCCGCCGGCACGTGCGCCGCGCGCTTCAGAATTAGCGTGAGCGGGCCGGGCCAGAAGGCATCGATCAGTTTCTGCGCATCGGCTGAAAGGGATTGAACCCAGTACGCCGGGTCGCTGCCGGGCGCG
Organism: Caballeronia sp. dw_19; assembly: GCF_018449515.1. Classification (GTDB taxonomy): domain Bacteria; phylum Pseudomonadota; class Gammaproteobacteria; order Burkholderiales; family Burkholderiaceae; genus Caballeronia. Next base: position 3,588 of record NZ_JAAVUQ010000053.1, on the reverse strand, counting down.
AGATGCACGATCACCGGATGATTCGACGGCCTTCCTTTCGCCGCATAGATCCTTGCGATGGCCTCGGGATTCTCGGCATCGCCGCCCAGTCCGTAGACGGTTTCAGTCGGAAACGCGACGAGTTGCCCGGCATCGAGCAACGCGGCCGCCTCCTGGATCTGCGCGACGGTGGGAGCTTCGAAAGTCATCAACGTTAATCCAGCGCAATGTGCAGCATGCGGGCGCAATCGCGCGCCGCCGTGCGCACTTCTTCCAGCGTGGCGCCGGTGAAATTCACGTGGCCCATCTTCCGGCCGGCCCGCGCTTCCTCCTTGCCGTACAGATGCAGCCGCGCGGTCGGCAACGCGATCACGTCATGCCACGGCGGCGTGCGCGCTTTCGTGCCCTCGAACCAGATGTCGCCGAGAATATTCAGCATGGCGGCCGGCGAATGCTGACGTGTGTCGCCAAGCGGCATGCCGGTCATCGCGCGGACTTGCTGTTCGAACTGGCTGGTAGCGCAGGCATCGACGGTGTAATGGCCGGAATTATGCGGACGCGGCGCCATTTCATTGGCGATCAGCGTGCCGTCTTCCAAGATGAAAAACTCCACGCACAGCACGCCGACGTAATCCAGCTTCGCGGCGATCGTGAGCGCCGCGTCCTGTGCCTGGGCGACGAGCGCGGGCGACGCGTCCGGCGCCGGCACGACGGTCTTCGCCAGGATGCCGCCGACGTGTTCGTTCTGCGCGAGCGGAAAGACGACCGACTTCCCGTCGCCGGCACGCGCGATCAGCACGGACACCTCGAACTTGAGCGGCATGCGCTTTTCGAGCACGCAAGGCACGCCCGCGAGCGAACCGTACGCGGTGCGCACTTCATCGACGTTGCGCACGCTCGTCTGGCCTTTGCCGTCATAACCGAGACGGGCCGTTTTCAGAATGCCCGGCAGCACGGCGGCGATCTGTTCGTCGCTTAAAGCGGCCAGCGCCTCGGGCGACTCGATCACCACATGCGGCGCCACAGGCACGCCAGTGCTCGCGATAAACCGCTTCTCCGCCACGCGATCCTGCGCGATGGCGACGCACCGGCCGGCGGGGCTCACGAAGGTCGTTTTCGCGAGGAAATCGAGGCTGGCGGACGGCACGTTCTCGAATTCCGTCGATACCGCCGCGCACAAACGCGCGAGTTCGGTCAGCGCGGAAGGGTCGTCGTACGCGGCGCGGATGTGTTTATCGGCGACGGAACCGGCCGGACTCGTCTCGTCCGGATCGAGGACCGCCACGCGATAGCCCATGGACTGTGCGGCGAAACAGAACATGCGGCCGAGCTGGCCGCCGCCGACCATGCCGAGCCATGCGCCCGGCTGGATGGGAGAACTGGGTTGGGTGTGTGCGTTCATCTTGTGGGGTCGGTCAGTCGGTCTCGGGCCGGAAATAGTGCCGGAGGTGTTCCGTAAAACTGCTGCGTTTATAGCGGCGGCAGGACCATGGCGTGCGCCGCGTCGTTCTGGCGCGCGCGGAATGCCGCGAGTTTGTCCGCGTAAGCGGTTTGGGTGACAGCGAGTATGGAAACCGCGAACAACGCCGCGTTCGCCGCGCCCGCCTCGCCGATAGCAAACGTCGCCACCGGCACGCCCTTGGGCATCTGCACGATCGAATGCAACGAGTCCACACCCTTCAAATATTTACTCGATACCGGCACGCCCAGCACCGGCACCGTGGTTTTGGCGGCGAGCATGCCCGGCAGATGCGCCGCGCCGCCCGCCCCCGCGATGATCGCGGCCAGCCCGCGCGTGCGCGCACTTTCGGCGTAGGCGAACATTTCGTCGGGCATGCGATGAGCCGACACCACCTTGGCTTCGTAAGGCACGCCGAATTCCTGGAGGATCGCGACCGCGTTTTTCATCACGTCCCAGTCGGAACTGGAACCCATTAACACGCCGATCAACGGTGCGTCATGCGTGTGGGCCGCGGTGGCGGTCTGGACTTCGCTCATCGTGCTGCATTCCTTTGGGGTGGACAGGCCTTTGGCGGCCTTTTTCGGGTGATGCGGATAGAAAGCATTTCAGTCGTCATGGAACGGCTTTGGGGACTGGGCGCTGCAGGGCCGGACGCCGGGGTCCGTTAATCGGGTCCGTTGCTTCGGCCCGGTTGCTTCGGTCCGTTGCTTCGGTCCGTTGCTCTCGTGCGCTGATTCCGGACAGCTTTTGCCGTCACCGTTATCACGTTTGAGCCACCGGACCCGCCCGCAGAATCGAGCGGAATTGCGCGCCAGGCCGGCCCCGCCTAAAAAATTACGCCAGCGACTGCCCGGTCAACCGTTGCAGCGCTTCTTCGTACTTCTCGGCCGTTTTCGCGATGACATCGTCGGGGAGCTTCGGCGCCGGAGGCGTTTTGCCCCACGATTGCGTTTCGAGCCAGTCGCGCACGAATTGTTTGTCGAACGATGGCGGGTTCGTGCCGACCTGATACCCATCGGCCGGCCAGAAGCGTGATGAATCCGCCGTCAGCACTTCGTCCATCAGGAACAGTTCGCCGCGCGTGTCCAGCCCGAATTCGAACTTCGTGTCCGCGATGATGATGCCGCGCGTCGCCGCGTACTCGGCCGCTTCCTTATACAGCTTGATCGAAATCTCGCGGATGGTCGCCGAAAGTTCCGTGCCGATCCGGCGTTCCATCTCATCGTAGGTGATGTTTTCGTCGTGATGGCCCATTTCCGCTTTCGCTGCCGGCGTGAAAATCGGCTCGGGCAGCTTTTCGGCGTTCTTCAGGCCCGGCGGCAATGTCACGCCGCAGACCGAACCCGTTGCCTGATAGTCCTTCCAGCCGCTGCCGGCCAGATAACCGCGCACGACCGCTTCCACCAGGATTGGCTCGAGGCGCTTCACCACGACGGCGCGGCCTTTGACCTGATCGGCTTCATCGGCGGCGACAACCGTTGCCGGATCGATACCGGTATTGTGGTTCGGCACGATGTGCGAGAGCTTCGCGAACCAGAAATCGGCCATCTGGTTCAGGACGCGGCCCTTGTTCGGAATGGGCTCGCCCATGATCACGTCGAACGCCGAGAGGCGATCGGTCGTGACGATCAGGAGCTTGTCGTTGCCGACTGCGTAGTTGTCGCGGACCTTGCCGCGCCCCAGCAGGGGCAACGATTTCAGCGTGGATTCGTACAGCGGGGAATGTGAGGTGGACATCGTCATCTACCGGAAAAGTGCCGCAAATCAGGCTGAGAGAAAAAACCAACACGCCGTTCCCCGGAATTGCGGGAACGGCGGTTCGTGTCGACTGGCCCTGTCATGCGCCCGGGGTCAGCCTTTGCATTCATTCTTCGTATTGATGCCCGGCGCAAAACCGGGCGACAAGCGCGACTCACCGCTATTGTAAACCGGTCGGGCGGACGGCCCGGTTTTGGTTCATCGAGGGTAAGGTTTTCGGCGAAACCGCCCGCTATGCTGTTGAGGATGGCTATCTCAAAAAAAGTCGTCCAGTCGTCCAGTCGTCCAGTCGTCCAGTCGTCCAGTCGTCCAGTCGTCCAGTGGTCAGGGGTCAATGCCGGGGTGGTCGGTTCTGGGGTTAGCGGTCAGAGTCAATGCCGGGTTGGTGT
>NZ_JAAVUQ010000052.1 GCF_018449515.1 Caballeronia sp. dw_19 | reverse complement strand
CGCGGTAGTCGGGGACAGCGTGATCGACGTCCTGTATGACGCGGAGTGCGATAGTTTTTCGTGGATGGTTGACGGCGTGAGCAGGAGCGTCGATTGGGTGCGAGCCATTCTCGAGTCTCAACCCTAATTTTGTCGGCAAATTGAGCGGAAAATAAATTGACGTCAGTCAGTTACACCAAGATCACGCAGAGCGCCGAAGGCGCGATCCGCGCTCATCTCGACGCGGCCGCGAAAGAGGTAGAAGCTGGCAACGCTCTCGGCGCGAGTTACGAGCGGGGCGCGGCAAGCGGTGCTTTCGATCTCTGGCAAACGCTGTCGTTGCAGCACCTCGACGCGCTCAGGCGAGCGTCCTATGCGGCCGACTTTGCGCGGCTGTACGGGTTGGTCTTTTCCGAGCCTACGCCAGCGTAATAACGGAAAGAGGAAAGGCCATGACCAACGTATCGACCATCGGCAACGCTGACCTCGCGCACCTTCTCGGGAAGGCTCACGACGCTGCGAGCAGAGGCCCCAACGGAATGTCTACGGGCGAGCAACTGGCCGTCGCGCTGATCCTCGATCGTCCAGACTGGCTTGCGGCCATGAGCTGCACGATCGCCGAAGCGATGGAAAAGGTCGGCCCCGACTGGCTGCGCCTGATTCCGGCAGCGGCACGGCAGTTCAGGCGCGAGCAGGACGAAACCGCCTATGCGGCGGCAGAGAAGGCACGGCAAGCCAAACTCGCGCAGTTCATCGCCCAAGAGGCGGGCGACGAGAAAATGGATTTCTCCGCTACGCTCGTCACCTTTGGCGACGCTCCAGGCTATCGCGAAGTGCGTTTCACGTTCGACCTTGAACCGATTGGCGAAGGACCCAGGACGACCATTCGCACGTGCATCAGCATCCGACCGGAAGATGGCGAGAGGATTGTCAGCCACATAAGGGACGTTCATCGCTTCGCATGGGATCGCAGCGGCGGCCGACCGATCGACGCGAAGCCCGACGAGCAGCGCCCGAGTTGGATTGATGGCCGCTACCCGTAACACGGAAAAGAGGCATGTCGCAAATTGTTATCAGCGAACCGGACATTGATGTGTGAACGAACAATAGAGTTCGACACAAGACAATAGACTTTGACACAAAACAATAGAGTTTGACACAAGCTCGCGTGGCCGCGACCGGCATACGGCCGGGTTCGGCCACCAAGAGACGTTCGAGGAGGTCGTTCAATTTTTTGAGGGCAACCGGAATGGGTCGACGGCCCACATTTCGCCGGCGCGGAGACGCGGCTGTGAAAGGGCAAGCCACTCCCCGAGCGGCGTGAGACTTATTCCGGGTGGAACTGAACCGCCGAAGGACTCGGAGACAAACGGCGCGTCATCCTCCGGACGACGAACGACCTGAACAATGTGCGTGATGCCGCGTGGACGCGGATGGTTACTCGCCCAGGAGGGGTCTCCCATTTTCAGCCCGATGGTGGCGCAACGCGGGAGGCTGAGGGCTGTGATCTCTCGCCCCTCAAGAACGAACCCTGTGCGGGTCTCAATCTCCTGGATGATCCGATCGGACCACACTTGCAGGGCTTCCACATCTTCAGCACCAAACACTGCGCGACCAGCAGCCTCGTTCTCTGCTCGCATCGCTTTCGTGAGAAGCAGTCTGGTCCATCCCGAGCAGTCAATGACCGGAGGGTCGGCCGACAGTCCTTCGGATTTCACGCCTAGTTGGTATCCGACCCGACCCGTGTAGAGCTGCACAAGTCGCCACATCGTGGTTTCGGCTGTCTCAAATGTCATGGCGCGGTCACCTCCGCCTGCGGGCGGCGAAACCGGGAACGAGGAATTTCTGCAATCGCAGCGATTTCGATCATCAATTCGGGGCGATATAGACGTTCGACTTGAACGGTTGTGGTGACTGGATATGGTGCGGCAAAGAATTCCTTACGGATGTCCCCGGTGCTCATGAACGCGTCAATATCCGTTGCATAGTGAACGACCGAAAGCACATCCGACATTTGCCCACCCATCGTCGCCAGAACGTCACGAATATTTTCCAGAACCCTTCGCACCTGCACCCGGATGTCGTTTTGTCCGACAACCTGCCCGTGCCGATCGAGTGACACTTGACCTTTAAGGTGAACGACGTGGCCATCGCCTTGGATGACGGCCATCGAGAAGGCCCCGAACGGCGGCCAAACATCGGGCGGGTTCACTGCATCTACCATTGCCGAACTCCCGTGATGAGTTGTCTCTGTGCATTATGCAACGCTCGTGACGCGGTCATCGACGGTCCGCAGTGGAGGCCGGTCGGGACACTGCCTCGGGTCGGGTAGCATCGGTTCCGGCAGGCAGAGTGCGGCCAACAGGAGACAATCGACTCCACCTCCTGAATCATTGACAATCGGATGCGATAAACATCGAGTGCGATGCAAATCGCGACCCGATTTAAGTGAACGAAAATTGAAACACCATGAAAAAGACCGCGCGTCGACCACTAGTTTTGCTCTGGATAGCACTCGCTTTCTACGGGAGCAACGCGATGGCATCCGTGTTCTGTTCGCAGAGGGCTGGCGCGTCTGAAGGCTTGTCAAGCTTGAAACGGGTCACGGCCGGGACATTGACGACCGGCATCCCCGTATCGCTGCTGATGGTACCCAAGACAGAATGTGATGCTCGGCAGGATTGTCGCGTGCGAGGAGCGCCCGTACTTGCTGGCGCGGGACAAGGTGTCGAACTTGCACACGATCAGTCATGGATCTGCGTGGGCATTCCTGGCAAGCGGCCACTCGATGTATGGTATGGGTGGGTACCGCGTGGGCGGTGGAAAGCGATAGCAACTAGCCAGACGTTTGCGGATCAATGGCTTGGTGTTTGGCAAAACGACCACGCAAAAATCGAGATTCGCACATCTGATGCACAAGCTCTCGCTGTCAGGGGCAATGCCATCTTTGATGGAGGTTCTGGTGGACCGGATTTTGGCGATTTCGACTTCATTGGAACTCCCAAAAACGGAATGTTGACAAATGAGGTCCCGGAGTTCAGCAACGGTTGTACGGTGGCTTTACACATCGCCGGAAAATTCCTTGTTGCTGCCGACAATGGGCAGTGCGGAGGAATGAATGTGAACTTTGACGGCGTCTATCGACTCCGGCGTCGTCTTCAGTGAGACGTTAAAACTGACACTAGTCAACTGCACGACCTGCTTCGGCCAGCAAGAGACCATCGACTATCGCTGCAAGATGGTCAACAATCGAGGCTGCACAGACTCAGCGACACAATCCGATGAAACTAACAATCGAGCTTCGGCCGGCGTCCACCGCCGACGAACCGTTCCTCCTGCAACTGCGAAAATCGTCGATGACCGAGCATTTGCAAAAGGCCGGTGTGGCGACTGACGACGGCACTCACTTTGAGCGCATCCGCGCAAATTTCGAAGACGCGAGGCTTGTTCGTGCGGGTGACGAAGACGTTGAGATTCTCAAGCTCAGCCGTGCGGATTCGGAGTGGCACGTGCATCAGCTTCAAATCTCCCCGAAATGTCAGGGGCGCCGGAATTGGCGAAGCGGTCTTGCGCCTTGTGCTGGCGGAAGCAGAGGAGGCAAACGTCGCCGTCTCGCTGAGTGTCATGCACCACAACCCAGCGCGGCGCCTCTACGAGCGACTTGGCTTCGAATATGCCGGCGAGACCCCTAGCGACGTCAAGTTGCTATGGCGTCCGCGAACTGCCATGTAATCGGCGGTCTGGCGAGCATACGGTACACGCATTTCGACGCGTTCACGAGGGGCGACCCGCGCCACGCCGCGTCAGGCACAAGCCGGCCAGTTTGAGACGTTCGCCATTGCCGTCATGCGGTTATTCGAGCGGCTGCTAACGCTCAGACAGCGAACCTTCACGCTAGACCGTGTTGAGCCGCACATCGGCCATTACCGTCATTCAGCGACGATCAAGCTCATCATTCGTAGCTGCTATCGGAAAACTAAATGCTCGTTGCCACCTGATTCGGCGTTCGAGTACACGCGATCAGTTCGAAACGATGCCTCGGATTGTCGTCCCGAGCGCTGCGTACGACAGGGCATTCGATCAGTATGGGCTGGGCCGCAATGTCTATCGCAAAAATCCTCACTTCCTCGTTTTGCCACTGTTGATCGGCGAACATCTCGGGTTGACAGCAACGGTGTCGATCGAGCTTGGGAGTGTCTTCGTCAAACTGGTACCGTCCGAATCTTGCCGCCGCCGGCTGCGCTTCCTCAATTCGCGCTCCGGCAACACGGGCATCCGCGCTTCCACAACGACGCAGCAAACATCTGGTTCCGTCAGCTCATAAAACGGACCTTTGAGCGCTATCCTGATTTCAGAGCCGAATAGAAGCGCGCGTCAATGTGGCCTCTGGAACTTTGTCCTTCATTCGCGTCATTGTTTCCAAGTCGTGATTGGCCCGACCAATCGAAGAGACAAGTCCGGACACGGTCAGCGCGGACGAGACCGCCTGCTGAATCGCTGTTCGACAGATTGCGGAATGTTTGCCGGGGTGACCACCACCACCGACGACGACGGTCCGACTGCAGAAGCCGGCAGCAATTTATGAAAGTGCATGATGTAATGGCACGCGGTTCGCATGTCTTGTCGCAGGTCGTGGTGCAAGACCGCACTGAGCTTTCCATCATGCAGCAACTCAACATTGTCCCTATCCAGGTCGTGCCCGATGAAACACTTCGGCGTCTGGCCTATCGACTTCAGCGCGCGCAGTATCGCGACATTTCCCCCGCCCATCGAATACACCGCGACGATTTTCCGGCCCGAACCAACGGCCCGCTTTACCCGCTCCCCGGTCTGGGCGTCAAGACCGTGACCGCCGCTCGCATCAACGAGGGTGAGCTTCGGATGCCGCCGCTGCAACTCATCGCGAAAGCTGATTTCGCGCTCCTCCTCGCCTCTGAAGCGCTCGTTACTCATCGTGATGAGGACATCACCTTCCCGGCGAGCGAGCCATTGACCAATGAGGTAAGCGGCTGTCGCGCCCGCCATCCGGTTGTCGAGACCCGCGTAGGCAATACGCACGGACTGCGGAATGTCCGTAAAGATGGTGATGACGGGTACACCGCGTTGCTGCAGCTCCGCGACGGCGTCGGCAACCTCAGGGACATCCCGCGCCTTGAGCAATACGCCGTGGCTGCCTCTTCGTCCGATTGCTTTCAGCGCGCCGACGACGTCTGCCGTCGTCATCGTGTCCTGCATCAGAAAGCGAGGCCGGAACACGGCTGGCTGTAGTCCCGGCAGTTCCGATTCCAATGCTTCGCGTATTTCGTCGGAAAACCTGCGGGGTGCTTCGACGACAACATCGACAACGAGCTTGCGCCCGCTAGTGGCCGACTGAAACTGCTGCTTCTCCAGTTCTTCTATCGCATGCTGCACGCGCTGGCGAGTGTGTTCACGGACATGCTTCCGCCCGTTCAGCGCCCGGTCGACTGTGGCGAGCCCAAGGCCCGCCTGAAGGGCGATTTCCTTCATGAGAAATCGATGAGCCACTATCGGTGCAACCTAGATGAGGTGTTGTTGAGGTTTTTATAGTAACGCAAGGGTCCGCAAGAGGGCTATCGTCGGGCAAGAACAGAGGAGACACCATGACCGCAACTGAACCGCGTGGCAAAGCGCGCGTACGCCTTTGGTATCGGGAGCAGGATTGTTCGCTTCGAGACTTCGTCGCTGCGCTTCAGCCCCGTCCCGATGCTGGCAGACTTCGATTTGCCGCTGAAACAGTCGACGACGTTCCCGTGTACGACTGCCGCGAGCTTGCCGGTGCCTTCGACGATGCCCCACGGCGCGCGGACGTGCAAGCCGAGTGGGCGAGCGTATTGAACACGGGCGCGGGTGTGTTGGTGCTGAAACGGGTTCACGCCGACACAGCGCCGATTGACGACGCGACCAGGGTCTTTGAGTCAGTCATCCGCGAGGAGCGCGAAGCTGGCGTCACCGGGGCAGACCATTTCGCCAAGGCAGGTGCGAATGACCGCATCTGGAATGCGCAGGAAAAGCTCTGCCTACGCGCGCCCTCGGTGTTCGCCCGCTACTTCGCGAGCCAGGCACTACGCGCTATGGCCGAGGCGTGGCTGGGGCCTCACTTCCAGATGACGTCGCAGGTCAACGTCGTACGTCCCGGCGGACACGCGCAACAGGCGCACCGGGACTATCACCTTGGTTTTCAAACCGTAGCGGAAGCCGAGCGTTATCCGGCACACGTTCATACAATGTCCCGCTATCTCACCCTGCAAGGGGCGATTGCTCACAGCGACATGGCAGTGGAAAGCGGGCCAACCAAGCTGCTGCCTTTCTCGCAGCGCTATGCCGAAGGGTACCTCGCATGGCGTCGGCAGGACTTCCGCGACTATTTTGAAACTCACTATATCCAACTGCCGCTCGAAAAAGGTGATGCGCTGTTCTTCAATCCCGCACTCTTCCATGCAGCCGGTTCGAACCGGACGACCTCTATTCACCGCATGGCCAACCTCTTGCAGATTTCCTCGGCCTACGGTCGTGCAATGGAGTCGCTGAATCGGACAAAGATGTGCGAGGCGTTATATCCGGTCTTGCTGGAACGAGTGCGGACGGCGACCATCACGCGAGAAGAGGCCGACGCGGTGATTGCGTCGTGTGCCGAGGGCTATCCGTTTCCAACGAATCTGGACAGGGACCCGCCGCAGGGCGGCCTCGCACCAGAAAGTCAGCAGCAATTATTCCGTCGGGCGCTGGCAGAGTTTTGGGACACGGACGGATTCATGGCCGCAATTCGTGAGCAAGTCGAGCGACGCGAGGCATAGGGTCTTCTATTAAAAGGCCGAGGCCGCCACATTTGCGCCAAATCGCCGCGACCAGAATTGAGGTATTTTTGATGTCTTTCTCCTCTGCCAAACAGCCGGAACGTTGCTATGATTGGACCCCAAAAACTTGGATCTGACGTACAAAGATGAGTTTAAATCTCAGGCAGCGAGCGCCGCAGATGGCCGCACTGCTCGAATACCTCAGCAGGTGATGGGCCGTCATGGACCAGTTCAAGGAAATCGAGCTTTTCATAGAAGTCGCAGAGTCGGGAAATATCAGTCGTGCGGCCGAAGCACTGGACCTTTCGATATCTGCCGCGAGCCGCTATCTCGCCTCGCTTGAGACGCGGCTCGGCGTGCAGTTGATACGTCGCAATACCCGCAGCCTCTATTTGACGGAAGCAGGAGCGGAATTCCATCGGCGGTGCAAATCTGTTCTGGCCGACCTCAAAGAAGCAGAGTCCGTAGCCAGGGAGGCGGTGGTAAAGCCGAGCGGCGTGCTGCGCGTGACGGCGTCCCTATCTTTCTGCACGCTGCACATCGCGCCCCTGCTGCAGGAGTTCACGGCACGCTATCCCGACATTACGGTTGATGTGGTGGCGGCCAATCGTTACTACGACATCATCGAGAACGGGATTGACGTGGCGGTACGCACCAAGGTGCTGGAGGCAGACAGCAACATCACGATAAAGCGCCTGGCTTCAACGCGCCGCATACTCGCGGCATCCCCCGCATACATAGAGGTTCACGGGGCACCTTGTTTTCCCGCTGAACTCGTCAGGCATCACGTGCTCAACTACGGTCTCGCAGATAACCCGCGAGAACTGTCGTTCCAGCGTGGCGGCGAGTGCATTGTCGTCAAGGTTAAACCCTTGCTCGAAGCGAATGACGGTCAGATATTGCGCGTCGCTGCGTTAAACGGCATGGGCGTACTCGTTCAGCCCAAATACATCGTGTACGACGACCTGATTGCTGGTCGACTCGTCCCCGTTCTTGATGATTGGGACCTTCCACGCCTGACGATGAACATCGCCTTTCAGACCCGCGCGCACATGCCCGTCAAAGTCCGTCTCTTTGTTGATGCGCTGACTGAGCGATTCCAGCAGCACGATTTTGAGCGTCTCTGGACCGCGTAGTACCCGCAAGTACCGTCATGTAATGGGGCTTCACGCTCCGATGCCTCCGCACGACCTTGCCATCCAGCCAAACGGAACGCGGGTCATTGAGTTTCCCATTTAGTGCAAAAGAGATTCTTTTTCTAGCTCTGGTTTGCCAAGTTTGATGGCTATAGACTTGGTTCAAAGCTGTACGAAAACATCGATGGAGACACTGCAATGCAAAGCACTTTCGCGTCAGCCCAAACAGCCGCGCTTCCCTATTTCGACGAGGCGCGCTCTGCCGATGTCGTCAATGCACGAATGGGCGAGCAGACAGATGAGCGGCTTCGTCAGGTCATGTCTGTGCTTGTCAAGCATCTTCACGCGGCGATAAAGGAAATCGAACCGACGCACGAGGAATGGTTCGCGGCGATCCGGTTTCTCACCGAAACAGGCCAGATGTGCACCGACTGGCGCCAAGAATACATTCTTCTCTCTGACATCCTCGGCGTGTCGATGCTCGTCGATGCCATCAATCATCGTCGCCCCAGCGGCGCTACCCCCAACACCATCCTCGGGCCGTTCTACGTTGCTGGCGCACCGGAGTATCCGAGCGGCGCGAACATCTGCCTTGACGGAAAAGGCGAACCGCTCGTGGTTGCAGGTCGTGTCGCAGATATTAACGGTAATGCCATCCCGAACGCCAAACTCGAAGTCTGGCAGACGAACGACGATGGCTTCTACGATGTCCAGCAAAAAGGTATTCAACCCGATTCAAACTTGCGCGGCATATTCACGTCGGACGCTGAAGGCAAGTACTGGTTCAAGTCGGTGAAGCCCCGTCATTACCCGATTCCCTCGGACGGCCCCGTCGGCAAGCTGCTCGGTGCGATGGGGCGTCATCCCAACCGCGCGGCACACCTGCACTTCATCGTGACGGCCCCAGGCTTCGACCCCGTCATCACCCACATCTTCACGCCCGACTGTCCCTATCTACCTGAAGACGCCGTATTCGGTGTCAAGCGCGAACTAATAGCGGATTTCAGGAAGGTCGACGATGTCACCGTCGCTGAGCGGGTCGGTCTGCGCGCACCCTATTGGTCCGTGGCGTGGGATTTCACGCTAGCTACCGCGAAGACCGTGTAGTCACCCTGACAGATACAGCTTCCGCGCGGCGCCTTCAGAGCTAGCGCACCTTCATCGAACCGCACTTTGGAACACCCAGACATGAGCACAGCAAACATCGAGCTTCTGGCAGCGTATTGGACGATTGCAGGTGATGTGTATCCCTGCGCCCCCAATGAAATCAGTCCGTTCTCGTTGCGCGAGCGCGCCGAAGCGGCGTCGCGTGCAGGATGGAATGGCGTCGGGCTTATCCTTCCTGACCTCAAATACAACGTCGAAAAGTTCGGCCTCTCGGGCGTGAAGCACATTCTCGAAGACACCGGCATGAAGTACTTCGAACTCGAAATTCTGGTTGACTGGTACAGGACCGGCGACGAGCGCGCCTTGTCCGACCAGCATCGCCGCGACTTCATTGAGCTCGGCGGTGCGTTGGGAATGCGCAACCTGAAAATTGGCGCGAGTCACCTGGACGAAGGTCCGGCGGACCTGCCGCAAATCGCCGACGCGTTCGCCCGTCTATGTGAAGACGTCGCGCAAATCGATGCGACTGTCTCCCTCGAATTCATGCCCTTCTCGATTGTGAAGAACCTGCAGGACGGTCTGGCAATCGTCGAAGGCGCGGACCAGCCAAACGGCGGGCTGATGCTTGATATCTGGCATGTTGCGAGAAGTGGGTGCGACTACAGCGAAATCGCGAAGGTTCCGACCAAATACATCAAGGGTATTGAGCTAGACGACGGCGACGCCCAAGTCGTGGGCACCCTGTTTGAGGACACGCGTTTTCAGCGTCGCCTGTGCGGAGAAGGCACGTTCGACTGTCCGGCCTTCATCGACGCAGTGTGGGCCGCCGGCATGCCCGTTCCGTATTACGGCGTCGAACTCATCTCGGAGACCTTTCGCAAGCTTCCCCTGGACGAGATGGCCAAGCGCGCATACGACACGACCATTGCGCAGTTCTCGTCCGAGGCAAAGTCGAAAGGTCGCGCAGCGGCCTGACCACAACGAAATATATGGAGACAAACATGATTCGAATCGCTGTTCTCGGTGCGGGCCGCATTGGCAAGATTCACGCGGCTAACGTTGCCGCCAACCCGGATGCAAAGCTCATCGTGGTCGCTGACCCGTTTGGGGATGCCGCGTCGTCGCTGGCGAAGCGTCTGGGCTGCCACGCGGCGACCGACTGCCTTGCCGCAATCGAGCGCGACGACGTCGACGCAATTGTTATCGGCACGCCCACCGACACGCACATTCAGTTCATGCTTCACGCGATCGCCAAAGGCAAGGCCGTGCTGTGCGAGAAACCCATCGACCTTGATATGGCAAAGTCCGTCGCGGCCGCCAACGAGGTCGAGCGATTAGATGGTCGCGTGATGCTTGCGTTCAACCGCCGCTTTGACCCGACGTCGCAGGCGTTCCGCAAAGCGATTGATGCCGGCGAGGTCGGCGAAGTCCGCCAGGTCGTCATTACGAGTCGCGACCCGGGCATGCCTCCCCGAGAGTACGTGAAGCATTCCGGCGGAATCTTCCGTGACATGGTCATTCACGACCTCGACCTCGCGCGCTGGTATCTCGGCGAAGAGCCGGTCGAAGTCATGGCGATGGCAAGTTGCCTCGTCGAACCGAGTCTCTCTGAGGTCCCAGACTTCGACACGGTGATGCTGCAGCTGCGCACGGCAAGCGGAAAGCAATGCCACATCAATTGCTGCCGTGAAGCTGTCTATGGTTACGACCAGCGCATGGAAGTGTTTGGTTCGAAGGGGATGCTGCTGCAGGACAATCTTCGGCCTTCGACAATTCGCCGCTGGACGGATAGCGCGACCGATGCTCGCGAACCTCTTCTCAACTTCTTCCTGGAGCGGTACGAAACAGCATACAAGACGGAGCTGACGGCGTTTGTCGAGGCGCTGCGTACAAAATCAGCCTTCCCGACCTCGGTGCAGGATGGCCTGAAGGCTTTGCGTCTGGCGGACTGCGCGCTTGAGTCAGCGATGTCCGGCAAATCGGTGAAGGTGTAACCAGGACTCAAGAGGAGATAGACCATGACACGAAAAATTGCTGCCAACGATACGGTCGGCGTTGCTTGCCTTGGCATTACCCACCCGCACACGTCCGGTCGGGTGAAGGCGATTCAACGTCGCCCCGATGCCAGGATGCTCGGCGCGTGGGATGCCAGCCCGCTGCTTAATCCGTTTGTGGATGCCCTTGGCTTACAAGCGCGCTCGAAAGAAGATATCCTCGCTGACGATAACGTGCATGTCGTCCTCGTGCATTCGAAGAGCGAGAAGATGGCCGACCTGACCATCGAGGCCCTGGAAGCAGGAAAATCGGTTCTCGTCGAAAAGCCCGCTGGCCGCAGCTCGCAAGATGCAAAGCGAATCGTCGATGCGGTAGAGCGCACCGGTGGCCTTGTGCAGGTCGGTTACTGCTGGCGATTCGCACCATCAATCGATGCCATGCAGGCAGCACTGCAAGCAGGACGCCTTGGCAAGGTGGTGCAGGTGCGCGCTCACGCAGGCTGTTCTCACAATGAAGCAGCAACCGCGCATATGACGCAGCCAGGCGACATTGGTGGCGCCGTGTTCGTCATCGGTTGTCACACGGTAGACCGTATCCTTTTTCACTTCGGCGTGCCGCGTTCGGTCAACGCCCGTATAACCAAATTCCAGAACTTTCACGGCGACGAATCTCGGGAGGATGCAGCAGGTGCTGTCCTCAATTACGAGGACAAGATTGTCGTCCTGGATTTCATGGCGTGGGATGTCCTGCCGTGGACGGAAACATGGGACTTCACCGCGTACGGAACTGAAGGAATCATGTCTTCCCGCTCGCTGCCCTCAAGCTACAAGATTTACGACTCGGGCAGCGGTGCTCATCCGAAGGGGTGGACCGAGTGGCGGGAAACCAGCTTCCCGGAAATCTGGGCGACGAAGAAAACAGAGTATTCGCCCGAAATCGCTGAAATCGGCAATCCCGTCTATTTCGACCGCGAATCAACCGCTTTCGTCGACGCACTGCGCAACGGCACGCCGTCGGTTGTCTCAGCGACCCAAGCCTACAACATCAACAGGGTCATTGAAGCCATGTTCGCGTCGTCGCAGAAGGCGGGTGCGGAAATATTCATCGAGTGACAAGACCAGCCGTTGATACCATCCCGGTATCAACGGCCACGGGAAAATCGACTAAAAAGTCGGTTACCTAATTCGTAGTCCTATCAAGGAGACAAAGATGAGCATCCTCAAAAGCCTTGCCATTACGATGGCGGTATCAGTTTCGATGTCGTCGGTAGCGGGCACCGCTTATGCCCAGGACAAGGGTGTAGTTGGCATCACACTGCCGAACAAAACGCAGTCCCGCTGGATTACGGATGGCAACAACATGGTGGCCGCTTTGAAGGAGAAGGGTTACACCGCCGACCTCCAGTATGCGAACGACGACGTTCCGACGCAGGTCAACCAGCTCGAAAACATGATTTCGAAGGGCGAGAAGGCCCTGGTCATCGCGCCGATTGACGGGAAGACCCTCTCGGATGTGTTGAACCTGGCTGCGCAGCGACACATCAAGGTCATCTCGTACGACCGTCTGATTCGCGATACGAAGAACGTCGATTACAACGCGACGTTCGACAACTTCCAGGTCGGTGCGCTTCAGGCTCAAAGTATTGTCGACGTCTGGCAGAAGAAGGGAAGCAAAACGCCTTTCAATGTCGAGATTTTCGCGGGCTCGATTGACGACAACAATGCACACATGGTCTACAACGGTGGCATATCCGTGCTCAAACCTTATATCGACAGCGGGAAGTTTGTCGTGCGTAGCAAGCAGGTCACCATCGAAAAGGTCGCTACCCACAACTGGGACGGTGCGACTGCTCAATCACGCATGGACAATTTGCTAAGCGCGAACTACGGAAATGCGCGTCTTGACGCTGTTCTGTGCCCAAATGATGGCATCGCAATCGGCGTTATCTCATCGCTGAAGGGCGTCGGATACGGCACGTCGCAGCAACCGATGCCGGCGATCACCGGGCAGGACGCCGAGATGCAGAACGTCAAGGCAATCATTCGTGGTGACCAGGCCACAACGGTCTACAAAGATACGCGCCAGCTTGCAGGTATGGCAGCCACGATGGTCGACGATGCGTTGTCGGGAAAAGCCGTTCCGGTGAACGACACCACCAGCTACAACAACGGCGTTAAGGTCATCCCGACCTACCTGGTCAAGCCAGTTCTCGTAGACGCCAGCAACTGGAAGACCATCCTGGTGACTCAGGGCCGGTACTACACGGAAGCACAGTTGAAGTAACACGGTCGAGACGGCGGTGCCGGGTCACGTGAAAGCGGTCCGGCACTTCGTCGGCGCGCACATAACGTGAGCCAACGAAGGAATCCACGATGGAAACTATTTTGGAGATGCGCGGGATTCAGAAGAGCTTTGGAGCAGTTAAAGCGCTGAATAACGTCAATCTGAAAGTGCGAAGGGGCGAAATCCATGCCATTTGCGGCGAGAACGGCGCCGGCAAATCTACGTTGATGAAGATTTTGAGCGGCGTCTATCCGCACGGTTCATACGACGGTGAGGTGGTCTACGACGGAGACCAGCGGCAATTCGCCGGCATCCATGACAGCGAGGCCGTTGGCATCATCATCATCCACCAGGAACTGGCAATGGTTCCGATGTTGTCCGTAACCGAGAATATCTTTTTAGGCAACGAGCAGTCAAAACGAGGCGTCATCGACTGGCAGTCGTCGTTCGCCAAGGCGAAGGAGTTGCTGGCGAGAGTAGGACTTTCAGACCCACCCAATACGCTCATTGGAACGCTCGGCATTGGCAAGCAGCAACTCGTAGAAATCGCGAAGGCACTATCGAAAGAAGTCCGACTTTTGATATTGGACGAACCCACGGCGAGCCTGAACGACAAGGATAGCGACACGCTTCTAACCCTGCTCCTGGAATTGCAGGAACGTGGTGTGACATCAATCATTATTTCGCACAAGCTGAACGAGATTTCGAGGGTCGCGGATTCAATCACTGTCATTCGCGATGGCTCGACGGTGGACGCACTCGACTGCAACGCAGAGACGATCAGTGAAGACCGAATCATCAAGGCCATGGTTGGCCGTGAAATGTCGGACCGTTATCCCAAGCGGACACCGGAGATCGGCGAAGTGGTCTTTGAGGTACGCGACTGGCGCGTTCAACATCCGACCCAGCGAGACCGAGCCGTCATCAAGGGCGTCAACCTCACGGCACGCCGTGGCGAAATTGTCGGTATCGCCGGGCTGATGGGTTCCGGGCGCACAGAGCTAGCGATGAGCATCTTCGGCCGCACGTACGGACAGGACATCTCCGGGACAGTGCTGATGAAGGGCAAGCCGGTAGACGTGTCAACCGTGCAGAAGGCTATCAAGTGTGGACTGGCGTATGTCACGGAAGACCGGAAAGGCAATGGGTTGCTCCTTGACGACAACATCCAGCGGAACATTTCGTTGGCGAATTTGGGCGGTGTATCGAAATTTGGCGTCGTCAACGAGCACGAGGACGTTGCGGTTGCCACCGACTTCCTCAAGAAGCTACGCATTCGTAGCCAGGGGGTAATGCACGTTGTCGGGAATCTGTCTGGCGGTAATCAGCAGAAAGTCGTTTTGAGCAAATGGCTATTTTCGAATCCGGATGTACTCATCCTGGACGAGCCGACCCGCGGAATTGATGTGGGAGCGAAATACGAGATTTACAGCATTATCAATCAGGTGGTTGGGGCTGGTAAGTGTGTCGTCATGATTTCGTCTGAGATGCCCGAGCTTCTGGGCATGTGTGACCGCGTGTACGTGATGAATGAAGGCCGCTTCGTCGGGGAGTTCACTGCGCAAGAGGCTACACAGGAAAAAATCATGCGGGCAATCATGCGAAATGGAGATATCTAAATGCGTAAAGTACTGTCCCCGACCGCGCCTCAAGGCTCTGAAGTCCGGCATAGCGAATTCATGAAGTCAATTAAGCGCGGCGCGCGCGAATACGGTTTGCTCCTTTCCCTCGTCGTCATCATGGCGTTCTTCCAGGTGTCGACCAGCGGCGTTCTGATGCAGCCGCTCAATCTGACGAATCTTGTTCTTCAGAACAGCTACATCGTCATCATGGCGTTGGGTATGCTGATGGTCATCGTAGCCGGCCACATTGACCTCTCCGTTGGCTCGACCGCAGGCCTCGTGGGCGCATTGGCAGCGCTCCTGATGGTGCAGTTCAACGTCAACTACATCCTCGCGACAATCATCTGTATTGTCGCAGGGGCACTCATTGGGGCCGCGCAGGGCTACTGGGTTGCGTTCTGGAAGATGCCGTCGTTCATCGTGACGCTTGCTGGGATGCTCGTTTTCCGCGGGCTCACCAACCTTGTTCTCCAAGGGCAATCCATCGGTCCATTTCCTGATGCGTTCGCCGCGGTGAGCTCTGGGTTCCTGCCAGACGTGTTCCACGGTCAGCGCATTCACATCACGTCGATTTTGCTGGGCGTTCTTGTGGGGGCACTCTTCTTCATCGTCGAACTTCGCCAACGTGCCAGTGCCGCGAAGCATGAAATGGACAGCGGCTCGTTCTCGATGTTCGTCGTCAAGAACGTCATCCTGACCGGCCTGATTGTCTTCCTCTGTTACTTGCTCGCCTCTTATCGCGGCTTGCCGACTGTTCTCATCATCATGGGCGTGCTGATTGGCGCGTACACATTCCTGATGAACCGGACAACGATTGGCCGGCGGGTCTATGCGGTGGGGGGCAACGCGAAGGCAGCCATGCTTTCTGGCGTCAATATTCAGCGCGTGAGCTTCTTCGCCTTTGTGAACATGGGGGTTCTTGCCGCACTCGCGGGGCTTATCTTCGCCGCGCGCCTTAACAGCGGTACGCCGAGGGCCGGAACTGGCTTCGAACTGGATGTGATTGCGGCATGTTTCATTGGTGGTGCATCTGCCTCCGGCGGCGTTGGCAAGGTGATGGGAGCCGTCGTCGGTGCTTTCATTATGGGTGTGATGAACAACGGCATGTCGATTATGGGTATCGGCGTTGACTACCAGCAGGTAATCAAGGGCCTTGTCCTGCTGGCCGCGGTGTTCGTCGATGTGTACAACAAGAACAAGGCTTAAATGATGTTTGCCGTGACCGCCGCGGCATACAGGATTCTCTTCAACGTACGCCACTCGCTTTTGTCCTTACCAGTCGCAAAGGAATGGAATCAAATGATTAAACACATCGTGATGTGGGACGTTCGCGGCGATACGCCTCAGCAAAAGCAGGAGATGGCGCTGTTCGTCAAAAGCCGATTCGAAGGACTGTCCGGAAAGATTCCCGGCATGAACCGGCTCGAGGTTGGCATGGATGTGAGCAAGGTCGACTATGCGTGCGATGTCGTCCTCTATACCGAGTTCGAAAGCCGTGAGTCACTGGAGGCCTACGCGACCCACCCGGAACACGTTCGGGTCAAACAAGAACTTGGTGATTGCCGTATTGCGCGGCACCAGGTCGACTATCTCTAATACCGTTCAAAAACGGCACATCTGAAAGGTGGTAGCGAGCTATGTACGACTTCACATACACCACTCATGCAGCGCGGGTCGTCTTCGGCGCAGGCAGTCTGAAGCTGGTTCAAAATGAGGTCGACGCGATTGGCGCGCGTCGTGCGCTCGTGCTCTGCACGCCAGAGCAGCGGGAGCAGGCGGAAGTTGTATCAGCATTGCTTGGCCCGACAAGTGCGGGGGTTTTCGATGGTGCGCAGATGCATGTGCCAGTCGAGAATGCTCGTCGGGCTCGCGAGCATGCGAAGGCGGCAAACGCCGATTGTGCTGTCGCAATCGGAGGAGGCTCGACCATCGGGCTCGGCAAGGCGATTGCGCTTGAATCGTCGCTGCCGATCATCGCGATCCCGACAACGTATGCGGGGTCGGAAATGACGCCGATTTACGGCATCACGGAAGGCGGCCAGAAGCGCACCGGCCGCGATGCCCGTGTGCTGCCGCGCACGGTGTTGTACGACCCGGAACTCACCGTCGGGCTGCCCATGAGTCTTTCCTACGTGAGTGGCCTGAACGCTATCGCTCATGCGGCTGAGGGACTTTACGCTCAAGACGGAAATCCCGTCATGGCGCTGATGGCGGAAGAAGGCATCCGTGCTATGGCGAAAGGACTTCGTGGAATCAAGAAAAGCCCGCGAGACATGAAATCGAGAAGCGAGTGTCTTTATGGAGCCTGGCTATGCGGGATGGTTCTCGGCAATGTCGGGATGGCCATTCACCACAAGCTCTGTCACACCTTGGGCGGCACATTTAACCTGCCGCATGCGGAGACGCACGCAATCGTGCTTCCGCACGCGCTGGCATACAACAGCGCTGCGGTCCCCGACGCGATGGCGAAGGTGGCACGGGCGCTCGATGCTCCGAACGGCCCCGACGGGATATTCGAACTTGAACGGGAGTTAGGTGTCCCTTCAGCGCTGCGGGACCTTGGCCTCAAGGAGGCGGAACTTGACCGAGCATGCGAAGTAGCACTTTCGAATCCGTACTGGAATCCCCGACCGATCGAGGCAGAGCCGTTGCGTGCGTTGCTGCAGCGGGCATGGGAGGGCGCAAGGCCGCTAGCGTAGTCCGGACAGAAAGTGCTTAAACCGAACGCAACGCCATCCTTGGGAGAAGCGAATGTCAGCCAAAGAATCGATTTTCACACACGCTTTGTCAGTGACGGACCGCGCGCTCCTTACGGAAGCATTGTCTTCGCTACTTCGCGAGCGCTCCAATGCGTTCAAAATTGCGGCAGGCGTTGCGATTTCCAAGGGGCGGAAAATTCCAGACGTCGCGGAATTCGGACTTTCTGACATCCTGAGGCTCAGCCGGCAACTCCTGATGTGAGGTGAATTCGTGCCCGAAATTTGATGCACGACGCGCACACAAGTATCACTAATAGCACTGGCAGAACGTTACATTGTGTCGCTCAACACGTTGCGGCATTCACCGAAAGGCTTGATTCTTTCACGAATTGCCTCGAGACAGTAGCGGTGTCATTCCTTTCGATTCAGGTCTACGGCTTCAGTGGGACCTCCGCTGCGGGTCACGACGGAGCAGTTTAGCCTGTTGCACCGACGGCCACGACGGAGTAGGTGTACTCGTCACGGTCTTCGCCGAGGAGTTCGACAACGGGCATCGGCGACGCGGTAACGACATTGGTAGTGCGGTCAAGTCGATGGCTAGAAGTGACAACGCTATTAAGAAACACGCGCCCGGAGTCGAAGGCACTCGGTAAGTCTTCTCGGAGATGGACGATCATAAGAGGCCAACTCAATCAAGCGAGTGGCGGTTGTACCTCGGAAGCCGCCGTTAGCGGCACGGCGGGTCGACGGGCCGCTGAGGGTCGACTTCTGCCGGATGCGAATAGATGAACGGCGAACCCCATCGCGTGACCAATGTCGGACTGGGATCGACCACGAGCCGTCGTTCGAGACAGCGAGCTGGATCGTTGACGATCAGCTAACGAGCATCAACCACTTGCCGACTCAAATTTTGACTTACTCACCCGCGTCGGAGGCCGAGTTCGGTTTGCCGTCATTTAAGCCGTTGCCAGACCGAGATAGGCACATCGCCATTGGGTCTAGGCACCACGCGGTAGCTGAGCTGGTCGTCTTTTAACTCGAACCTCCGCTGCTGATCCGCCCCTTCCCAGTTAGGAAAGGAGGCGCGCTCGATATGAAAGGTCAAAGTGCTTCCGTCCTGGCCGACGCTAACGGTACCGAAGTGGGTACTTGAACCCATGACCGCCGCTCTATACTCGGCAGGCGTACCTGCCTGCTTGTCCGCTGAGGCAAAACGTGGCCGTTCGGACTTGAAGATCTGGAGTGAATAATGCCCTTGGGCATCGATTACTAGCAGGCCTTCCGGTGCTGCGCCATAGTCTGACGTCCGCGACCCATCACGATGCTGGACGTCTGCGGCTAGAAGCTTCCATGTGCCGGCCAACGAGGTTACGGCAGTGATGTTGGCGGCAGACGGGACGGAGCTTGATAGCGCGCTCGTCAGGAAGAGCAGCGAGACGGATCCCCCTAAAAATAATCGGCAAGCTTTCATGGTTTGATCTTCCAGCGAACTCTCAAACGAGATCGCGAACAAAAGGATTTCCATCGAGAGGGCCACGGGGGTGACGGGTGGCTGCAGCCGATCTTATCGAGAACTCCCTGTAACAAATGCGATAATTCTGCATCGACCTATTAGAAAAGCTGAACTATGTCGCTGCCGAATCTGGATATAGATGTCATGCGGACATTGCTGGCCGCTCAGCAGCTTGGCAGTCTGAACCGTGCGGCTGAACGCGTAGGCCGGTCGCAGTCGGCGGTAAGCCAGCAGATGCGTAAGCTTGAGGAGCAGATGGGAGAGCCTTTGTTTCGCAGAAAGGGACGAGGCCTGGTCCTCACTGAGGCAGGGGAACTGGTCTGCTCATATGCGCGCCGTATCGTTGATCTCAATGATGAAGCGGTACGGGCGGTTCGGGGGTCTCGCGTATCAGGAGCCGTGCGCTTTGGTCTTCCCGGGGACTTCGCCGAAACATGGCTTCCCGCCGCGCTCGGACAGTTCAAGAGAACCCATCCGGCAGTTCGAGTTGAAGTCACAGTAGAGCGCAACGGTGTTCTGCTAGAGCGACTGGACCGCGGAGAGCTAGATCTTGCTCTCGTCATGGGCTATGAAAGCCGTCCGGACGCGGAACATCTCGCGACTCTCCCTATGACCTGGATCGGGCCGAGTGGAATCGATCTTCATTTCATGGTCGGCGCACCCCTGGACTTGGCGCTTTATAACGCACCTTGCTTCTTTCGTCGGGCAGGCGTCAATGCGCTCGACAGTGCAAACATTCCATGGCGGCTTGCTTACACAACTTCCAGCCTCCAAAGTTTATGGGCCGGGGTGGAAGCAGGTCTCGGGATCACACTGAGGACTGCCGCGGGCTTGCCCTCTACGCTGAGAAGACTCGGCGCGAGAGAGGGTCTTCCTTCGCTTCCGTCGGTCGAGCTATGTCTGCATGCCGCAGATGTCGGCACGCCCTCGGCGTTGGCTCAACTTAAGCGGGTCGTGACTGAGACTGCGCGAAGCAATCTGGCGTCGTGAAACATTAGAATTAATGTCCGCAGATGTGTCGTTTTTTCGCAAGAAAGGCCGCCATCAGACCCAACCCGGCCACAAGGAGACAGTCGACGTTGCTGCGTAGATCGGTAACAATCTCTCGCGCGCGCCTGCGTCTACTGCTCCGATTCAGCACCCGCAAGTGATCCTTAAATGGCTGAAATAGGGCGCAAGACTTTCGTCGCAGTTCATGGTCAGCCATGCCTAACGAATGAGCCAGTGGCAGACCAACACTGACCCATTAAGGTCGCCTCGGGAATTCGGAGAGAATTAAACAGACCTTGCTATACAGGGAGCATCGTAAATGTTGATTGCCTTCGGCGGACTACCGGGCACCGGAAAGACAACAGTAGCGCAAACGCTCGCACGCAAGCTCGCTGCCGTTTATCTGCGCATAGATACGTTGGAACAGGCACTCATGGCGTGCAAGAGCGGCCAGGCGGATATCGGACCTGCCGGCTACTTGGCCGCATATGCAGTTGCGGGCGATAACTTAAGGCTTGGGTTGACCGTCGTCGCGGACTCGGTCAATTCGTTGCACATTACACGTAGCGCCTGGAGAAATGTGGCATTCGATGCAGGTGTGCAGATTTTCGAGATCGAGTTGGTTTGTTCGGACGCCGCGATGCACCGTCAGAGGGTCGAGGGGCGAAAGGCCGACATCCTAGGCTTTCAGTTGCCGACATGGAAGAGCGTGCTTGAACGTCAATACGAACCATGGGAATCAGTGCACCTCGTCGTCGACACCGCAAAGGTTTCGGTCGATCAGGCCGTCGAAGCAATCATGCAGCGCCTGTCGCCGGCACCTCCGGAGAATGGAATAGTTTAGCGTACGACACGCCGAACATGCCGATTGCATGAGACGGCGTTCGGCCAATTTGGGACGTTCGGCATCGGCACCGAATTCGCTGACAATCAACACCTGACGCGGCTTCATCGTGGCCGCGCGGTAAGTGTTGTACTCACGGCAATTCGTCTGTCAGGTGCTTACGGAAGAACGCGACCACTTCAGCGTTGAATTCTCTGTGAAACGAGATACGGTCGAAGTCCGGTCCATCAATACAAATTTCGCGTGCAGACTGCATGAAATCGGCCGAGCAGGGCGCCATGAAGGAAAAATGCTGAGATTTGGGCACGAAGTGAACATCCGGTTTCGTCGGTATGTCGCCGATGATGTTCGCCACGCTCTCTGGCGTCACACCGCCCCCGCCAAACTCGGACCTCCAAAGTTGCAAAGATATCTTCACATTGGAAAAGCTGTCTCTCGTGAAGAAGATGCTGACAGGATCGGCAATCACCGCCGCCTTGATACGCGTGTCATGAACGAGTTCAGGGAGCTCTCCTTTGTGCACCTGTTCGCAAAGCGGAGTCTTCACCCCGTCGCATAAAGGCAAACTTCTTTTAAAGTAAGGGTTAGCACCGGCGGCGACCAGGCCAGTGTATCCGCCGCGGGAGAAACCAAAGATGCCGATTTCGCTCGCGTCGATTCTGGCTGCGGCGGTCCATGAGCCGAGCATGAAGTCGATCAGACGCTTGATATCCACTGGCCGCTCAACGAATACCGAGAAATCATCGGTGTGGGACTTATCCATCGCATTGTCACCAGGATGGTTTATCGCAGCGACCACGAAACCCGCATTTGCTAAAGCTTCGGCCGTGTCATTATGGTCGAGGAAAGTGCCGCCCCTACCATGGGATATAACGACAAGTGATAGTTTCTCGCCCGTAACTGGGCAATCCTTGGCAACAGATAGCACGAACGGGCCCAATTTCTCCTTGCTCGGCGGTTGATTACACGGATACCAAACGGCTCCTTTGAGAGCCTGAAGCCCATTGCCCGGGATCTCGATAAATTGAAAACCGGCCGCATGGGCCAACGAAGTCCCGAGACCTAAGGCAGCGGCAAGAAAGCCGAAACGGATCATTTTTCTTCCTGATTTTAAAATACAACTCGCTCGACTTTAGCCTTAATGTTACATAAGTGATTGCGGACGACAGTTTGATCCCCCTGAGCCGAGAACGCTAGGGGGGAGAAACTATGGAGTACGGGCTTGTCTCCAATGTCTCCTTCGCGGGCCATCGAAGGGCCGTTGTGGGTCGACTTCAGCCGATAGCTGACAGACAAAAGCCCGTCATGAACGGTTAATCGACATCCTCGACTAGATAATTGACGATCTGCGCGGTATCGACATCCCCGCGCATAGGTTAATATCGAGGTGCCAGCGGTCCGATAAGAACCGGTGATCCAGCCACCGCTAATCACTCATATGTCGCTTGAGCAACGATCCTGGCGCAAGATAAATTAGAAATCACGCATGAGATCGATTACTCGCCGAAAACGGATTTTCGTCCACCTGACGAGGCTGGTGATGTCAGCCGCATTGATCGCTTCTATCACCGGAGTCGCACTGGCAGCCGACGATGCGGAGCCTATTGCAGCTGACCTTCACGAAACTATCGTCAAAGTGCCAATGGACGAGCACGGATTATTTGGCGATCACGAACGTGACATAGTCGCGACCACCTATATGCCTGATGGCCCCGGACCGTTTCCGTTGATCGTTTTGAGTCATGGCAGCCCGCCTGATTCAAAGGATCGTCCGAAGGTCGGCCGCTACCGCGAATTGCCGCAGATCAGAACATTCGTCCAACTCGGCTTCGCAGTAATCGTGCCGATCCGCCGGGGCTTCGGCGCCACGGGAGGCACCTACGAGGAGGACGCCGGTTCATGCAAGACTCCTGACTATACGGCCGCAGGCAAGCAGGCGGCGCTAGATGTGCTCGCAGCCCTCGCCTATGCCCAGACATTGCCCCAGGTTGATCCGGATCACGTCGTCCTGGTGGGACAGTCAGCAGGTGGATTCGCGTCTCTTGCAGCGGCAAGCTTTGCGCCGAAGGGGCTAGTCGCGGTCGTCAACTTTTCGGGTGGTCGAGGCGGAAACCCGTCGAAACATCCGGGCATGCCCTGCGGCCCGCAGCAAATGGCTAACACGATCGCACATTTCGCGTCGACAACACGAGTTCCAGTGCTCTGGCACTACGTTCAAAACGATATGTTCTTTGAGCCCGAAGTCGTAGCGACATGGTTTGCGGCGTTTCAGGCGGCAGGCGGTCAGGGTCAAATGATCGTCGAACCGCCCTTCGGCAGAAACGGCCATGGCATGTTCGCCGTCAAGGACTCAATTCCAATCTGGTTGCCACACTTCGAGCAATTCCTCACTCCGCTGGTGCCGATGAAACAGATACGTCCGGCCGAAAATCTCTTGTGATTTGACGCTTAAGAAGCCAGTCGCGGGACGGGTATGCTGATGCATCCCGCCATTCGGCCTTTAGGCTGGCGACGGCCAATTTGAGACGTTCAAGGGCGAAACCCAACTCGTTGACAATCGGACCTCGTCGCGACTTCGCCCCGCCGCGCAAGATCACTCATTTCGTGTCTATATTGCAAAAGTTCGGAAATCGGCGACGGATTTACCGTTGAGCGGCGTTAAAGAGAGGTCACGATCGCCAGCGAGACCAACAGTGTCAAAGACGCGGACTCGTACGACGCAAAGTTCAGCTAACCGACCCGCGACTTCCTCGAAGACACAAGCTTTATGAGCTTGAGAACTACATCTGTGAGTGTGTGATGGAGAGTCCAATGCATGCGTTTCGCTTACTTGTGCCGCTGCTCCTAAGCCTGTTCTTCGCTAACGCTGCTTTTCCGTCGGAGAACCGCACCGATGAAATCGACGCTCACACAAGCGGCTTTTCTCAAGCGCTCATTTATGCTCCCGACGCTGTCTATCAGGGAACCGTCGAACCGGGTCTTTCCGTGTTCAAAGGCATTCGATATGCGCGTCCGCCAATCGGTGATCTGCGCTGGAAACCGCCAATTTCGCCGGAGAGAATTGCCGGTATCGTTGACGCTACTAGATATGGATCGGCCTGTGCACAAAATGCGCTGGGCGGCGATGCGTTGAACATAGCTGCTCCAAAGGACCAGAGCGAGGATTGCCTGAGGCTTAACGTTTGGTCTCCAGCGCATGCCGCGAATGCAAAGCTTCCTGTCATGGTCTGGATACACGGTGGATGGTTTTCGCGGGGCTTCTCTAGGCAATATCCAAGTGGTCAGCTCGCCAAAAAGGGAAACGTCCTCGTTGTAACGATCGATTATCGGCTGGGTCCATTTGGTTTCCTCGCGCATCCACTCTTGACAGCCGAATCACCGCACCACAGTTCTGGCAACTACGGGTTACTCGATCAGATCGCGGCCCTTCGATGGGTACAAAATAATATCAAGGCGTTCGGCGGCGACCCGGATCGAGTGACCGTCTTCGGCCAATCCGCTGGCGGCTACAGTGTCTGCTATCTTCTTGCGTCGCCGCTTACGAAAGGGTTGTTCCAAGCGGCAATCATGCAGTCGGGAAGTTGTGACCTTGGAGGGCCGCCTCTGGCGCAGCGCGCGGAGCAACAGGGTGTTCAGCTATCCCAAAAAGTCCACTGCGAAGAAGTGCCCGACGTATTAGCTTGTCTGAGGCAAAAATCCACTGCGGATGTACTTTCTGCGCTTCCCAATTCGGCAAATCTTCGATCATCTGTGAACTATCGGCCGGATCAAGATGGTTATGTGTTACCCGGCTCTGCACGGCAATTGATCGTTGACGGCAAGGCAAACAAAATACCTGTCATGATTGGCTCAACGCTCGACGACGCCAGCCGTTTCGTGCCGCCGACTTCCACGAGCCAAGGTTGGATTGACTACGTGCGCAAGCGTTGGCCGAAACGTGCCACCGAGATCCTTGCTCTTTATCCCGCGACTACTGACGCGGGTGCATACACAGCAGTCGTGCGTGCATCCACTGAAATGGTATTCGGTTGTTCAGCTGTAAGCACCGCTCAGGCTATCGCAACGAACGGTGCACCTGTCTATCTTTACCTGTTTACCTATGTTCCGGAGCGCGGAAAGGAACTGAAGATCGGCTCATTCCACGCGGTGGAGCTCCCCTATGTTTTTGGGAATCTCAATCAAACGAACAGTCCGGGCTATGGTCCTGATGACGTTCGGCTTTCAGACGAGCTGATCGGCATCTGGAGCCGTTTCGCTGCGACCGGCAATCCCAATACACCCGGTTCGACCCAATGGGATAGCTACGATCCGGCGTCGGATAAAGTCCAGGAAATCGGACTTCAGGAAAAACAAGTAACGAATCCAGAGGCTCGCGATTGTAGCGAGTTACAGCGGTTGGGATTGCAGTAGCAGTGGTCCGCTTCGGAGTTTGTTGAATGTCGCTTGCGGGTCGGGAACGGCCATCCGACATCGGTGCGACATGAGCGGGGCCGTTGTAGCGCTACCACTTGTGTCAAACTCTTTTGTCGCAAGATGCCTATGCGAATTGAGTTGGGTTGTGTTTGTGTCAATCTCTATTTCGTCGGGGTTGATCAAGCGCGTCGCTAGGCGTCTGATTTTATGGTGTTCGTTGTGTCAAACTCTATTGTTCGTTCACATGATGCCGCTGTAGCGCATCTGCGCGAGCTGCCGCATTCGGCTACCGCGTCGATGCCCGTCGAGTGGTCGCGCAAGCGCTTTCTGGACACGCTTACCGCGACGTTGAGGGCGAATCCGAGGAGAAAGGGTGCGCTGCCTGTTGCGCCTGGCGTATGGGCGCTTGTACAGCCCTTCGGTGGATTTGGCCGGCTCAGACTTTGACCGGGATGATCGCAGGCAGGTTTGGATTCTGGTTCGCTCGGTTGGGACCGACCCGCGTCGGGTCGAAGCCCTTAACGTTTAACCCACGGAAAAGACAATGTCTGCATTGACCACATCGCTCGCGCTGCGGGCTGCGATTAACGTGCTGCGTGATTCGGCCGAATCGCGCAGGATGCCGTCAGGCGAGCCTTTGGATGCCGCCAGCGTGCAACTGCACCTCGACGCTGCGGAGACCCTTGAAGAGTTCCTGTCGAACCTTGGTGATCACGAGTAGGAAAAGCGGCCATGCAGATTGACGAATCGAAGTTCACCCGCACGCGCGTAATCGTCACGGCAAGGCTTCCGCGGTTTCCGGTTGCTGACCCTGCGACGCCTTGGGTGATGCTGGAGGCTGAAGACGGCAGCGGGCTAACTGTCGCCCTTATGGGACCGGATAGCCCCGAGTCTCGCGCGGACGCTGCTCGAATGATGAAGCTCTGGAATGACGCGCTCGATGCACACGATCATTAACCGGAAAACACATGACACTACGTTTCACAATCTGGGTCTGTGCCTTGGCCGCTGCATCCGTCCACAGTGGCGCCAACGCGCAAACCTCAGTCGTTCGGGGAACGGTCGATATCGCTTTATTGGTCGCCGCGTCGGAGTGCGCAGGGACATCGCGGACGTCGCCGGCCTATCAAGTGTGTGTCGAAGCACACAAGAAGATATTGAACGAAGCGGCGACTACGAAGCGCACGTCCGACTTGCAAGCTGGGGCTAAGTAGAAAGCTGCACGGTAACACCGGACAATCCGCGCGGTTTCATTCAGACCGGTGCTTTGCCAATCCCCGGGTTTAGCGCCGGTTTGTGCCCCAGCAAATCCTCTTTAATACGGTATCTTTGGTGCAAATTTTCGTAGTCACGCGCAGATCGGCTAGCGCATTGCTAGCGTTGCTGCGCAAGCGGGTGCTCGCCGACCCCGGATGGACCGTGTCGGCGAGAGTTAATGACAAATCATTCACGGGCGTCCAAGGAATCGATCGACTGATGCACGTCGTTCGTCTTAAGGAAGTCGACGACTTCGAAATAGAGGATCGAGAGAATGGCACACGGCGCATCCTTGTTAACTACTGGGGCGATAATGAGCGGCGTTACCTTTAAGCTGGCCGACCGAGTTGGTTACTCCTGCTCACTTCGGGGCGGAACGTAACTAGGAAAACACGCGAGCAATCGCAGCACTTACATAAGGGAAAATAGTTTTGAATTATCGAGATTTATTGGCTCAGGCCGCCGAACTGGATCGCCAGATTGTCTCGGCCCGCGCAGTCGAAGCAGCGGACGCTATAGCCGAGATTAAGGCAAAAATCGCCGAGTTCGGTTTTACAGTCGAAGATGTGTTTTCAACCAAAAAGGCAAGAAAGCAACGCGAGCGTAGCGGCCCGACGTATCGAGACCCGGCGTCGGGCGCTACTTGGAGCGGAATGGGGCGGGAACCTGGCTGGATCAAGGGCAAGGATCGCGCAACGTTCATTGCCGGCGATAACTGAGCGAAATTGGGAAATATATGGACGTGTTATTTGCCGCCGATGCGGCTGTTTGTGAAGCCGTGCCGGGCGTTGTACAGCGACACCGTTCGGCTGGCGTGCTGACCTGGGCCTTGCTTCACAAGATCGAGGGCGAAGTCCTGGCCGAAGTCGCGGCGACCGGTAACCACAGCAAGCGGATACTGGGCATGATCCGCGCTCCCGAAGCGCTGGGTTACCCGAAGGACGACCGGCCGGCATCGTTTGTCGGACACGACTTCGTCCCTATCGTATTTGGTGCGATCGAGGACGCTTGGCGTCGAGTCAACTAAGAAACATCGAGCGACCATGTTTCAAGGACCGCAAAGGCTTTTTTGGCCGTCGCTCCCGGCGCAACTCTCTGAGGAATCGGCGGACGCTCTGCGTGCAGATCGGAAAGCCGCTGGCGTTTGGCGCAAGCAGATCGGCCAAACCAACCGGAATGCTGTCGATGTGTGGGTGCGTCATTCCGACAACATGAAGCGAGCGAATAACCGCGAGTGTCTGCGGCCGCAGGCGAAAGTCT
This sequence comes from Caballeronia sp. dw_19, assembly GCF_018449515.1. GTDB lineage: Bacteria > Pseudomonadota > Gammaproteobacteria > Burkholderiales > Burkholderiaceae > Caballeronia. The sequence continues at coordinate 16,475 of NZ_JAAVUQ010000052.1, read as the reverse complement.
TTGCGCTGCGCTGGAGCGTGCTTTGGCTCTTTGCCTGGATTTCTTCGGAAACCAATCCATTTGGCTTTCAGGTGATGACGGTGGAAGTAGTTCTGACGCTTGCGGCATTCGCGACAGGTGTTGCAATGGCGTTCCTATTGGCGCAAGCGCCCCGCACGGCCGGTCCCCAATTATCCGAGCAAACTGACCGGCCCTTTGACCGATTCGCCGGCGTCCGACGTCTATGCCTTCCGTGTGTTGTCGGTCGAAATCGCGGCTATCAAACCGATTCGCATCGAACGGCGCATGGACACGCATTGCGCGAAACCATGCATCCGATCGATCAACAATCTCTCGAAAGAGGTTGTTTTTAGTATCTCTTTCGCTGGTAAGTGACGTATCAATCCGTCCTAGAATTGTCGGGTTCATCAGAGTCGACGTTTCAAAACGTCAACGTGAGTTGTGACGACATCACGTCTTGCGGTCTTATCCAGACGCCCGCGACATTGACGACACGTACCGGCTGATCGAGCGCGAGATGTGGGCGGATGTGAAGGAAGAGTGTCGCGAACTCGGGCTTGTTGACTGACTCAACTCGGACCACGGAAAACACCATGAACAAAGTGATTGTCTCGGTTTTATCGCTCATAGGTGGCGTCCTTTTTGCATCCGGACTGATCGCCCATTTGACCGTTATCGAGCAAATGGGCATCCCTCTGGACAAGCAGGCATTTGCGGGTGGAATGCTCCTCTTGATAGCTTTGGGCATCCATTTTCTAATGGGTGGTCGGTCGCTTCCATGGCAGCGCTAATTGAATCGGAAAAGAGAGGGATAACGAGATGACGACAATGACAACGGTTATATCGATAGCAGCGTTACTTACGTCACTGGCCGCGCTGAGCGTTGGGCTACTGAATCGTTGGTATGGGGTGCATTTTTCTACGGCTGTCGAGTGCAGAAAGGTTCTGGAAGCGGATGGTCAGGAGCACGATCACTATTCTTTCACGGCTTTGCGTTCGAACACGTTCATCGGCCGCGCCGTGGGCCGCGTTTATATCGCGTTCTCGGCCTCTCGTTATGACCGCCTGACGCGTAAGAATCGGCCGATCCCAACGGCATAGGAAAACAAACATGACAAATCAAACATCGGCAACACGGGGATTGCTTGCGAGTCTACTACGCCTCGCATCGCCCTTGGCTGTTCTATACGTGCTCTATCAATTTGTTCTCTTCATCAGTGGCCAAACAAGCTCCCCGATCGTGAACACGATCGACGCCGGCGCTTGCTTGATCGCGAGGGTAGGTGGAGGGTTCGTAAGCAATTTGGTTTCGGGAACGAATGTAGCGGCCGATGGCAGCTTTATGCACATGATCGGCACGGGTTTGTATTACTTCACTGGCGCTGGCGTCTGCGTCATCTTGGCCGCAACCGTTGGGATGGCCCTTTTTGCTGCAAGTCGCTTGGTTGAAATTGGTCCACGCCAGTTCTTGCTGCGCGACGGTGATTGGCGGAAAGCGGTTTATAACCCCAAAGAATTCAGACAGCGCAAGTAGGAAAACAGCGAAGGACAAGTATGAGAATCGGATTACGCAGTGGGATTGCCGCGATGATCTTCGCGTTAGTTCGCAACGCGATACGCGCGCATTTGGCATAGCACGGAAAAGCAGATGAGCTACGACCAGGTCGGAACGTTGTACGTCGCTGTCCCGTGGGTTGCGGTCGGTGTGATGTACGGCGTGCTGTGCCTCTACAATCGAATACGCCAGCCACTACGGGAAAACATTGCGATGAAGGGTATCACTGGATTTCGTCTGCGCCGGTCGCATGCGTCACTGTTGCATCGTCGGCGTGCGCTCCCAGCAGCACACTTAGATCGAGACGCGCAGGATCGTGTGATGGCTAAGATCAAGGGAATGGGTGAGGCGTTCTTCGGAATGTCCGAGGACGAATACGGTGACTGGCTCGATGCTTTGCCGCAGGTCGAATTCATTGAGTTCATTGCAGCGATGATCGAGCTGGATGAAAGCACACAACGGAAGACTGCCCGCGCGGCATAAGAAGGGAAAGCACGATGCGTACGTTAGCCATATGGTTTGAGAACACGGTGAAACATCCGGAGTGCGCTTTGGCCCTAGGGATCGTCGCGTGCGGCATGCCCGGGCACGAATTCGATGCATTGCTCGGTCACGGACATGCAATACAGAAACGGTATGAAGTGCCAGAGGTTCTCGGCGGCGCCCTAGTCAGGTTTCCTGACTGACGCGGTGCAGAGTTGTTGAGCGAGGCCCTACGGCCCGAAGCGTATCGTGTCGGGACCAACCCTTGGGTGAGAGACTACGATGAGCCGTCATACCAGAAGGCATGGGACGTTGGCTCTCCTTTGTTCTCAGACTAACTATCGGAAAAGAGCGAGAATCATGAAAGCGATTGATGCCATTAAATTGAAAGAAGTTATTGAAACGACCCATGGAGCGAACGCGAGCGCATTCAAGGACTTGTTTGCGCTCGGTTGTTGGCTGCATATGACGGGGCATCAGCGAACCGGACACAAGCTAGTGCGAGATGTTTTAAAGCAATTGCCAGAAGCCGGACATAAAATGTACTTCGCCGAACTTCTTGAAAACCTCGGTGGCCATGAGCGGCAGTGGGCGGCAGAAATCCACGCACATCTAGAGGTCAACGAGTTGTTCGAATAGCCCTGCACCTACTGCGATGCGTTGGGCAATACTGCTTAGACGAGCGCTCATCAGGCGGCGGCTGTTCCGCGTACTGTATGCGCTACTCGGTGTATGGACCCTCTGGCCGATAGCCAGTGCGTTGCTCGCCAACGGTCTTGGGCATGCCCTTCACTGCAAACTCAGTGAGGGTGCTGCCGCGCCGTGCATACTGTTCGGCGTCGACATCACTCATAGGCTTTATATCGGCGCGCTCGCGCATTGGTATGCGCTGGTGACACTGCCGAGTGGAGTATTGCTCCTGGGTCTCGTTGCAGCAATCCATCTTGTGGTCTGCTGGTTCCGCAAAGCGCCGACAAACTAAGAGAGCCGGCCTGACCCCGGACTTACCGCAGCCAGGACCGCATTAGGTCAACGCGGCCGCGACAAATTGGCTCAACGGTTCGCGATTCTCAAAATGTGCGAATAACACCGCCGAACCGCCGATGACGTCGTTCGCCTCGATGTGAACCGAGGCAAACTTCCCCGTGCCGGTGATCACCACCGGATTGCCACGATGCACGAAGTCCTCGGTGCTGAAGTCAAACGGCACCTCCACGCTCGCCCCCAGCGACTCGACCACGAGGCGCATGTGATCGATGCGCACGCCGGCGAGATCCGTCGAGACAATTTTGTTCAGCATGACGTCGAGTGCCGAGAGGAAGTTGATGGTTTCTTCGGGGTCGGCGTCGAGTTGCACGAGCTGAAGAATCGCTTGCGGGATCGGATTCGCGAGGTCCCACGCTACGACAATGCGATAACGCGCGACGCTGGGCTGCCGATCGACGCCGGGAAAGTAGATGTCTTTGAAGTTGCCTTTATAGCTCATAGGTCACCTTTGGGTTGTGCGATAAGCAAAGCGCTCAACGCACGACCCACCCTACGGAGACCTAAGAGAAGTCAATTCAGTGCAGACGGCTCCGGCGATTCATCCTCGAGTTCCAGCGTCTGTCTGATGCGCACAGCGGTGCGATGACTCGACAGCCCCAAGAGCGTACTCACTTCCTCGTTGGTTTGACCGGTGGCCAGGTGCCTGCGGCAATACGTGTTGCGCAGCAGGCGAGGACTCATGTCGGCGGCCGCGACGTCGATTTCAAGAAGTGCTGCCCGCACCGATTGGCCCAAGGTATCGTCCTTCAACGGCTTGCCGGCGGCGGTGGCCACAAAGAGCCAGTCCGTCTCGCACACCATCTCGTCGCGCATGTCGAGGTACGCGGTCAGTGTCTCCAGGGCAAACGCGTCGATCGGAACTTTTCGCGCGAGACGTGGGCCGTTCTTCGCCACGAACACATCGGGCCGAATGCCGTCCGTGACGAGATCTGGTCGCCTGAGCCGTCTCAGTTCGGCCGCCGTGATGCCAGTGGCCAGGAGGAGGGCCACCACGGCCTTGTTGCGGGCTTGCTTGAAGGATGCATCCGCCGAGACGGCGAGAGCCCGTTGCAGGCGCTTGTCGTCGTGCTGCGATAGATAGATCGGGGTTGGCTCATCCTCCGGCCACGTTTGCGTCGATAGCATCGTGTCGGCCGGGTTGTCCTTGCGTGCGTCGACGTCCACCAGGTGGCGCGTGAGTCGGGCAATGAGCTTCAGGTAGCGAATCTCGGTTGTGGTCCCTTCGGCGCAGTCGGGCGCAATGTGGGTGAAGAACCCTTCGATGTGCTCGGCGCCAAAGGTGGCCACCGTGTGTCGATGCGCGCTGAGATAGCGAAGAAACCGGGCGAACATCGCGCGGTGCTGAATGATCGACTGCTCGGCGAAGGGCCGGCGATCCGCGCCGGCGGCCTCCTGAGATTGCCAGTCAGCATAGGCTGCTTCGGGGTCGGTCAACCAAGGGCTGATTTGCATAAAATCGATATACTGGAATGGCGGAATTTCCCATCCTACGCGAAGCTACGCTTCGCGCACCAGTCTATAGGGAGATGGGGTTGTCTCATTCAGGGACGCAAGCCTGTCTTTTATCGCGTCAAGGCATTCACTCGCATCGCCAACGACGATCCGAGTGGTGCAAGCGATCATCAGGTTCACGCCTAATCCAAAATCTTCGACGATATAGCCCCGATCGCAATAGGAAGCCGTTACGTCACGGCGAACGGCGATCCGGTCGATCACTGCGTGGCCGTCATTCACATAACCCCAGACACGCTTGCCGAGTGCGACGGCAAAGCCCACCTCGAACGCCGTGCCGCTATCCGGTTCGCCCACACCACGAAAGTCGTTGAGATTGGCCATCACGACGTCAGCCGAGCGGATCAGGTCCATGTTGGCCCTGCAAATCCACTGCGCCTTGGCCGACGGGTCGAGCTCGTCAGGCACCTGACCATCCAACGGATATAACCTGACCATTCCACGCATACGGCATTGCAATTTCAGATGCTCGCCGTGAGCCACCGCGTCCGTCCTGAATACGTCGAAGCCAGCGAGATACACGCGTGGCGTCGTCGCGGCTCGCTCGATAGGAAGCGGGGAGGGCGCAAAGTGGCCCTCGCGCACTTTGCGTCGAATACGGGCCAATTGCTTCTTGACGGATGGCACAAGCGTTCCCGTTCGGCTCGCGATCTCTTCGACACTCAATCCTTGGTCGACAAGTTCGACGAGCAATAATTGTTTCTTCGTTGGCTCGCGCATTGCTCTCCTCGGATGCCGCAGCCGGTGCAAATTCCCGGACAGCGTTATGAGAAGCATAGCGAGTCGGCGGCGAAGTCAAGGCAACGCCGTTCGACCAGGTGCCGATACTGTCGAGCTTCAGTCGGATCGAGCGCGGGTGTCTTGCATCGGCGCGCGGTGTGACTCGGATCTCACAGGGACGCGGCGCGCTCGTGTGGCACGATTTGGCCGATGGCGAGTCACTAGAGCGGGCAACGACGATTGAATAACCAAGCCTCAGGCATGTTCAGTAGCGGGTTTTCCGACCCGTTCGGCCAGCATTATCGTCAAATTTAAAAGGCCGTACAGTTCACCCGGACTGTCTGCCTCGACCTCGGTATCGCCGATTTTTAGGCGCAGCCGACGGCCAGCTCGCCCTTGCAACCAGGCGCTGGCCGCCGCGCTGAGCATGGCGCCGGCGACGGGTGTGAACGGGACGATGAATTCACCCGCCAACCTGTCGACTCCATCGGCACTAACCATCGGGAACGTGATCGAATCAATCTTGCCGCCCTCAGCGCGCGCGAGATGATAGAACTGCCGCAACTCGCGCTGATAGCTCGGACTAAAGGAAGCGTCGTCGTCTGATGCGCGGACCAGAGTCAGCCGCAGGGTGTGCGTGGTCGGCATGGCGTGTCCTGAGATGTGTAATAGACGCAGCTATGCACGCTATCATTAAACGAAGGCGAAACGAAGACGGACCGCCTCAGTCTCGCCGTCCGCGTCACCAACCAAGGTTATCTCATGCCCGAAAGCCGTACTTCGACCAAGCGTGTTCTAGAGGACATTGGCTTCGTACGCCCTGGGGGGACACGTTCACAGTTTTGGTACGCATTGGACGCGGGCAAGCAAACCATCGTTTTCACGTCTTGGGTGAAGAAGGCTAATGCAGCGCGCACGGAGGTACAGTTTATTAACGTTAGCCAGCCACCTAGCAAGCGCGACCCCGTCAATTTGAAGGCTGCGCGCTCGCGGGTGCTGAGCATCATCGCTGAGAAAGAAAGCTATCCGGGCGGAATGTTTATGGCGCTCGGAGAGGAGGGTCCGAAACACGCGAACCTTGCTCCGGCGGAAGGCCTGGATCTGTATCCGATCTTTCGCTTTGAAGTGCGGGGCGGCGGTATTGTTGCCTTCCTCGGTGATCCGCTCCCGGCTGCTGCGATCGCCGCATCGACTGACCCCATTCTGCAAGATCCACGCTTCGGTGAAATCCGACTTCGACCTGACCAGATCGCGTTTAGGAAGGCCGTTTTCGGAAGGCACGGGGTCCGTTGCAAAATCAGCGGGTGCGTCGAACCAGCCTTGCTGGATGCCGCCCATTTACCGGGTCGAGATTGGAAGCTCGGGCATAACACCGCGGCCGACGGCATCCCTCTGCGGGCAGATTTGCATCGTGCGCTCGATGCCGGTTTGATTGCCTTGGATGAAAATTATCGCCTATGCTGGATGGATGAAAGACTGGTTGATGCGTACGGCGACCTCCTACCAACTGGCACCGAATCGCGATAGATATGTGCTGAATTAGCGAACGGACAGCCATCACGTCGATAGTGATTAAACCGTCCCTTGCTTGGAGGCGGAAATGGAATGGGTGGAAATCGATGGTATGACCGCGAGCGGCGTTCTACAGCTTGCAAGGACGGACCTGGTCGAAATCTTGAGCGCCATCGTCAGCGACGTTTGCTCGGATCACCTGCCTTTGCATATGCGTGGAGAAATCGCTCCTGCGGTCAAATCAGGCCTCCTCAGTGCATGCCGATTTCTGTTGAGACATCCGGATGATATTCGCGATGAAACCCTGTGGAGAGTCTTGTTCGGGCTCCCTTCATATTGGGAGCCACCTGTGGCGAGATCCGAACCTCCCTGGCCACATCATCAGTTGCAAGCGTACAGGTGGACGGCGACCATCGTTGCATACTCGGTTCGAAACGCGCTTGAAGATCTGCACACGAAACACATTCCAGATCAGCTGATGCCATCGGTGAATCGCGCCGTGCGCAATTCAATCTACGAAGCCTTGCTTGATGCTCCTTCGCTGGGTTGGCGACTGAGCAGAATGCCCAGAGCGGTTCTATGCGCTACCGCGGAAACTGGGTGGGCTCTACGTCTTCCGCACGCGGTCGGTTAGGCATTCGCGTCGTGAGCACTCGGCAATTCGACAGGCGCCGCCGAAACCTTGAATCTCGTGGTAACGGCTATGCGTATCGGGGCTGATGCCGCACGGTACGATCCATCGCGAGAAAGTCGATGCCACGTGAGCGGCCTTGGCAAGCACGGATATGAGCGTACGCGCATTGCGTTAGTCCTGATCTGCGAAATTGGTCTGTCTACCGTATGCGGTCACCGTTCAGCAACTGGGGACCGCTCCCGACCCCGAACGGACTGTCGAGCCGCAGTAGCGAGCGTCCGCGCGACGACGCAAATCTGACGTTCGCAAATGCCGGCCACTCGTCTTCCTACCGTCGGAGAGGCCGATTGAAACGCGAACGAAAGCCTGTCTTGTGGTGCGCGGGGAAATTGACTGGCTGCGCTTAAGCCCCGACATCTCGAGACCCTCGCCGAGCGGGGTGACGCTGCGACCCAATTCGCCCACGTACAAGCTTTTGTACGCAGTCACCCAACTGCTTCTATTCTGTCGCTCGTACGATCTGTCTTCGGTCGCGTTGCCGATCGCACACTCTTACGGAGCTTTAGAAAGCATGCTTCACGACCTGCCTGCCATCCGAAAAAATGTTCATTGGGGATATTTCGACGCGGCGCTAGCGCCCGCGCTGATTGTCGAGAGCGGCGACTTCGTTCGCGCCGAAGCAATAACGCATCACGCAGGCGACGCCCCGGAACTCATGATGGATGACCAGGTGCGCGCGCTCTACGAGACGATTCCCGAATCCGATCGCCAGCCCGGCGTGCATCTGATGACGGGACCGATCTTTGTGAAGGACGCGAAACCCGGCGACCTGCTTGAGGTGCGTTACCTGCAAATGATTCCGCGCTTCAACTACGGCTCGAATCTCGCGGCGCACTGGGGTCATTTGTTCTCCGATTTCGAGAAGGAACGCGTCACTATCTACGAACTCGATCAGGCATCGAACACGGCTCACGCGCTGTATGCGTATGACTATCCCGGCAAGTATCTCGTGCCGGGCAAGCGCTCGGAGATTCGCGACTGCTGCCGCGAACTCGCTCTCGAAGGCATTCGCGTGCCGGTGCGTCCGCATCTGGGTACAGCCGGCGTCGCGCCTGATGTGGCGGGCCGCGTGAGCACCGTTCCGCCGGGCGCGCATGGTGGCAATATCGATAACTGGCGCATCGGCGCGGGCTCGACCATGTATTACCCGGTCGCCGTGGACGGCGGGCTGTTCTCGATCGGTGACCCGCATGTATCGCAAGGCGATGGCGAGATCAGCGGCACCGCGATCGAGGCGTCACTCAATGTGATGTTCCAGATCGTACTGCGGCGCGACTTCGCATTTCCCTCGCCGTTGCTGGAAACGCCAGACTACTGGATCGTCCATGGCTTCGATGAAGACCTCGACATCGCGACGAAAAATGCTTCACGCGATATGTTGTTGTTGCTTACCGAGCAGCAAGGCCTGTCGCGCGACGACGCGTATTCGCTAATGAGCGTCGCCGCGGATTTCTCCGTGACTCAAGTCGTGGATGGCCGTCAGGGCATTCACTGCAAGATCCCCCGCAGCATCTTTCCTCCGAGGAAAAAGCCTCGCGTGTGAGTTGAGTGTGCGCGCGCTATAGCGGTGCGTCCAGGCACCGTTGTAGCGCGGCACGGCGGCGCCGACGGCGTTGTTATCAATGGCACGGACATTGCCTTTGACTTACTCGACTGACGTTCGTCAGGGTCCGGGAGCCTAGGTTGGAATTACTGCGTTTTACCACCGAATCGTATGCCGAAGTCGATCGCATGCGCGCATGGAACGAAGCGCTCGCCCGGCTCGGCCTGCGCTGCGGCCCCTCTCAGACAGCCGCGCGCCATTTGCATGGAACCATCAAGTCGCACAAGTCCAGCAACGGCTTCGAGCTGATCGCGCTGGCCGCGTTCATGCAAACCATCGAGCTCAAGGTCGATGGCGCCGACAGTCTCGTGATCGTGCTGCATCTCGACGGCGACGTGACGCTTGTCGCCGACGGCGTGCGCGCGCGGGTTGCGACTGGCGATATTGTCTATGCGTCGTCGCGCGAGGAAGCGCACCTGGCGTTCACGTCCGACTTCCGTGCGTTTGTGATCCGCGTGCCCCGCGCTGCCATCAACGCACGACTTCTTACACCGTTCTCGCTGCGTGCCGGGCGTTTGCCGGGAGACACCGGTATCGGTCACGTGTTCTCCGGCTTTCTGCGCTCGATTGCCGAAAGCGTGGAGACGCTGTCACTGGACGAGTTGCGCCCCCTCGAACTTGCGCTTGCGGAGTTTCTGGTCGCGAGTCTCGCCGGTCACGACAAGGAAGGCAGCTTCAGCGGCCTCACGCCGTCTCAGGCGGCGATCTTTTCGCGCGTATGTCGAACCATCGAAGCCAATCTCGCTGACCCCGATCTCGGGCTGACATCGATAGCGAAGGAAGAGCGCGTCTCGCCGCGTTATCTGCAGAAGCTGTTTGAAGCGGTTGGACAGAATTTCTCGACCTACTTGCGCTCGCGCAGGCTGGAACGCTGCCGCGCGGAGCTGGTTAATCCGTTGTACGAAAGGGTTTCGATCGCCGATGTCTGCTTCCGCTGGGGTTTCAACGATCCCGCGTATTTCAGCCGTGCGTTCCGCGAGCAATATGGCGCGTCGCCGCGCACCTTCCGGCATGAAGCGGGCCTCGAACTGGCGCGCCATCTCGTGCGGCGAATCTCGCGCGGCTTGCCTGTCAATGCCGGGAGTTTGCTCGTGCATGCGCAGCTCGCCGAGCAGGGCGCGATTCATGAAATGACGGACGAGATCGATCCTGCCGGGCAGCCTGAAGCGCCCTTGTCACAACCGCCGCCGCGCGAGTCCGGCAAGCCGCGTCATCATCTGTTGCGTGCAACGGCCAACACGGTTCATTGGGGTTACTTCAGTCATGACCTGAAGCCCGTGCTCGAAGTGAATAGCGGCGACACGGTGACTATCGAAACGCTTACACAACACGCGGCGGATGACTGGGAGCGCATGGTGCAAGGCGATCCTGGCGCCGAGAGCGTGTTCCATTGGACGGCCGAGCGCAAGAACGTCAACCGCCGCGGCGCGGGCCCCATGGACGCGTCCATCTACGGACGTGGTGCGGGAGAAGGCTTCGGCGTGCATATCTGCACCGGACCGATTGCTGTACACGGCGCGGAACCCGGCGACGTGCTGGAAGTGCGTATCGTCGATATTCATCCGCGCGCTTGCGCCAATCCGAAATTCGCCGGACGCGCGTTCGGCAGCAATGCCGCTGCGTGGTGGGGCTTTCACTATCGCGAGTTATTGACCGAGCCGAAACCGCGCGAGGTCGTGACCATCTATGAACTCGACGCCGACGCCACCGCGGGCGAAACCGCCTGCGCGCGCGCCGTCTATAATTTCCGCTGGACACCTCAGCGGGACCCCTTCGGCGTGATGCATCCGACGATCGATTATCCCGGCGTGCCAGTCGATCATTCGACCGTGGTCGAGAATCACGACATCCTGAAGAACGTCAAAATCCCGGTGCGTCCGCACTTCGGAGTGGTCACCGTCGCGCCGCAGCAGGACGGTCTGATCGATTCGATCCCGCCATCCACCTTCGGCGGCAATCTCGACAACTGGCGCGTGACGCGCGGCGCGAGCGTGTTCCTGCCGGTCGGGGTGGCCGGCGCACTGCTCTCCATTGGCGACCCGCATGCGTCGCAAGGCGACTCTGAATTGTGCGGCACCGCGATCGAGTGTTCGCTCACCGGTGACTTCCAACTGGTGATTCATAAGAAAGAAACGCTCAGCGGCCAGCCGTTTGCGGATCTCACCTACCCGCTGGTCGAAACCGCCGAGGAATGGGTCCTTCAGGGCTTCAGTTATCCAAACTATCTGGCCGAGTTCGGCACGAGCGCGCAAAGCGCCGTGTATGAAAAATCGACGCTCGATCTCGCGATGCGCGATGCGTTTATCAAAACGCGGCGCTTCCTGATGACGACCAAGGGTCTATCCGAAGATGAAGCGATCTCGCTGATCTCGGTCGCGGTCGACTTCGGCGTGACGCAGGTCGTGGACGGCAACTGGGGGGTGCACGCGATCATCCGCAAGGCGCTCTTCACCGCGTGAAGCCGCGAATTACGACCGTCGATGCGCCTGCGGACAAGAGTTTGTTCGCAGCAAGCGCGATCCGGCTATTTTTGCGTCCCTACCATGACTCCTGACGTGAACACAGGCGTACGCGCCGCTCGACAGGACTCACTGAACCATGAATTCCCCCGCACATCGCGCGCTGCCCGGCCACGGGCGCTTTCAATATTCGCCGATCAACGGCCGCCCTGTTTATCGCTGGCCTGACGGTTCGCGGCTCGCGGTCTACATCGGGTTCAACATCGAGCACTTTGCGTTCGGCGAAGGACTGGGGCCGACGATCGGTCCGGTGATGCCCGAGCCCGATGTGCTGAATCACGCGTGGCGCGAGTATGCATTGCGCGTGGGCGCGTGGCGCTGTCTCGATCTCTTCGATGAACTCGCGCTGCCGACCGCGGCCATCATCAATACTGCGCTCTACGATCACTGCCCAGAGCTGGTCGCCGCGTTCGCTCAGCGCGGCGACGAACTGGTCGCGCACGGCCATACGAATTCGCAGCGGCAAGGAACACTCACTGAAGACGACGAGCGCGCGCTGATCGTGGCATGCCGCGAGCGGATTGCGGCGGAGAGCGCGCAGCAGCCCGCGGGCTGGTTATCGCCGTGGCTCTCGGAGAGTCGTGTCACCAGCGATCTGGTAGCCGAAGCTGGTTACCAGTACACGCTCAACTGGTGTCACGACGACCAGCCCACGCGCATGCATACGCGCAACGGTCAGCCGCTGTGGTCGATTCCGTATCCGGAAGAAGTCAACGATATCCCGATGATACTTGCGCGCCAGATGGACGCGAAGTCGTTCGCCGATCTGGTGATCGATCACTTCGACGAAATGTTGCGGCAATCCGCGTGTCAGCCGCTGGTGATGGGCATTGCGTTGCATGCGTACCTGATGGGACAGCCGCATCGTTTGTGCCATTTGCGGCGGGTGCTTGAACATATTGCCCGCGCACGCGACGAAGGCCGCATCTGCATTACCACGCCGGGTTCGATTGCAAGCCACATGGACTTGCTCGGCCGTTAGCTCACTTCATTCCCGTTTCCCTGTACCGGCTCTTTCGTTTTTACATCGTTCAACCTGATTAGGATTCGCCATGTTCATGTCAAAGACAGTCAAGCTGTTGCTATGCTTAGTCGCCGGCCTCCTCCTCGCACAAGGCGCGTCGGCGCAATCGTGCGAACCGTCCAAGGTAGCGCAGAAATATCCATCGCTTGCGGGCAAGACCATCAGGATCGGCGTGGACCCGGAGTCCCCGCCCTATGCGTTTCGTGACAGCAAGGACTTCAACAAGATCATCGGCGCCGATGCCGACATGGCCCGTGCCGTGTTCGACTGCGCGGGCGTGAAGACGGAATTCTTCACCGCCGGCTGGCCGGGCTTGCTGCCCGCATTGCGTGCCGGACAGATCGATGTGATGTGGGACCTGCTGTACTACACGCCGGAACGCGCGAAGGAGACGAGCTTCCTCACGTATATGCAGGCCGGCACGGGCGGTCTGGTGACAGCCGGCAACCCCAAGAAGATCGATGACATCTCCAAGCTCTGCGGCCTCACGGTCACGGCAGGCATCGGCACCGTCGAACTGACGATGGCGCAAGCGCAAGCCGCCAAGTGCAAGGCCGAAGGCAAGCCTGATGTGACCATCATGACGTCCGCCGATATCGCGTCTGGCGCGCGCCTTGTTGCAAGCCATCGCGCCGACGTCATGATGTACGACCTCGCGCTCGTCGATGGTCTCGCAAAGCAGAACCCGCAGCTTTACATGCGCGGCTTCATGATAACGAGCGGCATGAAGATCGGCGTGGGCGTGAAAAAAGGTAACACCGATATGATCGCCGCCGTATCCGATGGACTCAAGATCATGCAGACCAACCAGACGCAAAAGAAGACCTTCCAACAGTACGGAGTCGATCCTTCGCTGGAAACCCCGACCACGCTGCTTACTCAATAAAGGCTGCCTGCGCGGCACACCGCCCGGTGTGCCGGTAGCGTCATGGATCGGGTTCGGAAATGAATGGATTGCGTATCAAACATAAAATTGCCGGTGCCATCGGCATGCTCGCCATGCTCGTATGGCACCCCGCCAGGGCTGCCGGTCTCGCGGGCGTTGAGGTGCTCGACGGTTTCAGGGAGTTGGCCGGTTATGTCGGTTCGCCGTTCCTGCTCGGCGGCGCATGGGTCGCGGTGAAGATCACGCTGATTGCTATGTCGACCGGGCTGGTGCTTGGGCTCGGTCTCGCGTTGATGCGGCTGTCGCGGTTCAAGAGCTTGAACTCAGTTGCGTGGGGTTATATCTGGTTCGTGCGCGGCACACCGCAACTGCTGCAACTCGTGTTCATCTTCGACGCGTTGCCGCTGATCGGTTTGCGTTTCGATGAGATCACGACCGCGGTTATCGGCTTTGCATTGAACGAAGCTGCGTTCAGCGCTGAACTTTTTCGTGCCGGAATCCTGTCAGTGAACCGTTCACAATCGACCGCGGCCGCCGCGCTCGGCATGGGACCGTTGCTCACGTTACGTCGCATCATCCTGCCGCAATCGATGCGAGCGGTGATCCCGGGTCTCGCCAACGACACCATCGGCATGTTGAAGCTGACCTCGATCGCATCGGTGATCTTCGTCAACGAACTGACGTTTCGCTCACAACAGATCGTCGGGCAAAACTTCAAGTTCTTTACCGTGTTCGGCGCGGCTGCGGTTATTTATCTGTTACTGACGAGCGGGATCTCGCTGGTCCAGGTGTGGCTCGAACGTCTCTTCGATCACGAGCGCGAACAGAAGATCACGTTCTCATGGTTCGGGCTGCGCGCATCGACGCGCGATTCGAAACCGGAAGCGTCGGTTGTTTCGCCGGCCACCGTCAAAGAGCCGCCGCTCGCGAACGATCATACGTGGATAGGGACGCTTCTGCCCATCGGGAGCCGCACGCCGCGACATTCCGATGAACCGTTTGTCGCGTGCAAGAACGTCTGGAAATCGTATGGCAAGCGCGAGATTCTGCGCGGCGTCGACCTGTCGATCGCGCATGGCGAAGTGGTCGTGATCCTGGGCCCGAGCGGTTCCGGTAAAAGCACGCTGCTCAAGCTCATCAACCATCTCGAACCGCTCGACTGGGGAACGATAAAGGTCGATTCGCAGTATGTTGGTTATCGCGAGATACCAGGTGGCGGCGGCACGGTGCGCCCCCTGCATAACCTCGCGCGTGCCCGCGCCGAAGCGCGCGTGGGGATGGTGTTCCAGCATTTCAATCTCTTCAGTCATTTGAGTGCGCTGGACAATATCGTTGAAGCGCAGCGACAGGTCTATGACGTGCCCCGCGCCGAGGCGCAAGCGCTCGGCCGCGAGCTATTGAAAAGCGTGGGCCTGGCCGCGCATGCGGATTTTCTGCCGCATCGGTTATCGGGCGGACAGCAGCAGCGCGTGGCGATTGCACGTGCGCTCGCGATCAAGCCCAAGTTGATGCTCTTCGACGAACCTACTTCCGCGCTCGATCCCGAACTCGTCGGTGAAGTGCTTGGCGTGATGCGCGGGCTAGCCGATGCCGGCATGACGATGATCGTGGTCACGCACGAGATCCGCTTTGCCCGCGATGTCGCGGACCGCGTCGTCTTCATGGATGAAGGTGAAGTGATCGAGCAAGGGCCGCCTGAGCAGGTCATCGACAACCCGACGCACGAACGCACCCGAAAATTCCTTAACGTCGTCATCAATTAAATGTGAGGCTCCAAGTGACGGACTTCGAAACTTTCGATCTCGGCCGCGTCGTGCTGCAGTCCGGCGCAACGCTGCCTGACATGTGGCTCAGCTACAAGACGTATGGCCGGCTGAACGCGGCGCGCGACAACGTGATTGTCTATCCGACGTTCTATAGCGGCAGCCATGTCGACAATGAGTGGCTGATTGGCGAGCACATGGGGCTTGATCCGCGTGAGTACTTCATCATCGTGCCGAATATGTTTGGCAACGGTGTATCGAGTTCGCCGAGCAACAATCCGCCGCCCTATGATCGTGGCCGCTTTCCGCACGTAACGCTCTACGACAACGTCGCGATGCAGTATCGCCTTGTGACCGAGAAGTTCGGCGTCGAGTCGCTCAGACTCGTCACGGGCTGGTCGATGGGCGCGATGCAGGCGTTCCATTGGGCCGCGATGTATCCGGGGATGGTCGAGCGCATTCTGCCGTTTTGCGGGGCGGCTCGGTGCTCGCGGCACAACTTTGTGTTTATCGAAGGCCTGAAGGCGCCGTTGCTGCTGGACCCCGCGTTCAAGGACGGTTTCTACGATACACCTCCGACGCGCGGCATGCGCGCTGCTGCGCGCGTGTTTGCCGGGTGGGGATTTTCGCAGGCGTTTCTGCGTCAACGGCTGGACATGGAAGCGATGGGATATGGCTCGCTTGAGGACTTTATTACCCAGTTCTGGGAGGGCGATTTCCTGAAGAAGGACGCGAACAATATTTTGTCGATGATGTGGAGCTGGCAGTACGGTGATATTTCCTCGAATTCGCTTTATGAGGGAGATTTCAATCGGGCGTTGGACAGTATCACTGCAAAGGCTATTGTGATGCCAGGGCGCACGGATCTGTATTTTCCGCCGGAAGATAGCGAGTATGAGGTTTCCAAGATGCCTAATGCGCAGTTGCGGCCTATCGAGTCGGTGTGGGGGCATTTTGCGGGCGGGCCTGCGGCTAACGCTGTCGACGTCAAGTTTATCGATAGTGCGGTGAGGGAAATTCTGGCTATGTAAGGGTCAGTTTTTTGCGCTCGGTCCTACTTGCGCCAGATTCGTTTGGCATGGTTTGGCGCGAGTTTGCGAAAGGCGGATCGCCTCTCATGAACGGACGTTCCCGAATCGATTCTGAGAGACCGTTCA
>NZ_JAAVUQ010000051.1 GCF_018449515.1 Caballeronia sp. dw_19 | reverse complement strand
ATGACGTGCCGCCACGCACAGTGGCTAATAGTGATAAAGAGAAAATCCGACTCTCGCAGGCCGCTAACACTGAAAGCAGCAACCCAGCATTAACCCCGACCGCTAACGCCGAAAGCACCAACCCGGCACTGACCCCGACCGCCAACCCCGGAACCTAACACCCCGACCACCAACCCCAAAACCCCCCAACCCGTCCACCGGCGCGAGCAAAAACCACCGTTCAATGCGCTTCCGACGGATCCGTTTTCTTGTTCTTCACAGCGCGAATCTCTGGCCCAAGCTGCGCAAAAATCCACGCTGACGCAGCCGTAATAATGCCGACACAGAGGAACGTCGCGTGAAAGGCGGGCAACGAATTCGTCGCGGTGACGCGCGGCAGAATGCCGGTGAAAGTTGCAAGCACCGCGCCGGCGATCGTGACGCCGAGACTCATCGACAACATCTGCACGAGCGAGAACAAACTGTTGCCGCTGCTGGCACCGCCAGTGCCGAGGTCCTTCAGCGTGAGCGTGTTCATCGCGGTGAACTGAATGGAGTTGACGCCGCCGAAGAACGCCAGTTGCACGAGCCGCAACCAGAGAGGCTGATCGGCGCTGGTGAGCGAGAAACTGGCCATCGTGAGCCCGACAAGCACCGTGTTGACCACCAATACGCTCCGATACCCGCGCTTCATGATCAGGCTCGTCACGATGCGCTTTGACAGCATCCCCGCAGCGGCCACGGGCAGCATCATGAGACCGGCTTCAAACGGCGAATAACCGAGACTGATCTGCAACAGCAGCGGCAGCAGATACGGCATCGCGCCGCTGCCGATCCGCGCGAACAGGTTGCCGAGCAAGCCGACGCTGAACGTATGGATCTTGAACAGATCGAGCGAAAAGATGGGCTGCGGCACGCGCACGGCGTGCAACCCGTAGGCCACGAAACACCCGAAGCTCAGCACGAGCAGCACCAGCACGACAGCGTGCTGGAGGCCGAGATCGGCGAGGCCATCGAGTGAGATGGTCAGGGCAACCATGCCGACCGCGAGCAGCAGATAACCCGCGAGATCGAAGGGCGCGGTGGCCGGGTTGCGGCTATCGGTCATGAAGAGCCGCGTGGCAATACAACCGATCACGCCGACCGGAACGTTGATCAGGAAGATCCAGTGCCACGAGGCAATCTGCACGATCCAGCCACCGAGCGTCGGTCCAATAAGCGGCCCGATCAACCCCGGAATGGCCACGAACGACATGGCGCTGAGATAACGTTCGGCCGGCACCACGCGCAGCAACGAGAGGCGTCCGACCGGTAGCAGCATGGCGCCCCCCACACCCTGCACCACGCGATAAATCACGAGTTGCATGAGCGAGTGGGCATCCGCGCAAAGCAATGAGCCGATAGTGAAGATCAGGATCGCGCTGAAAAACACGTGGCGCGTGCCCAGCTTGTCGGCCAGCCACCCGGAGAACGGAATGACCGTCGCCATGGTCAGGGAATACGCAATGACCACGCCCTGCATGCGAAGGGGCGCTTCGCCGAGGCTTTTCGCCATGGCCGGCAGCGCCGTGTTGACGATGGTCGAGTCGAGGGTCTGCATGAAAAAGCCCGTGGCGACCAGCCATAGCATGACGGTGAGCGATTGGGGCGAGGGCGTGGGGGTAACGTTCGAGCGGATTGTGTCGGGCATGAAAGGAGCCGGCGGAGGGAGTGCCGTGATTTTACGTGGATGTGGCGGGATAGCGGGGCAATCGAGAAGACGACTATGCCGTGCGGACGGATCAGCAATAAACGTTCAGGGCGCCCGCACGTTTTCTTCGAGTCGACAGATCGAATCGAATTATCAAATGCCCCCGCAAATGAGACGGAATGTCAATTCGTTGATTCCGATCACCCTACACTTGGCGCTCGCTTTAGATTCCGGCGATCGAATACCGAATACCGAGAACGCACAGCAAACAATGGGCCTTTTCGCTGAGGGAGTGAGATTGGCGTGTCAGAACCGATAAGACACGCCAATCTGAATTATCGGATACCAGCGATACCGCCGCGCTTTATCGCTGAGTTCCTGCGCGCCTGTACTGGCGATCTGCTGGGCAAATGCTGGGCCGGCATGCTGGGCCAGCGACGGAGACAACGTATAGCTTGTGCGCGGCACGCCGTACGCTACGCCCAAGTCCGCTATGAAGCCAAAACCTTTGGCCAAAGGCTGATGCCCGAAGCCAATGCCGAAATAAGGCATGACCGTGGGATATTCAGCCGTTGCCGTCGCGGTGTCTCCCGGCAAGGCGGGGTAATGCTTGCCGCCAAACACATATGTGCCGTTTGACGGCGTGGAGACGCCTGAGAGTTTGTCGTCGGTGAAGAGGACACCGCCCGTCATGCGAAACCCGAGGCTGGACCAGGGGAAGAAGTCCAGATAGAGACCACCCTGGCGCACGTGGATATCGTCGTCGTAACGATTTCCACCTACTGTGAAGTTGTGCGAAAGGTTGATGGCGTTGAAATCCGCGTGAAGCCCGAAGTTCGAGCCAAGCCCGATTGCACCGCCGATGCCCGCGCCTTGCGTGCCGCCCTGTAAGTAGATCTCCTGTGCGTGTACCCCGCCAATCCAGACTGCACTACAAGCCGCCAAAATCATTGTCTTGGTGATCATTGTTGTCTCTCTGGTGTCATGCTTGATGCACGAGCCATCTGGGCGACAAGCATTGTTAGTGTTGGTCCCGGCGTCTCCCGACGCGCAACCTCAACGTATTCCCCTTAAAAGGGGCGGTATGTGGGGAGTCGCACGCCTTTTCGTACGATTCGGGCAAACCCTTTGTGCAATGGCGCTAGCACATCGACTCGCTATAGGCTGTTCTTCAGCATCGCTGACGAATCTGTGAACAGATAACGTGATTGGATGATGCGTAGAAATGGGCAATCGCGGTCATCTGTCATGCGCGGGTCAAACTGAGAGGTCGGGAAGTCGAAGCGGATGACCGCGACACATGGGTCGCGCAAGAAAGCGGGGCCGGGCGGGAGAGAACAGAAGGATCTGAACTTACGCTGATCGTGAAGCAGAGGGAAGACGAAATACTGGTGAATCGTTGCTGCGCCCTTAACGAGTCCGGGCGTGGCAGGATACTGAGTTGATGAACCCTTTCATGTACAAAGGTTTAGTCCCGGACGGCCACACGGCCGTACCACTCGCCGATGCGTGACCGACTCCTTATGTCCCGACGCCTTCAACCGTCCGACGATCTTCTTCACATCCTGCGTGCTGTCGCGATGCGTCACCCGCACCGCATCCGCGGTTTCCATGATCACGTGTTGTCGAGTCCGATAGCCGCCACCATGCGATGTTCCGCGCGAATGTACGAGTTGGTTACGTTCTCGACCAGAACGTCGCCGAGCAGCGCGTTCCCTTTGGCATCGCTTTGAGCGATCCCCGCCAGTGCTTTCCATGAACCGATGTCATTCCGGTCGAGATCGGCCGGGTTTTATGGCTACGCAATTTTGCTCGATTTCCGCGATGGGCGTTTTTGCTTGTAATGCCATAGCCCATGACGCTCGTTTCATATCCGAGATTGTCGCCGCATCCCCATTACCTGCCAAGAACATGACGATACACGCATGGCGTCCGCACGCAGCGGGCGCCGCGCACGGATCGATTCGGCTCATCGCGACGCCGAGCGACGCGGGCTCCGCAGACAGACAAATGACGGGCAAGCCGTCCTCATTGCTTGGCGGCCGATTCCTCATAGGTCTGCCAGTTCTTCTGCGGATGGAGCGCGTCCAGCGCGACGCCGGTGAAATCGGCAAATGCCACCGCACCGTCCCGCGGCAATACGCGATTGCCGGAATTGTCCTTGTTTCCAACGAATCGCTCGATGACTTCGAACACGACGAGATCGGGCTTTTCCGCCTCGATCAAGTCATAGTGCATGTCGAGGGAACTCACAGCCACGGTCCGCGAGAACACCGGGATCATGTGCGGCAGGATGTCGTTGAAGAACGAATCCCGGAACACCACGACACGCGGCGCATCCACACGCGGCGAAAGGAATACCGACGTATTGCCGCGGCTAAACACACTGTTGTCGTAGATCCGCTTGAAGGGCAGTTCCGTCGCGTGCGACAAGACCTCTGAACGCTCCTCTTCCTCGGGTTCGAGACGCACACCCAGGTCGCCAATGGTCTTGCGTTGCGTGACCTTGAGATCGTCCAGCGTTACCTTGCGCAGGTTGAAACGGGCCGGCAGTGAGTCCATCAGCAGGTTGTAGGTGAGAAAGCTGCCCCAATGATTCCAGTGGGTATCCGTTTTGTAGAACAGATCGCGCGTTTGGCGCGCTTCCTTGAGCTGCTCGATTGGGTACAGGCAGGCCTGCCGAACTGGCTCCGGCAGGCCGTTCAGGATTTGAATGACGGGCCGGTTCTCTGAAATGCCGACGTCGGGCAGGTAGTCCGAATAGACCACGTGCTTTTCCGGCACGAAAAGATATCGCACCTCGATGCCGCGCTCCTTGCACCATACGTACCGGTTGTTCAGCGCGCCCGTCCAGACCCCGAGTTCCTCGTTACTGAGCGCATATGCACCGGATAGCTGCTCAATTACCTCATGATCCGTAAAGAACAGGAAGTCGTTCTGCCCTCGCATAATGGTCTTTTCTAGGGCCTGGGACCTTGTGAGTTCTGTCATTCAACACTTGCCTCAACCAGGGATACAAGATCCCCCAGGTTTTGCGCCGCACTGGCCCTTCGGGGGTCGAGCGTCGTGTTGAAATTCTTTTCCAGACGAATCACGAGCGTCGCATGTGCGAGCGAATCCCAGCCGTCGACATCCGTGGCGACGGTGTCCATCGTGATTTCCGACGGATCGACGTCGAACGTGCGTGCAACGATCTGAATAACACGGCTTTCGATAAGGGCACTACTCACTTGCAAACTCCCTAATATATTTTGAAATGTTTTCCGAGCGGCTGATTTTTCCACTCGTGGACTTCACCAACCAGCCAGGTTCGACGAACGCGATCTTCTTCGGCACGAGACCGATCGTGCTTTCCAGTTTCCGTTTCATTTCGGATCGGATCGACTTCACCTCCGCCGAGCCGTCCAGTTCCGCGACGATGATGGGGTCTTCGCTGCCGATCTCTGGATTGTAGATCCCGAGCGCCACGGCTCGGCCGGGCTTGATGCCCGCGACGGTATTCAGGATAGCCTCGATCTCGTTCGCGAAGAAGTTCTTGCCGAGGACGATGATCATGTCCTTGGTGCGACCGAGCACATACAGCTCGCCTTCGACCAGGAAACCGAGGTCACCTGTCAGGTAATAGCCGTCCTGAAACGCTTGTGCGCTGTCAGTCTTGTAATAGCCGCCGAACACGAAATCGCCCTTCAATGCGATTTCCCCGACTTCCCCGCCGACGATCCTGACTTCCATGCCGTCGATTGGATGGCCCGTGCTCAGCAGGCGGATCAGATCGGTGCCCTCGAGCGAAATCCGCTGCTCCTCGCGCAACGCTCGCTGCGATACCGCGACGCTGCGGACCGGGGCGCCAATCCTCGTCTGTGTGACCGCGAATACCGTCTCCGCCATCGCGTACGATACCTGCAACTGTTCCCGTCGGACACCGAAGCGCTCGAACGTCGCGAGGAATGTGTCGAACGTCTCGACTTTGCACGGCTCCGAGCAATTGATAAATGCCTTCACACCGGATAGATCGACGTTGTCAGTGCCGCGCATGCTGCGCGCCAGGTGATTGAACGCGAAATTGGGCAACCAGACGAACTTGCCGTCGTAGCGCTCGATCAGGCGAAACAGCTCAACCGGATCCATGAGCCATTCGAATGGGCTCATGATCACGGAATGATTTCCGCGCACGAGTGGCATCAGCAATGTCGCGACGAAGCCCATGTCGTGATAGAGCGGCAGCCACGACACGATCGTGTCGTCATCCTCGAGTCCGAGGGATGCAGCATAGCTGTCGAGTTGATCGACGATCGCGCGCGACGTCAGCGTGACGCCCTTCTTCAGCCCGGTCGTACCCGAACTGTGCTGCAGGCAGCAGATTTCGCGATCGGTCCATTCGTACGCGCCGGCATGGCCGGACGCGTGCGCCGCGTCGGCTGGCGTCAGGATGGTCAACAAATCGGGTGTGATATTGGCCTGGACCTGCTCGACATTTTCGTCGAATGTGATGAAAAAACCGCCGCCGATATGACGGAACAGATCGTCGTGACTGGACCAGAACAATGCGGGATCCTGCTTGGCCGACGGAAATGGCATCATCGACGGCACACATCCGGCGAGCAGCGAGCCCAGAAAGGCGAAAATGAAATCTGGTTCGAGTTTCAGAGAGATCAGTACGACATCGCCGGGATTGGCGCCCCGATTTTTCAGAATCGATGCGTAGCGGCTCCCGCCGTCCAGCAATTGGCGATGCGTCAGGGATACGGGGGAATTATTATTGATGATAGTAAAGAGCTCTCGATCACGGTCGCTTTCTACTCGCGTTAAAAAATTGTGCAAAATACTGCTCATGAGATCCCCGAACGAAACCAAAATGAATTGTAGCGATGGCGGCCGAGAGCGTCAGGACAACGGCGAAATGCCGATTGACTCGCGCCATTTTGCGGCAAGCATGACATCCGTCTTGCAATGTTCGGCGACAGTGTCCCGATCGTGACGGCGCGAGCGGTTTCGCCCTAAAATTCTTTACCGATAGTTTAACGCATCAAATGTGCCCTATTCGCAAATGAATCAGGGTAAGGCCGCTTCAGTACTGCCTCAACGCCCGACTCGGCAACGACCTGCCCGCGGGTGCATCGTCTTGGCAGCGGACCCGGAGCCGGGCGCATTTGGTCAAATTTGGTCAATAGAGCATGTACCAGCTGGTATCGGCCCCGCGGCACAAGAAACCATGTCCTGCCCCGGGCAACAGCGACGCGGGTCGCGTGGCCAGTGCACCCGACGCCGCACGGACGGTCAGCGCACGGACCGGCCGCGTCGACGAGAACCGCACGATCGAGCCATCGTATCCGCCGTCGCATCCGGGCAGTACGATCGTCAACGAGGCCAGCGCCGCACGTGGGTTGACGATCGCAGTCTCGGAGCCGCGCGCGATCGTTATGACATCGCCCGCTGCCGGCACGCTGTACGAATACGACTTGTCGATCGTTTGCGCGCTATGCGCGACCGGCACGTCGAACGTGAAGGTTCCGCCGCTGCACATCTGCCATACGTATGCGCGCGCGACGATGTCGTACGCGAAAAAGCAGTTCGAATTCAGCTTCCCGATTTGCCACTTACCCGCGCCGGCTTCGTCCCATTGCAGGACGCCGGGCTGGCCGGCCGCGCTGTCGATTTCCAGCTGCGCCGAGCCAGAACGCCGCCCGATGCGCGTTACCGCATTCAGTTCGATCGCGTGAGCATCGGCGCCGTCGCGAATCGAGAAGTCGCCGTTCGCAAGCACCTGCTGGATCCAGGCCTGCACCTTGCCGCGCGCGTCGAAATAGTTGAACGTGATCGGCTGGCTCGGCACGTCGACGCCGCCGGTGTCGAGCGCCCCGATATGAAACGCGTTGGCGGCCACGCCGTCCTGAGTCACGAACGCGTAGGTCCACTTCGCGAGCGCGCGATCCTGTGTCGACAGCGATCCCACGGTAAAGCCGACCGCTGCCTTTGGCTGCACCAGCGAACTGCCGGTCAGGGTCGGCCCCTGCACGTTCGTATCCGGCGACGTGACGTCGAAATCGTATTCGGCGGCATTCAGTTGCACACCTTTCACGTCCGATATTTCCCAGCGCGCGTTGTCGATCAGGATGTTGTTGTTGGCCCAGCACGCAGCTTCCTGTACTCCGCAGATCTGGACGCTGAAGTAATTGACTCCGTTTCCGGACGTTCCATGCCCCGTCGACGGATTCCGATTGTTGAGATAGCTGCCGTATCCGTTCACGCCGGTGACGGTGGTGCCTGGCGGAATGGTGAGCGTCGTCTGATGCGCGTCGAAGGATACGCAGCCGGCACAGATGCCGCGATAGAGCGCCTGACCGCTGGCTGCGCGGCGGCTGTCCGACGTAGCCAGCACGCCGCCCGCGGTAATGCCCCCGTCCGGCGCGCGGTCGGGGGCACCCCGGATAACGGTCGAAGGGTCCGACGCTGCGCTGGCCTGCCGTTCGAACGTCGCGGGCGCGAGCGAGTCCGTCGGAGCCGCCTGCACGGCTCGCACCATCAGGACGACGGCCAGCCACCACAGGCCCATGCTGAAACATCTCTTCATGCCACATCACCCATCTCTAAGGACATCGGCCGCCACCTTACCTTCCGACGACCCGCGTCACCGGCTCAGATGGTTGTGTAGCCGCCAGGATCGCAAGGCAAGTCCATCCAGGAACTGTACGTGAGCCTCTTGATCCAGCAGCGTATAGGTCGAACTGCGCAACGCAAGCGGCTGCAACCGCAATATCGGGCACCGTCTTGGGACCGACAGGCTCCAGCACGATAGACGAAACGCCGTACCCGCTACGCGCAACTGCTCGGTTACCAGGAAACGTTGCTTGTTGTTCGTCACCACGATAGGCGCAGTGACATCGGCAATATCGCGCGTGCAGCGCTTATCTGAAGCAGCGTCTTATCGCCGCTAAGCTTCAGATACAGCCGCTGCGCGACATCGGCCGCAGGCGCCTGTCGCTGCTGCCGCGCAAGATGATTGCATGAATGCTCATTCAAGCTTTCCCCGGAGGCCTTATGGTTAGTCGATTGTGTTTCATTTTCGCGGCAAGCATTTTTGCCTGTATTGCCACAGCGTATGGTAGAGGGCGTTGCGCAGCCATCGCGCGGATTTTAAGAATGGCCTCAGGCGGTTGCCGCGAACAGGGCGTAGAGGTCTTGCGGCTCCGGGCGCAAGTTGATGCACGACAGCCTCCGGCGTGGTGTAGATGCGCAAGCGCCAGTCCCAATAGATTGGGTATCGAAGCAGGGCGCCCGCGGTGAGCATATCCAATGAAAGAGTGCGCTCGCGCCATGGCAACGGTGCAAGCGCGTCGTGCGTCAGTCCCCAGCCGGCATAGAACGGCAGCCCGTAGGTGAATACCGCCTTTTCGCGCATGAGCGCGTCGAAACCCGCGAGCGATGAAAGGGTATGCACTTCGTCGGAAATATCTATCAGGGAGAGCAAGTCGGCAGTCGTATCGACAACGTCGGCAAGCTGTTGCGCGTCAATGAGGCCCGAGCGATTTCCCGATAGCACGTCCGGATGTGGCTTGTACACGATGAATGCGTTCGGACGACGCGCACGCACTTCGCGCAGCAACGTATCCGCGGTGCTGATCGTGCTCGTGCCGAGCCGGATGGACGCATCGTCTGCCACCTGCCCTGGAACCAAAACGATCTGCTTGCCACCGGGCGCCGTCCATTCCGGGGCGTGTCGGCCAAGGTTGTACTTGGTTACGCCGAACTCGATGATCCGCTTTCGCAAGGCTGCGGCGCGTGCTAGTTCCGCTTCGTTAAATCTGGTTTCGTTGAGCAGCACGGACAAGTCGCTCGGTTGGCGTGCGTCGAAGTACAGCCCGCGCCGGTCGATCACCTGGCTGCGAGGTGCAATCATGTCGGATCCTAGGCCGCATGAATGAAAAAACCCGTCTTCTATGCGCACGCGCGTTACGTTCGGCGGCAGTTCGTCCGCACTACGCGCGCCCCAGAGTGCGCCGCATTCGTCGTTCGCCATTGCGGCCGGCTCATTCGACCATCGAAGCGTGCCTCCGCCCGCCGTCAGAAACGGCGTGGCGAATGGCCGCTTCCACCACTGAAAGCGGATGCCTGCGACGTCCCTGAGATCGGCGAAACGCTCGCGGACTTCGCGCTGCAGGTCGATGGTATCGACGACCTCGGCTAATGTACCCGGCGTGTGGGTGATGGGATCAAGATAGCGTGCCCATTGTATGAACACCACATTGAACAAAGCGGACAATGTAGGGCGGGCATCACGTTGGATGAGTGGCGTTGCGTCGTGTGTGAGCCCCCAGCCCGCGTAATAGGGCGCGCCGTACACATGTAACGGTACATTTGCAAGTAGCGCCAGCATTCCTTCCGATGCGCCGATGGTATAAGCCCGATCGACCTCGTGAAGTGCCGCGTGGGCCGTATTGGCGACGTGAATATCGGGGGGAAATGCCGGGACGGTCGACGAAAGCCAGCGGCCCGAGCCGTTATCGGATGATCGGGCTAGCCAGAATTCCGCCTCGGGATAAGCGGCGCGTGCGGCCTCAATCATGCGCGAGAAATCGTGCGGCGTGTGGTGTATCGCGACGCCTTGCATACCGTGCGACTTTTCGCGCTGGTCGATTAACAGTACGCGTTGCTGCGCCCGCCGGACCTCCGGACGCGGCGCCATTACCCGCTTCATTAATGCTGCAATGTATGGCGGAAGTTCCGTAACCTCGGACAGCTGCGCATTCAGGGCGTCGATCAGATCACCTTCGGGCAATAGCCACCACGACAACATTGGCACGCCGAGCGGCACGGAAGATAGAAGGGGGCCGGGCGCCGCCGCGATAGCCTTCCGACCCGTTGCGCGGGCAATGCGCAGCGCGGCGCGTCCGCTCCAGTGATCCGTCCACAGGTAATCAGAGCGTCCGGTTAGCCACGCAACGAGGCGAAATCCGCGTGTGATGCCCGCAAGTGATGCAGCGCGCATCGTCACGTTTGCAGTGAGCCGATGAAGTCATCGACTCGCTCAAAGTGCGTAGTCCACGTCGGCGGCCGAAAGTGTTTCGCGCGGTCGAGCTGTGCCGCGCGTGCCCGGCTTTCCGGTTGCATGTATTCCTTGATTTGCGCAATCCATCCCAAGCCGTCAAGCGGGTCGATGTACTCCGGGATGTCGCCGGCTATCTCGTGGAAAACGTCGATATCGCTTGCAAGAACCGGTACCTGCAATTCGAGCGCTTCGACGAGCGGCATGCCGTAGCCTTCGACGAACGACGGGAACAGCAGCGCCTGGGCGTACTGCAGATAAGTGCTCAGACGCTCGTCTGAGCAACTCGCTTCTTCGATCACCACGCCTTTTAGGGCCACACATCGTTCCAGCATGTCAATCACGTTTTCGCATTCCCAGCCGCGCCGGCCGATTATGACGAGCTTAGGGGCAGCGTTGCCATACTCTTCAACAATACGGCGCCAGACATGCAAGATAAGCCAATGATTTTTGCGTGGCTCGATAGTGCTCAGGAAGACAAAGTACGGTGTATCGATAGGGCGTTTTCCGTGCGCGCGGACGGGCAGGCCGGACGCCAGGTGTGCGATGACCGCCGGCGGCATCCGTAGATGCGCTTGTTGCGCTTCAGCGATAAGGGAGTCGAGTGTGAATCGGGAATTAACGATCAGCCCATCGGCATGTTCCAGCGCGGTGCGGATGCGTTGCCGATGAGCCTGGTCGACAGCCGGACGACAATATTCAGCGTGAGTCAGCGGAATTAGGTCGTGCACCATGAATACTGAACGAACATTGCGCCGCTCCATTGCACGGTAATATCGCTGGAATTCCATTCCGTTGTGACTGGTGTGCAATAGGATCCCCCGCTCGAACGCTGTTTTGCGCAAGCTACTGGTGCATGCGCTTATCACTAATCTACGAATCGAGTTTCGATTGCAAATTGACGATGTCAACCACTCGAACGCTTTAAGTGAGTCGCGCTCAGTTAATACGCTGGACACTCCTCGCTCGCTGAGGACGGCGCGGGCTTGGCCGCCGTATCGCTGTACGTAAGCGAGTCCCACCCGGTCTACTCCGGTAGGCAGGAGCCCGTCGTAAAGCCGGGTTAGCAAACGCGTTACGTCAATTAAGATTTTTGACACTGAAGTGAAGTAAGTTTTGCTACGTTAGTGCGGGAGGCGTAAGTGTTATGCACACATGCTATCTGGCCCGCCGGCAATTGTTGACGACCGCGCATTCTCTCAGATTTATCTTTCGGTAGATCGCAGCCGAATTACTTTACGGAAGAGATCGTTGGGAGTCGAACCGGATCTCTGAATTGCCTGGCTTTGCGGGCACCAAATGAGCGCCGCCAAAAGTGCTCAATAAGAATGAAATAGCGGAACTCGAAAATGCGGCGCGCCAGCGGGCGTATTTGGGCGTAGCAGGAGTTCAGGCGAAAATCCAGCGTGGCCGCGCGATTCCGGTTCGCCCGCCTGGTTCTGGATCACATGATCGGACAGCGGTACCGGCAGTAAATCGGGCGAACTGCGCAGCGCGAGCAACACCGCACCTGCAATAGCGGACGCCGTTTTACGGCCGACTGACTCCAGCGAGATAGGCGAAGCCTCGGTATCAGTTTGCGCATCCGCTCGGCGGCCAGGAAGCGTTGCTCGTTGCTCGTTGTTCGTCACAACGATAGGTGAGATGATGCCCGCGATTTCATTTTTGGATGCGATCTGGTCTGCTGTACCGCCTTGAGTTTTTGAAAATCGACGCGACAATTTTTTTCAAGTTGACCTTTAGGATGTCGCATTGTGCGACAATTCGCGCCACTCTATTTCTGAATATGCACCACATGTCGCATTCGCTGATCCGTACTATTACGCCTGTGCTGTTGATCAGTGTACTTGCCAGTTGCTCTGCTATTCCGAGGTCGGGTCCGAGCACGGCGCAGGTCAATGCCGCAGCGGACTCCTCCTCGGTCGCTGCGAAAGCGACCGGTATCCAGGTTGTCGACATTACTGACGAGGTGGCGCGCAAGCTCTTTGCCGAACGCGGCAGCGCGGATTTCTCGACCTCGCTTGGCAACGTGCCCGACTTCCAGCAGCAACTCGGCGTCGGCGACACTATCGAGGTATCGATCTGGGAAGCGCCGCCCGCGATGCTGTTCGGAGCATCGGGCGATAGCCGCAGCGGGCCAAGCAACGCCCGGTTAACGGTCCTGCCCGACCAAACCATCAACGGCAGCGGCTTCATCAATGTGCCTTTCGTCGGCAACGTAAAAGCGACCGAACGAACTCCGACGGAGTTGGCCAGCGACATCACGAGTCGTTTGAAGAATATTGCGCACGATCCGCAGGTGCTGGTCAAGCTGTCGCGCAATGAGACCTCGTACGTGACCGTGGTCGGCGACGTGGTGAACAATAACCGCATGCAATTGTCGGCGCGCGGCGAACGGCTGCTGGACGCGCTGGCGAACGCGGGCGGCGTCCGTCAGCCGATAGACAAGATCACGCTGCAGGTGACGCGCGGTGACAAGCTCGTATCGCTGCCGCTCGAAACGGTTATTCGCAATCCAAAGCAAAACGTCCCGTTGCGCGCGGGCGATGTTGTCACTGCGCTTTTTCAACCTTACAGCTTCCTCGCGCTGGGCGCGGCCGGCAAGAATCAGGAGATCAATTTCGAGGCGCAGGGCATCTCGCTAGCGCAGGCGCTCGCGCGTGCTGGCGGCCTTGATGACTCCCGTTCTGACGCGAAGGGTGTGTTCGTGTTCCGCATGGAAAATGCGAATGCGCTCAACTGGCCCGTTCAGCCGGCCCGCGTGACAGTCGACGGCAAGGTACCCGTCATTTACCGACTCGATCTTCGCGATCCTAATTCGTTCTTCAGCGCGCGTAATTTCATGATGGACGACAAGGATCTGCTTTATGTGTCGAATGCGCCGATCGCCGATATTCAGAAGGTGCTAAATCTGGTGTTGTCGGTTGCTTATCCTGCCGTGACCGCTGTTCAGCTCACGCGTTAATCGGAATCTGACGTTTGCGTCGGGTGTGTGCCGGTGACATTCATGATCCGGCCGGACCCGAGGGCACCGGATTGAAGCTGGATACTCGCATCAGGCGCGGTGCCGCGGACCATCGCGGCGATGTCGATATAAAAAATTGCAGGCAGGAAAAAATGTGGGTCCGATTTCGGATCGACATGATTTGATTGCCTGATGGGCATCTTCGACAGGGGAATGTATGTTGCTCGTTACTGGTGGCGCCGGTTTCATCGGCGCCAATTTTGTGCTCGACTGGCTCGCGCATAGCGACCAACCCGTATTGAACGTCGACAAGCTGACATACGCCGGCAATCTCGATACCTTGAAGTCGCTGGACGGCGACAACCGTCATGTCTTTGCCCGTGCGGATATCGGCGATCGCGAACGCATGTCGTCGCTGCTCGAACAGTACCGCCCGAGCGCCGTGGTCAATTTCGCCGCGGAATCCCACGTGGACCGCTCGATCGTGGGTCCGGGCGATTTCATTCAGACTAACGTTGTCGGCACGTTCAATCTGCTCGAGGCCGTGCGCGGCTATTGGAGCAAGTTGCCGGACGACGAGCGCACGGCCTTTCGCTTCCTGCACGTTTCCACCGATGAAGTTTTCGGTACGCTCGAAGCGGACGATCCACCGTTCGCCGAATCAAATACGTACGAGCCGAACAGCCCGTACTCGGCGAGCAAGGCGGCGTCCGACCATCTGGTGCGCGCGTGGCATCACACGTACGGCCTGCCCGTGGTCACCACGAACTGTTCGAACAACTACGGTCCCTACCACTTCCCGGAAAAGCTGATCCCGCTTGTCATCCTGAACGCGCTGGCCGGCAAGCCGCTGCCGATATACGGCGACGGCCAGCAGGTCCGCGACTGGCTCTACGTGAAGGATCACTGCTCGGCGATCCGCGTGGTGCTGAAGTCGGGCGCGCTAGGTGAGACCTACAACGTGGGTGGCTGGAACGAGAAGGCCAACCTCGATGTCGTCCGCACCATCTGTGCGATCCTCGATGAACTCAAGCCGCGCGCCGACGGCCAGTCGTATGCGACTCAAATCAGCTTCGTCCAGGACCGCCCCGGTCACGATCGGCGCTACGCGATCGACGCGCGCAAGCTCGAGCGCGAGCTGGGGTGGAAGCCTGCCGAAACCTTCGAGACGGGGATCCGCAAGACTGTAGCGTGGTATCTCGAGAACCAGGAGTGGGTCGCGAACGTGACGAGCGGTCAATATCGTTTGTGGGTCGAGAAGCATTACGGGGCATGACGATGCGGCGAATCCTAGTTACCGGAGCCAATGGCCAGGTCGGTTTCGAGTTATGCCGTTCGCTCGCGCCGCTCGGCGAGGTCACGGCGCTGACACGACACCACATGGATCTTGGCAACCGTGCGAGCATCCTGGCCGCACTGGATCGTGTCAAACCCGACGTGATTGTCAATCCGGCCGCGTACACAGCCGTCGACAAGGCGGAGAGCGAACCAGGCATCGCACGCGCGGTCAACGGCGCAGCGCCGGGCGTGATGGCCGGTTGGGCGGCCACCCACGGCGCCTCGCTGATCCACTATTCGACAGACTACGTGTTCGCGGGTGAGGGCAATGATGCCTATCGCGAGTCCGATCCAACGGATCCACAGTCCGTCTACGGGCTGACGAAGTGGGAAGGCGAACAGGCCGTGCGCAACTCCGGCTGCCGGAACCTGATCCTGCGCACGAGCTGGGTGGTCGGTGCTCACGGCGGGAATTTCCTAAAAACGATCCTGCGGCTCGCCCGCGAGCGCGAGCAGCTAAAGATCGTCGCGGACCAGGTCGGCGTACCGACGTCGGCCGCGCTGATCGCGGACGTGACCGCGCATCTGGTGGCGCGCCAGGGTCAGCAATCGGATACCTTCGACTACGGCACTTATCACCTGGCCGCCGGTGGCGAAACCACGTGGTTCGACTATGCGCGCCACGTGGTCGCGGCCGCAGAGCGCCATGGCCTCCCGCTGAAGCTGAAGGCGGACGACATCCAGCCGATTACGACGAACGAATATCCGCTGCCTGCCAGGCGCCCGGCCAATTCACGGCTCGATTGCAGCAAATTGACCAGCGCGTTCGGGCTCCATCTGCCGGACTGGCGCCACGGCGTCGATCACGTCTTTTCGGAATTACACGACTGAGGCAGAAGCAGAGACATTATGAATCCAAAGGGCATCATTCTCGCTGGCGGGTCCGGCACCCGGCTCTATCCTGCGACGCAGGCAGTCAGCAAGCAATTGCTGCCGATCTACGATAAGCCGATGATCTACTATCCGCTGAGCACGCTGATGCTGGCGGGCATTCAGGATATCCTGATCATTTCGACTCCACAGGACACGCCGCGCTTCGAACAGCTGCTGGGCGACGGTTCGCAATGGGGGATTCGCCTGCAATACAAGGTGCAACCGAGCCCGGATGGCCTCGCGCAGGCGTTCATTCTCGGCGAGTCGTTCATCGGCGACCATCCGTGCGCGCTGATCCTCGGCGACAACATCTTCTATGGCCACGACTTGGCGGTGCTGCTGAAGCGAGCCGCAGCCAAGACGTCGGGTGCGAGCGTGTTCGCGTATCGCGTGCAGGACCCTGAGCGTTACGGCGTCGTGGAGTTCGATGACGCGGGCAAGGCCATCAGCATCGAGGAAAAGCCGGAACGGCCAAAGTCGCAATTCGCGGTGACGGGGCTTTATTTCTACGATGCGCAAGTCGTCGAATTCGCAAAGTTGATCAAGCCGTCGCCGCGTGGCGAACTCGAAATCACCGATCTGAACAGGCTCTACCTGAAGGACGGCATGCTCGACGTGCAGACAATGGGGCGCGGCT
This sequence comes from Caballeronia sp. dw_19, assembly GCF_018449515.1. Lineage (GTDB taxonomy): Bacteria > Pseudomonadota > Gammaproteobacteria > Burkholderiales > Burkholderiaceae > Caballeronia. The sequence goes on along the minus strand of NZ_JAAVUQ010000051.1, from coordinate 30,829 downwards.
ATGCGTGGCTCGATACGGGCACGCACGACTCGATGCTCAACGCGTCGCAGTTCATCGCGACGATGGAGCATCGCCAGGGCCTCAAGATCGCGTGCATCGAGGAAGTCGCATACCGGCTCGGCTACATCGACGCAGAGCAATTGCTGCGCCTCGCGCAGCCGTTGAGTAAGAACGGCTACGGCCAGTACCTGAAGGACATCCTGAAGGAGGGACACGTACGATGAACGTGCTCGATACCGCTATCCCCGACGTCAAGATATTCGAACCGAAGGTGTTCACGGACGCTCGCGGCTTTTTCTTCGAGAGCTTCAACCACAAGGTCTTCGAGGAAGTCATCGGTGCATCCGTCACGTTTGTGCAGGATAACCACTCGAAGTCGCTCCGCAATGTCGTGCGCGGATTGCATTATCAGATCAGCCACGCGCAGGGCAAGCTCGTGCGGGTCGTCGCGGGCGAGGCATTCGACGTCGCCGTCGACATCCGGCGGTCGTCGCCGACCTTTGGCAAGTGGGTCGGCGTCACCCTGTCGGCGGATAACAAGCGCCAGCTGTGGGTGCCCGAAGGATTCGCGCACGGTTTCGTCGTAACGTCGGAATCGGCGGAGTTCCTGTATAAGACGACGGACTACTGGTATTCGGACGCCGAGCGCGCGATCAAGTGGGACGATCCGACGCTCGCGATCGAATGGCCGGTCACGGGCAATGCGCTCGTGTCGACCAAGGACGCGGCCGCTCCCGCATTCGCCAACGCAGAGTACTTCTGAGTATCGCCGGCGTGTGACCGGGCAACGCCGCGTGGCGTGTGCTACCGGTCACGCTGCGGCACCGATCCGCGCGAGAAACGCTTCCCACTGGGGCAGCACATTTTCCGGCAGATATTGTGCCGAGACGGCCACGCCGCGTTCGATCGCACGTCCGCGCTGTACCTCAGGACCCTGCAGCATGCGTCTCAGGCAATCTACCAAGCTCGTGACCGAATGAGAGTCAAAGTACTCCGCCGCGTCCGCATAGATTTCCCGGTGAACTGCAATATCCGACGCGGCGACGGTGCCGCCGCTGCGCATCGCCTCGACGCCCGAAAAATCGAAACCTTCCGCGAGACTCGGACAGACGACTACAGCCGCATGACGGTAGAGCACCCGTAGTTCGTCGGCCGGCACTTGCTCGAGCGCGTATAGCGCATCCTGCTCGATCCACGGCTGCATGTCCCGGATGATCGGTTCCGCATTCCATCCCTTGCCCCCGACGATCACGAGCTTCAGTTCCGGATCGGACGTAGCGCGCAGCGCGGCGAATGCCGAGATCAGCAGCGAATGATTTTTGCGCGGCTCGAGTGTCGACACCATCAAGAGGTAGCGGAACGACGGACCGTTGGGCGGCCGGGATGGCGTGTCGGCAACGTTGGCGTTGTGTCTCGTCCGCAGGATTGGCGCGACGCGGTTCGCGGGGGAATCCTCGGGAAAGTAGTGGTGCGAGACCACGTTCGGGATCGTGACGCTGCGCGTTTCCAGTTCTGGAAACACGCGCAGCAGGTCCTGACGGGTCGATTCCGACACGCACGCGAAGTGCGCGCCGCTAGCGACATTGTCAGCCAGCGCTCGGAAGTGGGTTGCCTGATGCCGCGACTTGTTCGCGAACGCGTGCGGCATGAAGATCGGCAGCGCGTCGTGATATCGGATCACGAGCGCCGTGCCGGGCGCGACGCGTCCAGGATACGGCGTCTGCGCAATGAAGACGTCGAGGCCTGTTGTGTCGAGCGTCGGGTAGACCGGACGCTTGCGCCATTTGGCCGCCAGCAGTCCGGCCGACTGCATGATGTTCCACGGGATCGTGCACACGACGAACCGGCGCGACGTGACGTCGGCGAAATCCTCGGCGGGCAGGGTCTTGCTGAACAGCGCTTGCCAGACGTATTCCTCGAAATGACGGCTGTCGAAGAGTGTGAGCGGAATTTTCCGGCGCGCACCGTGCGTTGCCGTCGACAGCATCAGGCCGTACGCGACACGTCGGCGTTTCAGGTACAGCTCGATTTCGCTGAGCAGCTTGCCGCTTGGCTTCGTGTCGAGGCTGACGATCACACGCGAGTAGCGGTTGAGCCGTTCGCTGATCGGCACGGCCGTGTCGTCGTTGCACGACAACGGAGTGCCTGATTCCAGGAAGCGCAGCGAGGTCTGCAGCAGGCCGACGATCTCGATCGACGGGCTGGCGCCCAAATTGCGGAACAGGAGCCGGGTCTCCTGCGGAATGCCGGCGAAGCCATCGAGGGCCGGGCGCATTTCGAGCAGTACGCGTCGACGCGAGGCGGGGGGCGAGGTCGGGTGACTCATGTCTGGGCGGTACGTTAGGTGTGGTCGCGAGCCAGCGCGTCGCGGGCGGACGGGATGCGGGGCGGCCATGCGTAACCGAAATCCTCTGCGTCGAGGCTCAGGTTCGGGTTGTAGGCGGGATCGTTGCGCAGCAGCTCGCCCCAGGTATTGTGCATGTACGCGGTCTCGCGCATGCTGCGCTCGATCTTCTCTCGCACGTCGTCGAATCCGCGGCTCGCGGATTCGTGATGGAAGAGTTCCGCGTAAGGCGTCCAGATGTTGCGGTAGCCCGCGTCGCGCAAGCGGAGGCAGAAATCAACGTCGTTGCAGGTGACCGCGAGATCCGCCTCGTTCAGACCGCCGACCTCGTCGTAAAGCGCCTTGCGCACGACCAGGCAGGCGCCAGTCACGGCGGAAAACGACTGCACGACACTCGCCCGGTCGCGCGGGCCGCGCTGTCCCCGGGGCAGAAAACGGTGAACGTGGCCGGCGACGTCATGGATGCCGAGCACCACCCCGGCATGCTGAATGGTTTCGTCGCCGTACCATAGCCGCGCGCCGACTGCGCCGATTTCCGGGCGCACCGCGTGGCTAACCATCTCGTCGAGCCAATCCTCATTGATCACTTCGATATCGTTGTTGATCAAGCCGAGGATCGTGCCGCGGGCCTCGCGGGCGGCGGAATTGTTCAGGCGTGAGTAATTGAATTCGCGGGGATCGTCGAGCACCCGCACGCGGTCATGTGCTGCGAGGTCGCGCAGATACCGGAGCGCGGACGGCTCGTCCGATCCGTTGTTGACGATCACGATCTCGTAATTCGTGTAACGGGTTCGCGCCATGATTGACTCGACGCAGCGCCGCAGCAGTGCAACCTGATTGCGCGTCGGGATCAACAGGCTGACGAGCGGCGCTTCGGCTGGCAGCGCGTAGCGTACCCGATAGGCGCCGCCGTCCGGCTCGACGCGTGCGGTGATCTGGCGCCGTCCGAAATGGTCTTCCAGCGCGCGCCGGCCGGCATCAACCGCGTAGGGCTTTGCGCCCATGTCGGACGCGGTGCTGCCGTCGTGCTTGCGCCAGTGATAGAGCACGCGAGGAATGTGATGGATGCTGCTCGCCGGGAGGCGCTCGATGCATCGCAGCGCGAGATCGTAATCCTGCGCGCCGTCGTAGTCCGGCCGGAATCCGCCGACTTCGGCGACGAGCGCGCGCTCGTACACGCCGAGGTGGCAGATCATGTTGTGCGAGTAGAACAGGTCCGGGTTCCAGTCGCTTTTGAAGTAGGGGTCCGAACGAGCGCCGCTGTCGTCAACCTTGTCTTCGTCGGAATAGACCAGCCGCGCGTGCGGCATTTCACTGATCGCATGCGCGACCCAGAAGATAGCGTGCTCAGCGAGCAGGTCGTCCTGATCGAGCAGCGCGATCCAAGTGCCCGTCGCGAGTGCCAGCGCGGTGTTCGATGCAGCCGAGATGCCGCCGTTGTCGCGGCGATACGCGACCTTGATGCGCGCATCGCCCGCGCGAAACGACTCGAGCAGGTCATGGACGGCGGGCTCGCCCGAACCGTCGTCGGCGATGCAAAGCTCCCAATGCGGGTAGGATTGCGCGCGAACGGATTCGATGGCGGCGCGCAGCCAGGCCGGATTCGGACGGTACACCGGCATTACGATCGACAAGGTCGGCGGCTGCGTCGCCTGTCCGATCGCGAGTTGGATGGCCGTGCGATCCGCGTCGTTCGTCGTGTCGAATTCGCGTACCCAATTCGCGTACAACGCGCTTTCGCTGCGTTGATCAAACGCGTCGCAGTAGCGGTGCCAAAGCTCGGGGAGCGCAAGTGGTACGCTCCCGCGCTGGGTCGTTACCCGATACGCGGGGTCCGTCAACAACAGTCGCTTGTGCATGCGCGACGTGGCGAACCGTTGCGACACCCGCGCCAGCACGAAATGTACGATCGACGGGGCGACCGCGTCGAAACGAAATCGCACGGTCCCCATATGCTCTATCCGGATCAGCCGCTTGCACAGGCGTCCTGCGTCGATCATGAACGGGAACGTGTCGCGCCCGTGGTGTCCCACGATCTCGATCATGCTCTTGCAACGAACGCTGGCCGACTCGATCTGCAGTTCGACCATGTACCATCCTGGGCGGATGGGACGCGCGATCGTTGCGATCGTCCCGTCGTCATCCGGTGAGCTGTCCAGTTCGAGATGCCTGGCCGTCCACCGCCATCGTCCCACCCAGCCTGCGATGCTACGCAGTCGCTGCATAAGCGCGTGCCGTTTCGTTGGCATCTAGCACGTTGCTTAGCCACCGGTAGGTGATGTCGAGCGCGGCCTGCCAGTCGGTCTGGGGCCTCCAGCCGAGATGGTCGTATGCGCGCCGGATGTCGAGCACATTCACGGGAACGTCGGCCGCGCGGCCGGGCGTGTACTCAACGCGCGGCAGCTTGCCGTGAACGTGCGTGATCGACTCGATCACGTCATTGACGGACTTGCCGACTCCGCTGCCGATGTTGAAGACGCGCGGCGCGTGCTGCGTGTCGAGTGCCATCGACGCGATGGCCGCGTCGACGACATCCTGAATGTACACGTAGTCGCGCACGACGCTGCCGTCGCCCCAGATACTGATCGGCGTGCGCGACAGCGCCTTGCCGAACAGCGTCGCGATCAGCCCCTGATCGTGCGGCATCTGATATTCGCCGAACGGATTGGCGATCCGGAGCGCGACGTAGTCGAGCTGGTGCAGATGACGGAACAGATGCAAATAACCTTCCACCGCGTGCTTGACGATCCCGTACGAGCAGATCGGCAGGGGTATCACGTTTTCGCTGATCGGTACCACGGATTGCGGGCCGTAGACGGTGCCGCCGGACGAGGCATAGATCACCTTCTTCACGCGGTGCTCGCGGCATAGCTCAAGCAGGCGCAGCGTGCCGATCAGATTTTCCTCGACGTCGCGCGCCTTCTCCGCGTTGGACGGCGCGGGCAGCAGAGTGTTGACGAGGTGGATCACGAAATCGCTGCCGCGAATCGCGTCGTCCAGCCCCGTGCCGGTGGCGAGATCGGTGCGTCGCCAACTGACCTTGTCGGCCAACTCCGCGCGGGCGGACGCCGACCGGCCGGCGCCGATCACGGTCGCGCCTGCCGACTGCAGCGCCAGACACAGGTTTGTCCCGATGAAGCCGTTGGCGCCGAGCACTGTGCAGCGCGCGCCTGCCAACCAGTTCCGATCGTGATCAGGTTGTTGCATGTTTTTTCCCAACGTCGGCGATAGATGTCACGCCGCAAGCATCGAAGAAGGCGCTCGTGAATGCTTGCACCGAGAACTGCTCGTCGAATACCTTCTTGCCGCGGATAGCGATTTCCGGCAGATCGCTCGCGCGATCGACGGCTTCGCGCAGCATCTCGGCGATCGCCTGCGGCTCCGGCGAGCGCGATACGAAGCCCGACACGCCGTGCTCGATGTACGACGAGGTGCCGGTCATGTTGGTGCACATGAGCACCTTGGCGATTCCGAGCGCATCGATCGAAACAAGCGGGAGCGTATCGTCGCGTGACGCTATCAGGATGGCGTCCGCCGCGGCGAGCTCCTGCACGTAGTGCTCGTACGGAATTTCCGTGCGAATAGTGATTTCCGGAAACTTGCGCGCATTCGTCTCGACCGCGCGGAAGAAGTGCTCGTCGAGCACGCGACCGTAGAGGTTTAGGCGCAGCTTTGAGCGGTACTCGGCCGGCAGTATTTCGAATGCGGCCACGGCCAGATCCTGCCCCTTGCGCGGCTCGTACGAGCCCATCAGCGACACGTTGAGCGGGAAATTGGCTCTCTTCAGAGGCAGGGGCTTGTCGTTGTGCGGCCGGACGCCGTACTTGATCACTTCTGCGTCGGGGCGAAGGCGTTTGACCAGCACCGCCGCATGGTCGCTGCCGACCCAGATCCCTTTCGCGACCGAGAACGCCTCGGTGATTTCTGGCTGGATGTTCAGCAAGTGCTCGAGCAGCGAGATCTCGTGGATGTACCAGTACGTGTCGACGACGGCGCTCAACTGCGTAATCGCAGGCCACGTGACGACCGTGTTGGCGATCACGAGATCGAAGTTGCGGGCGAATTGCTCGACGGACGGATGCTGACGCAACAGCAGTTCGTCGACTATCACGGGAATGCCGAGGTCGTTGAGTTGTTGGCGGAAGACGCCGTCCGACGGCGATGCTACGACGACGAAATGGCCCGCCTCGTGCAGTACGCGCGCCATCTCGAACACGACGCGCGGCGCGCCGCTGCCCGTCAGGTCGTGCGAGATCAACAGGATGTCCTTGCCGCCTTCCGGCGCGGGCGGTACGTTTCCGTAAAGCTGCCATGCGTCGGGCGAGTCATGGAACAGGATGTCGCGCATCGTGGGCGGGAAGTACGGGTCATACGATGTTTCCCGACCCCAGCGGCGCAGCAGGAAGATGTCCGACTTGTCCTTCTTGCGCGGAACGTTCTGAACGACTTTGGCCTTTTCGGCCTTTTCGGTTTCGCCGATCGACATGTGGCCAATATGGATCAGCGTGGCGTGGGGCGTGTACAGGCAAGTGTGTCCGAGTTCGCGAACGCGGAAGCAGAGGTCGACGTCGGAGTGAGAAATCGGCGCATTTACCGCGTCGTAGCCGCCGACCTGGTCGAACACACTCTTACGCATCGCCAGGAGCGCGCCGCAAATGAGCGAGACCTCGCGCAGCCACAGCGCCATGCCGAAGTGCGTGTCCGTTTCGTGCGGCAGACAATGGAACATGGTGCCGACGAGGCCGCGCACGCCTGTCACCATGCCGGCGTGCTGTATCAGGTAGTTCTCGTACAGCAGCTTCGGACCGACGATGCCGACGTTCGGACCGACGGCGAAGCCCTCGAGGATCATCTCGACCCAGTCTTTCGACACGACGCGCACGTCGTCGTTGAAGAAGATCACGATTTCGCCCGTGGCGAGCGCCGCGCCTTCATTGCATTTCAGCGAGAAGTTGAAAGGTTTGTCGAACGGGACGAACTTCACGCAGTCCGGCAGGCCGGGCTTATCGAGCTTCTTGATCAGCTTCGAATTCGTGACGACCAGGATCTCGTAGTTGCGGTACAGCGAGTTGTCGACGATCGACGCGATCGAATCCTGGATGTTGTTCAGGTTGTCCGACGGAATGACGATCGAGACCTTTTCGGTCATCGACGAGACGTTGACGCGGAAGTGATTGGCCGCGCGCTCGGGATAGGCTTCGCCCTGTAGCCGGCGACGGCGCGCGGCATCCTGGAGCGCCGCGATGTTCGTTGTCCGTGCATGGGGCTTGTCGCCTTGCGCGGCGGAGCCGGCGATCATCCGCCAGCCGTACAGCACGCGTGCGATGTGTTGCACGTTCTCGGTCATTTCCGCGATCCGCAGCGCGAGATCGTAGTCCTGTGAGAAGTCGTATTCGGAACGGAACGCACCGGCCTTCTCGACGAGTGATTTTCGGTACACCGAGAGGTGGCCCGTGTACATACTATTGAACAGCATGCTCGGGCTCCAGTCCGGCTTCGTGAACAACTGGATCGGTGCACCCGCGTCGTTGATCTTGCACTCGTCGGAGTAGATCATGTCGAGCTTCGGGTTCGCATGCAGCGTCGAAACGACGTGATGCAGCGCGTCGAATGTCAGCATGTCGTCGTTGTCGAGCAGGGCGACGAACTCGCCCGATGACATCGCGAGCGCGACATTCGTCGCTGCGGCGATGCCTCTGTTGGTTTTCTCGATCGACAGGCGGATGCGCAAATCGCGCGCGGCCGCATCGCTCAGGAACTGGGCAAGCTCCGGCACGTTGGAGCCGTCGTCGACGATGCAGAGCTCCCAGTTCGCGTAGCTCTGGTATTGCGCGGATTCGATCGCCTTCGCCAGATATTCGAGCGGCACCTTGTAGACGGGCATCAGGATAGAGATTCGGATGTCCGCCGGGATCGCTGACGCTTTCGCAGGCTGGGCGGTGAAGCGTAGCGGCAGCGCGGCGAGCGCGGCTTCGTAGCGGTGCGCGATTGGATCGTGGACGGCCGGGGACTGATACTGCGGTTCCGCATCGGCTGCCAGCGCAGGAATCGTACCCGCGGCGTCGCCGCCGTTCAGTGTCTTGACCAGCGCGGTCAGGCGCTCCAGTTTGCGATCGAATTCGGCTATCTGGAGCTGGATCGCTTCGCTAAGCACGTTCAGCTTGTTGTCGATTGCGCGGATCGTGTGCTGCTGCTCGAGCGTGACGGACGCGAGCGAGTGCTGGAACCACGTGCGCGGCGACAGGAGCTTCCGGCGCTTGTGAGCCTGCACGAGTTCGTCGAGACCGGGGAGGCTCACCCGCGCGGCCTTGCCCTCGGGGCTCAGGCGCAGCTGGGCAAGCAGCTCGGTCTTGCTGACCCCGGCGCGCAGCCGATTCAAATAGTAGCGCGTGCCTTCCGCATCCGGCGCACGCCGCAATAGCGTGTGATATGCGACTACGACGAACCGCTCGTCGTAGTAGCCGAACAATTCCGAAAGGCTGGCTGCAGGGTTATGCATTTGAATCATGAAAACGAGTTCCCCGGGGTGTTTGACCGCCATGGCGGTAATTAGCAGGTTGGTAGTACGTCGATATCATTCGGGGGGTGCTGTCACGCGTAAAAGCGGCCTTCCATGAAGCCTATATGTTGGTCGCTTTGCGTGTCGCATCGTTGGCGATACGCATTGTATTCGCAATACTGCAGCACTACTTACGCCCTATATCAGCGAAGATGCGGTAATTGCAAATACCGTAACGGGGAGCCCGCTGCCGTGGGGCGCCTTCACAAGTGTCCGTAGGGTCCCAATCCCTGACGTAGATATCGTTGGTTCAAAAAGCGGCGTTGTTGCATAAGACAAACGTAAGGGTAAGTGGCTCGCGTGATCCCGGAATTTCGTGGTATCAGACGCACCGCAGCCAAGGGTATCGATCAGTTTGTCCGCAGGGATCTGTTCGAGCAGCTTGGGCAACATGTCGGCATCGGCGACGCCTTGATGCTTCATCAGCGAGGTGCGTACCCGACCGGTCTTTGCGTCGAGTCCGGAGTGCACCTTGCGCCAAGTGCTGCGCTTCGAATAGCCGTGCTTACGCAGCTTCCACTCGCCTTCGCCGTGAAACTTCGCGCCGGTGCTGTCCACCACCCTGTGCGGCGGTTCGCCCCTGCGCAGGGTGGTCAACCTAATCTTCAATTCTTCCGTGCAGCGGCTAAGCATCGTGTAATTCGGCACCGGCAAGTCAGCGAATGGGAGTTCGCGTAGGGTATGCATGAAGCCCTGAAGCAGGCGGTACACTTGTTTGAGCACGAGCAGCATCTGAATCGCCGCGGCCGAATACGTGTACGGCCGACCGCACTTAAACAACCCTGTCCTGGTTGTTTTTCATGAAGCTCTCGTCGATCCACATCGTCACGTCGCCTCTCACAGTCAAGCTCGTGTAGTACTGCGTCCAGTTCCTGACGCGGTATTCCCCTTTGGGTTCACGCGTCTTGTGTTCGTCCTTGTGCATCTTCTCGGCAAAATCGAGAATCTACGCAGTTCCCTGGAAAGTTGACAAGGGCGCCGTCCACTACCGTTGCGTGTAAACCTCATTTAATGATTTCGCGAGATATCCCATCACCCTTCCTTGCACGTGCAGGGAGCAAAAGAATAAAGGCTAGGTCCTCATATCGAGGACCATTCCTTATGATCTTCGACCCCGGCAATGAAAGTGGTCAAGATTAATTCTCACGCTACGCCATTGTCGACCGCAAATTTTATAGCAGCCAGAATTCGTCAATTGACATTCCGTCTCATATTACGACTACGTTCTAAGTACGACTACGTTCTAAGACCGCGTTTTACGTTTGCGCGAAAACTTTAAACGTCTATGGCTTATCGTGCCGAACCGCTCGCCATTGCCAGTGACCGCCGCTGCATCGAGGTAAAATCACACCATGCCTTCCGTCGGCCGCCTTTAGCCCGACACGAATCGGATCCTGGCATCCAATGTCGAACACCACCAACACATGAGGCTTAACAACTGGGCGGAAACTCGCAGCAGCCGACCCGGGTTCGCGAGAATTTGACGCGCCGTTTGAAGTCGTCGCGTCACCGGCAAAGTTACGTTCGGTTCGCGATCAGGTCGCCGATCTCTTCATGATTGTCGTTACCGCTCCGACGCAAAAGGAAAAGCTGGCGCCCGCACATAGGCCGTCGAGGCATGGGAAAGCGATGGCCGTTCTCATATTGGAGTCCCTTCCGGATTACGTTAGCTATCCGTGAGTGCGTCGTCTTCGGTCGGGCGAGTCAACGTGCTGGCAGCACCCCTTGCCATCATGGTAGTCAATGATCGAGCTAAAAGATTGCGAATGGACAGTCGTAGGCATTGACTCGGACATGTCTCATCGGATGGCGGACATCGGGATGACATCACAAGGTGCCGCAGACCGACGGGTATCTATTCGCGGCAACGCCGTTTCCTGCGGTTCGCAGCGGGGTGGCGCCCAGTCCTAACCTGGTCGAGGAGCAACAGTTTAGCCAGGAAGCGAATGATAGTGATGCAGCGCTTCGTCCACCGTGTCGAAGTCGTGAAGCATTCCGTCGATCAGCACAGTCGCTCGAGTGCAATGTTCGCGGATGTATGCGGGACTGTGCGACACGATGATCATCGCGCGGTCGCTGCGCTTCTCGAACAGTTCGACGTGGCATTTCTGGTGAAACCGGCTGTCACCGACCGCCACAATCTCGTCGATCAGGAAACAGTCGAATTCGACGCCCATCGAGATCGCGAACGCCAGCCGAGCGCGCATCCCCGACGAGTAGGTCTTGACGGGTTCCTTCAGGTAGATGCCCAATTCGGAAAACTGCTCGACGAAGTCGATGGCCGGCTGGATCGGCGCGCCATACACGCGGCAGATGAAACGGACGTTGTCGAGCCCGCTCAAGCTGCCCTGGAAAGCGCCGCCGAACGCGAGCGGCCACGAGATGCTGATGCCGCGGTGGATGTTGCCGCTCGTCTGCAGTTCAGCGCCGCTGATGAGGCGAATCAGCGTCGACTTGCCGGCGCCGTTGCGACCGAGGATGCCAACCTTCTCGCCTTTCGCGACCTTCAGATTCAAGCCCTTCAATACGCTGCGCGCGCCAGAGCGCGTGTGGTAGGTCTTGACGATGTTCTCTAGGATGATCATTCCGGTTCCACCCGACGGCCGGTTTCTCGGACCAGTGCAAGGCCTATCAGCAGCAGAACCGCATTGAACGTCGCGAGATACCATGGCTCCTCGTGCGTGTGTACGGCGGCGCCGAAGTAACCGTGCCGGATCATTTCGGTGCCATGGACCATTGGCACCCACGAAATCAATTGCCGGTAGTGTTCGGGCAGCCAGTCCACCATGAATGCGGCACCCGACAGCGGGAACATCAGGTAGGTGATGATGTGCCAGACCCGCTCGATTGTTTCAGAGCGCTCGGAGAGGGCGCCCACGACAAGACTCAGCGCGAACGCGAACCAGCACAGTAGGAACCAGCCGATCAGGATCGTCAGGATATCGACAGGAAAGCTCATCAGCCCGACAGCGGAGAACGTGATCGTCAAGACGATCAGCGACGAGGTCGCGCCGACGATTTCGAGGATGATGCGCGTCGCAATCACGTCGAACGCGCGCACGTTCCGGTGGTAGAGCAGCGCGAGGTTGACGTCGATTGCCTTGACGGCTCGATTGCTGCAGTTACGCCACAAGATCAGCGACGAATAGCCCGTCACCGCGAACGCGGTGATCGGCAGGTTGCTGCCGTGCGTGGCCTTGAGCAGCGTCCAGAGGGTGGTGATGCCCAACGTGAACAGCATTGGCTCGAGGAACAGCCAGAGAAAGCCAATGTTGTGGCGACCGTAGCGCGTAATGACCTCGCGCATGATGAGCGCGCCCACCACGCGTGTCTGGATCTGCAGCGACCTGGAGAGGGACGATTGTGGTTGCATCTCGGATTCAGTCCTTGTGCTCTTTCATGCCGGCGATGAAGATGCTAAGGATCCCCCACGCGACGATACCCATCAGCAGCGTCGCCAGGATCGACTGCAGCCGCTTGGGCTCGATCGCTGCATCCGGTGTGCCAGGCTGAACGATGCGCTCGAGATACAGTTGCTGGCGCTGGGCTTCCGCGCGCGCGGTCTCGAGCGACGCCATCGCTGACGCGAGTCCCTTGTTAGCGAACTCCGTGTCGAGCTGAAGCCTCACGTAGCTCGCCTCCTTGTCCGACAACGATCCGGAGCTTCCAGTGATGGAGCTCGTCATCGTCTCAATCTGCTTTTGCAACGTCGCGATGTTGGTCTTGAGCGGCGCGATCTGCGGATTGGCGGGCGCGACCGACTGGACCTGCACGAGCTGGTTCTGGGCCTCGAACAGGTCCTTCTGCAGGCTGGCGATCTGTTGCAGCTGGAGCGAGGACTGCTTCTCCGGATCGAACACCGTCTTCGAGTTCCGATACGCGGCCAGCGCGGTGGCCGCGTCCTTCGCCTTGGCGGTGGCTAGACTGACCTGATCCTGCGAGAACTTGATCGCATCTTGCGCGGAGCGCGCGTTGATTTGATTGACAAGGCGTTCGCTGTACTGGAGCAGGAGCTCGTTGATGTGCTGCGCGTCTTTCGCGGTGAATGCGCGAACCTTGAGGGTCGTGATCGACGCCGACGAGTCGAAGTCGACCGATACGACATGATTGCCGTAATACTTCCACAGGGCTTCGAAGCTGTCGTCGAGGCCGCGATGGAAGCGACTCACGAAGTCGCCCTGCTGGCTGAACGCGTTCTCGATGTACTTATCCTGGTTCAGTTCCATCAGCACGTCGCGCGAGCGAATGTAGTCGATCACCGGATAGGTGTTGCTGTCCGCGCTGGACAAGCCCGAGCCCTGCAGCAGTGCGCCGACGACGCCGGCCTGAACCTGGCGCTGCGGGCTGCGGACCACGAAGCGGGATTCCGATACATAGATATTGGCCGCAATGAAGCCGAAGTACACCACCGCGACGGCGGTGGGCAAAACCACCGTAATGGCAAACAGCAGATTGATTTTCTTGATGCGCTGAAAGAGGCCTTTCTTGGGGCTGGGCGCGGACGGGACGGCATAGTTGTTAGATACGTGTTCCAACTCAATTTCCTGGCTAGTGGCTCGTTCCATCCAGTTAGAGGAACCGATGCCGAATTCGATAAAAGAGCAGAAATATCGTCAAACCTCCGTGCGCACTGTATGTTTCCGGTGGGCTGATCGAAAGATTGTGACGGCTAAATGTCCCGCGCGCCTGGTGCCCTCAGATAGCTGGGCAAAGCGTACGAAGTTCCGTGGGAGTGGTTGGTCCGGGCAGCTTGGTGTGCAATAGAGCGCATGATTATAGAAGACCTCATCCGCGCTTGATCGCGGGCTTGCTTTATCTGGTGAGCACTTGGCAGCGACGTAGAATGAGCACGCTTTCGTGACTCTTGGAGCGCATGGAGCTATGGTTACGCAATGTATCCAATCGCAAATTCAGGCCCATTGTCGAGCAATCCAGCGTCTGCGTTAACAGCACTTCCCGATCCATCAAGATGTCAGCCTAAGAAGCACAAGCGGCGAATCAGTTAGGATGCGAGGCCAATCGGCGTCGAAGACAGACTTTACTTAGATGCTAGGCAGCTAAGCGAAAAAAGTCGTCCCGGCGCAGGGTTTGGCATCGCTTTTCGGCGCCGAGTATAACGATCCCCACCAAAATGTGCTATCGCGGCAACATGAACGGCTTCGGCAGCGACACGAACGCAACATGATAAGCGGGATCATTACTTTTTGTTTCATAAACTTATCGGTTGTTGTACTCTTCGAGTCGCTTAGGCCTTGCTCAACGCGACGAAGATCCCGTGCAAGACGTCAAAAAAAGAGGCTAATGCGGTAGGTTCACTTCCGCCCGCGGACACTCCGGCTAATTGTCAACGCCTCTACATGCAACGTTCCTTCCTTGTCCTACAAGGCACGGCTTCACCGTTTTTTCGCGAGCTAGCCAGTGTTCTTAACGACCGCAATCACAACGTCCGCAAAGTCAATTTTTGCGGCGGTGATTTATTGTATTCGGTCAAGGAAAAAACTAAGAACTCCGTGGCGAACTATTCGGGCACGGCTAAAGGCTTAGCGGATTGGTACGTGAAGGAAATGCAGTCGGGAAACTACACCGACCTGCTTATGTTCGGCGATTGCCGTCGAATTCACACAAGCGCGCGTCCCGTGGCAGAATCCCTCGGCATTCGCGTCCACGTATTCGAGGAAGGCTACGTGCGACCGCATTGGGTAACCCTTGAGCAGCACGGCGTCAACGGAAATTCAAAAATGCCGCGCGATCCGGCGTGGTATCACTCGCAACGAGCGGCCATTCCCCGAAGCCCGGCAGGCAAGCCCACTGGCTACAATCTTTACGAACGCGCATTCCACGACATCGCATATCGGGCGGCTAATACGCTTTACAAATCGCGCTTTCCCCATTACGAGACGCATCGACCGCGCAATGGCTTCGTGGAATATGCGGGCCTCGCATCGCGCGCGTTACACGAGCGCCGTCACCGGCGGCTAGCCGAGGAAGCCACGCGCAAGCTGCTTGCCGCAGGTCATCCATACTTTATTTTTCCGCTGCAACTGAACTCCGATTCCCAAATAGTGGTGCATTCGCCATTCGACGGCGTGCGGCACGCAATCGACAAGGTCATACACTCATTCGCAGAAAATGCGCCGGCGAACGCATGGCTTGTCATCAAGAATCATCCGCTTGACACGGGGCTGATCGACTATCGGCGGTACGCAACGAGCCTCGCCCGCGAATACAGCATGGAGGACCGGCTTGTCTTCATGGACGCCGGGCATCTGCCGACGTTGCTCGAAAACGCGCAAGGCGCGGTGGTGGTGAACAGCACGGTGGGTCTCTCAGCGCTGCATCACCGTTGCCCCCTGATCGCGCTTGGCACGGCGATCTACAACATGGACGGCCTGACCTGGCAGGGCGGCATTGACGACTTTTGGACCCAGGCCCACGCGCCGGACATGAGTTTGTATCAGACCTTCCTTGACTACGTGGTGCACAAGACGCAGATCAACGGCGACTTCTACACCCGCACGGGTATCGCCATGGCGAGCACGTGTGCGGCCGATCGCCTGGAGGCTGCATCGCATGACTAGCGCGGCGCCGCGCCATATCGTCATCACGGGAGCCAGCGCCGGTCTTGGCCGCGCACTCGCGCTCGCGTACGCGCGCCCGGGCGTGGTGATCGGGCTGGTGGGACGCAACGTGGAGCGGCTCGAAGCCTGTGCTGAACTGTGTCGCAAACAAGGCGCAACGGCGGTGGTGGGCGCAGTCGATGTACGCAACGCGCCGGACATGCTCGCATGGCTCGATCAATTCGACGACCGTCATCCGGTCGACTTGCTGATCGCCAATGCGGGCGTGGCAAGCACGATTGCAACGGCCAGCGACTGGGAAGATCTCGAGCGCACGGCGCATATCGTCGATACGAATTTCTATGGCAGCATGCACGCGGTCCTCCCGGTGGCGGCTCGCATGCGCGCACGCCGTAGCGGACAGATCGCATTGATCGCATCCATCGCTGCGCTGCGCGGCATGGCGATCTCGCCGGCCTATTGCGCGAGCAAGTCTGCGCTCAAGGCCTATGGAGAATCGGTACGTCCCTTGTTGAAGCGCCACGGCGTGCGCTTGTCGGTGGTGTTTCCGGGCTTTGTAGAGACGTCGATGAGCGACGCGTTCCCCGGAGATAAACCCTTCATGTGGTCCGCGGCAAAAGCGGCGCGCCACATCCAGCTAAAGCTCGCCGCGAACCGCTCCGAAATCGCATTCCCGGCTCTGCTTGCGTTCGGCACGAAACTGCTGGGCTTCTTACCCGCCACGTTGGCCGACGCCATTCTTGGGGGTTTGTCGTATGCCCCGAGCCAGGAGCGCTAGTGCTTCTTCGCGTGCTCATCGTCAGCCTGCCGGCTGCTATTGCGTTGTCATTCCTGGTGGATGCGCTCGCCGTGCCGCGTGCATCATGGCGTCGTTCGGCAGCGGGCGTGGCACTCCACGTGACGGGCGCAATCTTTCTCTACGCGCTGGCGTTCGCGGCGAGCGCGCGGCCCTGGTCTTCGGGGTTTGTCACGGTGGCGCTCGTCGGCCTGATGACGGCTGTGAGCAATGCAAAATATGCGTCGCTGCGCGAGCCTTTCGTGTTCACCGATCTCAGCCTATTTAGCCAGCTCTTCTCGCATCCGCGGCTTTATCTGCCATTTCTGAGCACGCTGACCATGGCGGGCGCTGCAGTCGGCGCGGGTGTTTTCGTCGCGAGTTTTATTGCTGATCGCGCATTGACGCCGAATGTGTGGGGCGTGGCGCTGCTGGTTGTTGCGGCCTCGCTTGCGCTGGGTTATCGGCTCGCGGCGGGCATGCCGCTCACCCTCGTTCCCGCCGACGACCAACGCCGTCACGGTTTCTTTGCTGTTTTCGTGGCTTATCTGCTGAACGGGCTGCGGCCAGCCACGGTGCAAGCGTTCCGTCGGGCGGTTGAAACGGGCCCGTTTGCACAGGGCGCGCCAGCCCATAAACCCGATGTGATCGTGATCCAGAGCGAATCGTTCTTCGACGCTCGCCGGCTCGGGCCGGCCATCAAAGCGTCGCTGCTGCAGAATATCGATACTGCCCGGCGCGAGTCTTTCCAGCACGGCGAGCTCACGGTGCCGGCGTGGGGGGCGAACACCATGCGCACGGAATTTTCGCTGCTGACGGGCTTGCAGGAACAGCGCCTGGGTTATGCGCGCTTTTATCCGTACGCTTTCTTGCGGCGGCCGTGCGCGTCGCTGGCCTCGTGGTTCAAGCGGGCGGGCTACCGGACGTTCGCGGTTCACCCGTACTACGCCGACTTCTTCGGCCGGGACCGCGTTTTCGGCCTGCTCGGGTTCGACCGTTTCACCGATATCACAGGCTTCGGCGACGCAGCGCGGTCGGGTCCGTACATAGCGGATTCAGCCGTCGCCGACGCCATCGTGGAGCAGCTTGACGCCACCGCGCGCCATCCCGCTTTCATCTTTTCGATGACGATGGAAAACCACGGTCCGTTGCATCTCGAAACCGCTGCACCTGGCGAATCGGCGGCGTATCACTCGTTGGGCGAGGACGCGCAGTGGCGTGACCTCACCGTGTACCTGCGTCATCTCGCCAACGCGGACGCCATGGTGGCTCGCTTGCTCGCGCATCTGAGAGCGCGCGGCCGGGACACCGTTTTGTGCTTCTACGGCGACCATGTGCCGGCGCTCCCGCATGTGTTCGCGGGCTTGGGCGCGCAACCGGCGCGTACCGACTACTTCATCTGGCGCAGCTTTGGGTCTGCGCCGGCAAAGGCGGAAAACTTGAGTGTCGATGAACTCGGGCAGGCCGTGCTCCGTGCTATCGACACGCGCGATTCCCTGACGGAATCGGCGAGTCAGCTGCAAACGACAAAATAATGATGACCAAACCAATCGCAATAATAGGAATGGCCTGCCGGTTTCCGGGCGGCGTGACCACTCCCGATGACTTCTGGCAGTTGCTGTCCACCGGCCGCGACGCGGTCACGCAAATCCCGCCTGATCGCTTCGGCACCGAGTTCTACCAGCACCCGTCAAAACGCGAGCCGGGCAAGAGCTACACGTTCGCGGCGGGCGTGCTCGACAACGTCGCGGGATTCGACGCCGCTTTCTTCGGCATCTCCCGTCGCGAAGCCACGCAGATGGACCCGCAGCAGCGCCTGCTGCTGGAACTCGCGTGGGAAACCTTTGAAGACGCGAGTCTGCCCCCGCGCGAGATGGCAGGGCGCAACTGCGCCGTCTATGTGGGCGTGGCGAATACGGATTACGGCCATCGCGGCATGGACGACGTGAGTGGCATCGATGCCTACACGGCTACGGGCACCACGCTGAGCATTGCGTCGAATCGCGTGTCGTATGTATTCGACCTGCGGGGCCCGAGCATGTCGATCGATACCGCCTGCTCGTCGTCGCTGGTCGCGCTCCATCAGGCGTGCCAATCGTTGCAAGCAGGCGATGCCGACATGGCGCTTGCCGGCGGCGTGAACGTGTTGACACATCCGTCGGCGTTCATCGGCTTCTCGAAGGCGTCGATGTTGTCGCCCACAGGCCGTTGCCGCGCATTCGATGCCTCCGGCGACGGCTACGTGCGCGCCGAAGGCGGCGCATTCGTGCTCCTCAAGCCGCTGGATAAAGCCCTCGCCGACGGCGATACGATCCACGCGGTGATCGCGGGCTCGGGCGTCAATTCCGACGGCCATTCGCGCGGTGGAATCAGCGTTCCAACGTCGGCTGCGCAAGCGGCGCTGCTGAAGAGCGTGTACCAGCGCGCGGGTATCGATCCGAGCGAACTCGCCTATCTGGAGGCACACGGCACGGGCACGGCGGTGGGAGACCCCATTGAAGCGCGGGCGCTGGTCGAAGCGGCATCGGTTGGGCGGCCGGCTGACAAGCCGTTGCTGATCGGGTCGGTGAAGACGAATGTCGGCCACCTCGAGACGGCGTCCGGCATGGCGGGTTTGTTCAAGACCATCCTGAGCCTGAAGCATCGCGCGGTGCCCGAGTCGCTGCACTTCAAGACGCCGAATCCGCGCATCGACTTCGAAGGCGGCAGGTTGAAAGTCGTGGACCGGCTTACGCCGCTCCATAGCAGCGAGCCGCTCGTGATGGGCGTGAACTCGTTCGGCTTCGGCGGGACCAATGCGCACGTGGTGCTGCGCGAAGCGCCGCTACGCACACCAGCCGCTGATGCTCAAACCGATATCGCAAAAGATATCGCGTTATTGCCGCTTTGCGTGACGGCGCGCGCACCGGAAGCGCTGGCCGCCATCGCCGCGCGCTACGTCGCCATGCTGGACGCGGGCACGCCCTGGAATACGCTGGCCGTCAGCTCGGCGCGCGGACGCCAGTGGCTGAGCGAACGCGCGATCATCGCGCCGTCGAACGCAGTTGACGCGCGTGCATTGCTCGAAAGCCTGAGCAAAGGCGAGGACCCAACCGGCGACGCCAACGCGCTGGTCCGCGGCACCAGCCCCGGCGACGACGACCGTCTAGCGCTCGTGTTCTCCGGAAACGGCGCGCAGTGGGCGGAGATGGGCAAGCGTCTGGTCGACGAAGAGCCGCTGTTCCGTGCCGCGCTGGAAGAAGTCGATGCACACTGGTGCGCCGACGGCAGCGCGTCGCTGCTCGACGTATTGCGCGCGGGCGCAACAGCCGCGTGGCTCGACGCAACGGAAAACGCGCAACCGCTGTTGTTCGCAATCCAGGTGGGCATTGTGCGGGTGATCGAAGCGCGCGGCGTCCTGTACGACGCGTGTCTCGGCCATAGCGTGGGCGAGATCGGCGCGGCGTGGGCATCGGGCGCCCTGACGCTGGCGCAGGCGGTGCGGGTCATCAAGGTCAGAAGTCAGGCTCAGGCGCTGACACGGGGCTTGGGACGCATGGCGGCGGTAGGCATGAGCGAGATCGCGATGCGCACGCGCATCGCGGAACTGGGGCTTGCGGCATCGGTGGAAATAGCCGGCATAAACAGTCCGCAAGCGGTCACGCTGGCCGGTTCGCTCGAAGGCCTGCAAAAAATTGAAGATGCGCTGCGCGATAGCCGCACGTTCTTCCAGATGCTCGACCTGGACTACGCGTTCCATAGCTCGCACATGGACCGGATTCAAGGCGCGGTGCTCGACGGCCTCGCGGACCTGGCGCCGCAGGAATCGGTGCGCCGTTTCATCTCGACGGTGACAGGCGCGGACTTTCCAGGCGATCAGCTCGATGCCGATTACTGGTGGCGCAACATTCGCGAACCGGTGCATTTCGGCGATGCCATCGCGCACCTCGCCCGCGCGGGCGTGCGGATTTTTCTCGAAGTCGGCCCGCATTCCATCCTGCGTCACTACGTGAAGCAGACCTGCGACGACCTGGAATTGCCGGTGCGCGCGCTGTCCACGTTAAAGCGCAATCACGACAGCGCACAGATGTTGGAGCACGCGCTGTACGCGGCGCTGGCCAATGGCGCGCGTGCGGATCTGGATCGCTTTGCACCCACGGATCGTGCGCCGGCACGCATCGCGTTGCCGGGTTATCCGTGGCAGCACGAGCACTTCTGGCAAGGCCCGACTGCGGAAGCGTATGACCTGGTGAACCGGCATCGCGAGCATCCGCTGCTGGGGTATCGGCTGCGCGATCAGGCGCTCGCATGGGAAAACGATATCGATCCGGAACGGCTGCCGATGCTGGCCGATCACGTGGTGGACGGCAATATCGCGTTCCCGGGCGCGGGGTATGTGGAGATGGCGCTGGCGGCCGCGCGCGTGTTCTTCGGCACGGAAACCTGCGCGGTCGAGAACGTCGAGATTCGCGTGCCGGTGGTGTTCCGCGCACAGCATTCAAAGCTCTTGCGCCTGAGTGTCGATCCGCGCACTGCCGCGTTCACGATCGAAACGCGCGACCGCATGAGTGACGCGGCATGGACGCTGAATGTGACAGGACGTCTGCTGTCGGGCGGTCCCGACATGAGCGCGCCAGCCTCGGTGCCGCGTGAGGAACTTGAGCGGCTCATGACGCTGCCGGCGCTCGACGGCGCGACGCTGTACGAACAAGCCACGAACATCGGTCTTGCCTACGGTCCGGCATTCCAGTGGGTTCAAACGGTTCGCATTGCCGACGATAACCTCGCGCTCGCCGAAGTCGCGATGCCGTTGGCGTGTGCCGTTCCCGGCCGCAACCCGGATCTGTACACGTTCCATCCGGCGTTGATGGACAGCGGTTTTCATCCGCTGTTCGCGTTGCTGGCGGCGGGTGTCGAAGAAGGCGTTGCCGATCACGCCGCGTATGTGCCGGTGCAACTCGGACGGATCGACTTCCTCGGCGGTGAGGCCGTCAAGTATGTGCTCGCACGGGTCGAGCGCCGCAGTCCGCATTCGCTGGTGGCATCGTTTGAATTCGCCGATGAACACGGTGTCATCGTCGCGCGGCTAAGCGCATGCCGGTTCCGCCGCGTGGATCTGAACGCGCGCCGTCCGAGCGCGCCTGCACGCTTCGCCTATGTGCTCGACGCAAAACCGCTGTCCGGCGACGCGCACGCGCGTACGCTGCCGGCCTCGGCTGGACTGGTTGCGAACGCGTTGTCGGCACGAGGCGCGGCGTCCACCGAAGACGATGCGCGCCGCACGACGCATCTCACCGAAGTGCTGCCGTTGCTCGACGTGCTCGCGAGCGCATACGCCTTGCACGCGCTCGAAGCGCTCGATGTGTTCAATCAGTCCACGCTGCCGCCGTGCGCCCATCCGGCGCTGCTTGCGCGGCTGGTGGACATGCTCGTTGAGGACGGTCTCGCAAGCTGGGACGCGAGCGGTCGCCTGATTCGCGATGAAGCCGCCTGCGAGAGCTTGCCGCCCACCGACGCACTCTGGCGTGAGCTGCTTGCGCAGTCGTCGTCACACGTCGCGGAATTGACGTTGCTCGCGCATTGCGGCAGCGCGCTCGCGCCGGTACTGCGCGGCGAGAAGTCTGGCGTTGAGATTTTGCCGGCCGCACGCAGCAGCCTGGTCGAGCATTTCTTTGAAGGCTCGCCGACCTGGTCGTTCGTGAATCAACTGGTGGGCGATTGCGTGAACGCCGCCATCGATTCATGGAAGCAGCCGCGCCGCTTGCGCCTGCTCGAAATCGATTCGCCCGAAAGCGATGTATTGCAGCCGCTGGGCATGCATTTGCCGTTGTCGCGCGTGGATTGCACGATCGCCGGAACCGATGAACAACTGAGTACTTTCGACACAGCCGCGTACCCCGCCGTGCATACAGTCACGCTGGAGCGCGGCGCACGGCCGAAGCTCGGCAGCGGCGCGGCGAATCACTACGACGTGCTGGTTGCAAGTCACGCGCTCGCGGCGCAATCGAATCCGCGCGCGTTCGTTGACGCAATGCGCGGCTGGCTCTCGCCGGGCGCGCTGGTCATCATCACCGAAGCGCGCCGCAGCCGTTTCTCCGACATCGTCTTTAATCTCGATGCCAGCGAGTCCGCAAAGCGGACTTGGCTGTCCGCCGCCGAAATCGCGCTCCTGTTGCAGGAGGCCGGTTTCGACGATGTTTTCCAGCACGTCGAGCAGGGCCTCGACCTGGAAGGCGCGCCGACGCTCGTGGTCGCGCGCCAACCATCGGCACCGGAAAACACGTCTGCACAGGACAGCCGGCCGAAGCAGTCCTGGGCGTTGTTGACGACCGGTGCTTCGAGCGCGTTGCATACCGCCATTGCTGCCGAACTCGATACCGAAGGGCAGGATGTGAGCTGCGTCGCGCTGTCCGCGGCGTCCACGCTCGGCGTTGAGAACGTCGTGTTCATTGCGCCGGACCTGGCCGGTGAAGATGTCTTGTCATCGCAGCGCGATCTTTCGCTCGCGCTTGCGCGGCTGGTACGCGATCTCACCCGCAATCCGGGTGCGCCCGCGCCGAAGCTCTGGATTGTCACGCGTGGCGGTGCGCCGCTGATCGTGGGGCCGGAGTCCGTATCGCAGCAGACGGACGCCGCCGCATTGCATCCTGAACAGGCCACATTGTGGGGTCTCGGCCGCGTGATCGCCAATGAGCATCCCGAACTTTCGTGCCGTCTCGTCGATGTGCATCCGGCATGCGCGAACCCGGCGGCGAGTCTCGTCGGCGAACTGCTTGCTGCCGATGCTGAAGAGGAAGTGCTGCTGACGCCTTCGGGCCGTCACGTCCCGCGCATGCTGCCTGCCGCCACCGCCGCATTGCGTCAACCGGTCCCGGCTTCTGCCGGACACGCGCGCGTCGAAGCCGTGTTGGGCTTCGGCACGCCGGGGTCGCTTCGTAACCTCGAATGGTTCCCGCTGCCCGATCGCGAACTGGCGGCCGACGAGGTCGAGATCGAACCCGTCGCCACCGGCCTGAACTTTCGCGATGTCATGTACGCGATGGGCCTGCTCTCCGACGAAGCCGTGGAAAACGGCTTCGCGGGCGCGACTATCGGCATGGAGTTGTCGGGAAGAATCGTGCGCGTGGGACGCGACATCACGGGCTTCCGTCCCGGCGATGCCGTGCTCGGTTTTGCACCGGCATCGTTTGCATCGCGGGTGCGTACGCGGGTCGTGGCCATCGCCCACAAGCCGGCGCAGATGACCTTCGAGGAAGCCGCGACCATTCCCACCACGTTCTTTACCGCCTGGTACGCGCTGTGCGAACTCGCGCGGCTGCGTCCCGGCGAGCGCGTGCTGATTCACGGCGGCGCGGGCGGCGTGGGCATCGCGGCAATCCAGCTCGCGCGCCACTTCGGCGCGGAAGTGTTCGCGACAGCAGGCAGCCGCGAGAAACGCGAGTTCGTGCGGCTGCTGGGCGCCGACCATGTTCTCGATTCACGCAGCCTGCTGTTCGCCGATGAAATCCGCGAGCGCACCGGCGGTGCAGGCGTGGATATCGTGTTGAATTCGCTGGCGGGCGAAGCAATGGTGCGAAGCATCGATACCTTGCGGCCGTTCGGACGTTTCCTCGAACTCGGCAAGCGCGATTTCTACGAGAACAGCCGCATCGGCTTGCGTCCGTTCCGCAACAACATCAGCTACTTCGGTATCGATGCCGATCAACTGATGATCGTATTACCCGACCTCACCGCGCGCCTGTTCGCCGACGTGATGAAGCTCTTCACCGATGGCGTGCTGCATCCGCTGCCTTACCGCGCGTTCCCTGCCGAGCGCGTGGAAGACGCGTTCCGGCACATGCAGCAGGCGCGTCAGATCGGCAAGGTGCTGGTCACGTATTCGGGCGGCACGCCCGCGCCCGCACACGCGGCGGTTACGCCGGACGCATTGCGGCTCAATGATTCTGCGGCGTATCTGGTCGTGGGCGGGACCGGCGGGCTGGGCTTTTCGACGGCGCGCTGGATGGTCGAACGCGGCGCGCGGCATATCACGCTGGCAAGCCGCCGTGGTGTACTGGCGCCGGCCCTCGCCGACGAAGTCAGGACCTGGGAGGGCGTGCAGGTCCACGTAGCCGCGTGCGATATCACGGACAACGAAGCTGTTCACGCGCTGATTCGCGACATCGATGCACGCGGTTTGCCGTTGAAGGGCGTCGTGCATTCGGCCATGCTTGTCGACGATGGCCTGATCCGCAATCTCGACGACGCCCGCTTCAACGCCGTGCTCGCGCCGAAGGTCGCAGGTGCATGGAATCTGCATCGCGCGACGCGGGCTTGCACGCTCGATGCGTTTGTCGTGTATTCGTCGGCGACCACCTTCCTCGGCAATCCGGGGCAGGGCAGCTATGTGGCCGCGAATACGTTCCTCGAAGCGCTGGTCGGACAGCGTCGCGCAGCCGGACTCGCGGGGACGGTGATGGCGTGGGGTCCTATCGATGACGTCGGTTTCCTCGCGCGCAATGAAGAAACACGCGAGGCGTTGCAGGCGCGAATTGGCGGTTTGTCGATTACATCGGCGGAAGCACTGGCTGCGCTGGAACAAGCGCTGCTCGATGGCCGCTCCGGCGAAGCGGTGCTGCGGCTCGACTGGAATGTCGTCGCACGCGGCATGCCGGCTGCCGATGCGCAACGCTACTCCGAGCTGCACACGCGCGGCGCGGCGGAAGTCACGCGCGAATGTGGCGCGCACATTCGCGCGTTGTCCCGTACGGACGCGCTGTGGTTCGCCGAAGAAACGCTGCAATCGCAGATCGCGCGGATCCTGCATATGTCGCCGGAAAAGATCGGCAAGGACCGGTCGCTCGCCGACATGGGCATGGACTCGCTCATGGGCATGGAGCTCGGCATGGCGGTCGAGGAATCGTTCGGCGTGAAGTTCTCGGTGATGGCGCTGGCCGAAGGGGCGACCGTGGTATCGCTGGCGCGGCGTATCGTGGATTCCGTCATGACCGGCGACGCAGAAGGCGCGTCGCTGGATGCACCGGACGAGGCGTCGGTACTGGCTGCACGTCACGGTATTGAAGACGAAACCCGGGCTCTGGCGGAACCCGATACAGAAGCTGAATTGGAATCGGTTTCAGAGGCCGCACTCGCCGATACCACCGGGGGAACGCATTGAGCGCCCCGGCCGGCTGGCACGGCGACCAGGGCACGCTCGCCCGCAACCTTGAACTGAGCGGCCGTGGGCTTCACACGGGGCGTCGTGTGAATGTGCGCGTTGTTCCCAGCGAGGCCGGCGGCATCATTTTTCGGCGGATGGGCAGTGGCCGGGTGCTTGCCGAGTTGCCGGCGAGTCCTTCGATACGTCTCGCGCAGCCGCTCTGCACGACCTTGCAAATAGATAGCGTTCGGGTGCGCACGGTGGAACATCTGCTGGCTTCACTGCTGGCGTGTGAGATCGATCACGCCACCGTGGAACTCGACGCTGAAGAAGTACCCATTCTCGATGGCAGCGCTCAACCCTGGATTGAAGCCATCACCAATTGCGGGCGACGTTCCCTGTCTGCCCGCAAGCGCTTCATTCGCGTGTTGCGCCGGGTCAGCGTGGAGGACGGGGTGGGCAGCAAGAATGTTCGCAGCATGAGCATCGAGCCTTCAGACCGATACGAAATGAGCGTTCGCAACGATCTCAAGGGGTTCGGCAACCTGCATTGGGATGGCGGCATTACACCCGCCAGTTTTGCGGCCGAAATCGCCCCGTCGCGATCGTATGGCCGCGTGAAGTGGGCGGCGCTCGCCATTGTTGCGGGCTATGTACGCGGCGTGCCGATCCTGCGCGGCGCACGGCTCAGTTCGACTGCGGCGATCGTGGGCAGCAAGGTGATCGGCGGGATGCGCCTGCCGGACGAATTCGTGCGGCATCGCGTGCTCGACCTGGTCGGCGACCTCGCGCTCGCGGGTGCGCCGCTGCTCGGACGCGTGACGGCGGTACGGCCCAGCCACGAGATGAACTATCGGCTGCTTGCCGCACTGCTTGCCGATCGAGATGCATGGGAATGGACCGGATTTCCCGCCTGAGCGCACGCCACACAGGAAAAAACACCTCATGGATTTGACTGGAAATTTTCGCCAGCAGCTCGCTGCAAAGGCATTGCAGCGACAACTCGAACGTGTGTCACAGCAAGCTCAGGCTCCGGCGCGTTCGCTCGCGCAGGAACTTGCGCAGGCGCCCGGCAGCGCGTCCAGCTCGACGCGCGACGCGTTATGCAGTTTCGAGACCATGCCCGGTTACACGCAGGTCAAGCTGCTGCGTGAAATGGGCGACAAGCTGCGCGTGACGTCGCCGTTCTTCCGCGTGCATGAGGGCACCGCAGGGGCGACGACGCAGATCACCGGCAAGCAGTATCTGAACTTCGCGAACTACAACTACCTCGGGCTGGCCGGCGATGCGCAGGTGAACGCGCGCGCCAAGGCCGCGATCGATCAGTACGGAACGTCGGCATCGGCGAGCCGGATGGTCGCGGGCGAACGCACCGTGCACGGCGAACTGGAACACGCAATGGCGCGTTTCTATGACGCCGACGACGCGCTGGTTTTCGTCAGCGGCCACGCAACCAACGTGACGGTCATCGGCTCGCTGTTTGGTCAGGGCGACCTGGTTGTCCATGACTCACTCGCGCACAACAGCATCCTGCAAGGCGCGCAACTGAGCGGCGCGAAACGCCTGAACTTCCCGCACAACGACTGGCGCGCGCTCGATGATTTGCTGACACGCGTGCGCCATGAATTCCGGCGCGTGTTGATCGTGGTGGAAGGGTTATACAGCATGGATGGCGACATCCCCGATCTCGCGCGCTTCGTGGAAGTGAAGCGGCGCCATGCCGCCTTCCTCATGGTTGATGAAGCGCATTCGCTGGGTGTGATCGGCGAGACGGGCAAGGGCATCCGCGAGTATTGCGGCGTGCCGAGCGCGGACGTCGATATCTGGATGGGCACGCTCAGCAAGACGCTGGCAGGATGCGGCGGATTTATCGCGGGCTCGCAGGCGCTGGTCGATATCCTGCGGCATCTGGCGCCCGGATTCCTCTATAGCGTGGGTCTGGCGCCTACGCTCGCGGCCGCGTCGCTGGCGGCGCTGGAACGGTTGATCGCCGAGCCGTGGCGCGTCAAGCTGTTGCGAGAGCGCGGTCACCAGTTCCTCGATGAAGCGCGCAGTGCGGGCCTGGACACCGGCATGAGCGCGGGTTTTGCGGTCGTACCCGTGATCACCGGCAGTTCGCTGAAGGCGGCGCAATGGGCCAATGCGCTGTTCGAAGAAGGCATCAACGCCCAGCCGATTTTCTATCCGGCCGTGGAAGAGCGCGCGGCGCGGCTGCGGTTCTTTATCTGCTCGACGCATGAGCCCGAACAGATTTCGCAGACGGTAGCCGTGCTGCGAAAGCTCGCGCGATGACGACCGCGTCGAACGCGTCCACGGCAGCTTCCACGGCAGCTCAAAGCTCGCACTCTGGCGGCCGTCCTGCCGGTCCCGACGATGCACGCCAGGCTGCGCCGCTTGTCTTCGCCTCCGGCAGGCTGGAGTTCGGCTTCCTGTTCGGCGTGCCGCCGGAGCACTGCATCGCTTTCCTGCAGAGCGCGTTCGCGTCCACGCATGGACGGTTCTCGTGGCGGCGGCATTGGGTATCGATGGAGGGAGGCGAGGTCGTCGGCGTACTCGCGGCGCATGGCAGCCGCTCGACGCTTTCGGACAATCTCTGGTTCGCGTGGATGACCCTGCGATGCTTCGGCTGGTGGCGCACGGTCGGCGTGCTCAGGCGCGGACTGATCCTCGAAAGTGAATTGCCGCCACCGCGTCGCGGTGAAACGCTGCTTGCGCATTGCGCCACCCGTGAAGCTTCGCGCAACCGCGGCGTGTTCAGCGCTTTGCTGAACGACGCACAGACGCTCACCACGCCGTCGTTCGTCCCGCAGAGTGAAGGGCTCGTGCTCGATGTTCTGGTAAGCAACGAGCGCGCTGCGCAGTTGTATCGGCGGCTGGGGTTTGTTGCGCTGACACGCAAGCGCCCGCCGGCGCGCAACCTGCCCGCTGAGCTGGAATCGGTGAGAATGCGCTTTCAGCAGAAGTGAATGGCGCGGGCCAGTAGTGACAACCAGGCGCACGGATAAACGAACGTAAAATCATGGTCAGCGTGCAAACGGATGCCCGGCTCCGTCGATCCGTGGACGATCCTTGAAAAGGAGCATGGCCATGAAACCTGTCGAAGAACTCTGGCGCCTGGCGGAGGGAGACCCCGCGGCGCTTGAACACCTCACGGTCAGCGGCGATGAACGGCAATTGCCGTCGGTGTATCGGGTGAGTGCGTTGGCTGCGGCGACCGTGGGCGCGTCGGCGTTAGCGGCGGCGCAATGCTTCAGGCATCGCACGGGCCGGCAGCAAGACGTGCACATCTATACGCGCCGCGCGGCCATTGCGTTCCGCAGCGAGCGCTATTTGCGCATCGGGACCGATAAAGCGCCGGAGCTGCGTGATCCGCTAATGGGCTTCTACGAGACCCGTGACGGCCGCTGGATTCAGCTTCATACGAACTTCAAGCATCATCGGGACGGTGTGGTGAAGCTGTTGGGCTGCGCGAACGATCACGCTGGCGTGACGCAGGCCATCCGTCAATGGAACGGCGCAAGCCTGGACGAGGCGCTGGCCGACGCGGGCCTGTGCGCCGCGCTGATCCGCACGCCGGAGGAATGGGCGCTCACACCGCAGGCCCAAGCGATTGCGGAAATACCGCTGCTGGAGATCGTCAGACTTGACGATGCGCCTCCCGAATCCATCGGTGAAGGCGAGCCGCAACGGCCTTTGTCAGGCATCCGCGTGCTGGACTTGAGCCGCATCATCGCGGGTCCGGTGGCGGGGCGAACGCTCGCCGAGCACGGTGCCGATGTCCTGCTCATCAACGGTCCGCATCTGCCGAACATTCCACCATTAGTCATCGACAACGGCCGCGGCAAGCGCTCGGCGACGCTCGATCTTCGCGAAGAGAGCGACCGTGAATCGCTGCGTGCGTTATTGAAAGACGCCGATGTATTCCTGCAAGGCTATCGTCCCGGCGCGCTGGCAGCACATGGCTTCGGCCCGGAAGAGGCTGCGCGGCTGCGCCCGGGCATCGTGTATGTGACGATATCGGCGTATGGGCACAAAGGCCCGTGGTCTCATCGGCGCGGTTTCGACAGCCTCGTGCAATCGGCGAGCGGGATTGCGTGGACCGAAGCGCAAGCGGCTGGTCAGGCGCAACCGCGCCATCTGCCGTGTCAGGCACTCGATCACGCCACCGGTTATCTCGCGGCGCTTGGCGCGATGATCGCGCTGCAACGACGCGCCACGCAAGGCGGAAGCTGGCATGTGCGGGTGGCGTTGGCGCGGACCGGGCGCTGGTTGCAATCGATGGGTCTGATCCAAGACGGTCAGAACGTGCCCGATCCTCAACTCGACGATGTCCGCGACATGCTGCAAACCATCGCCTCGCCGTTTGGAATGCTCACGTGCACGCAGCCGCCTGAACGTATGTCGCTGACACCGCCGTACTGGGGGGCGCCGCCGGTGCCTATCGGGACCGATCAGCCGCGCTGGTGGTGAGCGCTGGCGACTACGCCCGACTACTTGCGCAACTCCGCGACGAAATCGTAATAGTCGTTGCGGCAGTAGGTATCGGTGAGTTCGATCGGGCGCTGGTCGGCCGTATAACCCACGCGCGTGATCAGCAGCAGCGCGTCGTGGGGCGCGATGCCCATTTGCGCGGCGATTTCATCGCTCGCGTTCACCGCGCGGAAATGCTGCAGGGCTCGCACGATCGACAGGTTGCGCTGTTCCAGGAAGCTATAAAGCGAATCGCCGACAGCCTGCGGGTCGGGAATCAGCGCCGCCGGAAAGGTGGAATTCTCAACGGCCATCACAATGCCGTCGGCGGTGCGCAAGCGGCGCAAGCGTGTCACCGCAGCCGCCGGCGATAACCCGAGCTGGATCACTTCATCGCGATTCGCGGGTTCGATCACGCGTGAGAGCCATTTCGAACCGGGGGTAAAACCGCGTCGACGGAGCATTTCGCTGAAGCTCGACAGTCGTGACAGCGGATCTTCATAGCGCGGCGTGATGAACGATCCGGCGCCTTGCGTGCGGCGAATCAGCCCTTGTTCGACCAGCAAGGCGATTGCTTTACGCGACGTAATCCGCGATACCCCTAGCGCTTCCGACAGCACGCGTTCCGAGGGCAAGGCTTCGCCCGCGTTCCAGCGATTGTCGTGGATTGCGTTGCCGAGCTTGCGGGCGAGCTGGAGATAGAGCGGGGTGTCACTGTCCGGGTCCGGGCGCAAGTCGCGCCAGCGGTCCTCCGATGTCGTGTTCATAGTGCGCAGGAAGTGGGGACCAAGGGCAGATTCTAAGACAAGCAGCGCGGCGACGGGGATTGAATGAGAAGCGGCATGAGTGGGAGAGCCAGGGTTGGGGGTGGTCAGTGCCGGGGTGGTCGGTTCTGGGGTGTTTAGTGGTCGGGGTTGATGCTGGGGTGGTCGGTTCTGGGGTTAGTGGTCGGAGTCAATGCCGGGGTGGTGGTTTCGGTGTTAGC
>NZ_JAAVUQ010000050.1 GCF_018449515.1 Caballeronia sp. dw_19 | reverse complement strand
GAACCGTCTTCATGCCGAGTTCGCGCGCTGCACGAATGATGCGCACGGCGATCTCGCCACGGTTCGCGACGAACAGCGTGTGGATGCCTTGTTGCATGTCAGTCCTCAATCCGTGGAAATGATCGCGAGCACGGCGTCGGAATCCACCGCTTCGGCGTCGGCCGTCATGAACGATGTAAGGATCCCGTCGACGCCCGCAAAGACTTCGTTGAACTGCTTCATCAGTTCGATATTGCCGATCACAGTGTCGGCGCTTACGCGCTCGCCTTCAGCGACAAACGGCGGTTCGCCCGGCGCCGGGCTTCGATAGAACGTCCCGGGTATTGCGCTCTTGACGTCAACGGCTGGCATGCATGTTCTCCTGTGGTTTAAGCACCGACGGTATCGACTTCGATGAGCGACTGAATGCTGCACAGCTTGTCCAGGCGGCGCCGTCCTTCGTTCGCTTGCGCCATCGAGGTTCAGCTTTGCGCGGAAAATATCACGACGCTCGGGCGCGCCCAGCTGGAAGACGTGATCGGCGAGATGCGCGCTAACGTCACCGCCAATGACCCCGCGGCCTACGTCGATGCGCCGACCGTTTTTATTCGATCGTGATGGCCCTCGCCGATAACCGCACGCTTCAGGTAACGCACGCGAGTCTGATGGGTCCGGTACGCCGCTTGCGTCGAATCGCGATGGCGCGTGGCGGCCGGATGCGGGAACAATTACGCGGCGCGTGCGAAGCGGCGACGGCGGTATTGAAGGAAACTGATGGCTGAGCTTCTCCTAACGCCTGGGATAAACACGTGACTTCAAACGCCTCGGCAAAGCTTTGTCAGGTTGACGGTAAGGCGGCGATAGAAGAAGTGATGAAGAAAACGAATCGCTTTATCACTGCCACCGCTTCCCTACCGTCATCATCAGCTGCGCAGTTCGTTGGTATTTCCGGATCAGCCTGAGCCTCCGAGAGGTCGAGGAGTTGTTGCTCGAGCGCAGTGTCGTGGTCACGTACGAAACGATCCGTTGCTGGTGCGACAAGTTCGGCGCTGGATTCGCCCATTGCGCGAAAGCGGCGCGACGCAAGCCGGGCAGCACGTGGCATCTGGACGAGATGGTCGTGACGCCGCGCGGCGAGCCTTATCTGTTGTGACGAGCGGTGACGACCATGATGCTGAACTCGACGTGCTGGTGCAAAAGCGGTGCGACAAGGCCGCGGCAAAGCGCTTCTTCCGGAGGGTGCTGCGTTCAAACCCGGTGCCGCGCAAGATCGTTACCGACCAGCTGCGTAGCTATCCAGCGGCGAAGGATGACATTCCCGAGCTCGCTCATGTGAAGCACGTTTTCGTCAAAGCGGCTGCACACGTTAACAACCGTGCCGAAAACAGCCACTAGCCGACCCGCAGGCGCGAACGCCAGATGTGGCGGAAAGATCAACCCATTCCAATGTCCGCGACAGCATTCGTTCCGCACGCGCAGCACATCACATCGAGCGGACAGTGGAGGTGCTTCAGGACCCGGGCGATGCCCGGAGCAAGCGCCTTTCACGGTGTTTGCGTATTCTTCATCGGCCAGCCAAAGCATATTTGTCAGCCTTGAATACTTCCTCTGCCGCCTTAGTGTGACAGATAAGAACCAATAAACCTCCCCGCCGCAAGCACTAAGGATTACCCACATCTCTTGATTTGATTCCGACGTAGGCTATTCGCTTTGCCGGAAGATGCGATACATGACCGTGCTCTCGTGCAGTGCGAGAAAGCCGCGCCACATGACGGTTGGTCCCGGAGGAAGGTCGTGCTTGCGATTGAGATAACCACCGAGCTTTGCAACCCAGAGTACCACCTGCGCGAGCGTCGGCGGTTCGGTCGGCGCTTGCGTTGTGCCGTGTATCCGGCAATACAGCGCGCGCCATTCGACTGGCTGCAGCAGCACCTCGCAGGACAGGTCACCATCAAAGCGCCAACAGCGTCGCGTACATGATGCGCCAGCTGATGACAGCAAACAATGCCGTGGCGCGCACGAAGCGATCCAGATGGCCGAATTGTCGTGCCTCGATCTGACACCCGCTCTTCAGGATGCGATGCCACGATTCAATCGTCCAACGGCGGGCATACCACGCCAAACGTTCGAGTGCGTCATCGCAGGTCAGTGTCGGCACCGAACTCAGCAACATCCATTCGATCGGCTCGATGCCCTCGGGGGGCTGGGTCTCCAGCGCGTGGATCACGAACACCTCGGCATCAGGCAACTTATCGCGCTGAGGGCTGCGCGGTGGACGCAACCGGAGGGCCTTGCAACGCACCGTCAATTGCGCAGTGCGTGTCGGTGTCTTTCCATTCCGGGTCGGCACCAGCAGATCCGTTTCGCCCACAGCAGGCTCTGCCGCAACGGCGTCACACAGATATGCCTGCGGATGCGCGACGCGGCGGCTCCAGGCTGCACGTACCAGCCAGTCAACGCCCGCTGGCCGAGAGGCGATGAACACATCGTAGACATCGCCGTCGCGGTCAGAGATGCCGATGATGTGGGTGTCGGGGCAGCGCGTTTTCACCGACGCCAGATGCTCGAGGCCTTCGAGCCACTTGACGCTTTCCTTCTCCTCGATAGGCCGTTTCCTTCGTTGCTTCGATTTGCCGGATTCTTCGGGTGCACGAATCCACGTCTTCATCCCCAGCACCCCGAGCGGCAGGCCCTCAGGTGTCACGGCCAGCAAGCTGTGCAGCCTGAATCCGTGCACATTACTGCTCGTGCCGTGGCCCAGTCCCTGCGTCGCCGGCAGATGCATGAGGTTGAATTCGGTCGTATCCTGGGGCGCCAGGACGACCGGGACCTGCTGCATGCGCTTCAGCGTCTGCCCAATGTGGTTGGCCAATACGCCGTCGGTGTCGATCCGTTGATTGTCGAAGAAACGATAGGCGGCCTTCAGTTGTGCCCCGTCCAGCGACTGTGGAAACGAACACTGCGGGCTCTACGCCAGCCGTCGCGCGA
This sequence comes from Caballeronia sp. dw_19, assembly GCF_018449515.1. Classification (GTDB taxonomy): domain Bacteria; phylum Pseudomonadota; class Gammaproteobacteria; order Burkholderiales; family Burkholderiaceae; genus Caballeronia. The sequence goes on along the minus strand of NZ_JAAVUQ010000050.1, from coordinate 44,972 downwards.
GCGCCACGAGGCGCTGCGTCAGGCGGGCGTCTCCCAGCGCCGCCGTGCCGAATTCTTCGCTGGCCCAGTCATCGAAATCACCCGTTGCAGACAATGCGTTCACTCCGGTCCATGAACGCGCTCAAGTTAACATCGGTCAGCGCAGTTTACAAGCGGTGATCGGGATGTGGGTAATCCTTAGCGCAAGCAGCGGGGTTGCTGCTCAGAGATTCGTACGCTTCGCGCCTCGGCTCTGTGCTCCGCAGTGCCCTGACGGACACGGCAAAGATCGCTTACGCCGCAAGCAGCGGGGAATTCGACCCGAAAAGATTGAAATTTTCATCTTCACGGAAACGTCTGCGCGACGCAGCGATCACGCAGGAAATGAACCGCGCTGAATGCAGTCAATGCAGAAGTTTTCCTGTTCTGCGCTAACGGATTCCCGTCGATCTCGACACGCAGTTCGCCGAATACGCCACGTGCCCAAATGGTATGGGTATTTGTTGTCGCAGTTGGATCGGCAATCAACTGCACGCGTGTACGCTCAAAGCCAACGCCCGCCAGCGCTACCGCTGCGGCAACATTTGCATTCTTCGGGTAGAGCCGTGCGGCGGTGCCGGCCGGGCCGTCGAAGATGACCGTCGCTGCGCGAATGCCATCGAGCACGCCAGCCGCGTCAGCAGGCGTGTCACGCCAGCCATCAGTTGGCTTGCGGCCGGTATAGCGGACCTCGTCGAGTCCGCCGACCGCCGCAGCCGATAGCGCGTCGAGTCCGCCCACCGCTCCTGACAACAGTGCCACACGCACACCACCGGACGCTGTAGCGTCATTCAGCGCCTCGCGAAGCGCATCGTCCGCGAGCGCCCCGACGGACGCAATCGCACAGTCAACCCCGCGGCGCAGAAGCGGAATCACGTGATCGCTGATTGCACGATGACCCGCGCATTCGAGCGCGAATTGCGGCCTCCGTGGCAGTCCATCCACCGTGCTCGCCACTGCCACCGAGGCACCGACCCGGCGCCGCACCGCTTCAACGCTCCGCGGTGAGGTGACGATCTGGTCGATCACGATGGCGGAACCTCCGGCGAGCGTATCGAATACCGTTGACCCAATTGCCCCGAAGCCGATCAATGTAACGCGCGCACGGCTATCCCCGCCAAGGGCGCCCGCAGAAGGTTGAATATCCATTGAACGCTCGTCAGAAGAAGTGATGCATGCCGATGCGCAACGCCGTCTGGTTGGCGCTGGAGGACGGTACGAGTAGCGGAATGGCCGCATTGCCCGCGCCATTTGCATGTTGCCACGCGACTTGCGCATAGATCGTTGTCCGAACCGAAAGATGGTACATATCGCCGACACCTGCCTCTGCATACCGTGTGTCGGTCAACCATGACAGATACCCACCGACGTTGACGGTGTTCGCCACAGTGGTATGGAAATCAGCTCCGGCCTCGACCGTGCGCATGCGCCCCGAAGCGGTGTCCGTTCCGAGGTTAACCTGGGTCAGCATGCCATGCAGATCCACCTTCCGGCCGATCGAATACAGCGCGGACAGGCCGCTGATCCGCTGCGTTCGAGCGGTAAACACCGCACCTCCCGCCAACGACCGTCCAAGGAAACTCGAATAGCCGAGCTTCGACCCAACGTCGATCGCATGATTACGCCAACTGCTGTACACCGCGGACGCGCGGAACGGTCCATTCTTGTAGGAAAGATCGGCGCTGAATACATGGCCTGGCTGAGTTGTGGTGTCGTCCAGGCCGTAGATTGCGCTGGCCGTGACGCCACCGATTTCCGGTGTCGAATATCGCAGGGAATTGTTGATCGAATCGCCCATGATCCCGATGTTGTCGAGATTGGCCGGGTGGAACAGATAGAACGTGTACTGGATACTCCCGTTCGAATTGAGCCGTAGTGCCTCCGTTGTCAGATCAAGCTGACGACCCATCGTGAACGTACCGAACTTCGGTGAAGATAATCCTACCCAGGCGAAATGGCTGAACGCCTCATTCGCGATCGTCGCGGCTCCGGTATTGGAAAGAAACCCGTTCTGCAATGCGAACACTGCTTTCAGATGGTCCCCGAGATCCTCGCTGCCGCGCAAGCCGAAGAAATCGGGTACTGCAACCGGACCCGCCAGCGCCGTGCCGCTGCCTTTGGCATTCGTATTGTAGGTGACCCCCTCGTCGAGGCTGCCATACAGAGTGACGCTACTCTGTGCGTGAGCGCTGGATGTCAGCCACGCAACCGCAACGGTCAGGATTATTTTCCGTTTCATTATTAGTTATCCTATTTATTTAATATACGGCTAAAAATGGGCCGGCTCCCCGAACGTGCCGGCCAGCGCCATCGCCCGAACCTTTAGTCCACCTTCAGTCTCAGCCCTCGCGCCTCCAGCAGCGGCAAGACGTTCTGCGCGAAGAATTCCAGTTCCGGAGCGTAGTCGTAGAAGCCGATCTGCACGCCGTCGATGCCGGCCTCATGTAATTTCTGCAGGGCATCGGCGACGTCGTTCGGATCGCCGACAATCTGGATGTGGCCGCCGAGAATCCGGTCCGCCGGCACATGCTCCTTCCAGCCCTGCGCGTCGCCGCCCGAATGACGCGCGGTGTACGCACGGATCGACTCGTAGTCAGCCTGCGCCACGATCGCGTCTCGATAGGCTAGCGCCTCCTCTCGTGTCGGTCTGCAGATAACAAGTGGGAAAATGACCACTTTCGGCGAGCGCCCGGTGCCCGTATCCGGTGCTCGAATGAGTTTCACATGCTCCGGCAGTGCCTCGATCGCGCGCTCGAATACTGCGCCCGCAGGGCTCGATGTAAATATGATGTCCGAATGGCGGGCGGCGTACTCGAAGCCGGCCTGCGACGCACTCGCCGACACCAAGATCGGGCGCCCGTAGCGTGGCCTCGGCGATACGTATGCGTTTTCCAACTGATAGAAGCGGCCTTCATGGGTCAGGTTATCGCTACCCTCCCACAACGCCTCCATGACCGAGGCGAACTCGTCCGCACGCTCATAGCGCTCGTCGTGCGCGATCCGGTGCATTCCGAACATCAGCGGCTCGGCCGCGTCATAGCCCGTCACGATGTTCAGGCCGAACTTGCCACCCGAAATGTGATCGGCCGTCGCGGCAAAGCGAGCCAGGTGTAACGGATGCCAGTTACCGTACAGAATGTGGACGGTCGAGATCGTGATGAGGCGCGTGGTGACCGCGCTCAGAGCGACGGTTGACATGAACGGATCGAGGAAGTTTTCCCGGTAGTGTGTGGCGCCGCCAAAGCCGCCCTTCGGTACCCATTGCTGCAGACCGAATACGAATTCGAATCCGTGTGACTCTGCACGCAACGCCAGCGTGCGGTTGTAATCGAACGTCCAGTCGGTGCCGCGCGGATAGGTGGACTGCGAAAAGCCGCCGGTCTGCGTCGGCAGGAACAGGCCGAGCATCAGCGGCTGGCGGCCGGCCTTAGACAGCGGACTGTCCGGAAAATCTAGTGGGCCGCATAACGCCGGCGTGCGGGTTGCTATTTCTGTTGCTGGTTCTGTTGACATGACTCGTGCACCACAGGAGGAATAGAGGTTGGTAGATGGCGTTCAGTCGGGTAGCCCGCGGCCGCGCGTTTCCGGCAGGAATAGCATCGCGATGATCCCTATCAGGTAAATCGGGGCGAACCAGATGGCAACCTTGCCGAAGCCACCGAGCGCAGCGGCGAGTGTGCCGGCCGTGATGGCACCTGCCATCGCCAGATAGCGCGCGCCGGAAAACACGATGCTTATCGCAGTGGCGCGGATTCGCGTCGGGAACAGCTCTGGCGTGTGGATCGCGTACCAGCTGTACAGGCCACCGGTGAAGAAGCCCGCGACCAGTTGCGCAAGCGTCACGGCCTGTGCGGAACCGAGGCCGGCAAACACAATCGGCACGATTAGCAGAGAGCCGAACAGATAGACAATTGTTGTCGAGCGACGTCCCCAGATCTCGGCGAGGAAGCCCATCGCGATGCAGCCGACGATCTCGCCGAGGTTATACAATGCGCCCGCCCATCCTGCCAGCGAGGCCGCGGTACGCGGATCGTGCGCGAGGCTACCGACGAAGGTCGGCAGAAAGGAGGTCACCGCCCACCAGCCGCCGGTGATCGATATGGACACCGCGAGCGCGGCGATCAAATTCTTGCGCACGGCAGGCGTGGCAAAGAGCGCGAAGGGCTTCGCGTTGTGCTGAGCTTTCGTCCATCGCGTCGACTCGGGTATGTGCCGATACACGGCGACGATAATGACGAGCGGCACAACACCGAACAGGTACATCCAGCGCCACGATAGCCCGAACGTCGAGCCGATCACCACCCACAATCCCGACACCAGCAGCCCGCCAACCGAGAAACCGGCTTGCAGCAGTCCGGCTCCGCGCGTGCGCCACTTCTCCGGCCACACCTCCTGCAGCAGCGACGTGCCGACACCCCACTCCGCGCCGATGCCGATGCCTGTAACGAAGCGCGCGAGCGCGAGCCACTCCCATGACGAGGCCAATGCGGATGCCGTGGTCGCGACGCTGTACAGCGCGACGCCCAAAATCATCGTCCTGCGACGTCCGATCCGGTCGCCCATCACGCCGCCGAGCACGCCGCCTGTGGCCCAGCCCGCCAGCGTGATCGTCACGAGGTAGCCAAGATATCTCGCGAACGCATGCCCGAGCTCAGGGCGCAGCAGTTCTGCCAAAGTAGGGCGCCCGGTCACGAGCAGCACGAACGTGTCGTAACCGTCCGCGACCCAGAACGTCGTGACGATTGCCAGTACGCCCCATGCCTCACCTGTAATCGAGGCCTGTGATGATGGGGGAACTTTCTGAACGGACTGGTTCGCGTACATATTTTTATATGGATTACTAATCTGTTAATGGAATTTTAATTCCGAAAGTCACCGGCCCGGACCGATAACACGCGAAATACCTGCCCTAGAACGCCATCAGGTTGTCGCGGAACTGTTCGTGCTCGTACCGCGTGCGCACGACACCAAGGCGTTGCAATTCGGGCACGAGGCCGTCGGTAATTTCCGCGATATACCGGCGCGTGAGATCCGGGTCCATCAGAAGGAAACCATCTCCACCGACCTCGTCGATGATTTCGGACAACCTTGCGGCGACGTCTGGAGCAGTGCCGACCAGGTTGACGTCCGACAACATCTTGCCGCTGCCGCTGATTTCGCGCAGCGTACGGCCCGTGTACTGCGCAACCAGCGTCTGGTGGCCGTTCGACTTCAGCTCCGGTAGCGGCTCGTCGAGGTCGAACTGCGAAAAGTCGATACCGCTCGTGCGCGAGAGCGACGCCAGATGTGCATCCAGATGCCGCTCGGCGTCCTCGAGTTGTGCGCGACGGCGCATCTCGGCGTTCTCGCGCGACTCGTCGACAATGGGCGTAATCAGGAACAACACCTTGATGCTGTCCGGGTCGCGCCCCGCCTCGCGTGCCTTCGCCCGGATGTCCTCCCGGAATGCCTTCATTGAGGCAACGCTGCGCGCGGTTCCAATCACTGTCTCGGCCCATCGCGCCGCAAACTGGCGACCTCGCGGGGAACCGCCCGCCTGGCAGATCACCGGCCGTCCCTGTGGGGAGCGCGGCGCGCCAAGGGGTCCGCGTGAACGAAAATATTTGCCCTCGAAGTGGACGGGGCGGACTTTCGACGGATCCGCGAAAATCTCGTTCTGCTGGTCCATCACAACCGCGTCCGCGTCCCACGATTCCCACAGCTTAATGACGAGATCGACGTATTCATCGGCAATCTCATAGCGCTGATCGTGTGGATACTGGCGGTCCAGTCCGAAGTTCTGCGCGCCGCCATCGTTGCTGCCCGTCACCAGGTTCCAGCCGGCGCGGCCATGACTCACGTGATCGAGTGTGTTGGTCAGCCGGGCGAGCTGGAACGGGTGGTACTCGGTCGTCGAGAGCGTCGTCACGACCCCGAGCCGGCGCGTCGCCTGAATCAGGAACGACGCAAGCACCGCAGGATCGAGCTTCGGCGAATCAACTGCATAACGCAGATAGGTCTCGTGCGAGTTCTGGTACGTGTAAGGGATGTTCGACGAATCCTCAATCATCACGTAGTCGAACGCGGCCCGCTCCACCGCACGCGAGAGATCGACGAACAGTTCAGGCGAGGTCCACCCTTTCGGGTTCGGGCCGCCCCAAGGCAGTCGCCAGGCTTTCGGGCCGTAGCCTCTGGAGATAAACCATGCGAGGTGAAATGGTTTGCGTGCCATGATTGTTTCAGCTCAGTTCAGATCGGATTGTCATGATGCGGGCGGCTCAGGCGTGCGCCTGCACTGAGGCCGAGATTGGGCCGCCACGCCGGACCGTGTTGTAGATCACACAGCCGCTGGTGAAGTGGTCGATCAGTTGCTGTGCCTCAGCCTGCGTGACGCCGTACACCGCGACATCGATATGCACGCGCTCGAAACGGGTCCGGTCCTCCGGATCGCGCACGGAGTCGACGACCGCCTTCGCATGCCGGACGCTCAGCTTCAGTTCGGCCGCCGCCTTCTCGACACTGCCCAGCGCGCAAACCCCCAACGCGGAAAGCAGCAATTCAGACGGCTCCAATGCGACCGTGTCACCATCGCGCGCCGACGGAGAATCCGACGCGAAAATGTTGCTGCGACTGTCCACCAGATAGCGTCCCGTGACGCCGATGGTCGTTGCGGTTGCGCTGCGTTGCTCGCTCATGGGTAACGTCCGTTCAGATCAAAGAGGGTCTTAAGTGGCTGAATTAGATACCGGCGCCCTCTTTTGTTCCAGTAACATATTAAGATATGTTTATCTCATATAAATATGTTCAACACGTACGATGACGCCCACAATCGCATCACTGAATCAACCCGGACGCTGGAACACGAATAGACTTCCAGCCTGGAGAATTCACGGGGTAAGCCTCGAGGCCGTCTGGCTGGACCTTGGCTCGACCGCGTCGTTCGGCAACAGCAACGGACTGAGTGAATGACGAAACAAGAAAGAGCGCAGCAAGATCTGGATTCCGACACGGGGCAACTGGCGGAGGCGGACTGGCTCGCCCGATATGTTCAAACCGACGGGGGCCGAAACCTGGTCAACAGCATCCGGGATTTGATTCAGTCCGGACGGCTGCAATCCGGCGCGCGCCTGCCAACAGTGCGCGTGCTCGGCACGCTGCTCGGCGTTAGCCCGGCGACGGTCGCCGGCGCTTGGTCACGGCTGCGCGAACTCGGACTGATCGAAACGCGGCGCCGCGGCGGAACGATCGTGACGGACATCGGCGCACGGGTCGCCGTCCGATCGGCTTCGCAGGACGAACAATCGTGGGATCTGGCCCAAGGTCTTATTGATTACTCGCTGCTCCCCGAGCTCGGGCAGGCGCTGCTGGCCGGACTGCAGGAGTCGTCGGTGCATCGCGCGTCCAAGGAGCACGCGATCCCGAGCCTGGTCGCCGCCCTGGTGCCGACATGGCCATTCCAGCCGGAAGCATGGAGCACGGCGGGCAGCGGCACAGAAGGCACGCTACTCGCGATCCAGGCGGCGGCCGGCGAGCGGGGCCTGGTCGCCATCGAGTCGCCGACCAGCCCTCGTCTCCTCGACATCTGCACGACCCTCGAACTCGAACTGATCGCGGTTGAGTGCGATGAAAGCGGTCCCACCCCCGCGTCGTTACGCGAGGCCCTGATGCGGCATCCAGTGGCATTCGTGTACCAGCCGCGCGCCCAAGTGCCCCTCGGGCATGCGGTCGATGCGGCGCGCCTCTCTGAACTGGCTCATGAACTAGAACGCAGCCCCGACACCCAGATCGTGGAAGACGACTTCATCGGTCCACTCTCTCAGGTGAGCGCACCAAGCATGGGTGCGCTGCTCCCCAGCCGGACACTGCTGGTACGCGGATATTGCAATACGTACGGAATCGACCTGCGCACCTGCGTGATCGGCGGCTCGTCGAGACTCATGGACAAGGCCCGCCGTCTGCGCAGCTTCGGTGCGGCGATGAACAGTAGGATTCTTCAAGGCGCGCTCGCCTGGCTGCTGCGCGACGAACGGACCCATGCTGCAGTTGCGAGCGCCCGGCAACGGTATGCTAGCCGCCGCGAAAACTTTCTTCGGTTACTGCGGGTTCGAGGACTGAGCGCTCAAGGTAACGACGGCCTGAACCTGTGGATATCCGTACCTCATGAGGAAACGGCGATCGTATCGTTGGCCGCACACGGCATATCGGCCGGCAGTGGCAGTCGATGTCATGTCGGCCAAAAGACCGGGGAATTCCTCCGGGTGTCCACCGCTCGTTTGCCCGACGATATCGTAGCCCTCGAACACATCGCCGATCTATTTGAAGAGGTACTGGGTCGGCCGACGGCTGGAACCATCAGCGGTTAAGCGCGCATATACCCGGCTGCCGCTCGATACTGCTGCCTCTGTCCCGTCCGTCCCCACGAGCCTTTACCTGTGTCCGGCCTGTATCTCCGTATGCTAGCCAGGCTCGCGAAACGATTCGACAAAATCCAGATTACGCTCCCGTCTACCCGAGATGTACGTCGAACTCCACTACCCTATCCGCAATCACCACGAGGAATGAGTCGCGGCGGACCGTAGTCCGCCCGTTGCAGCCCATCAGACAAGATCCGCATAGACATGGGCCAATCACAAATAGGTGGTCCACGTCGCCCCACCGCCAATGCTTCGGGCATGTACCTTCGCAAACGATTAGGTGGTTTTGCTGGATAATCCATCCAGAACGAGGCCGCTTATTCCAAGCCAGATGCCGCGTAGACTTGAATTTCCCTAACATAGAGGAAATTCCCATAGCAGACCATTCCATCAAAGGCAAGGTTGTCCTCATCGCGGGTGGCGCAAAGAACCTGGGCGGCCTGATAGCCCGCGATCTCGCTGCCCAGGGAGCCAAGGCTATTGCGATTCACTACAACAGTGCTGGCAGCCAGGCACAAGCCGATGCCACGGTCGACGCAATCAGATCTGTAGGTGTTGAGGCAGTGGCCTTTCAGGGCAATCTGACCGGCGCCAGCGCAGTCGAGAAGTTGTTTGCCGATGTCGTAGCCGCGCTCGGCAAGCCTGACATCGCCATCAACACCATAGGCAAGGTTCTGAAGAAGCCATTCGTGGAGATCAGCGAGGCCGAGTATGACGAGATGACCGCGGTCAATTCGAAGGCTGCGTTCTTCTTTCTCAAGGAAGCCGGCAAGCACGTCAACGACAACGGCAAGATCGTCACGCTTGTCACTTCTCTTCTGGGCGCCTTCACTCCATTTTATGCCGCATACGCTGGCACCAAGGCGCCCGCCGAACATTTCACGCGCGCTGCAGCCAAGGAATATGGCGCACGCGGAATTTCGGTAACGGCTGTGGGCCCGGGTCCGATGGATACACCGTTTTTCTACCTCGCGGAAGGGGAAGACGCGGTGGCGTACCATAAGACCGCTGCGGCGCTGTCGTCGTTCTCTAAAACTGGCCTGACTGATATCAATGACGTGGTACCTTTCATCCGTCATCTGGTAAGCGACGGATGGTGGATCAGTGGCCAGACCATCCTGATCAATGGGGGTTATACGACAAAGTGACGGTGCCTTCGACGGCCGGTAGAATGCTCCCGCCCGTTTTATCGAGGCATCCAGCGATGCCGGCCGGGGCCTGGCTGATTCACGCCCTATCAGACGTGTTGGTTAAGGGAAAGGGATAAGGTCGAAAGCGGCGTATCAAGGTAAAACTGTTAAATGGACAAACTTGATCAATACCGCGTCTTCATCCAAGTGGCTGATATGGGTAGCTTCATCAAAGCCGCACACGCTCTGGAATTGCCGCGCGCATCAGTGTCAGCCGCGGTCCAGCAATTGGAGGCAAGCGTCGGCATCCGGCTATTGCATCGGACCACGCGCCAGGTCCAGCTAACCTCGGATGGCGCTCAATTGTTAGAGCGGGTCCGGGTGCTGTAGGCCGACGTAGAGGAGATCGATCAGTTATTTCAGGTCAGGCAACGGCAAGTTTCCGGACAATTAAAAGTTGACATGCCAAGTCGTATTGCTCGCCGTCTTGTCGCGCCGGCGGTGCCGGGATTGCTCCGCAGTCATCCCGCGTTGCGGCTGACGTTGAGCTCGACCGATCGTGCGGTCGATTTGGTACAGGAGGGCGTCGACCGTACCGTCCGCGTCGGCAGCCTGAACGACAGCAATCTGTTGGCGCAACCGCTGGGCCGCATTGCTATGATTAACTGCGCAAGTCCTGGCTATCTGCGCGAACATGGTGTCCCTGAACACCCCGATGATCTGGCCGACCGGCATTTGTGCATCGGATATGCCTCTCCCACGACGGGTCGCGAATTGCAATGGGAGTACCTGTTCGCGAACCGGGTGCACTATATACCGGTAACGAGCCGGGTGATCGTGAACAATGCGGAGAACTATATTTCCTGCTGCTGCGCGGGGGATCGGACTCATTCAAATTCCGCGTTTCGACGTGCAGCACCTGCTGAACTCCGGCGCATTGGTGGAGGTAATGCCAGCCTTCAGGACAGCGCCAATGGATGTATCGGCGATCTACCCACATCGCAGGCAACGGTCGCGTCGGCTCGTCGCTTTCATCGAATGGTTCAAAGCCTTGATGCAACCGCACTTCGAGTCGTGATCAAGCAATTCGCGATGGCCGGGCTATATTTCCCGTCGATCACCTGTGGCGCGACAGTCGGCTGAGCGCCCGGCGCGACCCAGCCCGCTTCGATAACCGAAAGCAAGTCCGCCGTATCCGAAACCGCCGCGGCACCCGAGTTGCACTTCGACAGGAAAAGCCCGTTAAAACCGCTTAGCCCAGGCGGACACTCGCCGCCTTTACGCGAGCGATCGGGCGATTGCGGCAAGGTCATAAAAACTCACGGCCGTATAGCCGGAAAATATATGACAGTTGATAGGCCACGCTCGCAACTACAAAAACCTCGTGGTAACGCCTGTTTCTGGTCTTGATCGCCAATGCACATCCCAAGATGTAGACTGCGGCCCGTATCGGATATTCGAAACCGAGGTGCAAGTAATACTGGCGCCCCTTCAGGAACGTGTCTTCCAGGTCCAGTGCGAAAATCACAATGAGAAGCCCAAAAAACCAGCGTCGCCTCGAATAGAAATAGTCCTCGTACCCGGTGTAGTCGGCAAGCGCATCCGGATACAAAACCGAACACATCATATAGATCAGCACTGCGTATGATATTGTAAAAAGATAGATCGTGAAGTTCCAGTCCTTGAGTTCGCGCAACCAGAACTCCCACCACCAGAAATGCAGCACGTACAGGAACATGAAGACGACCCAGCCGAGATGAACCCAGTAGATCTGCTCTTTCTTCGGGTGTTGAATGAGATAAGCGGAACCGCGCAGGAGATGGGTCAGTCCCAGACTGATCACCACCCCAACGATGATTCGAACATGAGCGTAGAGGTCCATATAGTCTGCTTTGAATTGTCAGGGCATCTCTTCGGGACCGTTCAACACCGCAGTGAGGCCAGCCCCCGGGTATTGGGTACTCGTCGTTCATGATCGGCGGCGACTACGCGAAAGGCTTCTGTTTGTCGCGGGTCGAGATTCATCGATATGTTGCGCCTCTCCCGTCGGTGTCATGAGAGGCGCCATCAGCGGCGGCGACAACGGTGCGCTACTCGCGATCCAGCCGTCGTCCATTACCCGGCAGGCCTCCGTCACAAAAGCCGATCTGTCCGAAGCGATGGACCTTTCGGGCTCCGACGATCTCTTCCGGCCGTTACGTCTGCCGGCCGCTCATGGCTCGATCGTCCTGTGAACGCCATTCACGGCGCGAACGGACCATGTTGCCAAATGCGCGGCGTGCAACCTTCCACCACGCGAACGGCCGCGGGTCGGCCAGCATGCTCAGCGCCCGTGCGTAATCGAGCGTCAAGCCGGGCGTCCAGGCCATCGTCAAAGCGCGCTTCCTGATTTGCGCGGCCACCCACAATTCCGGCGTGACAAGAACCCGCACGAAGGCGGCCCATCCCGCCCGTTCACCCTGAAGACGGCCCACCGCGCCGTCGACCGCTGCCTCCAATGCATAGGCCACGCTGCTGGAACAGTTCCGATGGGTCAGGTTGTAGATCTTCTCCTCTCGGTACTGCTCCCAGAACGCCTGCAGCTTGGCGGGATCGTAGTTTCGGATCCGAACGCGTACCGTCGATGGGCACCAGGCCTTAGCCTCAGTCGCATAGTCCGGCTGGAACACCCCAGGGATATCGTTCTCGGGGGTTGCTCGAAGGATGCGGCCGAACTCCTCGGGTGAGCGGTCAATTTCCGCGCCCGGATAGAGGCTGACATAAATCCCTTCCGGTGACTCGAGCGCAGCATGTCCGGTCGAGATGACCCCGTTCACATCCACTGCCGCGATATACCGGTCAACAATTGGATAGTGCTGAGCTTCTGCCTTCGACGACCCAGTCGGCGTCCACACGTGTACTGTGAGCGCGCGTTCGTCGTCTGCTGGTGGTCCATCCCATTCAGACTGGGTGAAAACCGGCGTGGTCAAAGGCGCTGTTTCCGGCTCGATGGCGAGGTTTCTCGCGGTGGCGAAAGCCGGATTGCGGGTCAGGCGCTTCACGCGAGTCGCAAGCGTCAGCATGTTCAGGCCACCGAAGAAGAGAAACAAGCCCAGGCAGTAAGGTAACGTGCCGACGTAGTGTGTCGGATAGGGCTGATAGAAAAACACGGCAATCGCAATTTCGATGATGCCCCAGGTCAGCGCGACCCTCCAGCGCTTATAGCGGACCATATAAGCCGTCAGGCACTGCAACAAGCCATCGACCAGGAACAAGGTGCCGAAAATCATCGACAAAATGAAGTTGCCGTGATGATGGCCGGCGAGGATCAGAATCGCTGCGAGCACGACCGCTATGCCTTTCACATAGCGAAGGATTCGCTGGCCGCCTACGCCGGTCGACGCCACCGCCAGCGTGGCAAGTCCCTCGGCGAGGAATAGATAGGCAAAGAATGTAATGGGGAAGTAGATCGCGTTATCGAGTGCGTCGACAAAAATAATAATCCCGGCCACCAGCCAGATGATTCCAATGGCCAGCAGGCCACGCCAACGCGTGCGCAGATAATCGACACCCAACAGTAGCAACACAAGTCGGACCATGACTTCCTCACTCAATAAGATGTGGCCGCACCGCATTCGCCTCTCGCCCGATATCCACTCAGGCGCATGCAGTCTTCATGCAGTTGTCGGTGACGATCGATGTGCGACTCACGACCTTAATCCCGCCGCCTTCGCCGGCCCCGGCAACGGTGGAACATACGCGGAAGACGAGCAAGTGACACATGCTATCCCTGTTCCATTCGGTGATCTCGTACCGGAAGTAAAACGAACTACGCATCCGGAAATACTAAGCAACTCGTCGCGTTTGCAATAGACTTTTCGATATTCTATCGTTATACCAGCCGCTCAACCCCATGAGGCTATCGGGATTATTGTGCGCTGGCTTGTCACGCAGTTTTAATTTTTTGCAGACCGGGAGCAGACGTGGTCATGCATTCAAATGCGGTATCTGACTGGAGCATGCGTGTCGCAACGTGAATAGTCCACAACAGGATCGTCAAAGGCTACCTGTCGTGCCAGATGGCTTTTATGATGGGCGGCCTCAAATGTGAAGTGCAACACCTGTCTCGTATAAGGTGTCGCAATGTCCGAAAAAACTTCTTACCAACAACTGCAGCCCGAAGAAAGTCTAACCATTGCAAGCTTGCATCTGCAGGGTTCAAGTATGCGAGCCATGGCTCGCATACTTGGGCGCTCACCGGGAACTATCAGCCGCGAGTTAATGCGAAACGGCTCTCCTGTTGGCTACGCATCGATGCCCGCTGCAGCGCTTTGCTGCGCACGCCGCAGCGCGTCGCGTCGTCCCGCCAAGCTCTGCCCGCAAAGCGTCTGCTGGCGCATCATTCTCACCCTGCTTGAGTGGAAATGGTCGCCCCAACAGATATCGGGCACACTGAAGCGCATGTATCCAACCGATTCGACCCAGCAAGTCTCGCACGAAACCATCTACACGGCTATCTATGCTCAGCCGCGCGGCGAACTGCGCCGCCAACTCATTGCCTGCCTGCGCCACGGCCACAGCACGCGCATGCCACGCACGCGGGGCACAGACCGGCGCGGACAGATTCCCGACATGGTCAGTATCCACGTTCGACCGCCCGAAATTGAAGACCGACTGTTGCCAGGTCACTGGGAAGGCGACTTCATCAAGGGGGCGAACAACCAATCCTCTGTCGGCGTTCTGGTCGAGCGCACCAGCCGCCTGGTGCTGCTTGCCAAGATGGAGGACGCCACTGCCGCGTCAGCGCTAGCGGGCTTCTCCGCCAAACTCAATTCGATTGTGGCGCCCTTACGGCAAAGCTTTACTTACGACCAAGGCAAAGAAATGTCGCGCCATCAAGAGCTTGCCGCCGCGACCGGCGTGAAGGTGTACTTCTGCGACCCGCACAGTCCATGGCAACGCGGTACCTGCGAAAACACTAACGGGTTGCTGCGCCAGTATTTGCCTAAAGGCACCGACCTATCGGTCTACAGTCAGGATGAACTCGACGCGATCGCCGACAGCCTGAACAGCCCCCGCGCGCCACTCACGCGTTCCATTCGCCATTCGAGGTCTTCGCTGCAACCCTTGCTTCAGCAAGCCAATCTCCAAGCGCTAAACACTAAACTCCCCGTTGCACTTCACCCTTGAAACCGCCCTTCTGCACCCTTAGCGCGACACAACCGGTAGCACCCGCATGTCGTCGATGGGCTAGCACGACCATCGGAGGGCGGTAATACTCGCAAGTGAGTGGCACCGCATGCCACGCGCGAAGAGTTGGACGCCGTCAAGTCCAAGGCAGACAACCGGGTGTCAATTACCTAACCGCTACGGATGGCGTCCTTTGAAGTGTCGCCCGTCCGGTGGCCGCCTGTGCCCTACTCCATGGTGGGTGTCGATCCCGTGATGTGCTCGGCACGCAGAAAATCGAAGTCGACCCCCTTGTCCGCTTGCGTGACCGTCTCCAAAAAAAGCTTGCGATAGCCGCGTCCCGCCGTCGGCACCTGGACGGGTTCATCGCGTGCGCGCTGTGCAAGTTCTTCATTCGATACAAGCAGCGATATCTCGCGGTTTGAGACACTCAGGCGAATCTGATCACCGTTATGCACGTGCGCCAGCGGTCCGCCAATGGCCGCCTCTGGCGTCACATGCAATACGATCGTTCCGAACGCAGTGCCGCTCATGCGGCCGTCCGAGATACGCACAATGTCCTTCACACCGGCCTTTGCCAGCTTCTTCGGAATTGGAATGTAGCCAGCTTCAGGCATGCCTGGCGCCCCCTTCGGCCCGATATTTTTCAGCACCAGAATGTCGTCCGCGGCAACGTCCAGATCATCCGAATCGATGCGCTGCGCCATATCGTCCGCATTTTCGAACACCACTGCGCGGCCAACGTGCTCCATCAACTCAGGATTGGCTGCCGACTGCTTGATAATTGCGCCGCCGGGTGCCAGGTTGCCCTCGAGCACGGCAATACCGCCCTGCGGGTAAATAGGCCGGTCACGTGTCTTTACAACGTCTTGCGCAAAACCCGCGCCGCTGAGTTCAATTTCTTCGCCAAGCGTGCGGCCCGTGACGGTCAGTGCATCGAGCTTGAGCAGCGGCTTGAGTTCGCGCAACAACGTGGCCATACCGCCCGCGTGATGAAAGTCTTCCATGTAGTGCTGCCCTGACGGCTTCAGGTCGACCAGCACCGGCGTGTCGCGCCCCATCCGGTCGAGCGCCTTCAGATCGACTTCGAGCCCGCAGCGTCCGGCGATCGCCGTCAGGTGAATGATGCCGTTGGTCGAACCGCCGATCGCCAGCAGCACGCGCATGGCGTTGTGGAACGCGTCGGGCGTAAGGATCTTGTCGATCGTGAGCCGCTCGCGCGCCATCTTCACAGCCTGAACGCCGCTCTGTTCCGCCACGCGCATGCGGTCGGCCGTGACCGCGGGCGGCGTCGCGCCGCCGGGAACGGTCATGCCCAATGCCTCGGCAATACACGCCATCGTGCTCGCGGTGCCCATCACCGAGCAGGTTCCCACGCTCGCCACGAGTTGATTGTTGACGTCCGAAATTTCCTGTTCGTCGATCTCTTCCGCACGAAATTTGCCCCAGTAGCGGCGGCAATCGGTACACGCACCCACGCGTTCCGACCGATGCGAACCCGTGAGCATCGATCCCGTAATCAACTGAATGGCCGGAAGACCCGCCGACGCCGCGCCCATCAATTGCGCTGGAACCGTCTTGTCGCAGCCGCCGATCATGACGACGGCGTCCATGGGTTGAGCCCGCAGCATTTCCTCGGTGTCCATCGACATCAGGTTGCGAAGGTACATGCTCGTCGGCGACGAAAAACTTTCGTGAATGCTGATGGTAGGGAAATCCATCGGCAGGCCGCCGGCGAGCATCACGCCGCGCTTGACGGCCTCGATCAGTTGCGGCGCATTCCCGTGGCACGGATTGTAGGCACTGCCCGTGTTCACGATGCCGACCACCGGGCGATCGAGCGCACTGTCGGTGTAGCCCGCGCCCTTGATGAACGCCTTGCGAAGGAAGAGCGAGAAGCCGCTGTCGCCATAGCTGGTCAGGCCTTTGCGAAGACCCGTGGAAGATTTATCGGACATGGTTTTTTAGTGGTTGGCAAAGCCGTAAAGCTTGTGCGCGTTAGTGGTGAGAATTGCCGTGCGCACGGCGGGATCGGGTGCCCATAACGCCAGCGTGTCGAGCAGCTGGGCGACGGTTGGCATGGTGGTCCAGGTCGCGACATGCGGCCAGTCGGAGCCCCATACGCAACGTTCAGGCGCGGCTTCAATCAGCGCCTGTGCATAGCCAATTGTGTCGCGATAAGGCGGTTCGGCGGCGCTCATCCTGTATGCGCCCGACACCTTCACCCATGCGCCGTCGCGAACCATCGCAAGCAAGTCGCGAAAGCCTGCCGAATCGACGCCTGCGGACGCGGGCATATGTCCCATGTGGTCGATAACAATCGTGGAGCGAAGCTTCCTGAACTGCGGCGCGAGCGCAGGCAGTTCGCGTGCGTCCAGAAGGAATTGCGTGTGCCAGCCCCAGTCGCGTGCGAGCGCATCGTATTCCGCAAGCTGAGCGAGGCTGACGCCACCGCCTCCGTACAGCACGTTTAAACGCAAGCCAACGGCGCCCGCATCTTTCATCGACTGATAGTGTGCGTCTGGCAGTCCGAGCGCCGGTACGACGACGCCGCGCAACCGTGCACGATGCGCGCGCAATGTATCGAGCATCAGCGTGTTGTCTTGCCCATGCACGCTCACCTGAATCAGCACGCCGTACTGCGAGCCGACATCATCGAGCATCTTGAGATAGGCGTCAGGCGTCGAGGGCGGTGGCGTGTATGCGCGATCGGGCATCCACGGATAGCGTGGCGGCTCACCGATGACATGCGCGTGGGCATCGACTGCGCCGGCTGGCATTGCGAACGCTGATGGTTTCGTCTGCACCGGAGCAGGTCCCGGACAGAGCGGTGCCATGTCCGGCCCGGAGACGGAACCAGTGTCAGAAAATGAGTCAGTCATTGAAGGTGTCCAATTGAATGCCGCGCGTCTCGGGAAGCATCGCCGCACTCAGCAAGAGTAGCGTGTAAGCCACCACGGCGAAAATGGCGATGGCAGTAGCGAGTCCAAAGCGCACCGAGAACGCACCGACCAGCGCGGGAAAGAGCGCACCCATGCCACGGCCGAAGTTGTAGCAGAAACCCTGTCCGGAACCGCGCAACCGCGTTGGATAAAGTTCGGAAAGAAACGATCCCACCCCGGCAAGATAACCGCTGGAGAAAAAACCGAGCGGAAAACCCAGCCAGCGAATTGCTTCGTTGCTAATCCTGAATTGCGTGTAGGCAAGTACCACGATGATCGCCGCAATCGAAAACGACACGAAGAGTTTCTTGCGGCCGAAGCGGTCCGACATCCAGGCGCCGAACAGATAACCCAGGAAGCTTCCGGTAATCAGGAAGCCCAGATATCCGGTCGAGTTGACGACAGTGAGATGCCGCTCGGTCTTGAGGAAAGTCGGGATCCAGGTAGAGATGGCGTAGTAGCCCCCCTGACAGCCCATCATGAAAATCGAGCCGAGAATGGTCGTCTTCAGTGTGCCGGGCCGGAAGATTTCCCACAGCGATGGCGCGTCGCCATTGATCTCACGCTGCTTGCGGGCTTGCTCCGCGATCTCAGGCTCGCGGACATGGCGCCGTGCATAGACCAGCAGCAACGCCGGAAGAACGCCGAATGCGAACATGGCACGCCACGCGGTTTCCGGCTGAAAAACCGAGAACATCACCGCCTGCAGCAGGACCGCGCCGCCCCACCCAACTGCCCACGCGGACTGAACCACGCCCACTGCGCGACCTCGGAACGCGGGCCGGATCGTTTCGGCAATCAGCACCGCGCCGGCTGCCCACTCGCCACCAAAGCCGAAACCCAGAATCGCGCGGGCAATCATCAACTGATCGAAATTGCGCACGAATGCACACGCGATACTGAAAATGCAGAACCAGGCGACCGTGATCTGCAAGGTTTTCACACGCCCGATCCGGTCTGCCAGATATCCTGCAAGCCACCCGCCTATGGCCGAGGTCAACAACGTGCCGGTGACCGCAAGGCCGGCCACTCCCGTGTCGACTTTCCATAATGTCATGATGGTGCCGATCACGAGCGGATAAATCATGAAGTCAAGCGCGTCGAGCCCCCAGCCAGTGAAGCACGTCCAGAAGGTGCGCCGTTCCTGCGTGGTCAGTTCCTTGTAGAACGCAGTAAGACTCGTGTCAGTGGGTGTGTCAGGCGCCAGTCGTGTTTCGCTCATGCTATTTTTCCGCCCGTGGTCGTTTCTGTTCGGAAGAACCGGTGCCGGTGAAGATGCATCCATGCGGATCACGCCTTGACAGCCGCTTGCTGTTCCGGAGACGGCCGCAAAGCCGCACGGCGCTGCCGCCACGCTTGCAACTGGCTATCGGTCAGCACGCCGAGGACGATGACGCCGCCCATGACGGCAAAGTTCAACGACGACGGAATCCCTAACAGATTGACAAGGTTTTGCAGGATCTGCAGCAGCACCGCGCCCAGTGCAATGCCGAGTATCGACCCTTCGCCGCCGCGCAGCGAGCATCCGCCCAGCACTGCCGCCGCGATGGCGTAGAGCTCGTAGAACGTGCCATGCGACGCCGGCGCGACGGAGCGCGTGTACATCGCGAAGTAGACCGACGAGATGCCCGCCAGCCCCGAACAAATCACGTACGACGCAATGATCACCGCGCGCGTGTTGATGCCCGAATAACGCGCGGCTTCTTCGTTTTTTCCGACTGCGAAAAGGTATCGGCCAAAGACTGACTTGTGCAGTACAACTGCCATAATCGCGGCAATCACAACGAACGCGATGAAGCTGTTAGGCACACCCCAGATATGTCCCGTCGTGATCCACTCAAGCGTGGGGAACGACTGGCCGAAATCGAACCCTGCGGTGCCGTCGTCGGTGTAGTAGCGCGCTGCGCCGCGGTAGATCAACAAGCCACACAGCGTCACGACGAACGGCTGCATGCGCAGCTTCGTCACGAGGAATCCGTGAATCAGCCCGATCACGAGACCCGCGATCACCATCAAGGCAGAAGCGACAAGCCAGTTCACGCCATCGGTGGAGAGAAGCGTCATGAAGATGACACCGAGCAGCGCGAACACTGAACCGATGGACAAGTCGATACCGCCGGTGATGATGACAAAGCCCTCACCAATTGCGAACAGTCCGAATAGTCCGATGAGGTTAGCTGTGTTCGAGAGGTTCGCGGGGGAAATGAAGCGCGGGTTGATGATCGCCACGATAGTACCGACCACCAGAATGAGCACCAGCAGGCCCAGATCTTTTTTCAGCATGATGTCTGCCTGTTCAATGGGATGCTTGTAACGTGGAGGAGGCCTCGGCGGCCTGAGCCGCTTCGCCGGCAACTTCGCCGACAGCAAGATGCATGATGTTGTTTTCGCTGAGCGCGTCGCGCTCGAGCGTCCCGGCGATCGCCCCCTCGTGCATGACCGCCACGCGGTCGCTTACACCGATCACTTCTTCCATGTCACTCGATATCATCAGGATCGCGACGCCGCGGTCGGCAAGTTTGCGCATCAGCGTGTAGATCTCGCTTTTTGAACCGGCATCGACACCGCGGGTCGGTTCATCGAAGATGATGACCTTGGGCTGCATGCACAGCCACTTGCCAAGCACCACCTTTTGCTGATTGCCGCCGGAAAGCGCGCCCGCGCGTACGTCTACTGAAGGCGTCTTGATGTGCAGCGACTGTTGCTGCTCACGCGCCACCCGGTCCACTCTTCCTGTATCGACAAGATTGGCCCGCGACACGGAGGGTAAGCTTGCCAGCACGATGTTTTCCGCGATGCTGCTGTCGAGGATCAGCCCGGCATGCTTGCGGTCTTCGGGAATCAGGTAGATACCCAGCCTGATGGCATCGCGCGGCGAGCGGATCAGCACCGGCTTGCCGTCAAGCCGCATTGCACCGGCAGCCGGGCGGTCGATGCCGAAAATCGCACGGGCAAGTTCCGTGCGTCCTGACCCGATCAAACCCGCGAGGCCGAGAATCTCGCCGCCGCGCAACGCAAGGCTCACGCGCTCGGCCGGATAGGCGGGCGTCGCAAACGCGTCGAGTTCCAGCACGGGCGCAAGCGGCAAGGTGGCGGGCGGGGTGTACAACGTGTTGAGACTGCGCCCGATCATCAGCCGGATCATCGCGTCGTGCCGGATATCCGCGCGCGCGAGGCTGCCCACGAGCGCGCCATCACGCAGCGCCACCACGCGATCCGCGCACCGCTCGATCTCCGAGAGCCTGTGTGTAATAAAGATGATCGCCACGCCGCTCTTCTTCAGATCCCCGACGATATCGAGCAAGCGGGACGTTTCCGACGTCGTGAGACTCGACGTTGGTTCGTCCATGATGATGAGCCTGGCGTCGAGTGACAGCGCCTTCACGATCTCGAGCATCTGACATTGCGCAATCGACAGATCCGCAACCGGTGTAGTTGCCTTGAAATCACAGCCAAGCCGTTTGAGCAGCGGTGTCACGCGCGCGTGCAAGGTCTTGTTGTCGACCAGGCGCAAGAAGCCGCCACGACGCGGTTCACGCCCGATAAAAACATTGGCCGCCACGTCCAGGTTCTCGAACAGGTTGAGTTCCTGGTGCACGAACGCAATGCCCGCGCCGAGCGACTGCTGCACGCTCAGCGCGGTATGCTCACGCCCTTCGATTGCAATCGTGCCGCTCGTCGGCGCGATCACGCCGCCGAGCACTTTCATCAAGGTCGACTTGCCCGCGCCGTTCTCCCCAATCAGACCCACCACTTCGCCAGCGTCGATATGAAAGCTCACGCCCTTCAACGCCTGCACAGCACCGTAGGTCTTGCTGATCGAAGTCAGCGATAACAGCGGCTCGCTTGTCACCTCGTCATTCACTTCTTCATCCACGTCTTCACCTGTTCGATGAAACCGTCCACGTTGGATTTGTCGATGATTTGCGTCGGCACGATGATCATGTGGTCCTTGGGAATGAACGACCTGTCGCCTTCAACGTACCGCGCCATGTATTTCATCCCAAGGTAGCCCCACTGGTAAGGCTGCTGCACGACGGTTCCGGCTACGACGCCCTGCTTGATGCCATTCAGCGTGCCCTGATCGTTATCGAAGCCAACGACTGCCACCTGCCCCGCGCGTCCCGACTGCTGCAGCGCCAGCGTGATTTGCGGCGTGTTGTAGGCGAAAATGCCGATCATGCAGTTCACATCCTTGCGTGCCGTCAGGATGTCTGCGGCGTTGCTCTGCGCGCGCGCCTGGTCCATTTCGTCAGAGCGCACGCTGTCTATCGTGATCTTGGTGTTCTTCAGGCCTTCCTTCATGCCCTTCATACGCTGCACGGCGAGGTCGGCGCCCGGCAAACCGGCGAACGCCACGCACTTGCCGCCATTCGGCATGGCTTTTGCCAGGATTTGCGCAGCCTGCTTGCCTGCATCGAAATTGCTCGAGCCCAGATAGAAGGCGCGTTTGGTGTCGGGCGCGTCGCCATCGGTTGTCGCCAGCAGGGTTTGCCCCGCGACCTTGTTCAGTTCTTCCGTCTGGGTCTTCGGGTCCACTGAACTGATGATGATGCCAGCCGCGCCGTTCGCAACGAGGTCATCCAGCAAGCGGTTCTGAACTGCTGCGGACGATTGTTCCGGATACTTCATTTCCAGCGTGTAATTAGGCAATTCAGACTGGGCCTTGCGCATTCCGGCTTCGGCCAGCTTCCAGAAATCGACTGCGCCGTTGGCGACAAAATAGAGGTGCTTTTTATCGGCGGCATGCGCCGTCGTCGATACAGCGGAGACCAACAGTGCAGCGCTCAGCGCGGCGATGGACCACTTACGGGACATGACTATCTCCTGTCATCCCTCTGAACGAGGGAAACATATGTTGTTGTCGATTGAAGCCGAAAATACTGCGGTATTGAGAATTCGGTGAAACGTGCGCTTCGTGTTCTTATGAGTTGAATGCGCCTCCATCGGCGAGCAAGGCTTGCGCGTTAACGTAAGAAGACTCGTCCGACGCCAGGAACACGAAGAGCGGCGCAATCTCAGTGGGCTTTCCCTGCCGGCCAAGCGGCACGAAGGTCGCGACCTTGTCGTCCTGCGTGGCACGCCCGCCCATGAATCCGACGATCGGATCGTTGAACGCTGTATCGACCCAGCCCGGACAAATCGTGTTCACGCGAATCTTCGATGGCGCCAGTTCGAGCGCAAGCGTAGTGCCGAATGCGATCACCGCGCCCTTGGACGCCGAATACACAGTAAGCCCTGGTTGGCCGCGTTTACCCGCAAGCGACGCCGTATTGATGATCGAGCCGCCTCCAGCCCGGCGCAAATGCGGGACCGCATACTTCGCGCCGAAGAACAGCCCTCGGACGTTCACGGCGAAGACCCGGTCGAATGCTGCTGCGTCGAGATTCGTGATGTCTCCCGAGGTCATCACGCCGGCGTTTTGCGCCAGCACGTCCAGGCCACCGAGCCACGATGCGCCAGCATCAATGAAGGCCGCGACACTCTGCTCTTGCGTGACGTCCACGGCGATGAATTTCACGTGCGCGCCGAACTCCGCTGCTACTTCGGCACCGCGAACCGCATCGATATCGCCAATGACTACCTTCGCGCCCTCTTCGAGAAACGCAACGACCGCCGCTTTCCCAATGTTGTCGATCGCACCCGTGATGATGATGCGCTTGCCGCTCAGCCGCTGTTTCACGCGCGTGTCTCCTTTGTTATGAGCTAAAAATCTCTCGCCGGCGTGTTCCCCGGCGCATCTAGCGAACCTGGACTACGCGGCGTGCGTCGCGAAATTCCTGAGCAAACTGGTCCGTCGCGACAAGTCTCGTTTTCTTTAACTAGATTGTCAATGATCTTGTTGATGTATGATCCAGATAGTCGAATTGATGACAATCGCGTGATGCGGCGACGCGGGCGCTTAGAATCATGGACGTCGCGCCTGGCCTGTTGCCAGCTTGTTATCAGACAGTTTCTTTCAAAATTCTTAACGAGAACGCGGTTTTAAAATGACAGACACGATGACGCGAAAGCCATCGACGAATCAAGTTCAGGAGATCGTGAAAGCGCTCGAGGAGCAGATCGTGCTTGGCTGGCTGATGCCGCGCCAGCGCTTGCTGGAGGAGAAGCTGAGTGCTCACTTCGATTGCAAGAAGCACGTGATTCGGGAAGCGATCTTCGAGCTGGAGCGCATGGGGCTGGTCGAACACATCGCGAATAAAGGCGCGACTGTGCGCCTGTTGAGCCCGCAGGAAATCACCCAGATTTATTCCGTGCGCGAAGCACTGGAAATGCTTGCCGCACAGCAAATTCTCCTGCCCGGTTCGCCAGAATTCGTAGAGGAACTAACGCGGATTCAGACTGAACACACTGAGGCCGTGGAAGCTAAGGATCATCGCGCGGCGTTTCACGCGAACATGGCATTTCACGAATGTCTGTTCTCCGCTTGCGGCAACCCTTATCTGGCAGAGATGATCCGCAACTCAGCCCACAAAGTGCATGGCGCACGCTTCTATACTTCGGCGAGCGAGCCGCATTTGCGGAATGCGCGCGACGAGCACTGGGCCATGATTCGCGCTATAGAGAGCGGCAGCCGTGAGAGTCTCGTGACATTGTGCAAAAGCCACATCGGGCCATCGCTGCACGCTTATTTGGATGCAGTACGTGGATTGTTCGAAACAACGCATGTAAACACACGCTGACAGAGATCAACGTCCCGCAGGTTATGCAGCTTGAATGACGACTGGGAGACGTCCATGGACAAACGTACGGTCTTTCGATCACGCTCCTCGCTTATACGGTCCCCGACCAGTTATTCGCAGCAGTACCGTCGGCTGAGGTCGACCCGCCATAGCCAAGACTCTTGGAAATATCTTCAACTGTAGGAGCAGACTGATACCTTGGCGGGTCTTCGATTAAAAGTCAAACAGGACAAGCGCTTGGCGATCTCGCAACCCATAAGAGCATCTTAGTTGGAACGGATGTCTTCGAATCGCATAGTTATCCTATGCGATTTCTGGACCAAGCAGCTTAAACAGGCATGCATTCACTGCTCGCCCAATTCGGCATCAAAGCGTTAGTAGGCAATGTCTCGTCCACCATTTTCTTCGAGGGCGTTCTGGGAGGCTCGTTCCATCGTCGGGTAACCGGTCAGCGTTTTATGGTGTCGAGTAACTTGCCTTCGTTGGAGGACGGTTGTCAGCCCGATCAGAAAGAAAGCCGGTCTGCGCGAGAAGGCGGGGAAATAGCGACGGTATGGAACGTCGAGCAGCATAGTATTCGCTGCGCCCCCCGTTCAAGCTTTACATGCACAATATTCGCGTGCTCGACGCCGAACGATTACGCAATGTCTGGACAACCCCGCGCAGGGCCAATAGCTAGCGGCCACTACTCGTCGGAAGCACCTTTACCCAAAGGCACATAGAGTCTCAGCCAAGCGTACGTGTCCAGCAGTCCATCAAGCGCCGCCCTGACGGCATCGGCGATCGCTTTTGAGAGCGTGAGGAATTCGCCCCGTCGCGCGACGAGGAAAATCGAACGCAGAGAATTACCTTTATCGATGGGAACGAGGGTTATCGCGTCGGCAAACCGGGTTCCTGTCTGCATCAGGCGTTGGCGTCGTAATGGCCCATCCAAAACCCTGCGCCACGAGTAGCGTCATGGTATCGGCATGATCGACCTCGAGCTTTCGCTGCGCGTCAAACTCGTAAAATGGCTTGCACGCACGAAGATGATAATCGCGCGGGCCAATGCAAGGAACGGCAAGATAACCTGTACGCAATGCGACGCAATCGTCCAGGCGCGTATGGAACTCGCGGAGGGGCAGAGCATGGTGCCGCGCTGATCGTCGATCCGTTGGAGGACTCGTGTGGCACGTCGATCAACATGAACATCAACGAAGTGCTTACCAATCGCGCTCTTCAGTTGATGGGGTATCGCCCCGGCGATTACGAGTTCCTTCACCCGCTCGATCACGTCAATTACGCCCAGTCCACCAGCGACGTGCTGCTCACCACAGCCAAACTGGCCTTGCGCGAGGAAGCAGGCCAGTTGCGAACCGTCATCGACCAACTGGCAGCTTCACTGCGCGACAAGCAAGCCAGCTTCGAAGGCATCCTGCGAATCGGCCGAACCTGTTTGCAAGATGCTTTGCCGATGAAACTTGGTCAGGCGTTCGGCGGCTATGCGTCGCTGGCGCAACGGATGACGGCGTTACTCGACGCACACGTTCCGGTCCTGAGCACGATTGCGCTCGGCGCCACTGCGGTTGGCACCGGTCTCGGGACTTACGACGGCTACCGGCATGCGGTGACGACTGCGCTATCAGAACTGGTCGGCGAGCCGCTTACGCCCGCAATCGACCTCTTCGACGCAGTGCAAAACATGGATAAATTCGCCGCGCTTTCGTCGACTGCAAAAACGGCCACGCTTGCACTCGCCAAAGTTGCAAACGATCTCGTGCTGCTTAGTTCCGGCCCGCGCGGCGGAATCGGCGAGCTTCGTCTCGCGCCGCAACTGGCTGGCTCGTCGACGATGCCGGGAAAGGTCAATTCGGTCCACGCGATGGGACTCACGCAGATCGCGTACTTCGTGGCTAGTGCGGATCAGCGTCATGCTCGCAGCCGCCAACGAACAACTGGAGAGCAACAACTCTACATGCCTCTCATTGCGGTGTCGCTGTTCAAGGCGATAGGTGCAGCGACGCGGGCGATATCGATGTTCGACACGCATTGTGTGCGGCCTATCATTGCCGACGCGGAAGCGAGCGAGCACAACCTGCTCGAGTCGACTGCGATTGCCCCGGCGTTGAAGGATGCAATCGGCTACGAACGCACGGCGGCGCTGGTTGCGAAGGCGGTCGAGTCGGGCCGGCCGCTGATCGAGATAGTGGAAGCCGAAAGCGTGATGACTCGAAAGGACATGCTAGCCTTGTTGCACCTGAGCAGCGTCGGCCCCAGTACGATATGAAGGCGATTTCGGCATTCGCCTCGCACTTAACGACCGGTATCTTCGAGATGATGTCGAAACCGTGCGTAGGATGCTTCTATTGCATCGCGGCTAAGACCCTCTGCAATGAAGACAAGCCGCGAGCAGCGTTGGGAAGCTTCGTCTGCCTGAGGCCACGCTTGCAGGTGCAGCACGGGATGAACGAGATGCTGGACCGCGTGCAGCACGGCCGGACGATCCGAATCCGCAATGTCGAGCAGTCCTTTCACGCGCAAAATCTTGCCACCGTGACGGTTGAGGAGCAGCGTGAACCATAGTGTGAAGACCTGCCAGTCGAGAGGCGTATCAATTTGCATGCAGAAAGAGTGAATCGACGACGCTTGTTCGCCGCGATGCGCAAGCGGACCGCCATTGACCGCCGCATGGCGGCGCACCCTGCCCATCCGCATGACCAGATCGGTCGAACTCGCCGAGGCAAACAGCGCGTCGAGCAGCGCGCGTCCACTATGTCCGTCAATGCCTTGCGCGTGCGAGGCATTGCCGCGGACCAGGATCTGCGCGGTTGGGTTGAGCGCCGTGAGCACGACCGCCAGATCCGTCAGGGTGGTTTGATCGACGAGATCCGGCTTGCTGATCAGCAGGCGGTCGGCAGCAGTCACCTGCGCGAGCCATTCAGGATAGCGTGCATGCTGCTCGCGCGCGTTCACTGCGTCCACCACCGTGATGGTCGCGTTCAGTGCGTAGTGACTGCGGATCACAGGATCGCCAAGCAACGTAGCGATGATCGGCGCGGGAGTCGCAAGTCCCGTCGTCTCCAGCACGACTCGCGAGAACGCCGGCGTCTTACCGCGTGCACGCTGTGAAAAAAGCGTCGCGAGCGCGTCTTTCAACTCGCCGCGAATCGAACAGCAGACGCAACCGTTGTCAAGCAGCACGGTGCGTGCATCCACCTCCCCGATCAAGAGATGATCCAGCCCGACGTCGCCGAATTCGTTGACGAGAACGGCGGTATCGCGGGCGGCGTCACCCTGCAGAACGTCGGCGAGCAATGTCGATTTACCGCTGCCGAGGAAACCGGTCACAAGGGTAAGCGGCAAGATCTCGTAGGCGAGGCTCATGGCGCCGCCGCTTCGTCTGTAAAAAGAGTCAGTGGGTCAAGTGGCCGGCCAAGCATGCGCTCAGCCACGCGCCAGACCTGCGAGAAGTCGTTGACCATCTCGCTTGCACCCGTCGGCGAAGTCAGCACGAACGACCGCCCGTGGAAGTCATCAAGTTTCAGCCGGAACGGCATCAGCACTCGATTGGCGAGCGCCGCTTGAATCAACCGCTGCCGACGAGGGTTCGCGCCCGCCAGGGGCGCGGTGGCGTTCGACCAGTGGTTACCTCCGCCAAGCAGCCCGCACATGCCGCACATGCTTGCCTCACTCCTGAAGGTTCGTGAACTTGAACTGTTGGATCACGGAGCTGCCGGGATGGGCGCCCAGCGTCTTGCCGAAATAACGTCCCGCCGGACTCCGGCAGACGCTCTTCGATGGATAGGTTCAGTGCCTTATTTGCTGCGCGGGAAACGGGCGAGGAAGTCATCGGCAATTTCGTCGCAAGTGCAAAACCGCACACCCTGGTGCGAGCGGAAATACCCTATCAGGCGTTCGAGCATCAGCAGCACTTGCGGACGGCCAGAGACATCCGGATGAATCGTGATCGGGAACACGGCATAGTCGTCGTGTTCCCGATACACCCAGTCGAACTGATCGCGCCACATCTGTTCGATGTCGCGCGGGTTCACAAAGCCATGACTGTTTGGCGACTTCTTGATGAACATCATTGGCGGCAGGTCGTCCAGATACCAATTCGCGGGGATCTCGACCAGATCCGTTTCCTGACCGCGCACGAGCGGCTTCATCCATGCGTTCGGATGCTTGCTGTAATCGATCTTGGCCCACGCATCGCCCACTCGTACGTAGTACGGGTGAAAGTCATTGTGCATCAGGCTGTGATCGTACTTGATGCCCTTCTTGACCAGCAGCTCGTTCGACACAGAGCTGAATTCCCACCATGGCGCAACGTAGCCGGCCGGGCGCCGGCCCGACAACTGCGTCACCAGTTCAATGCTGCGGTCGAGCACCGCCTCTTCCTGCTCCGGTGTCATTGCGATCGGGTTTTCATGGCTATAGCCGTGAATGCCGATCTCGTGCCCGGCGTCGGCCACGGCCTTCATTTGCTCGGGAAACGTTTCAATCGAATGGCCCGGGATAAACCACGTTGTCTTGATCTTTTCGCGCTCGAAGAGTTTCAGCAGGCGCATCGAGCCGACTTCGCCCGCGAACAAACCGCGGGAAATGTCGTCGGGCGAATCCTCGCCGCCATATGAACCGAGCCAGCCAGCCACGGCGTCGACGTCAATACCAAATGTCACCAGGATTTCCTTCGCCATCGTTTTTCTCCATCGTTTGAATGGGATACGGTTGCCGCTTATCTGCAAGCATGTTGCGACAGCGCCGCGTCGACTGCGGTGGCGATACGCAGCAGCGCATCGTCGTCGCCCTGCGTGCGCATGAGCTGCACGCTGGTCGGCAGACCGTCCGTGTCGGAACCCGATGGCAGGGCAATCGCGGGGGTATCGAGGAAACTGCCGGGCATAGTCATGCTGAGCGTCTGCAGATTGACGCGCGCGAACAGCTCGGGATCGGCTTCGAGAGGCTCAAGCAGCGGTGCGACGTGCGGCGTAGTCGGCATCACGAGCGTGGCGCCCGCAAGGTCTTTCGCGAACTCGGCGATCAACGCAGTGCGCCGCGCAAGAAGATGCCCGAGGCGCTCCGGCGGCGCAGCGCGGTTCGCTTCGAGGCGCGTGCGCACACGCTGATCGATACGCGCTGCATCGGGCGAATCGAGCAGCGCGCGATGCACCAGGAACGCTTCGAGGCCACCGAGCCAGCCCTGCTCGCGCATCAGGTCGCTGAAGTTTGATAACGTGGCGAGCGGCCTGCGTTCAATGATGGCGCCCGCCTCTTGCAGCCTCGCGACGAAGCGCTCGAAGTTCGCGGCGACCGGTGCCGTGACGAAATAACGTTCCGGCAATCCTGGATCGACTATGAAGCGCGTTCCCGGCATTATGGCTTCTTCAGGCAATACAAAGTCTATGCCACGAATGACGGCGTCGAAAGCCACGCAGTCGGCCACGTTGGTGGCGAGCGGTCCGCACGTATCGAGCGTAGCCGATAACGCGGCCATGCCCTCGCGCGAATAGCGCGCAACGCTCGCGCGAAAACCGGTAAGGCCGTTGAACGCCGATGGCACCCGAATCGAACCACCGGTATCGGTGCCGACCGCGATCGGCACGATGCCGGTTGCCACCGCGACCGCCGCGCCCGACGACGATCCGCCTGGCGCGCGGCGACCGTTGTCGACACCGGGGTTGGTCGCGGTGCCGAAATGCGGATTGAGTCCGAGCCCTGAAAACGCAAACTCGCTCAAGCCGGTCTTGCCGATGCATACCATGCCGGCGCGAGCGCCTGCGCTGACGAGCGATGCATCGGCGCGAGCCGCCTGCCGCGCGGCGAAGACGGCCGAACCCGCTGTGGTTACGGTTCCCGTGACATCGAACAGGTCTTTCCACGCGAGCGGCACGCCATCGAGCAGACTGAGCGGCCGGCCTTCACGCCATCGCCTCGCCGATTGCTCGGCTTGCTTGATCGCGCGTTCAGGCGTGGTTGTGAGAAACACAGCGGGTGCAGCCGCCGCTTTCGATAATGCCGCCTCGGCAATCTCGACAGGGTTTGATTTGCCGGAGGCAAATGCGCGCGACAGCGCGACAGCAGACGTGCGGGAGTCAGGCATGGGAGGGCGTTCCAGTCTCGTGAGGGATAACTGTAGGTCGTCAACGAATTTCTTTCTCGATTGGACAAGGCTAAAAAGACCGCGGATAAAAGGCAGATTCATCCGCATCTGGATCATGAAAAGAGAATCCAATAAGGATGCGAGCGCCAGCTATCTGGCATGCCGGCGCATACGCATCGAGGTTTCCCGCCGGGCGGGTCGACGCGGCGAAACGCTGAGCGCCGCCAACGCCTTATCGCTTGAAGATTGCTTCCAGATCGACTTCGTCATCGACGACATCGAGATTCAGCGCCCCTTCAATGTGATCAAGATGATCGAGCATGAGTTTCGCGGCCGCGTCTGCATCGCCGTCTGCGATCGCCTCAACGATGACCGTATGCTCGTCCGCCCGGCAACTGACGCTGATAGGCGCGTTGTACAACAAAATGACAAGGCACGTCAGCGTGGAAAGCTCACGCAGGCTGCGGGTGTAAGAAGAGTTTCCCGCAAGCGCCGCCGCGAGGTTGTGAAACTCGCCCGAGAGCCGGATGATTGCGCGCTTGTCACCGCGCGCGCGCGCATCCATTTCGCGGCGTAGATGTTCGCGCAACTGGGCGAGCTTCTCCGGCGTGATGTCGCGCGTCAGCCGATACATGACTGCAGGCTCGATCAGGCGGCGCGCCTCGAAAACATCCCGCGCCTGATCCACCGACGGCTTTGCCACGAACCATCCTTTCTTCGGATAAAGCTCGACGATCTGTTCGTAAGCAAGGCGGCTCAGTGCATCGCGGACTCTTGCCCGCGTAGCCCCGAAAATAGCGGCGAGCCGCTCTTCCGCCAGCTTCGTGCCAGGCACAAGGCGGTGCTCAAGCAATGCGACATAGATCTGCTCGTAAATCTCTTCGCTGCTGTTGTCGCCGTCGCGGGTCTTGCGGGGCTTCGATAACTTGGTTTCGCTAACGGTTTTTAGCATGTGCTGCGTCTGAATGGATTTGAGTTGCACGTCCGGTCTACATGTCGATGCGCCGGCGTACCTGTGGCGTCGCACTGCCCTAACGTGTATGCGGATGTTCCTTGATCCAGTGCCGCGCAATGTCGATACGGCGCGCGATCCACACGTCATCATGTTTCATGACGTGGTCGATAAACCGCTCCAATCCCGCCGCGCGCCCCGGATGCCCGATGAGCCGCATATGCAGGCCGACGGACATCATTCTTGGCTGCGTTGCACCCTCACGGTACAGCATGTCGAACGTGTCGCGCATGAACTCGAACCACTGGTTTCCGGTACCTACAGAGCCGGCATACTGGCCGTCATTCGTAGTCAGCGAATAGGGTATCACCAAATGCGGCTTGCCCTGGACGTTCTTCCAGAATGGCAGCTCGTCGCCGTAATAATCGGAGTCGTAGAGAAAGCCGCCCTCTTCCACAAGTAACTTGCGCGTATTTACAGACGGCGAGTAACGGCAGTACCAGCCATATGGACGCTCGCCCGTTGTGCGCGCCAGTGATTCGATAGCCAGCCGGATGTGCTCGCGCTCCACTTCCTCGCTCAAGCCGTAATGCCTGATCCATCGCCAGCCGTGACTGCACACGTCGAACCCCGACGCGCGGATCGCCGCAGCGGCTTGAGGATTACGTTCGAGCGCGAGCGCGCAGCCATAGACGGTGAGCGTCAGGCCTCGATCCTGAAAAATACGCATGAGACGCCAGAACCCCACACGGCTGCCGTATTCGAACAAGCCTTCCGCCGCAAGGTCGCGGCCGGACACGCCCGAGTCAAGGCCATCCGATTCGGTGAACCATGTCTCCGTCGCATTCTCGCCATCGGCAATCGAAGGCTCCGAGCCTTCCTCATAATTCATTACGAAGTTGATTGCGATGCGTGCCTTGCCGGGCCAGTTTGGATTCGGCGGATTCGCGCCATAACCAATGAAATCGCGGTCGAGATCCATGTGGATTCTCTCCTGTAGCTGACGTTTAAATACGCTCAGAGCATCACATCGCCGCCATTGGGCGACAGAGTTTGTCCGATGAAATAAGCCCCGCCCGTCTGCGACGCAAGCAGCAATGCAGTCGGCGCGATTTCATCGGCCTGGCCAAAGCGGCCCGCAGGCAGTTCGCCGAATTTGATGGCGCACCACTCGTCGCTGAATCCGGCGAGCATCGCGGTTTCCACCGGACCTGGTGCGATTGCGTTGACCGTCACGCCATGCGGTGCGCCTTCGTATGACAGCGCGCGTGTAAAACCGACCACGCCTGCTTTCGATGCGCAATAGTGGCTCATGTCGTGCGTGCCTTTGTAGGCAAGCTGCGATGCAATGTTGATCACGCGGCCGTATTTGCGCGCGACCATTTCGCCGAAGAACTGCTTCGTCACGAGAAAGGTGCCACGCAGGTTGACGGCCATCATACGGTCCCATTGCTCTATCGACAGATCCACGAACGGCGTCTCGCCGCTAATGCCGGCCGCGTTCACGAGAATGTCAACGGGGCCAAGATGGTCGCGGCTCCATGCACCGAGCGACGTGACCGAGTCAGCATCGGTCACGTCGCACTCTGTAACGAGCACGTCCGCGCCGCTTGCCACGAGTCCGGACGCAAGCGCATTCGCGCCTTGCGGATCGGCGCAGTGCGAGATGCCGACCTTCGCACCTTGTGCCGCGAAGAGCTGCACGATTGCACGGCCAATCCCGCTGTTACCGCCGGTCACGAGCGCGGTCTTGCCGCGAAGGGAGAATGATTCCACGCTGAAACTCCTTCAAACAAGGGCTAATCGTTCTTGGACAGCCAGTCCGCGTAGGCGCGGATGCCTGCTTCAATGTCATGGCGCGGTCGATAGCCAAGGTCCGCTGCCGCTGCGGAGATATCGAAGCGTTCTTGCAGTTCATCAAGCGGATCGGGACCAGGCGCCAGTTGGATATCAGCGCAGGGCAGTATGCGGCGCACGACTCCGGCGACCTCGCCGAGCGTCAGGCGGCTATCGCCTGTAATGTTGTATGTACGGCGAGGCAGCTTTGGTGCGTCAATTGCGGAGATCAACCCGGCGGCGGCGTCTTCCACGTAAATGTACTGCCGATAGAAATCCTCACCAAAGGGAACGCGCGTGGGACGTTGCGCCATTGCATCGGTCAGCATGGTGCGAATCATGCAATCGGTCGTGCGGCGAGGGCCATATACCCACGAGAGCCGCAAGCTCACACCGTCAACACCGAATTGCTGCGCATATGCCGCCACCAGTTGCTCGCTCGCAACCTTGCTCGCGGCGTAGAGACTGGCCGGCGCCATCACAACGTCCTCTTTCACCGGCGCGGGCGGGGTATTTCCGTAAGCACTGGTCGACGAGCAGAACACGAAACGCCGCGCGCCATGAACCCGGGCCAGTTCCAGCATGTTCGCCGTGCCGACAATGTTGACCTGTACCATCGCCACTGGGTTGTCGCGCGCCACCATCGGGCCTGAATAGGCGCCGCAATGGATCACATCCGACAGCCCGTCCAGTGCCAGCGCATGCAATCTGTGAACATTGCCGAGATCGCACTCCGTCACCGTGATGTCGCCAATATCAACGCCGCCTACCCGGTCGATTGCGATGACCTCGTCGCCACGCGCGCGCAATTGGCGGCACACGGCATGACCCACCAGTCCGGCCGCGCCGGTGACCATGATTCTCTGCGGGAAGCTCATTGTTTTTCTCCTGCGACGTCGAGATGATGAACGCTCCTGGCGACTTCCTCGATAGGAAGTTCCGCCTGCAGCAGCTTTCTCGTGTACTCCTCGACTGGCCGGTTGAAGACTGTCTCGGCTTCGCCTGTCTCGATGATCTTGCCGTTGCGCATCACCGCGACATAATGCGCGAGCGAGCGAACCGAGTTCAGGTCGTGCGTGATGAACAGCGCGGACAAGCCCATCTCGGCCTGGAGATTGCGCACCAGCTCGATGATCTGCGCACGCACGCGAATATCGAGCGCGGTCGTGCATTCGTCGAAGACCACGAAGTCCGGATTCGCGGCGAGCGCCCGCGCAATACCCACGCGCTTCTGCTCGCCGGCGGTCAATTCATGCGGATATGCGTACGCGCGCTTGCGCGACAGATTGACGAGATCGAGCAGCTCCAGAATCCGCGCGTCACGATCGCCGCGTGAAAGCCTTGGTGCAAGCACGAGCGGTTCAGAGATGAGATCGCGAACCTGCCAGCGCGGATTGAGCGACACATAGGGCTCCTGGAACACCATCTGCATGCGGCGCCGCACGGCGCGGAATTCACGCTCCGTCATGTCAAGCATATTCTTGCCATCGAAGCGAATCACGCCCGAATCCGCATTGAGCAAACGCAGCAGGCATTGCCCGGTAGTCGTCTTGCCCGAGCCGCTTTCGCCCACCAGTGCGAGCGTCTCGCCCTGTGCGATGGAAAACGAAACGTCATCGATAGCGCGTACGACCGCATGGCTGCGCTCCGAAACGAAGGTTTTCACGAGATGCTCGACCTCGAGCAACGGACGCCGCTTGATTGTTATCTCCTGCTCGCCGCTGCTTGCCCGCCCGGTGGAATCGAACAAGGCGGGACGCACTTTTGCGGCATCCAGCAACTCACGGCTGTACGGGCGCGCCGGCGCCTTCAGAAAGTCTCCGACGGGGGCGAGTTCGATCAGCTTGCCGTCCCTCATGATGCCGACTCGATCACAATAATTCGCCACGACACCGAGATCGTGAGTCACGAGCAATACGCCAAGGCCCAAATCCTTGCCTTTCTGCACCAGCAGGTCGAGTACTTGCAGTTGAATGGTCGCGTCGAGGCCGAGAGTGGCGTCGTCGGCGAGCAGGATCTTCGGCTGCGCGATCAGTGCCATCGCGATCACCACGCGCTGTGCCATCCCGCCCGACAACTCGTGCGGATAGGAATGCGCGCGGCCCTCCGGATTGACAATGCCAACCTGCCTGAACAAATCGATTGCTTCCTGCCACGCCGCTTTCCTGCCAATTCGCTTGTGTACTCTCAGCACGCGCACGAGCTGCGCGCCGACCGTTTCGACAGGATCAAGCAGCATCTTCGCGTTGGTGCCGATGAGTGCGACATCGCCGCCGCGATAGCGCCGCTTCTCGCGAGCGCGCATGTCGAATACGGACTGCCGATTAAACGATATGCGTCCGCTCGCGATACGGCCGCCCTCCGGCAGCAAATCGATGATCGATCGCGCGAGGATTGACTTGCCGGCGCCCGTCTCGCCCACGATCCCGAGTATCTCGCCCCGACGCAGCGAAAAGCTGACTGCGTCGAGCACGCGCCGCCCGGGCGCATTGTCGAAGCAAACCGACAGGTCTTCGACCTCAAGCAAAACCTGATCCGTGTGCGCGTTCATTGCTCGCCCCGCGACGTGGGTTCAGCCAGACGCTTTACAGCATCGCCGAGAATGGCGAATGTCAGCACCGAGATGATGATGGCGAGACCCGGAAAAAGAGCTGCCCACCACACGCCTAGGATCATTTGCTGCGCGCCGTTGGCGACCATCAGGCCCCACTCCGGTGTAGGCATGCGCACGCCCGCCCCGACGAACGACAGCCCGGCTGTCAGCAAGATCGCCATGCCGATGCTGATCGACACCTGCACGATGGCCGGCGTCATTGCGTTGGGCAGGATGTGACGGAACATGATGGCGACGTTGGTCGCCCCGCTGCAACGTGCCGCGCTGATGAACGGCCGGTCGCGCAACGACAGCACCTCCGCGCGGATCAGCCGGGCGAACATCGGAATGAACAGCACCGCCAGTACGATCGCGACATTCCAGATTTCCTGTCCCATGACCGAAACGAGCGCCATGCCAAGAACGAACACAGGGAACGACTGTATGAAGTCGAAGATGCGCATGACCAGGGTGCTAAGGAGGTTCTTGTAGAAGCCGGTCAACAGCCCGATGGGCACGCCGACGACAAACGCGATCACCACGGCCGTCACACTGATGAGCAGGTTGATCCGCGTGGCGTAGATGACGCGCGAGAGGATGTCCATGCCCGATACGTCAGTGCCGAACCAGTAGTGCCACGAAGGCGGCTTGAGGATGTTCATGGGATCGGCGTCGACTGGAGAATGCGGCGCGATCAGCGGCGCAAACACAACGAGCACGATCTGAAGCGCGAGCAGCGACAAGCCGAACATGAGCGTTGCGCTCATTCGTGAGCCTCGGTAATCAGCCATGGATTTCATATTTCGATCCTCGGATCGGCGAGGCCGTACAGCACGTCGACGGCGGTGTACACCACTAGGATGAAGGCCGCCGCGACCAGCACAAATCCTTGCAACGCCGGGTAGTCGCTATTCATCACGGCCTGCACCGCATACTGTCCCAGGCCGCCCCACGCAAAAATGGTCTCGACCAGCACGGCCGCTCCAAGCAGAAAGCCAAACAGGAAACCAATCATGGTGATGATGGGCGGCAAACTGTTGCGCAATGCACTCAACACCAGCGTGCGCTCCGATAGACCCGATGCGCGCGCGTGACGAATGAACTCGCTTTTGTATATATCGGCGAACGTGGATTGCGTCATTTTCATCAGGCCGCCCGCGTTGACAATGGTGAGCGTAAGGACCGGCAACAACAGATGCGACACCGAAGAACGAAACGCGGTCCAGTTACCCGCGATCACGCTGTCGATTGTGAAAAACCCGGTGACGGCAGGCGGCGCCGTGATGAACGAATCGATCCGTCCGAATGGCGCGGGCGCGACGCCCGCCAGATGGAATAACGTAAATATCAGCAGCAGTCCGACCCAGAAATCAGGGATTGCGCCCGCTGCCAGTCCGTAAATCCGGCTGCCCCGATCGACCCAACCTCCCTTGCGGACCACCGACGTCACCGCGATGCCCACGCCCAAGATCACAGTGAAGATCATTGAATAGGTGATCAGTTCAAGCGTGGCGGGCACGCGTTGCATCAAGTCGACTGTGACGGGGTTCGATGTAAACATCGAGGTGCCCAGATCGCCGTGAAGCAAAGCCTTGATGTAGCTGCCAAATTGTGACCAGATCGTGCCATTGAGATTCAGACGCTCGCGCAACGCCGCGATGGCTTCGGGCGTCGCCATGTTGCCGAGCATCAGCAACGCCGGGTCTCCCGGCAGCATGCGAATGAGCAGGAATGTCGCGAACATCACGCCGAACATTTGCGGAATCAGGACGCCGATCCGCGCGATCACAATGCGAATCGAACGGGGAATCGATCGCCAGGCAGAAAATAGAACCATCGCACAACTCCTCGAACCAGGGTTACGCGGGTGCGAACAGCTAGTTCATTCGCACCCCTTTACATCAGTTTTTGGAAAAGTCGTACCAGGTGTTGCCGTTTGTCGTATTCCAGCTATAACCCTTTACGTTCGCGCGTGTCGCGAGCTGGTAACCAGGGTTTATCAGGAACACCCAAGGCGCCTGTTCCATTACAAGTTGCTGCACGCGTTCCATCGACGTCTTGCGTTTTGCTTCGTCGGTCATGGAGAGGCTGTCGTTGATCAGCTTGTCTACTTCCGCGTTCTTGTAGTGCGAATAGTTGATCAGCGACGCGCTGTTGAGCCACAGGTTCGTCACATAAGCGGCATCCGGCACGATCGCCATGTCGCGAAAGAAGTACATCGGAATCGTGCCCTTCGAGTAGCGCTCCACCAGCGTGGACGCCGGCAGCTTCTGCAACTCGACATCCACTCCGATCTTCGAAAACGCCGTCTTGAGAATGACAGCCAGCTCCTCTTCCGTCTGGTCACCGGTTGGATAGCCGAGTTGCGTCTTGAAGCCTTTCTCAAGTCCAGCCTCCTTCAGGAGCGCGCGGGCCTTATCGAGATTCTCGGAGTAGTTGTAGTACTTGTCGGTGTATGCCGGATAAATCTCGGACACGGGGCTCTTGGTGAGGCGCGCCGTGCCGTAGAACACGGATTTCAGGATCTGGTCGCGTGGCACCGCGTAGTTCAGCGCCTGCCTGACTTTCTCATTGTTGAACGGCGCGGCGGCGTTGTTCATCTCCACGCGCTGGATGTAGTTACCGTACACCTTCCAGACTTTCACACCCGGCATCTGCCCGAGCGTGGCCTGCTCCCTTGGCGCAAGCCATTCCGCCACGTCGACGGCGCCGGCCTGGAGTGCAGCAAGACGATTCGCCGACGTTGGCATCTCGCGGAAAATGATGCGAGTCAGTTTCGGCGCACCGCGATAATAATTCGCGTTGCTTTCATAGACAACCTCCTGGCCCGGCGCATATTTCGTGACCTGATATGGCGCGAACGAAGCGGAATGGCTGGAGAGCCAGCGTGAGGCCCACGGATCATCCGGCGTGACGTGCTTCTTGATCTCCACCGAATCTATAATGCCAAGATCGTTGTTCACCCATAGGCGTTCGATCAGCGGCGACGGCCCCGGCAAGGTAACCTTCACAGTCTGGTCGTCGATTTTCTTGAACGCCGCATTAAAGTCCGTGATCTTCAGCACCTGCGTCATGTACCAGCGAAACGTGGCCTTAAGGTTCCAGCCGCGCTCGAAGGTCCACATGACGTCGTCGGCGGTTAGCGTATTGCCCGCGTAGCTTTTTACGCCCTTGCGCAAATGGAATGTAATCGAACTCTTGTCGGGTGAGGTTTCCCAGCTTTCTGCCAGCGCGCCCTTGAGCTTGTCGAAGTTCTCGACCATCACGCCGTTTTCTCCGGGCTTCATTTCATATGACAACAGCCGCTCATAGATATTGCGGCGCGCTTCGTGACTTGCTTCCGTGGGTGGATATTCCTGATCCAGTGATTCCGGCGTGCGCGGCCCCGCGACAAGCAGCATCGAATTGTTGTCCTGTGCAAACACCGGCGCCGAGCCAGCGCCAATGGACAAAACCGCTGCCGCTAACAGCACGCGTCCGGCGTGCGCGGACCTTATCCGGGCCTGCGCTGACACGCGGGCGCTGTCAAACAGTTTAGACATGACACACTCCTGGATTCGATGAGATGGAATAACGCAGTGCTATTTTTAAAGTAATTCGGACACCAAAATTTATGGCCAAGTGAAGCACTTTAATAGCCGTCAGCTTGCAGCCTTATCGCACGCCGCCGCTCGCCGGCCGGCGCGCAACCATGGTCGGCAGTCCGCGCGGAAGAAAACGTCCGCGACCCGGTGCCGCGAGAAATTGCTTTCCGTCCCATACCACGTCGCCGCGGGCGATCGTATAAGCCGGCCACGCGCCAAGGGTGCGGCCTTCATACGGCGTGTAATCGACGGCATGGTGCAGCATCGAATTCGTGAGCAGCACGCTGCGTTCTTCCCAGATCACAAGGTCGGCGTCCGAACCAATTGCAATCGTCCCTTTTCGCGGGTGCAATCCATAGGTCTTCGCAGGATTCGTGGCGGTCAGCTCTACAAAGCGGTTGACCGAAATCCGGCCGGTCAGCACGCCTTCCGAATACAACAGCGGCAGGCGGGTTTCGATACCCGGTATGCCGTTTGGAATGTAGGGAAACGCGACCTCGCGGCCCCTTGGCTTCTTGCCCTGGTCGTCATCGAATGAAAACGGCGCGTGATCCGAAGAAAAAACAGTGAAGGTGCCGTCAGCCAGTGCTGCCCAGATTGCCTGCTGACTGGCGGCGTCGCGCGGAGGCGGGCTGCACACGCATTTCGCCCCTTCATAACTGTCGTCAATACCGAGATCTTCGGCTGTAAGCAAAAGATATTGCGGGCAAGTCTCCGACAATACCTTCAACCCGCGAGCACGCGCCCACTGAATCTGCTCGACCGCCTCGCGCCCGGAAACATGGACAAGAAGCATGGGGACATCAACCAGTTCCGCAAGGCTGATCGCCCGATGCGTGGCCTCACGTTCAA
The DNA here is from genome assembly GCF_018449515.1 of Caballeronia sp. dw_19. Classification (GTDB taxonomy): domain Bacteria; phylum Pseudomonadota; class Gammaproteobacteria; order Burkholderiales; family Burkholderiaceae; genus Caballeronia. The sequence continues at coordinate 4,738 of NZ_JAAVUQ010000050.1, read as the reverse complement.
CCAGCATGGGCCGCGACGCCGCGTGATAGCGCGGCGCGGTCAGCCCGAAGTCGAGAAGGCTCTCGGTCAGCCAGGCGATGCATTCGGTGTTTTCCGCATGAATCATTGCCATGGCGCCATGCGTTCGCGCAAGCGCAAGCAGTCGCAGGATCTGGCCGTCGTTCAATTTCATGTCGTCGTAGGTCATGTAGATCTTGAACGACGAATACCCTTCTGCAATAAGCGCCGGCAATTCCGTTGCCATGACTTCTGGGGTGGGATCGGTCACGATAAGGTGGAAACCGTAATCCACACTCGCACGGCCATTTGCCCGTTCGTGGTAATCGTCGATCGCCGCGCGCAACGAGCCCCCTTTTTGCTGCGCGGCGAATGGAATCACGGTGGTCGTGCCGCCACAAGCGGCCGAACGGGTGCCGGATTCAAAATCGTCCGACATTTTCGCTGGCGGCGCGATGGGCTGGTCGAGGTGGCAATGCGCATCGATCCCGCCCGGCGTGGTAGTGCGGCCTCGTGCGTCGATTTCGCGTGCTCCTGTCGACAAGCGCACGCCCATCTGGACGATCCGGCCGCCGATCACGCCGATATCCGACATGAAGGTGTCACTGGCTGTTGTCACCTTTGCATTACGGATCACCAGGTCAAACTCTGCGCTCATTGATACTCCGGCGAAAAAAGTTGTTGTCGACAAGTTGGCGTTAATATATCTCTTCAAAATAATAGGTCAACAGAACATTTTGTTTTCTTAATTGTGAAAAATATGACGATTCTTGTCGACAACAGATGCGCTGACCTTCCATTCTCTCCCCGCTTACGATACTTGTGTTGCTGTGAAAGACCGCGGAAATCCGACACGTTCCGCCCCGAGTCGGACGCTGACGAAGGCTGGTTTATCGGGGTGGCAGAATGTCTGAGGCTTGGAGATCAACCTGATCTCGCAGAACGTGGACGGCTTATCGCAACGGGAGGGGAAAATTCGAAGGAAAGATGGCAGCGCATTCCCGCCATTTGCCTGATCTACTTTGCATCGGTTGCAAGCAGCAGCGCATTTACGGCTTGAGGGGATTCGGTCCGTTTTATTTCAACGGTCAGTGGTACATGCGTGCGATGGCTAAGTCTCCGACACGCCGAGTCATCGAGCGCGTCTCGCGAGCACGAGCTCAGCCCCGTGTTGTAAAGCGTTTGTGCGCAGAGGCCGCAAGGGAGGATTGCTGCCTCACTCGGAATGTCCGATCATCCTGCGCCCCAGTTGCCGTTCCGCATAACGGCGAGTGCCGCGACCGTACTACATGCAAAATAGAGTCACCCAGCCATGAACGCCGAACTCGGGCTGCCCAGGCTGATTTGGAAGAATATTCGTCTCCTGAATTGCCGCGAGGTCGATACCTCAACATCGGAACACCGGCATTACCGCGCAACCTGGACCTTATCCCAGGCTTGCCGAAGCACCTCGTCCGGGTCGACTTCAGGACGCACGAACATTTCCGGCTGGAGACGCGTCTCGATCATCGACAGATGGACGTGCATGCTCTTGACTGCACGCGCGGTATCACCGTCAACGAGGGCATCGACGATGTCACCATGCTCGTCGCACGAGCATGGTGACGCAGCGCCAGGCTCCGCAACGAAAAATACCCAACATAATGATGCGGCTCACCAGTTCCTCCAGTTCGCGCGTAACGAACGGATTCGCGCAGAACGCCGCCAGCAAGTGGTGAAAACGGCTTGATAATTGGATGGACAATGCGCGGTCGCCGTGTGGCGGATGGCCTCGATCTCGCGCGCGCTGTGGGCCCGCAACTGTTCGATCTGCGCGGGCGTCAGCCGTCCAGCAAGCCTTGAGGCGACCCCGCCTTCAATGATCCTTCGCGCCTCGTAGATTTCCCTCGCCTGCGAGACGCGGTTCTGGTGCAAATAGCAGAAATAGTTGAGGAAGTTGATTTCGAGAGGATAGCTTATTGAAATCTGGCAGCAGCATGCGGTTTTCGGACTTCGCCTACGACTTGCGCGCTTTGGTGGCGCGGCAAACGCTGCCGGGCTACGTCCTGGGCATCGAACGGATGCCAGGCGATCGGACCGAGCTATTGACCTTCCGGCCCGTGCCGTTCACGGCACGGGGATAACTGTGGGACAACCGGTGGACGGGTTCGTTCTATCAGGAGTACGAATCGCCCGAAAAGCCAATAACGGCGCGGGTTTCGACGCCCCTTAACTTACCTAACTTAAATTCTCTAACTTTTAGTAGAAGCGCGCCGTTTCGGTGGACAACTGCCGAAAGGCAAAAAACACAGCAACCCCGAAAGCAAAAACAATCCCGGCTTTCAGGACAAAAGCAGGCTGGCTTTCCAGATCGGAGGGCCGCGCCATGATCGTTGCCTTGCTCAATCAGAAAGGCGGCGTAGGCAAGACCACGCTCGCCACGCACATCGCGGGCGAACTGGCGATGCGCGGGCAATCGGTCGTCCCGCTGGATGCCGATCCGCAGGGTTCATCGCTGGACTGGACGCAGCGCAGAAGTCAGCAAGGTCTGCCCAGGCTATTCAGTGCCGTAGGCCTGGCACGCGAGACGCTGCACCAGGAGGCTCCAGAACTCGCAAGGCGGGCCGATCACGTCATCATCGACGGACCACCTCGTATCGCCGCCTTGGCACGCTCCGCGCTGCTGGCGGCCGAGCGTGTACTGATCCCGGTGCAGCCCAGTCCCTACGACCTGCGGGCCAGTGCCGAGATGGTGGCGTTGATCCGCGAGGCGCAGGTGTTTCGACCTGCGCTACGCGCGGCCTTCGTCATCAACCGGCGCGTCAGCACCACCATCATCGGCCGGGAGGCGCGGCAGTCACTTGCCGAACAGCCGCTGCCTGCGCTGCGTTCGGAAGTGCATCAGCGCATCGTTTTTGCCGACAGCGTAGCCGCCGGCCGGCTCGCCCGCGAGACGGCGCCCGACAGCGCTGCCGCGCGCGAGATCGCCGCGCTCACCGATGAACTGCTGCGGTGGCCGACATGACGAGCACGCGCGGCAAACGCATCGGCATCGGCGCGCGTCCGCCGGCGAATCCCCACGCCGAGGCTTGGATTCGCCAGGGTGACGCCGATGCTTTGCAAAAGGGCGACCTCTACACCGCGCGCCTGACCCTCGACATCACGCCCGCGATGCGGGCGCGCATCAAGGTGTCTGCCTTCACGCGTGGCGTGACGGTGGCCGAACTGCTGCGCGCACTGCTGGAACGCGAGTTTCCGGAGAACTCCCAATGAACGTACAACCTTCGGCTGCCACGGCTGCCACAACCAACACAAATCCGACTTCGCTCGCGATGCTCGCCAGACGGGCCGGCACCGTACCGTTGACCCGCGTATCGCTCGCCTATGTCGAGCGGCGCATCGACATCTATCTGCGCTTCGGCGAACCGTCACGCATCGTCCGGCTTGACCACTGGCGCCGTGTCGCGATGTTCTTGGCGGGGGCAGTGTTTTGCCGCATCCGGTGGCAGGCCAATGACTACGGCACGATCCGTTGGGAACTCATGGTGATGCAGGCTTGCACGTCGCTCGATGCGGCGCAGCGCATCCCCGGCGTGCTGCCAGGCGCGCGGTTGCTGCTGCACGCCGAGGGCGAGCCTGCCGTCCGTGCCGTGTTTGTGCCGCTCGACGCCATCGAAGCGCTGGGCATCGCGCCAGCCGACGTGTCGCCCGCGTACTGGCGCACGCTCGGCAACCGGGTCGCTGCGCTTGCCGCTACCGGAATACACCGCCGAGCGACATGCGGCTTGGCTGGCCGGGAGGGCGTTGCCATAACGACGCTTTCCACATCCAGCATCGCACCGTATCCTCGCTCGCGCCTGCGCGCTCGCATCGTGCTGACGGGCTTCGCCGCTACCGGCCTCGCTGCGCTGGTCTGGGCCGCGTTCGTGTCGCCGCTGCCGCGTCTGACCTACAACCCGTCCGACAGTGTGGCGGTCGCCTGGTATCGCATTGAACCGTTCGCCCATCGAGTCGCCTCGCTGCCACGTCCGTTGTCCGTGGACAGCATCGTGCTTGTCCCACTGCCGGCCGAAGCTGCCGCACTCGCTGCGCAGCGCGGTTATCTACCGACGCGCGTTCCGCTTCTCAAGCGAGTGGGCGCCGTATCACCGCAGGAGGTGTGCATCGCTGGCGGTATCGTTCGCATCGACGGCGTGCCTGCGGCCACCGTGCTGCCGCCGACCGGCTGGGCCGCCCGCTGCCATCCTGGCAGCAATGCCGCCGCCTTGAACTTGGCGAACTGTTCCTGTTGAGCGTGACCAACCCGGCGTCATTCGACAGCCGCTACTTCGGACCGATTGCTGCATCCACCGTGATCGGTGTTGCACATCCGGTCTGGCTGGAGGCACGTCCATGATGGCCGCCGATTCGCTGCACGTTTCCGTGCATCTCATCGTGCCATCGGGCGTGTCGTTCCGCTGGTCGTCACGGTGCCGTCGCGCGTGCAGTGCGTGCGCATCCGCGCCGCACTTCGCGCAACATCCGGCGCCGCCTTCCCATGTGCAGGCGTCTTGCCTCGAACGAGCCCGGCCTGTGGCCGTGGCCGCGTTCGCCGGCGGCCTGACTGCGGGCAGCGCAGCACCGCCGGGACGCCGAGGCCCGGAGCGAAAGCGAAGGCAAAGGCGGAAGGCAAGATAAAAGGTCGCGGCACTCGGCCGCTTGAAAACCTTGTCTGCACGTGGGGGTGGCGCGGCACGCGCTAGTGGTGTGCGTCAAACGGATG